>NZ_BAAANY010000017.1:117022-152389 GCF_039530045.1 Fodinicola feengrottensis | reverse complement strand
ACGTTGAGTGTGGGGTTTTGTCCCGCGCTCGGCAACGGACCTGTTGTCGGTGGGGCGACCAGTGTGTCGTACGACCGAAATGACCGATGCCGGTGTCATGATGGCGAGCGACTGGGTGGGAGGAGGGGTGCCGATGCGGATGGCCGCCCTGCGCAGGAAACACGGGTTGCAGTCCGGTGTCACCGGCATCGCGCGGCTTGATCGGCGGACGAAGCGGTTGATTCCGCGGTTGGCTCGCGGTGATGTGGCGATTATCGACCATGTCGACCTGGATCAGGTGGCCGCCGAGGCGATCGTGGCCGCGGGGGTGTTCGCGGTGGTCAATGTGGCGCCGAGTATTTCCGGGCGATATCCCAATCTTGGGCCGCGGGTGATCGTGAACGCCGGCATCCCGCTGCTTGACCAGGTGGGCGAAGAGGTCTTCGAGCGGCTGCGGGACGGCCAGGCCGTCCGGGTCGACGGGTCTCAGGTGTGGCTGGGCGACGAGGTGATCGCCAGCGGCCAGGTGCAGGACCTGGAGACGGTGGCCGCGGCGATGCTGGCGGCCCGCGACGGGCTTTCGGTGCAGCTGGAGGCATTCGCCGCCAACGCCACCGAGTATTTGCGCTCTGAGCAGGAGTTGCTGCTGGACGGGGTGGGCATTCCCCTGGTCCGTACGCCGATCGAGGGCCGGCACTGCCTGGTGGTCGTACGCGGCTACCGGTATCGCGAGGACCTGGCGGCCCTCGGGCCGTACATCCGGGAGCGCAAGCCGGTGCTGATTGGCGTCGACAGTGGCGCCGACGCCCTCATCGAGGCCGGGTACGCGCCGGACCTGATCGTCGGCGATATGGACGCGGTCGGGGACGAGGCGCTGCGATGTGGCGCGGAAGTCGTCGTACAGGCGTATCCGGACGGGCGCGCTCCGGGCCTGTCGCGAGCGCAGGATCTTGGCATCGACGCGGTGACCTTCCCGGCCGCCGCCACCAGCGAGGACATCGCGTTGTTGCTCGCGGACGAGCGGGGCGCGTCGCTGATCGTCACGGTCGGCATGCAGTCCAACCTGGGGGAGTTCCTCGACCAGGGCCGCTCCGGGATGGCGTCCGGTTTCCTGACCCGGCTGCGGGTCGGCACCAAAATGGTGGACGCCAAGGGAGTCGCGCAGCTTTACCGGCAGACAATCTCCGGCCGCTCGATCGCGTTGCTCGCGGTGCTCACCGTGCTCGCGATGGCCGGCGCGGTCGCCGTCTCGACGGTCGGCCAGGGATGGCTGCAACTGCTCGCCGAAAACTGGGAGAACGTCGTCTTCGCCCTGCAAAGGCTGATCTCGTGATCAATTTCCGCTATCACATCGTCTCGGTCATGTCCGTGCTGCTCGCGGTCGCCGCCGGGTTGCTGCTGGGTACGTTCGCGTTGAACGGCTCGTGGGCCGGCAACGCCCAGGGCGCCAACCTGCGGCAGAGCAACCAGGGCCTTCGGTCCCAGGTCGGTGAGCTGCAGCAACAGGCCAGCGGGCGGGACAAGTTCGTCCAGCAGATCGCGCCAACACTGGTCGGCAAGAAGCTGACCGGCCACAGCGTGTTGGTGGTCGGCGCGCCCGGCGCCACCGCCGCCGACCGGGCCGCGGTGGCCAAGATGCTGACCGCCGCCGGCGCGACCGTGTCCGGGGACATCGCCTTCACCGACGCGTTCGTCGACCCGACCCGCAACAACGACGAGGTGGACCTCGCCCAGCGGTTGCTGCCACTGACCGTGAAGGGCCTGCCGAACAACTCCAACGGCGCGGAGACCTCGGCGGCTCTGATCGCGCGGGTTTTCGCTGACGGCAAGGAAAACGTCAACGACGCTAACCGGACCGCGATCCTTGCCGGCTACGGCCAGTTGAAGTTGCTGACCGCCGACGCGGCCGCGGTGAACGCGGCGCAGGCCGTGGTGATCGTGGCCGGCAAGCCGGCCGAGGGTCAGGACGCGACGAAGAAGAACGCTGGCGTGCTGACGCTCGTACGGCAGTTCCGGTCGGCGTTCGGCGCGGCCGTACTCGCCGGCACCACCACCGTCGGCACCGGCAATGTCGTGGCGGCCGTACGAGCCGACAAAGCCCTCGCGGCCACCCTGTCGACTGTCGACGGTGTGAGTACGGCCGAGAGCCAGGTCGCCACCGCGCTGGCCGTCGCCGAGCAGTTCAACCACAAGACCGGCCACTACGGCACCGCTCCCGGTGCCACCTCCGCCCTCCCCGCCTGATGCCGAATGTAACGAAACGGCGCGCAAAACGGACAAATCCGCGCTGTTTCGTTACATTCGGCGAGCGAGAGAGCGACACGCCAGGGTGTCTCGGGGCACTCTGGCAAGCGCCGGTAGCCAGCCGGGTGTTACGGTGAACTCCCGTGGACGTGCGGGTCATCGGACCCGCCCTCGATCACGGGGAGCCTCACGTGGCCCTGTCCTCTTGGACAAAAGATCAACCGACCAAACACGTTTTCGTGACCGGTGGGGTCGCATCCTCGCTGGGTAAGGGTCTCACCGCCTCCAGTCTGGGCAATCTGCTCACCGCCCGCGGTCTGCGCGTGGTGATGCAGAAACTCGACCCGTACCTGAACGTCGACCCCGGCACGATGAACCCGTTCCAGCATGGCGAGGTCTTCGTCACCGAGGACGGCGCCGAGACCGACCTGGACATCGGGCATTACGAGCGGTTCCTGGACACCAACCTGCACGGCTCGGCCAACGTCACCACCGGCCAGGTCTACAGCCAGGTGATCGCGAAGGAGCGCCGCGGCGAATACCTGGGCGACACGGTCCAGGTCATCCCGCACATCACCAACGAGATCAAGGAGCGGGTCCGGGCGATGGCCACCCGCGACCCCGAGCGCCCGGACGTGGTGATCACCGAGGTCGGCGGCACGGTCGGCGACATCGAGTCGCTGCCGTTCCTGGAGTCGATCCGGCAGGTACGCCACGATGTCGGCCGGGACAACGTCTTCTTCCTGCATGTCTCGCTGCTGCCGTATCTGGCGCCCAGCGGGGAGCTGAAGACCAAGCCGACGCAGCACTCGGTGGCGGCGCTGCGCAGCATCGGCATCCAGCCGGACGCGATCGTGTGCCGCTCGGACCGGGAGATCCCCAACTCCCTGAAGCGCAAGATCTCGCTGATGTGTGACGTGGACGCGGACGCGGTGGTGTCCGCGCCGGACGCCCCGAGCATCTACGACATCCCCAAGGTGCTGCACGCCGAAGGCCTCGACGCGTACGTCGTACGCCGGCTCGGCCTGCCCTTTCGTGATGTCGACTGGACCCGCTGGGATGACTTGCTGCAACGGGTCCATAAGCCCCAGCAGACGGTGACGGTGGCGCTGGTCGGGAAGTATGTCGACCTGCCGGACGCCTACCTGTCAGTGACCGAGGCGCTCCGGGCCGGCGGCTTCGCCAACCACGCGCGGGTGGACATCCGCTGGGTCGGTTCCGATGACTGCCAGAGCGCGTCCGGCGCGGCTGCCGCGCTCGCCGGCGTGGACGGCGTACTGATCCCCGGCGGTTTCGGCGTCCGGGGCATCGAAGGCAAGGTGGGTGCGATCGCGCACGCCCGGCGGGCCAACATCCCGGTGCTCGGGTTGTGTCTTGGCCTGCAGTGCATGGTGATCGAGGTGGCCCGCGGCCTCGCCGGCCTGGACGGCGCCAACTCGGCCGAGTTCGACCCGACCGCGGCGCACCCGGTGATCGCCACCATGGCCGACCAGGAAGACGTCGTCGCGGGCGAGCGGGACATGGGCGGCACGATGCGTCTCGGCGCGTACCCGGCCGAGCTGCTGCCCGGCAGCATCACGGCGCAGGCGTACGAGACGACGACCGTCTCCGAGCGACATCGGCACCGGTACGAGGTCAACAACGCCTACCGCGACCGGCTGACCGCGGCCGGGATGGTGTTCTCCGGGCTGTCGCCGGACGGCCGACTGGTCGAGTTCGGCGAGCTGCCCAGGGACGTACACCCGTTCTTCGTGGGCACCCAGGCGCACCCGGAGTTCAAGTCCCGGCCGACCCGGTCGCATCCGCTGTTCCGGGCGTTCGTCGCGGCCGCGGTGGATTACTCGGAGGCGGCCCGGTTGCCGGTCGAGTTAGTCGACCCGCCGGCCAAGCCCGAGTCGGACCTGCGCACCCGCAACCACTCGCACGCCGGCTCGGTGAGCTGACGTGGCGGACGTTTTCTCGGTCGTCTCCAGCCAGGAGCAGTTCCGCGGCCCGATCATGACGGTGGTCAGTGACGAGGTGGTGATGCCGGCCGGCGACACCCACCGGCGCGACTACATGGTCCACCTGGGTGCCGTCGGTGCGGTCGCCGTCGACGAGCAGGACCGGGTCGTGCTGGTCCGGCAATATCGCCATCCCGTACGCCAGGACCTCTGGGAGCTGCCCGCCGGCCTGCTGGACGTCGACGGCGAGCCAGCCGTCCAGACCGCTGCCCGCGAGTTGGCCGAGGAGGCTGACCTCAAAGCCGGCCGCTGGGACGTACTGGCCGACGTGCTCACCACGCCCGGCTGCAGCAACGAGGCGATCCGGCTTTTCCTGGCCCGAGATTTGGCGGCCACCGGTGAGAAATTCGACCGGGTTGGCGAGGAAGCCCTGATGACGGTTCAGCGAGTGCCGCTGGACGAGGCTGTTTCCTGGGTTTTCTCAGGAGAAGTACGCAACGCCGCCGCCTGCATCGGCATCCTCGCCGCGGCCCGCGCCCGCGACACCGGCTACTCGGGCCTGCGTCCCGCCGACGCTCCCTGGTCGGACCGGCCTGGCCGCTGATCCAGCGTTTCGCCTCGTTCGTCCTCAACTAATACCGAAAGGGCTGGCCTCGCCACGCTTTCGCGTACGGCGGGCCAGCCTCAGCTCTAGGCGGCGACGGTAAACGTGGTCGCGGCAACGGTTGGGGGAAAGTCAGGCTGCGGGCATCAGCAGCGCGCCGACCGCCGTTGGTTCAGGAATGGGATCGCCGTCCTCGCGCATGCCGTCCAAATGGATGGCGATGGCTTCGCCCATCAGCCGTACGCACTCTTCGTAGTCACGGGATGCGGCGACGCAGCCGAGCAGATCCGGGCTCCAAGCGCCGTAGCCACCGGCGTCGTCGCGTAGCACAATGACGACATATCCGCTCATCAAAGCCTCCTTTTCAAGCCTGCTTGACATAGGATGCTCCTCTCGACGTCCGGGTGCAATGTGTCACTCGGTTTCCCCGCGATGGTCGTGCAGCCGGCCTTGTCCGCGTGTCTGAACTGCCGGTGACTTCCTTTTGTTCTGGCCAGATACCAGCCGTCGGCTTCGATCAGCTTGATCATCTCACGGACCTTCCTGGGCACTGTGCCACCTGCCCTTCGGGACGGGCAGGATCTTCGGGACGCGCGGTGTTGTTCGCATGCCGAGGACGCTAGGAAGGGCCACCGACAAAAATGAGCCTCACCGACTGTCGGGTCGCCGACAGCCGGTGAGGCGTGAGAATTTCGCGGGGTTAGTGGAAAGAGCCGAGCCAGGCGATGTGGTCGTTCGGTCGGTGGCTCGGCACCACCGGGTGGAAGTTGGCGGCGCTGTTGATGTCGCCGTCGCCGTTGTACTGCGTTTCCACTGGGTAGTTGTAGATCGGCCTTGTGCGTACGACCGTGTTGCCGTTGCGCATGGTCGCGGTCACCTCGGTCGGGGCGACGCCGTGCTCGACCCACGAGACGATCGGGTCGACCAGGTTGATTGCGTCCGGGGCGTCGCCGCCACCGCAGTGGGCGACCTGCGGAAGCATGAACAGTCGGGAAAATCGTTGCACGGCAGCGTATCCGCCCATCCGGTCCTCGACCGCCTGCCGGTACGCGAGGGTGCCCTGCGGCGGGATCGCCGAGTCGGCCCAGCCGTGCCACACGATGAGTTTGCCGCCGGCGTTACGGAAAGCCGACAGGTCGGGACTCTGGGCCGCGTAAATCTGGTTCAACGGCTGCTGTGCGGTGAATGACCGGTCGTCGAAAGTGGTGTCCTTCAACGTAAAAGAGGCTGGTGGGTTCTTCAGGTATGCCATGTATTTCAGGTAGTTCTCGCCGAACTGGTACGCCAGCGCCGGGTCGATGACACCTGGCACCGCGACTTCCCAGCCGAGCCACGCGAGCTCGGAGCCGGGCTCCAGGGCGCCGGGGTAGAGCCGGACACCGCGCGGGTCACGTACCCCGTCGTAGAACTTCGTGACCGTGCTGACCTGCGCTGGGGTGAGGCAGTCGACCCGATCGACGCCGGTCGGGCAGGCCACCGTGGCCGGGTGGAAGTGGCAGTCGCGAGGGTCGCTGATCTGGCCGTCGACCAGCCCGTCGAGCGCGTCGCAGGCGGCCAGCACCGCCTTGTGCAGCGGCGCCAGTTTCTCCTGTCCGAGGATCTGCTTGCCATTGGCGTCCCGGTTGGCGAGCGCCACGTACGGCGCGGCCTCGCCGACCAGGCCCGACCAGATGTTCGCCGGGGCGCCGGCGATGATGCCGTTGAAGTCGTACGGGAACCGCTGTGCCTCCACCAGGGCCTGCCGGCCACCGTTGGAGCAGCTGTCGAAGTACGAGTATTTTGGCCCCTGGCCGTAGAAAGTTTTGATGACTCGCTTGGCCACCACGGACATCACATGCTCGGACCGGAAGCCGAAGTCGATCTTGGCCTGCGGGTTGTTGGCGGCCCAACTGCCGTCCGTGTTGGTGACGCCGGTGTGTCCGGTGTCGTCGGAGGCCATCACGTACTCACCGTTGTTGACCGGCGCGCAGCCGTCCGCGGCGATGACCCCGATGCCGACCGCGCCGCACAGGCCGCCGCACCCGGTCTGCATATACCGCTGCGTCCAGGTCTTGGTCGGCAGCTGGATCTCGAAGGTGATGTGCGGCGCGATCACGCCCCTCACGTCGCAGTATTCGTACCCCTGCGCCGCGGTGGCCACCACCGCGGACGACACCGTGGTCGCCGCGCCCGGGAGGTGCCGGAAGTCGACGCCGGGCAGTGCGCCGCAGGCGATTTTCGGTGAAACGGCTGACGATCCGGCCGGCGCGAGGGCGCCGCTGGCTGGCGCGGCGCTGATCGCCACCGTGGTCACCAGGCCGACGGCGAGCGCGACCACCCGGCGCCAGCCCACATCCTGCAGTCTTCCCCGCACCGCGGCCTCCTCTGGGCAGTTGACTGGATCGGAGATCACCCTATGCCCAGAAGTTGGGTGTTCAAGCGCGGAGATGGGCCTCGTTTTGTCGGGCGTACGGGGAGAGTCGTACCGGGTCGCTATGCTGCCGGTCAGGTCGGGGGACATCAGGAGTCGGAGGGGTGGCATGACCCCAGCGGCGGCGGTCACGGACGCCGAGCGGGCCGTGCGCGGCTATCTCGACCATCTGGCGGTCGAGCGGGGCCTCGCCGCGAACACCCTCAGTTCGTACCGGCGCGATCTCGGCCGCTACCTCCAAGCCCTGGAAGCGGCGGGGGTCTCGTCGCTGGCGGACGTCAGTGGCGGGCATGTCAGCGAGTTCCTGGCCCAGCTCCGGGAAGGCGACGAAGAGCATCAGCCGCTGTCGTCGGCGTCGGCGGCGCGGGCGGTGATCGCGGTGCGGGGACTGCATCGGTTCGCGCATCGGGAGGGTCTGACCGCCGACGATCCGGCCCGGGACGTACACCCGCCGGCGCCGCCGCGGCGGCTGCCCAAGGCGATCCCGCTGTCCGATGTGGAGCTGCTGCTCGCGGCTTCCAGCAGTGGCGATCATCCGCGGTCGATCCGGGATCGAGCGCTGCTGGAGGTCTTGTACGGGACCGGCGCGCGGATTTCCGAGGCGGTGGGGCTCGCGATCGATGACCTGGTGGTGGAGCCGGCGACGCAGGGGCAGCCGCGCAGCGGGTCGGTGGTGTTGCATGGCAAGGGCGGCAAGACGCGGATCGTGCCGGTCGGGTCGTATGCGCTGCGGGCCGTCGACGACTACCTCGTACGAGCGCGGCCCGCCCTCGCGCAGGCCGGCCGCGGCACCCCCAAGCTTTTCCTGAACGGGCGCGGCGGGCCGCTGTCCCGGCAGAGCGCGTGGACGATCCTGCGGGCGGCCGCCCAGAAGGCGCAGCTGGACGTACCGGTGTCGCCGCACACCCTCCGGCACTCGTTCGCCACCCACCTGCTGGACGGCGGCGCGGACGTACGAGTGGTGCAGGAGCTGTTGGGACACGCGTCGGTGACGACAACGCAGGTCTACACCTTGATAACGGTGGACAGATTGCGTGAGGTGTATGCCACAGCCCATCCCAGAGCGCGGGATTAACGAGGTTGTCTGTCACAGTTTTTCGTGATAAATGGCCTGTTTACGACCCGACGTCCGATTGTCCGTCCACATGTTCGAAGGCCGTTCCCGACACGCCGCGAGCCATCCCCGGCCGGCGGTGCTGGCGGCCTTAGAGTCGACATGTCGCCGCACTTCCCCCGACTTCGTCGCGGTGAACGCCAGAATGTAGGCCTTAACGGGACGCGTCTTGTGAAGGACGGCGGGTCATGTCAAGACATGCTTTCCCAGATCCATCGATGGGGATGGAGCCTCCGCAGCGGCCGGATGCGTCGGACTCACCCGAGACCGAACAGCCGCTGTATGGGCGCAACGCCAAGGTGGGTCCGACCGGTCGGCCGGTCCGGGTGATCCCGGAGCCGCCGCCGCTCGTACGGCACGGTCCTGCCCGGATCATCGCGCTGTGCAACCAGAAGGGTGGCGTCGGCAAAACCACGACGACCATCAACATGGGCGCCGCGCTGGCCGAGTACGGCCGCAAGGTGCTGCTGGTCGACTTCGACCCGCAGGGCGCCCTGTCGGTCGGGCTCGGTGTCAGCACCCACGACATGGAGCTGACCGTCTACAACCTGCTGATGCAGCGCGAGGTCAGCCTCGACGACGTGAAGGTCAAGACCAGTGTGGACGGTCTGGACCTGGTGCCTAGCAACATCGACCTGTCGGCCGGCGAGGTACAGCTGGTCGGCGAGGTCGCCCGGGAGATGACGCTCGCGCGGGTGCTGCGGTCGGCCGTCGAGGACTACGACTACATCCTCATCGACTGCCAGCCTTCGCTCGGTCTGCTCACGATCAACGCGCTGACCGCGGCGCACGGCGTGCTGATCCCGCTGGAATGCGAGTTCTTCAGCCTGCGCGGGGTCGCACTGCTGATCGACACCATCGAGAAGGTCAAGGACCGGCTGAACCCGGCGCTCGAACTGGACGGAATCCTGGCGACCATGTATGACGCGCGGACAGTGCACGCGCGCCAGGTGCTGGGTCGGGTGGTAGAAGCATTTGGAGAGAAGGTGTACGACACAGTGATCTCGCGAACAGTGCGGTTCCCGGAGACCACGGTGGCGGGCGAGCCGATCACCTCGTTCGCACCAAGTTCCACGGGGGCACGGGCATACCGTGCTTTAGCCCGCGAAGTGATCGCCCGATGAGCCGCCGGGCCAGCCTGCCCGGCGCCGCGGAGCTGTTCCGCAGCACGCAGCAGCGGCCGGCTTTCCCCGATTCCGACGAGAAACCCGACAACGTCTCGCCGTTGCCGACCCGGCGGCAAGCCCGCCGCGGCACTGGCCGGGAACGGCACGACGAGAAGATCACCGTGTACGTGTCAGCGGAGGAACTGCTCGCGCTGGAGTCGGCCCGGCTGACGCTGCGCCGAGAGCACGGCCTCGCCGTCGATCGCGGTCGGATCGTACGACACGCCATCGCGCTGGCGCTGACCTCGCTGGACGAGTTCGGCGACGACTCACCGCTCGTCCAACGCCTCCTCAACGAGGACTGACCTCTCCACGCTCCGTGTCCTGCTTCGCAGCTCTACTTTGGCTGCTCTGCTTTTGGCTGCTCTGCTTTGGCCGCGACGCGCCAGCCCTGGTTTCCACCGATACCCGCTACGGCGCGAAACTGTCGTACCCCCCCTGTATAAATTGGCCCCCACCCAGATCGGGTGGGGGGTGGGTTTGAGGACGCGCGTAGACGATTTTTTTTGCGTTTCTTGAGGTTTCTGGGGCTGTTGGGGCTGTACGTGCTGGAGTGGCTCGTTGCTGGCTGGTGTTGATCTTGGAAGCTGGTCCTGGTCGTTGAGTGCGGCACAATGTCCCGCACTCGATGAGACATGGGGTTGCCCAGTGGCACCAAGAGTGTGGCGTTCGGCGAGTGCCACAGAAAGCGCATCACTCGGCGTCCAGTTGAACGGTTTTGCTGTCACTGAGGCACCGCGGCCAATGGGCTACTTCTTGGTGAGGGGCGCCGGGGTGGACGCGTAGCGGTCGACGTATTCCTGGCCGGAGAGGGCTCGGATCGCGTCGACGACTTCGTCGGTGATGGCGCGGATGACGTGGCGGTTGGACGGCATGTCCTGGTATTTGCTGAAGTCCAGCGGTTCACCGAATTTGATGGTGACCTTCACCGGCCGCAGCCGGAGCGGTTTGTCCTTGTCTGGCTGGACTTTGTTCGTGTCCACGACACAGGCGGGGATGACTGGTACGCCGGTCTGCAACGCGAGATGCGCGACGCCGGTCCGTCCTTTGTAGAGCCGACCGTCCGGTGACCGGGTGCCCTCGGGGTAGATGCCGAAGAGTTCGCCGTCCTTGAGTACGTCCAGGCCGGCGTTCAGCGCGGCGATCGCGGCCCGGCCGCCGGCTCGGTCCACCGGAATCGCACCGACACCGGTGAAGAAGCCGGCCATCGCCCGTCCTTTGATGCCTTTGCCGTTGAAATACTCCGCCTTGGCCAGGAAGTGGATCGCTCGCGGCGAAACCAGCGGCAGGAAGAAGGAGTCGAGGAAGGCGAGATGGTTGCTGGCGATGATCGCCGCACCGGTGGTCGGGATGTTCTCCTTGCCCTGCACCTGTGGCCGGAACGCAGCACGCATCCCGGTGCCCAGGCTGTAGCGCAGAGCCGGGAACACGAGGTCGGTGATGCGCAGGGGATCCTCCCAAGTCGTCGCGGCGGCATGACGACCGTACAGCGCGGGACGGGTGTGATGGGTGGTGAAGTGAGCAACACATTTGCGGTCCGGACCGACTGGCGTCCCGAGCGGGGGAGTGTTCCGCTGCGCTTGGCGCACGCTGCGCTACCGTCGTAGGAATGTCCAGCTCAGTACCGGGCGCCGAGCTCGCCGCCACCGCCGCGGCCGCTGCCGGGCACCCGGCGGAGGCCGCCGAGGCGAGCGCTGAGTCGGATGCCGTTGAGGCAAGTGCGGCTTCGGTGGACGCGTCCGAGGCGGGTACGGCCGATGGCTCCGGCGACACTGAGGGCGGCGGTTTCCAGGTCCACCTGGACAACTTCACCGGTCCGTTCGACTTGCTGCTCCAGCTGATCGGCAAGCATCAGATGGACGTGACAGAGGTGGCGCTGTCCCGGGTCACCGACGAGTTCATCGCGCACATCCGGGCGCTGGGTACGGCCTGGGAGCTGGAGGAAGCCACCGAGTTTCTGGTGATCGCGGCGACTCTGCTGGACCTGAAGGCGGCCCGGCTGCTGCCGGCCGCCGAGGTCGAGGACGAGGAGGACCTCGCGCTGTTGGAGGCGCGGGACCTGCTTTTCGCGCGATTGCTGCAGTACAAGGCGTACAAGGAGGTCGCTGCGCTGTTCGGCCGGCTGGAGGCGGCCGGCCACCGGCGGTGGGGCCGGGCGGTGAAGCTGGAACCGCGGTTCGCCGAGATGATGCCGGAGGTGCTGCTGGCGATCGGACCGGAGGCGTTCGCGCTGCTGGCGGCCAAAGCTCTCACCCCGAAACCGACGCCGATGGTGTCGACCGAGCACATCCACTCCCAGCGGGTCAGCGTCCGCGAGCACGCCGCGATCGTGTCCGACCGGCTCCGCCGGGTCGGCAGCTCGACCTTCCGGAACCTGTGCTCGGACTGCGAGACCACGCTGGAGGTGATCGCCAGGTTCCTCGCGCTGCTGGAGCTCTATCGGGAGGGCGCGGTCGCCTTCGACCAGGTGCAGGCACTCGGCGAGCTGCACGTACGGTGGACCGCCGGCGACGAGGACATCGCCGTCGAGGTGGACGAGTACGCCGGCACGCCCGCCGAGGAGACGGTGGCGGAGCTGCCTGTCGAGGGATCGGTCGCTGAGCCGGGCGTCGCGGACGGGACAGCTGAGCAGTCCGCTGCGGAGACGACAGCTGAGCCGTCTTCCGCGGAGGCGACGGCCGCGCTGGGCGTTGCGGAGGCGACGGCTGAGCCGGGGCCTGACGTACCGGCCTCCATAGGTCAAGCTGCGCCAGAGCCGATGGCCGAGACAACCGCGGACCAGGATTCGCTCGTACCAACCGCAAACCCGGGCGCGCGGGCCGGCGTGTCCACAACAGAGTCAGCAACAGAGTCCGCAACAGAGTTCGCCGCAGAGGAAGAGCAGCCGTGACCCAGCCACCGGAACCGACCGGGAATCCAGCGGACGCCGCCAAAACGGCCGCCGAGCCACCAGTGTCCACTGTGGATGGTGGTACGCCCGAAGTTCCCACTGGGCAAGCCGAGCCGGTTGACGACGTAGCCGACTTCGTCCAAGCCGACGCGGTCGACGACGTACCTGACTCCGTCGAGGCCGAGGCGGTTGACGACGTGCCTGCCGTAGCGGACGGCGAGCTGCCGGATGGTGAGCAGGCGGCAACCAAGCCTGGCGAGGTCACCGAGGTGATGGTGTCGGCGCCGGGTGCGCCGTTGAAGTCGGCGCTGGAGGCGGTCCTGCTGGTCGTCGACGAGCCGGTCAGTGAGCTGATCCTGGCGCAGATCGTCGAATGCCCCACCGAGCAGGTGGCGGCCGCGCTGACCGAGCTGTCGGCCGAATACACCGAGCAGGGCCGCGGATTCGACCTGCGTCGGGCCGCCGGTGGCTGGCGTCTCTACACGCGCGAGGAATACGCCGCGTACGTCGAACGGTTCATTACCGATGGACAGCAGGCGCGGCTCACCCAGGCGGCGCTGGAGACGTTGGCGGTCGTCGCGTACAAACAGCCGGTCAGCCGGTCACGCATCTCGGCGATCCGGGGTGTGGGGGTCGACAGCGTGATGCGTACGCTGGTGGCCCGTGGGCTGGTACAAGAGGCCGGCGAGGAGCCCGAGAGCGGCGCTCACCTCTACGTGACGACTCCACTGTTCCTGGAAAAGCTGGGCCTGAACGGCTTGGACGAACTGCCTGCACTGGCGCCTCTGCTGCCGGACATGGCCGATTTAGATGAGGTGTTTGGTGCCGACTCCGCAACAGCCTGATGTTCCCGACGAGCGCGGGGACCGGCTGCAGAAGGTGCTGGCCGCGGCCGGTGTCGGCTCCCGGCGGGCCTGCGAGGACCTGATCGCGGACGGCAGGGTGAAGGTGGACGGCAAGGTGGTCAGCCGGCTCGGTTCCCGCGTCGACCCGCAGAAGGTCACCATCCACGTGGACGACAAGCGGGTCATGCTGGACGACAAGGTCGTGCACCTCGCGCTGAACAAACCGCGGGGCGTGCTGTCGACGATGTCCGACGACCGGAACCGCCCGACGGTGTACGACTACGTCGCCGAGCGGCCGGAGCGGCTCTTCCACGTCGGCCGGCTGGACGCCGACAGCGAGGGCCTGCTGCTGATGATGAACGACGGTGAGCTCGCGCACCGGCTGACGCACCCGTCGTACGAGGTGGAAAAGACCTATATGGCCGAGGTGCCCGGCCCGGTGAAGCCGGCCACGCTACGCCGACTGATGTCCGGGGTGGAGCTCGAAGACGGCCCGGTGAAGGTCCATAAGGTGCGGATCACCGACACGCTCGGCGCCCGGGCGGTGTTGGAGATCGTGCTGCACGAGGGCCGCAAACACGTCGTCAGGCGGCTGCTGGAAGAGGTCGGGCATCCGGTGAGCCGGCTGGTCCGTACGCAGTACGGCGCGGTCCGGCTCGGCCATCAGCGGCCCGGCACGGTGCGCCGCCTCACGTCGAGCGAGGTCGCCGAGCTTTACAAGGTCGTCGATCTTTAGGCTGGGTTTTTCCACGGGAGAGGGAGATCAGGTGGCGGTACGGGCAGTGCGTGGCGCGATCCAGGTGGACGCCAACGAGCGTCAGCAGATCCTGGACGGCACCACCGAGCTGATCGAAGCGGTGATGGGCCGCAACGAGCTGACCACCGACGACCTCATCAGCGTGATCTTCACGGCGACCACCGACCTGGACGCCGAGTTCCCCGCGTACGCGGCACGGCAGCTCGGCTTCCACGACGTGCCCCTGTTGTGCACCACCGAAATCCCGGTGCCCGGGTCGATGCCGCGGGTGCTGCGGCTGATGGCGCACATCGAGTCGGCGAAACCGCGAGCCGAGCTGCATCACGTCTATCTGCGCGGAGCCGCGGCCCTGCGACGGGATTTGCCACAATGACCGAGACTCACGTCATGCCGGTTCACCCCGTGGACGGGCACAATAGGGTCGTGTCGACATCCGAAGGTTTCGTCCCGTTCACCGGTGTGGTCGCGGTCGACGGTCCTTCGGGCTCCGGTAAGTCGACTGTGTCGCGCCGGCTGGCCGCCGCCCTGGGCGCGCGCTACCTGGACACCGGTGCCATGTACAGGGCCGTCACGCTGGCCGTTCTCCGTGCCGGAGTGGATCCCAGCGACACCGACGGGGTCCTCTCTGTGCTTTATGGGGTGGATCTTCAGATGGGTACTGATCCGGCGCAGCCCGGCGTAAGGCTGAACGGCGAGTCGGTCGACCGACAGATCCGCACCGAGCAGGTCACTGGCGCGGTCAGCGCGGTGAGCTCGGTCCCTGGCGTGCGGACCGTCATGATCGCCCAGCAGCGCGCGATCGCGGCCACCGGCGGCATCGTGATCGAAGGCCGGGACATCACCACCGTGGTCGCGCCGGACGCGGACGTACGGGTGCTGCTCACCGCGAGCGCGGCGGCGCGGGCCGCCCGGCGCGGCGGCGAGACCGGCACCAACGCGGCCGAGCAGCAGCGCGCGATGCGTCGCCGCGACGAGTTGGACTCGCGTACGAGCAGCTTCCTGTCCGCCGCCGACGAGGGCGTTTTGGTGCTGGACAGCACCGAGCTGGGCATCGACGAGGTCGTCGACCAGTTGGTGCATGCCGTCCATGTGGGGGCGTTCGGCCCGGTGTCCAGGTGAAGGTCGAGGCCGAAGGCGCTGGCCTCGAGCATCCCCGGTTCGTGGCCGCCGTGCGTACGGTCGGCCGGCGGGCCTTGCTGCCAGGCTATTTGCGGCTGCGAGTAGCCGGCGACGAGAACGTACCGGCCGAAGGTGGCCTGCTGTTGGCCGCCAACCACACTTCCTTCCTGGACGGGCCGGTGCTGTTCGGAGTGTCGCCGCGGCCGGTGACCTTCCTGATCAAGGCCGAGATGTTCGACGGCGTGATCGGTTGGGCGCTGCGCCAGCTCGGCCAGGTGCCGGTCAAGCGCGGGACCCCTGACCGTACGGCCCTGCTGACGGCCTTGAACGCGCTGCATTCCGGTCAGGTCGTGGGAATCTTCCCGGAGGGCAGCCGGGGCCGCCAAGGCGGCGGCTTCGCCGAGTTCGAGCGCGGCATCGCGTGGCTCGCGTTGCGATCGGGCGCTCCGGTCGTACCAGTCGCGATCGCCGGCGCCGAGCAGGCCTGGCCGAGGGATGCCAAACTGCCCAAGCCGCGCCGGCCGGTCACGGTCTATTTCGGTGCGCCGCTGCGCCCGGTGGACGCGCCGGCCGCGGCCACCCGCAAACGCGTCGCCGCGGTGTCTGACACCATTCGGCAGGCACTCATAGAACACCTCGAACGGGCTCAGGAGATCCAGGGACAATGATGAGCTCGACCGAGAACGAAGGATTCCTGGACGAGGTCGGCGCGCTGCCGGCCGACGAGCCCGAGTGGGTCGACGACGTCACCACGCAACCCGTGCTGGCTGTCGTTGGCCGACCGAACGTCGGCAAGTCGACGCTGGTCAACCGCATCATCGGCCGCCGCGAGGCGGTCGTGGAGGATGTGCCCGGGGTGACCCGGGACAGGGTCGCGTACGACGCTCTGTGGAACGGTCGACGCTTCACCGTGCTCGACACCGGCGGCTGGGAAGTGGACGCCACCGGCCGGGCCGCCCAGATTGCCGCCCAGGCCGAGGTCGCCGCGCAGACCGCCGACGCGGTGGCCCTCGTCGTGGACGCCCGGGTGGGCGCCACGGTGGAAGACCGGGCCGTGGCCAAGGTGCTGCAGCGTTCCGGCAAGCCGGTTCTGGTGATCGCGAACAAGGTCGACGACGAGCGCGTCGAGGCGGACGCGATGGAGCTGTGGTCGCTCGGCCTCGGCCAGCCTTATCCGGTGTCCGCCCTGCACGGCCGCGGCTCCGGCGACCTGCTGGACGCCGTGCTGGCGATCCTGCCGGAGGCGCCGGCGGACCGTGACCCGATCGGCGGCCCGCGCCGGGTCGCGCTGGTCGGCCGCCCGAATGTCGGCAAGTCGAGCCTGCTCAACCGGCTCACCGGCGAGACCCGCTCGGTGGTCGACTCGGTCGCCGGCACCACCGTGGACCCGGTCGACAGCATGGTCGAGTTGGGCGGCGAGTCGTGGCGGTTCATCGACACGGCGGGCCTGCGCCGCCGTGTCTCGCACGCGAGCGGCACCGAGTATTACGCCAGCCTTCGTACGGCATCGGCGCTGGACGCGGCCGAAGTGGCGGTCGTCCTGATCGACGCCACCGAGTCAATCGCCGAGCAGGACCAGCGGGTCATCACCATGGTGATCGAGGCTGGCCGGGCGTGTGTGCTGGTCTTCAACAAGTGGGACCTGCTCGACGAGGATCGCCGGCTGAAGCTGGAAAAGGAAATCGACTGGGAGCTGCGCCGGATCAAATGGGCGCTGCGGGTCAACGTGTCCGCGCTGACCGGCCGATCCGTCGACAAACTGGCACCGGCGCTGCGGACCGCACTGGAAGGCTGGGAGCAACGAGTCCCCACCGGCCGGCTGAACCAGTGGCTCGGCGAACTCGTGGCCGCCACCCCGCCACCGGTCCGCGGTGGCCGCCAGCCCAAGATCCTCTTCGCCACCCAGGCCGGCACCCGCCCACCGCGGTTCGTGGTCTTCAGCACCGGCTTCCTGGAGGCCGGCTACCGCCGCTTCATCGAGCGCCGGCTCCGCGAGGACTTCGGCTTCACCGGCAGCCCAGTCGGCGTTTCGGTCCGCGTACGCGAAAAGCGCTCCCGCAAGAAATAGCCTTCTGGCCGGCTCGCGGTGTCACGGCCGGCTGGCCGATAGCGGCCGTCCGCTGCGGTCTTTGTGCAGGTCAGGACGACATGCCCGATGCCGGCCAAAGAGGGTGCGCATCCTGGCGGCCATTCAGCGCGTCCCTGTCTGTGAAAGGTCACCTCCGAGGTGAGGAACCACAGGCGGGGAGGCGTCATTTTGAGAACAAAGCGAGTTGCGACATTCGCTGCCGCGGCAGTGATAATGGCCAGTCTGGCCGGAGCGCCGCCGGCGGTCGCGGCCACCGGGACGGCCCCGGCCACCGGCAGCACTATTTTGTTGCCGACCGGGGACCAGTTGCACACCAGGCCGGGCGGCCGATCGGGTTCGGTCACGCCAGCGGCCGCTCCAGGTCTGGGGCAGATGCTGGTTTCGATGGCACTGGGCGGAAAATCGTACGAACTGCCGGCGGTGGCTCTGCCGTATTTGGGTCGAGGGCTGGACCTGAGTCTGTTCGACATCGATGCGTTGCACAAGGCGGAAACCGATGCGCGAGTGCCGGTGACAGTCGACTACCAGGGCAGTCGGCCGGTTGTTCCGGGCGTCACCATGACCGATGCGCACACCGGCTACCTGACAGCCGCGTCGGCGAAGGATTTTGGTGCGGCGCTGGTCAAGGAGTTTGTGGCCGACCGGGCCGCCGGCGGCCGGGCGACCGGTGTCTTCGGCAGTGCAGTACGGATTTCGTTGGCCGGAACGAAAACCGCGCCGATCGTACGGCCGCATTTCCCGATGAAGACGCTGTCGTTCACCGGGACGGATGCGTCCGGCAAGCCGGACAATATGGATCCGGTCGTCGTCTACAACCTCGACGACAGTGTCCGGATCGGTGCTGACCAGGACGCGATCAACTACTTCTCCGGCGGCTCGGTGAAATTCAGCGTGCCGGCCGGAAACTACCTGGCGGTGGCCTATTTCCTGGACACCGACGCGGACGGCAACGTGACCGGAATGCGGGTGGTGGCTCGGCCGCAGTTCACCGTCTCGGACAACACCTCGATGGCGTTCGCGGCCAGCGAGGCGACCAGCAAGGTCACCATGATCACGCCCCGACCGGCCGATCCGCAGGACGGTGGCTTCGTCCTGCACCGCACCAGCCAGGCCGGGCCGGATCTCTTCCTCGACGTCGGTGTCACGCCCGGAGGGCCGATTTACGTCGCTCCCACCAAAACCCCGGTCACCCTTGGGAAGCTGGACACCTACCCGTACCGGCGGTTCGGTGCCGCGACGGGTGGTCCTTATCAGTACCACCTGCAGTATCTGGCCAGCGGGGTGATCCCGCGTCAGTTCTACGTGGCCACTCCGGCGAACACGGCGACACTCGACTCGTATTTCTATTCGGACGTGGACAGCCTCGGCGCTCAGTCCGAGGTTGGTGCCTACCCGTTCGCGAAGGATTTCCCGGAATTTCCGCCGGACCACAAACAACCTGTGCCGGCTCACCAACTGATCTACGTCTCCACCGGTCCTGGTCTGGAATGGGGTGGCGGAGTGGCGAAAAGCACCCATGATTTCGCGGGTATTGACATCTGGGAATCCTTCCAGGGCGGCGCGCCCCGGCAATACTCGCCTGGTCAGTGGGTGCGGGAGAACTGGAACACCTATCCGCTGCATCCGGCCGCTCCGGAGCGATTCACGCCGGCCGCCAATGACGCGGAGGTGCAGCCGGGCGTGGTGCGGGCCGGTGACACCTTCACCTTCAACCTGTATCCGTTCAGTGACAACGAATCTGGTCACGTCGGCAGCGGCATCTATCCCGGCAAAGTCGGCACTGGTTCCGGGACGTACGAACTCGACCAGGACGGCACGAAGGTCGCCAGCGGTGATCTCGCCGAGTATATGGCCGTGCCACCGATAACGGTCGGGCCGGCGGCCTCGACGATCCGGCTGGTGATGGACGCCAGTCGCGTTGGGCCGCTGTACAAGCTTTCCACCCAAAGTCACACCGAGTGGACCTGGCACAGCCAACACCAGACGGGCGACGGAGTGCCCGACGGATACATGTGCCTGCCCTATTACCCGGTGACTCACGATTGTTCGACCGAACCGTTGATGACCACCGCGACCACGATTCCCGGTCTCAGCCTGCACGGTACGGTGCCCGGCGGGCGGCAGACGATCGGCTTGCAGTTCGGGCATCTGCAGCTCACGCCGCGGTCCGCGGTCACCAGCGCCAAGGTCGACTATTCCATCGATGACGGCAAAACCTGGCTGCCGGCGAAGGTGACAAAGCTCGGCGATGGGAAGTATTCGGCCTCGTACTCAGCAGTTGGTAGTGGCACTTTCGTGACGTTGCGGGTGTCCGCCACGGACGCGGCCGGCGGCTCGATATCCGAAGTCACCACTCGCTCGTACCAACTGGCTTGACGGATCCGCGTGACCACTCTTCAGAGGTGACCAGTAGCGGTCATTCGACCGGTCTTTGCCCTGGTCACCGCGTACATCCAGAATCACCCGTTTCGGCGTCCCAACCACGTGCCCACCACACACGTCATTTCTTCGGGTACCGATCCCAACGGGAGGAAATGTGCTGAATATGTCCAGAGTCGCCGCGTGCGCGGCGATTGCGGTGATGGCTGCCGGGCTGGCCGGCATGCCAGCCGCGGCGGACCAGAAGGCGGCACCGGCGCTGGCCGGAACCGTCCTGCTGCCCACAGGTGACCAAATTAATGACATATCTCCATCATCTGGACATCGAGCGGGGGCGGTCACTCCTGCCGCCTCCAGTGGGCTGGGGCGGATGCTGGTTTCGCTGACACTGGGCGGAAAATCGTACGAAATCCCGGCGGCGGCAATGCCGTATCTGGGCCGCGGGCTGGATCTGAGCCTTTTCGACGTGGACGCGTTGCGGGCGGCTGAGTCCGACCAGCGGGTGCCGGTTCAGGTGGACTATGCGGGCAGCCAGCCGGCGGTTCCGGGCATCACGATGACCGGCGCCCACACCGGATATCTGACTGGTTCGTCGGGCAAGACATTCGGAGCCGCGCTGGTGAAACAGTTCCTCGCGGATCGGGCCGCCGGAGGACATGCCAGCGGCTCCGGCCTTTTCGGTGGTGGGGCGGCGATTTCGTTGGCCGGCGCCAAGACGGCTCCGGTCGTACGGCCGCATTTCCCGATGAAGACGGTGACTTTCACCGCCACCGACGCGGTCGGCAAGCCGGACAACCTCGACCCGATGGTGCTTGTCAACCTCGATGACAGCATCCGGATCGGTGCCGACCAGGATGCTATCAGCAGCTTCTACAACGGTTCGGCCAAATACAGCGTGCCAGCGGGCAACTACGCGGCGATTGCGTATTTCTTCGACACCGACGCGGCCGGCAACGCGACGGCTATGCGAGTGGTTACCCGTCCGCAGTTCAGTATCTCGGACAACACCACCGTCGCCCTCGCGGCCAGCGAGGCGACCAGCAAAGTCACCATGGTCACGCCGCGGCCGGCCGACCCCCAGGAGGGTGGTTTCGTCTTTCGGCGGGCGCCGCTCACCGGCTCGGATCTGTATTTGGACGTGAGTGTCGCGCCGGGCGGTCCGATCTGGGTGGCGCCGACGAAAACGCCGGTCAGCATTGGCACGTTGGACACTTTCCCCTATCGGCGGCTGACTTCGCCGAAGGGGAGTGGTGTCCCGTACGCGTACGCGCTGCAATATCCCACCAGTGGGGTGATTCCGTCGCAGACATACGTGGCCTCCCGGGCGAACATGGCGACCCTGGACGCGTACTACTACAACGACGTCGACTCGGTTGGCGTCATGCAGCAGACCGGGATGTTTCCGTTCGAGGCTAACGACTTCGTGCTGAGGCCAGATCATCAGTTGTCTTACCCGACCCATCAGACCGAATATGTCTCGGCCGGGCACGGGCTCGGATGGTTTGGCGGAATGGCGAAATACACCCACGACGAGGGCGGATTCCAGGCCTGGTACGGCGGGCAGTATGACGATTTCAAGGTCTATTCGCCCGGTCAGTCCGTACGGGAGAACTGGAACGCCTTCCCGTTGCACCCGGCTGGGCCGGTCCGGGTGAGCAAGACCGGCGGCTGGGATGTGCAGCCCCCAGCCGAGCGTTCCGGCGACACTGTGGCCTTCAACCTTCTTCCCTTCAGTGACAACGAACCCGGACACACCGGAATGGGCATTTACGGGGAACCAACCGACACGGTCTTCGGGACGTACCAAATTGACCAGAACGGCATGAAAATCGCCGAGGGTGCGGCAGGGGACAGGCCAACGGTGCCATCGGCGACGCTGAGCCCGGAGCCGTCGACGATCCGGATGGTCCTTGACGCGACCCGCGAGGGGCCGGCGTACAAGCTGTCCACCCAGAGCCACACCGAATGGACCTGGCGCAGCCAGCACCAGACCGGCCCGACGTTGCCGGCCGGCTATCGCTGTGCGCTTGGTGACCAGCCACCAGACAACAACTGCGCCGTCGAGCCGCTGATGACTGTACAGACCACGATCGGCGGTATGAGTGTGCACGGAACTGTCGCCGGAGGGCGCCAGGTCGTCGACGTGCAACTCGGCCATCTGCCGACTGCGAAGCCGGCTGCGATCACCGGCGCCACCGTCGATTTCTCCACCGATGACGGTAAAACCTGGCGGCCGGCGACGGTGCGGTCGCTCGGCGGCGGGAAGTTCACCGCCTGCTACACGGCCACCACCGGTTTCGTGACATTGCGGGAGTCCGGCACCGACGCGGCTGGCGGCGCGATCTCCGAAACCGTCACCCGCGCGTACCAGCTGACCTGACAGAACGGAGTTCTACGTGTCTATAACAGCCAAAATCGCGGTCACGGCTGGCGTGCTCGGCGCGCTGGCCATGGCGCCGACCTCGGCCTCGGCGGCCACCCCCCTGGTCCCGCAGGGATTCGCTCAGGCATGTGCGCCCCGGCCGGGACTAGTGGCACATTGCCTGACATTGTTCAAAAAGCAGCCGCGTACGAACAAGACGGCGGCCGTCCCAGACGGTCTTGGAGCGACCGATCTTCGTGCGGCGTACCAACTTCCGGCGACGCCGGGGCCGGGCAGCACAGTGGCGGTGGCGATCGCGTACCACTCGCTCAATCTGGAAAGTGATTTGGCGGCTTATCGCAGTCAGTACGGCTTGCCGGCTTGTACGTCTGCCAGCGGCTGCTTGAAAGTGGAGAACCAGGACGGGAACGCAACCCCCTTGCCGGACAACGATCCGGGTTGGGAAGTCGAGGAATCCCTGGATGTGTCGATGATCTCGGCCTCCTGCCCGACCTGCCACATCCTGGTGGTGGAAGCGAAAACACCGAGTCTCGACGACCTCGCGGCGGCCGCGGTCACCGCGGGCAAGGGTGCCAAGGTGGTGTCCAACAGCTACGGCCTCAATGAGTCGGGTGCGACGCAGGCGTACGCGTCGGCTTACGACCAGCCCGGTCACCAGGTCGTGGTGTCCACTGGCGACGCGGGCTTCACAGCGGCGTCTTTTCCCGCCAATGGCGCGAATGTGATCGCCGTCGGTGGCACCGAGTTGACGAAATCGGGTAGTGCTCGCGGATTCGACGAATCGGCGTGGCTTTATGGCGGCGGTGGTTGTTCGGCGTATGTGGACAAGCCAGCTCGCCAGCACGACCCGAACTGCTCGATGCGTACGACCGCGGATGTGTCCGCCGCGGGTGACAACATCGCGATGTACAACCAAAATCAAGGCGGCTGGCTGACGATCGGCGGGACCAGCGCGTCGGCGCCTTTCATCGCTGGAATGTACGGGCAGGCTAACGACAACGCCACGGTCGACAAGCTCTACCAGCACCCGGAGGTATTTAACGACATCACCACCGGTACGAACGATCCGCTGGGGCACGGCCGCAAATGCGGCAACGACTATCTCTGCACCGCGCAGCCCGGCTATGACGGTCCGACCGGAGTCGGTACGCCGAAGGGCCTGACCGCGTTCTAGTGTCCTGTCGGCTGGCCGGGCCCGGCGCCCGGCCAGTCGACGTGATAGGTCTATGCCATCTTCCCGTGCGAAACGGAGTGGGCATGGACCTCGACGAATACCAGCGCTATGACGGCCTCGGGTTGGCGGAACTGGTCGCGCGGCGGGAAGTGCCGGCTGGTGAGTTGCTGGCCGCCGCCCGCGAGCGGATGGCGCAGGTGAATCCGCAGGTCAACGCCGTCGTACGGACGATGGACGCGGACGCCGACGAGCACGCGCGGCGCGCCCCCGACGCCGGGCGCCCGTTCGACGGCGTGCCGTTCCTGATCAAGGACTTGCATCAGGACTACGCGGGCCATCCGACCAGCGGCGGATCCCGGTCGCTCGCGAAGGTGGTGGCCGGTGAGCACGCGACGGTCGTCCAGCGGTGGATCGACGCCGGGCTGGTGATTTTCGGCAAGACGAACACGCCGGAGTTCGGCGCGAAAGGGATCACCGAGCCGGAGCTTTTCGGCCCGGCCCGCAATCCGTGGGACCTGGGCCGTACGCCCGGCGGCTCCAGCGGCGGTGCGGCCGCCGCGGTGGCGGCCGGGATCGTGCCGGTCGCCGGGGCCAGCGACGGCGGCGGCTCGATCCGAATCCCGGCCGCCTGCTGCGGACTTTTCGGTCTGAAGGTCGGCAGGGGACTGATTCCGGCCGGCCCTGTCACCGGGGAACAGTTGCATGGCTCGGCCACCGACGGTGTGATTTCCCGGAGCGTACGGGACACCGCCGTGATGCTGGACGTGCTGGCCGGCGCTGAGCCGTCGACGCCCTATTTGCCGTACGTGCCGGGAACGTCCTTCGCGGACGAGGTCGGCAAGGAGCCGGGCCGGTTGCGGATCGGCGTCTACGTCCCGACCACGATCAATCCCACCCCGTCCGCCGCCGCCAGGGCCGCGGTCGCCACCGCCACCAAGCTGCTCGACTCACTCGGCCACGAGATCGTCGAGCTGTCCAGCGCGCCGTACGACGACGAGGTGCTGACCAGGGATTTCCTCACCACCTGGTTCGCCAGCGTGGCGGGGCAGGTGGCGTCGATCAAGGCCTCGACAGGCTGCGCAAATGCCGCCTTCGAACAGGACACCCTCGTGATGGCCGGCCTCGGCCGCGGCACCAGCGCCGTCGACTACATCGCCGCCCTCGAACGGCGGCACGACCACGTCCGCCGGCTGGCTGCCTTCCACCAGGCGTACGACCTGCTCCTGACCCCGACGCTGGCCACCCCGCCGCCCCTGATCGGCGCCTTCGACCTCCCACCCGCCGTGCGTACGGCCGCCAGCGGCATCCTCAAAGTCGGTGCCGCCGGCATCCTGAAACGCGTCGGCGTGGTGGACAAGATGATCACCGACAACCTCGGCTGGGTCCCGTACACACAGCTGGCCAACGTCACTGGCCGGCCGGCCATGTCGGTCCCGCTGCACTGGACCGACGAAGGCCTGCCGCTGGGCGTACAACTGGTGGCTGCCCTGGGTGGCGAGCCGACCCTGCTCCGGTTGGCATCCCAGCTGGAGCAGGCCGCCCCCTGGGCCGACCGGCGACCCCCGCTCGGCTAGACTTGGCGGGTCGCAGTGACACCGGGACGTGGCGCAGCTTGGTAGCGCACTTGACTGGGGGTCAAGGGGTCGCAGGTTCAAATCCTGTCGTCCCGACGGTGTTGTGGCAGTAGGAAGGGGTTACACCGGTTTCGGTGTAACCCCTTTTTCGCGCCTGGGTGACTAACTGAGTGACTATGCAGCGTCGCCGCCCTCATCGGAGAAGATCCGATCCATGGCGGTCGCGCCGTCATCCATGACCGGACGGATCTGGTGCCGGTACACGGTTTCGGTGACTGTCGTACCGCTGTGACCGACCAGGCGGGAGATCCGTTCCAAGGGTACGCCGTCATCGGACAGCAGCGAGACGAAGCTGTGCCGCAGCTCGCGGGGCGTCCAGTCCGCTGCGACGAGCCCGGCGCGCTTGGCCACCTGGCGGAAGTTACGCCGGACGTTGTGCGAGTCCAGCGGCGTACCGAGCTGCGACGCGAAGACCAGGCCGTGTTCCTTCCAGTTCTTGCCGGCCGTCTCGCGCTCGGTCGTTTGCAAGGTCTGGTGCAGTTCCAACGCCTCGAAGCACCGCACCGGCAAGCCGAGTGTCCGGCGGGACTTCACTGTCTTGGTGTCGCCACCCTCGCGGACCGACCGCCAGACGTAGATGCCGAAGCGTTCGTGACTCCAGCCGATCTCGGTCACCGGGAGCCATGCCTTGCGTTTTTCTTCGTACGCCACGACGTGTGTCCATTCAAGGGCGCGCAGCTCTTCCGTACGAGCACCGGTCAGGAGAGACAGCACGACGTACGCGTGCAGCCTTGACCATTCCGCCGCGACGAGGACGGCTTCCGCCTGGTCGAGGTTGAGTGACTTGGACGGGCGCCCGTCTTGCCCGGTCGGGATCTCCACCAGGCCGACAACGTTGCGCTTGACTTTGTCGCGAGCCTGCGCGTTTTTCACCGCACGATTGAGAAGTGAGTGAATTAGCCGCAGTGTCCGCGTGCTCAGAGTCTTTGCCTTACGGGCGAGCCATTTGTCGATGTCTTCGACGGACAGTTCCCGGAGCTTCCGGGGGCCGAGCGCCGGCACGATGTGTTTGTCAGCCAAGGTCCGGTAGTTGTCGACCGTGTCTTGCGAGCGTCCGTTGAGTCCGTGGGCAAGCCAGTACGTCACCGCGTCAGCGACGGAGTACGCGTGCGGCGCAATCGCGAGCCCGTCTTCGTAATCGCGGATGATCTCCTTGAGCTTGTCTTTGGCGGCAGTTTTGGTACGTGCACTGCGTTTCTTGACGATGCGAGTGCCATCAGCGCGGAATCCGAGGCTGGCTGTCGCAATCCAGCGCTGCCGACTCTCGTCCCAGTGAATGCCGCCGTCACCACGGCTACGGCGAGTCGTCATCAGGCTGCCCGCCGATGCGCCGATTGACCCGACTCCTGCTCAAGGAGTGCAACGTACTCGGCGATGGCCGCCGCCGGGACGAGTCGCGTACGGCCTTCTTTGACCGTACGTAAGCGTCCGCAGCGGATCAGCTCGTACATCACACTGCGGGTCATAGACAGTACGTGCATGGCCTCCGAGATCCGGAGGAGTTGTTTGCCGGTCGCGGCTTCTTTATTGGTAAGCATGGGATTCCTCGTCTTTCAGGCCGCTTCAGCGGCAGTGTTGATCTTGGTTGCGGAATTAATGAGCGCCTGTTGATCGCGCGCCCGTTCGTATTGCTCTCGCCAGTGCTGGCGTTGGCTGATGAGCTGCGCCAGGACGGTCACGACCGGCACAGGTTCGTCATTGGGGCGGACCGGTTCCCAGAGCCATCGGGGCCGGCCGTCGCCGGTCAGCTCGTCGCGGGCGGCGCCCTCCGGCAGGTCAATGCCGGCAGCTTCCAGCACGACACGGACCACGTCTCGCCGGTCGGCCCTGTGCTGTTCGAGGGTCTTGCCGGTCCACTTGCGAGAGACCAGGACGCGGCGGCCGCCAAGGCCGAGGGTGTGTCGTTTGTGTGCCTTGCGGGGGCAGCAGCCGGGGCGCATCCCGGCGTGCGCGTCTTTGGGCTGCACGCCGTACCGAAGCCAGTTCGCGCAATCGGGGGAGCACGGCAGGAACCGCACTTGCTCGTGTAGGCGGGTGATGTGCGCGCCTTGCGCCGGAGTCGGTTCGTCAGAGTCGGTGCCCGCGGTTGCGCCGGCGGAAATGGCTTTGGTCAGATATTTGCACAGGTAGCCGATGGCGCGGTCAGCCCTGGGTCCGCCGATGAGGCCCTGTACGTCGGTCTGGGTGCCGAAGGTCAGGACGTGTGCTGGCACGGCGTCCTGGTCGTTGTCGAGGGCATCGAGCGCCTGGTCCCAGGTCGGCAGCTCGGCCCCGGTGTCGGGGTCAACGTATGTGCCGCCACCGCCGATATTTGGGCGCCACACAGGCAAACGGCGGGTGTAGACCGGCGTGTCGTGCTGCGGCCACCAGAGTTGAAAATAGGTCGCGGCCACCACCTCTCGCATGATTGCTCGCGGGAAGGTGCCCCGGAGTGCCGCGTGCAGGTGCGGCGCGAGTCGGCGTTGTGGCTCTACGGCGGCGAAGTACTGGACGTTGTAGCCGACGCAGCGGCGCATGTTCTGCACGAGCCGGTCCCAGAGTTTCGAGAAATGCAAGGCATCCAGGGCCGCGCGCCGGTAGTCGTATGTCGACGGGTCAACCGGGGTCCCATCCGGGCGTACCTTGCCGTAGCTGGGCATGGTGACGGTGAGGAACGTCGACGGCCGGTAGACGGTGCCGTCCGAGCCGGTGAACGAGCGGCCGACGGTGGTTTTGGCCATGGGGAGCCGGGGAAGGTCGGGCATGTCTTGCCGGCGACGGGTGGAGCGTGACCGCGCCGACCCCTCATCTTCGGTACGGGCGCATTCCTGCCCGTCGCCGGCCGCCGTGTCGTCAAGGTCGCCGTCCAGCTCGGCCGTGTCGTCCGCCAGGTCGCCGCCGGCAGGATCGCGCTCAGGGTCGGTGTCCAGGTGCCAGCCCTCCCGGCACTGCTGGATTCGGAGCCGCCGCGCTCTTTCGGCGCAGGGTGGGCATTTGCTGTCCAGCGTGGCGCCGCAGGGGATGGGGACGATCCGGGACTCTCCGGTGGTGGAGTCGGTGAGCCGCTGTAGCACCGGCCGTACGCACACGCCGGTTGCTATGGCCATGTCGCGTAGGGCTTCGGTGGTCATCAGCTCGGCGGGGATGTTCAGCACGCCCATGGCAGGACCTCCGTCTCATCTATGTCTGTGGTTGCTTCGTCGGGGTGGCAGTGCGGGCACGGTCCGAGGTTTTCCAGGTGTCCGAAGTCCAGGCACGCCGCGCATTCCGGCCGTTCGTCCGCCGGGCTGGTCATGGTGCCCACCGGCTCGGCCGGGGATCTTCGCTGCGATCGTTGGGATATCCGGCCGGGTCGGTGTCGACTAACGGCGTCACGTCGAGGGTGATCACGAGCCGCGCTTTGCCGTCTGCGCCGACCCGGTTTTGTATCTCGGACTGGCCGTTGATCTGAAACAGCATCCGTACGACGCGCACGCCGTTGTGTAGTTCGTCGCGGGTGCCGGCCAGCGTGATGCGCATGATCAGGCCGCCTCATCGAAGGCCACCGTCGACCGGTCGGTGCCGTGGAATTGCGCCATTTCCCGGATGTCGGCATCGGTCGGGTAGCCGGCCCGCACTCGTACCGGTTCGCGGACGCCTTCCAGCACGACGTATCCGACGCCGGGAGTGGATTCGGGAAGCAGGTCGCAGAGCGCGCCACGGTCACGGGCGCCCTTGCCGAGCACCAGGTCTACTTGCTCAGCGTCGGTGAGCCGCAGTGCGATGCGAGTCGGGAACAGGTCCCGAAACGGCACGGTTTCCTTGCGCGGATCCTGCACGGCAGCCACCACCAGGACGCCAACGGCGCGGCCTTGGGACAGGATCAGCGACAGCGCTTTCGCGATCCGAGTTTTCGCGTCCCGGTCGACGATGTACGCGGACAGCGAGGCCAGCTCGTCAATCAGGATCACGATCAGCGGGTCACCCGGCACCGGTACGTGCAGCCGGGAGAAGCCGCGTAGCCGTTCCTGCCGGGCGCGCAGCTCGGTAACTGCGTCCTCTAGGAATTCGGCGTACGCGAGTTCATAGGAACGTTTCTTGTCGGTGTCCTGCTCGCGGTCACTGCCGTAGCAGAACCGGGCGAACATCCGCGCCCCGAAAGCCAGTTCCATGCCGCCCTTGGGGTCAATCGCCCAAATCTCCACCATCCGCGCACGGATCGCGGCATCCAGGGACCGGATCAGCGACCACAGCACAGAGCCCTTACCGGCGCCGGTCGCCCCGGTGATGAGGATGTGAGTGCCGATCAGTCGGAGCAGCCACGCCGACCGCCCGGCCTGCCCGGTACCGACCTCCACCACGTCCGGTCGCCGCAATCCCTTACGTACCAACGTTTTCGCGGAGGCGATGCGGGTCGGTGGCGCGTACTGCTCACGGTGACCGATCGGCAACGCGGCCAGGTTCGGCGGGTTCGGGATATCCAGCGCCGGGATCGGAGCGGCGAGCACGTCACGGCGGATGAAAATCAGCGTCAGCTCTTGCGGCCCGTTAACGACCACCCGGCACGACGCGGCCTTGAACACGTGCGCCAGGGCTTCAGCGGCGGCCTCGAAGTCGCCCGGCGTCTGGCCGTAGATCATCGAGACACGGACCAGGTCGCACGCATTGTCCGAGATAACCCGGCGCAGCACCGGAAGGTACTCCATGTGGCCAAAATCGTTGCTCAGCCCCGAAAGAACCATCGCGGGCTGCCAGTGCCGCCGGTAGATGACCTCACGACGCCACGCCGAGCGGGCCGGTACGCCGACCCAGGTCCGGAAGGCTTGCGGCCACTTCCACCGCCACCCGGAGAACACCAGCACCAGCACCGCCACGTACGCGACGGCAGCGGACCAATGCACCCGGAACCACAAGGCGCCGGCCGTGACCAGAACGAAGGTCACCATCGGATGCCGACCGGCCAGCAACAGGAGCCGGCCGACGAGCACGCCGAGCCAGAGCAGCAGCGCGACGCCGAGCGGGTACTTCTTCGGCGTAACCAGAGTCATCTCCTGCGGTGACTTGCGTACCGCCTTGCCGACACGGCCGATCACCGGGACCACCGCCGCGAACTGGTCGCCCGCAGAACACCGATCGTGAACAACTCGCCCTGACCGGCGCAGGCCCGGCAGAACGGCCCGACCACGTCCGGCGTAGGTCGATAGAACTTGCCGCACTCACGGCACCTTTTCGCCCCCGTACTGCGGGCAGACTTATCCTGGGACATGAATTCACATTCCTTAAGTAGTCCCGAAATTCGGGAAAATGAGAAGGGGAGGGCGCCGAGTCAGCGAGTTTCGCGTGCGCTCGGCGCCGTGCCCGTTACTGCGTCGGTCGCGGAATCGATACCGTCGGCCGGACCGGCGCAGGGTCACCTAGCCGCCGGTCAGAGATCGCAGGCTGCACGATCAACCGCAGCACATCGTCCAGTGCCTGCCACGCTCCCGCTTGCCAACCGAAGCCATCGTCCGCATTGCTGTACTGCTGCGCCATCACCGCGACGGCCTTGCCGATCCGCTCGGCCTCAGCCTCTTGGCCATGACGGCGCCCAAGGTCGTACGCAGAGTCCACCTGCCGAGCGAACTCGCTGCTCTCATTACCGGCCATTGCGCACCTGCTCCCCGAGTCGGACCGGCGGTGTGCAGCCCAATCCTTGGCAGAGAACCGCGGTCACCTCTGGGTACTCAACAGCGAGCCGGTCCAGGATCTGCACCGTCCAGACCCGATCCCACGTGCGCAGCGCCAACGTGAGCTCGTCCAGCTCTTCCCGGACCGTGGACATCGGGTCGCCGCTCACGGTCAGCACCGCCACCCCGTCAACCACACGCTCACCCGCTGCCCACATCTCAAGCCGCCTCGGGAAAAACCGCGCCATCGTCGACCACGATCACGTCCTGGTACGAGGACTGTGCCTCATGTTTGGCCATTGACCGGCGCAGCACGTAGAACGCCCGGTACTCGTCGGCCCGCGCCTCTGCGCAGTGCTGGTCGCGCTCGCTGACCCTCACCGACCGACCGGCAGCGCGCAGAGCCTCGGCGATCCGGCCAATTTCAGCCCGGCCGTCGATGTCGGTGCCGGACAACACGCAGTAGTCGGCAACGTCCGGTACCGGCAGGTCTGGCGACGCCTCGCACAGATCGGCGATGTCTCGTAGAGCGGCGATCTTTTTCGCGCGGTCACTCATGTTCCGGCCCACCTTCCCCGATAACTGACATCATGTGTCGTGCTCTTTCCAGGTCCGCCGGGCCGTACAGGTTCCGCACGCCCGACACCGACATCCCCGCCGCCTCCGCGATCTCCACCAGCCGATAACGCCGGGTCGTGGCCAACTCGCGGGCGTAGGCCACCAGAGCCCGAACCGTCGCGTCCGCCTCATCTCGCGCGGCAACGAATTCTCGAATCGCGTTCAGCAGCGGGTCATTCCCGCGTTCCATCTGCATTGCCCCCACGCCCCGCGACTACGCTGCCTGCTGCTGACCGGCGGACTTACTCGCCCGACCAGTCACGACCGCGCGCATTTCGTCTGCGAAGACGGAGTACTCGACCTTGGGGCGCATGCCCTTGTCGTTCACCCACGGCGAGACAGTCATGCCGGAAAATTCGACCTGCGTCAACGGGCCGCCCGGCGGCACCGGCTGAGTCTCGGACGCGATCTTGACCTTGACCTCGCGCTGACCGTCCCGCGCCTCCGGATCGGCGTCGAAAACAGCGATCTGCCACAGCCGCATCCCGGTCGCCTTGTCCCGCTTGTGGTCATCGCCTTTCTTGATGTCGAAGTCCGTCACCGCGCTGACTCCGCCGGCAATCACGCAGCCGTGCGGAAACAGCGCCTCGAACGGAATCGCCAACCTGATACCCGGCTTGAACGCCATCGTCGTTCCTCGCTCTCTGTGTTGCGCCTGCAATAAATTCCTGCCTACGCAAAAAGAAAACCTCACATAGAGGGGACGGCGACACCTCGTCAAGGGCCGTCTTGGGCCGTTTCTGATACCTTGGAAACGTCCCGAAACGTACCCGGAGGTTGACGCGATGCCGAACGAGCGCCTACGCGGAGCGATCACCGCCGCCGGCCTGGACCTGCGCGACGTAGCCGAAACGGTCACGGTCAGTCGAAAGACCGTCGAGCGCTGGATCATGACCGGCCGAGTGCCGCATCGGACGCACCGCTGGTCAGTCGCCAAGCTCTTGGGCAAGGACGAGGCGTACTTGTGGCCCGATGTCGCTGACGAAACCCGAACCAAGGTCGCCAGCGAAGCCGAATTCGTGTGCCTATACCCGACCCGGTCGGCCGTACCGCGCGATCTGTGGCCGTCCCTTGTGGACGAGGCCACCGATTCGCTGGACATCCTGGTATTTGCAGGTCTTTTCCTGCCTGACAGCGGCCACCCAGATCTGGCCGAAGCCATGATCGAGATGGGCGCAGCCGGCGGACGAGTGCGCGTGCTGCTGGGCGACCCGGACGGAGACGCCGTGCAGCGCCGCGCGCACGAGGAAGACATCGGCGATGGTGTCGCCGCGCGCGTCCGCCTGTCGCTGAGCCACCTCAAGCGCGCAATCGGCGCGCCGGGTGTCGAGGTCCGCCTGCACAACGCGACGCTCTACAACTCGATCTATCGCGGCGACAACACGATGTACGTCAACACGCACGTCTACGGAGCGCCGGCCGCGCAGTCGCCGGTCATGCACCTTCAGCGCGTACCCGGCGGCCGGCTGTTCGACCACTACCAGGCCAGCTTTGACAAAGTCTGGCACTCCGCGACCCCGTACGAGAACGACGCCAAGCGGTAGCCCTCAGCACATGAGACGCTGAACTCATGCCTCGCATCGACTACTTCAACGACCCGAGCGCACCCAAGGCCAACAGCATGGTCCCCTCGGTCACCGCCATCGTGCCCGACGACAACGGTGCCATCCTCATGGTCCACCGCACCGACAACAAACTGTGGGCCGTCCCCGGCGGAGGAGTCGACCTCGGCGAATCGGTCGCCGACGCAGTCGTACGCGAAGTGCTGGAGGAAACCGGCATCACCGTCGAGGTAGTCGGTCTGGTCGGCATCTACAGCAACCCGCACCACGTCATGGCGTACGACGACGGCGAGGTCCGGCAGCAGTTTTCGATGTGCTTCACAACTCGCATGCTCGGCGGCACCACCCGCCCCAGCGACGAGACCAGCGAAGTCGTCTTCGTACAACCCGCCGAGCTGGGCACGCTCAACATCCACCCATCGATGCGACTCCGCATCGACCACTACCTAGAACACCGAGAGCAGCCCTACATCGGCTAGCCGTTGCCTCGTCCGCTTCACAGACCCGGTCAGCGACTCAAGGCCAGCTGTGAGCGACCGGTGAACCGGCGAATCTGGCTTGTATCGCTGGAAAATTTCAGCGATCCGATCTTCGAACCGCAACGGCTGACCCTGCGGCCCCGTCGTGAGATCCGCGCAGATCAAGGTATCCATGGTCGGGCTGTCTTCCAGCGTAAACGCCCCCAGCTGAGCGGAGAGGCCGCGCTCTGCGGCTTCAAACCGAGCCCCCGTGTGATGAGCAACCAGACAAACCAGCCGCTCCGGATAGCCCAGCTCGCGAAGGTGCACCGCCCCATCCAGCGCATGCATGCCCGTACGCGTGATCTCCGGCGCGTACCCGATGTCATGCAGCCAACCCGCCATCACCAGCAGCTCGCCGTCATCGGCCGGCACAGCTGGCGCCAACACGCTCGCGCGCCCACCCACTGCCTGCACGTGCTTCCACCGGTCACCCAACGGCGATACCAGCCGCACGGCCAGCGCCTTTGCATCCTCAAGTTGCACGTCGACCACACGTCGACGTTACCCGTTATAGGCCGGGCTTACCCGGTCGAAACCTGACCATGTGCGGACCAGCGTCCATCACGTAAGATCCGTAGTCCATCCGGATGTTTCGTCATGGAAGACAGTGCATTCTGGCCAATGGATATGAGTCTGCTCTTGCTCGATCTCTACTTGACTAATCGGTCAAATCGCTCGCGCAAGAGAGTAAAAGCTCCACGATTCATTCGATCTTCTGCTTGATCCACCATCGTGCTCTGTATTAGAGATCTGAGATCGTCGTCATCTAAGGGGATAATGTACCCACGATCGTCTTTTGCTGTATCCGTACATCGCTTGACAAACAGCTCCTTACCCTCAAATGACCGGCAGCAAAGTATGCCAACCCTCCCGCGTTGCGGCGAGAATCGCCCCGCTAATTGATCGAGCTCTGGGTTCCCTGGATCGCCTGCGTAGTTCTTGCATTCAATAGGAATGGTTGATGTGCGATAATGGAGGGAGAGCCAATAAAAAAAGCCGCCGCTGGCCTCATTGTCGTATGTGATGTCGATTCTCTTTCGACCCTCATGGATCGGGTTTTCCATCTTAGGGTTCACCAGGTAGGGATAGAAAACGGCGCTTATCAGTGCCTCGACACTCCTGTGATAGAGAGTTGCCCCAGCTTGACCCGGCGCGATTGCCGCTACCTGCTCGATCAATCCCTGAAAGTCGGGCGGCGGGCTAGAGGTTCTTGCCGCAAGTTCCCCATGGTCTAGAGGTGGAGCTGTAATTTTGTTAACAGACTTACGGAACTGAGGAAGTGCATCAGGGAAATCCTCACTGTATTTAATCAAGGCAAGTTTATTCTTTGGGTATTTCTTTTCGATTTCCCTGATAGAGACCTTGCGTTGTCCGGTCTTTAGGACTTCGACAAGTAAGCTTCCCGATTCGATTTCTCGTTGCAGCAGTTTTGGTCTTAGGTAACCTCGATAGTAACCAGTCGTACCGAATATCGAATCAGTTCGCACTATCGACTTGGGCACCAAAAGTAGCTTGTCGTCGTTTGCGCGAGGTAAAGCCACTTGACCCTCCTGCCAATTCAGTGCGTCTGGGTTCCAGATCGGCCCACTATATTGCTCCTCCATGGGGATCTCGTAATATTCGGCACAACGCTGTGTGTATCCGATCAAAGCGCCTCGAAGGACATTGGTCGTTATATCCGAGACAATATCGCGTCCGATCCCTTCAATGAACAGGGTCGTATCCTCTAGATCGTGGAGTAGGCCAGATTTGGCCGCTTGGCTCCGCGCAAGAGCGGTTGCGATTTTTTCCGCGCCAGCTCCTCCTAGACCTCGCCCCCGCGACTGTCCTCTTGATAGACCCAGATGTGTTTCGTTTGGCTCGCTCAACCGCTCAAGCAGCCGGACAATCCGGTTCGTGTCGCCAGTTGACACAGCGTCGAGAACCTCTGCGAAGAACGACTGCAATAGGGCAATGCATTCGTCGTGCCAGTTACCAGTCTGGATTCGCAACGCAGTTGGCTCGATGAATACTGGTACATCCGCATCAACATGTACGTCGACAAAATCCAAGGTCGCCTGCGTACGATCTAGGCGGAATAGCTCTGATACTCGCATTGACCGCAACCTCCATCCCGCCAGGTGTGATGTTGTCGTTACACACTGCCATATGTTCGGTTCCACTGTCCTGGACTTGAGGGAATCTTGATCTACTATCGGCGACACTCGGCAGCCGCATGTGGCAACACTGCTCTTCGCTGTAGTCGCTCCAGCGCTCGTAGGCTCAATAGCCAGTGTCTTCACCTTTGACGAGTTGACCTCTCTTAGATCAAG
>NZ_BAAANY010000017.1:84325-116983 GCF_039530045.1 Fodinicola feengrottensis | reverse complement strand
CAGGCCCCGCCCGCCACTGCGGGCGGCGCTGGGGCGCCGTCCTCGGACAGCCGTCGCCTGGCACACCTCCGGCGCACCGGGTCGTAGAGATGTCGGTCGTCATTGGCGGCATACGGCCAGAGTGAGCACGGGCAAATCGGAAGCGGCTTCGCCGCGCTGTGAGGGCATCCAAGATCGGGATGCCCCGGCCTGACGGCCGATTCCTTTCCCCAGCCCCGGGGGGAGCGGAAGCCTACCGACGACCGCCCTTCGGGTTCGTGTCAAGGGCGCCTACGGCGTCGCTACGCGATCAGCAGAGCTGACCCTTGACACCGGTCATCGGTTGACATCCGCAGACATCCCCCCGACGCCGGGGGAAAGGGGTGGCTCGCAGATCTCACGAGTCATGCCGTTTCGGGCGAGGGCTGCGGCCAGAGGGAGCACGACCATGACAACCAGTAACCGGGAGACCGATCCGAGGACCAGCTGCCCTAGCCACTGGGCGTACGGACCGTGCAAGAAGTCGTGCATCGACGCGCTGGCGGAAGGCTTGATCACCGCGTCCGATCTGTGCGCCGGCTGTACGGGATGGTTCATGGCCGCGCTGGAATCGGCGTGCAAACGGCCGCTCAACTGGCATCCGGCGTACGACCGGCGGCGCGCGGCTGAGTGACAAACTGAGTGACAACGGTAGTGACCGTGCCACGGACGGCCATGGACTCTCGTGGATGTTTCGCGAGGTCAGGCGTTATTCAGGCACAGGCCCGGCCGGCCCCGCAGATGCCTGGGGGTCAAGGGGTCGCAGGTTCAAATCCTGTCGTCCCGACGGTGTCAGGGGTTTCCACAGGTCAGAGCCTGTGGAAACCCCTGTTTTATGCTCGCGATGCGTTCTCCGAGGTCAAGCATGCCGCTGTTGGACCCCTTGACTCGGGAGATTTCGCTGATGCCGCTACTGAGGCTGGACAGGCTCACGGAAGGCCTGTCGACTACGTGGAGTAACTATCTGCGGGACTGGGACCGCACGCTGCGGTCCGGGAACTACCCGGAGACCACCCGCTACAACTACCTGCTCTCTGCCGCGCAGCTCACTGGCTATCTGGGCGAGTACTCACCCTACCCGGACGCCGATGACGCGGCGGGGGACCCGGCGCGGGTCACCCGGGCGCATGTGGAGGCGCTCCAGGCGTGGATGATCCAGACCCGGTCGGCGTCCACCGCGTTGAACAAGCACAAGTGCCTGCAGCAGTTCTTCAAGTGGCTGGAGGTCGACGAGAACGAGATCGACCAGTCACCCATGGCGCGGGTTCGCCAACCCAAGATCGACCAGAAACTGGTCCCGGTGCTGCGGGACCAGGACACCGCGAAGATTCTGGAGATGTGTAAGGGGAAACAGTTCCACCAGGTGCGTGACGAGGCGATTATCCGGCTGTACTGCAACACCGGAGCCCGACTGTCCGAGGTCGCCACCCTGACCCTGATGGACCTGGACATGAGCACCGAGACTGTCCGGTATCACGGCAAGGAGCGTCGGGTACGGTTCGGCCCCAAAGACGGCCCGGGCGTTGAGCCGATATCTACGCGCACGGGCCAAACATGTCGGCGCTGGCCTGGCGGACCTGTGGCTGGCCGACAGGGGCGGGCGCCGACTGGCCGCCAACGGGATCAAGATCATGCTCAAGCGCCGCGGCGCCGCCGCGCAGGTCACCGGCGTGGTTGCAGGCCGACTACTCCGACGCCTGAGGTCTTGGCCTCCGGGCCACCCACCGCCACCGCGCGGCACGGAATGACGGACAGCCCCGGCTGCCAGTGCGACCCGCGACCGGAGCCCACCCACCACATCGCTCGTCGGGCTGGGGCAAAGCCCGGTTAAGGCTTTGGGGCGCGACCGTAAGGCCCCTGGCAGGTGGCCAGGACCCCCACTTCAATCACGGTTTGCCCTCGCCGCGAATGTCGTGTATTCCGAGTTTGCCGAACTTAGTGCGTAACGGCGGCCCGGCTTGTGACGACTTCGACGGCGACTCGGGTTTGGCTGTTCAGGTGGTCCCTTGATGCGATCAGTTCCCGCAGATCACATCGGCCCAGAAGGGATTGGCGTCCTGGCCGCCACTTAGACCGTATATGTGCCATGCCCGACCGTCGGGATACGAGTCGGTGGGGGTGCCGTTGCCGGTGGAACCGCCTCCACCACTGACGACCCAGGTGCCCGGCGGGCAGGTCGCAATCATCGTGGACCGGCCCGGATCCGGCACGCCGGTCGCGACGACCTCGGCCCATCGGTCGTCATCCAGCTGGCTGCCGCGTAACGGCCGGTCGCGCACCGGACAGAACTGATAGCCGGTACGCGGGTCGGACAGCAGATCCAGCGCCGGATGCTCCGGATCCGTCTCTTTCCAACGGAAAGTCACCATTTTGTCAGTCCCACCAGTTTCGCGAGGAAACGATCGAGCTGCTCGGTGACCGGCGGCCACGGCAGGTCGGGTTCGTTGATGCGCTGGGAGAGCATGCCATTGACGGCCGTACGCAGGTCGATTGCGACCGTCCCGGCATCGCCGGCCGGCGCGAGCCCGGCGTCCATGCAGCGCTGCACGCCGGCAACCGTACGCTCGACCAGCACCGCCTTGAACGGCATGCCAAGCGCTCGGTTGACCTTGCTTTCGTGCAGGACCTTGTAAAGGCCTGGATGGCTTTCGGCCCACGCGCATTGCGCCACTATGCGCGCTCGCAGCCCGGCCGCTGGATCGCTCGCCGCCGCCTCCGCCTGGTCGCCGGAGCCGACCAACTCCTCATGGCAGCGCTGCATGGCGGCCAGCACGAGCGCGTCGCGATCCGGAAAGTGCAGGTAGACGGAGGTCGCGGCGATCGACACCTCGCGGGCCACGGCACGCAGCGACAGCGCTTCGTCGTCGGCAAGGTCGTCCAGCATCCGTACGGCCGCGTCGACCATCTCTTCGCGAAGACGTTCACCCTGGCCACGAGCGTTGGGGGTGCGGCGAGCGGTCACCGAGCTATTGTAGCCGCACAACAGTCGCGCTACAGTCGTAGCCCTACGGACGTACAGTGAGAGGAAACGGCTGGTGGACAAGGTTTTCAGACAGCTGGCGCAGGCCACCCGCGAGCACGTGTGGGCCATCTCGGAGCTGACCGATCGGGAGAAGGTGTTTCTGTCGGTCGTGGCGGACGTGTGCCAGAGCACCCTCGGCGCTCCGTTCGACCTGCATGTGCGCGCCGGAGTGGAGCGTGGTGTGTCCACTGTGGACATCCGCGCACTGTTGCGGTTTGCGTCGTACGACACGGGATATCACGCAGCACTGGCGGCTTTCGAGCGGCTGGAGGAAATCGAGGCGGCGCTCGGGGTCGCGCCGCCGGATGCCGAGCCACTTCCGGCTGAGCTGGTGTCGACCGGTCCGGACGCCGCGCCAAGCCCGCTGCCACCGGCCGTAAGAGCTCAACTCAGCGAGCTGGACCCGCACTTCGCCGAGCACTTCGACCTGCAGTCGCGGATGCGGTCACAAGGCACACTTTCGGTACGAGAGCGAGCTTTCGCCACAATGAGCGTCGACGTGCACTACCAGACGCTGGACGAGACCTTCCAGATCCACGTCAATCGCGCGTTGAGCGGCGGCGCCACGGTCGAGGACGTACGCGCGGCACTGCGGTTCAACGCGATGTTCGGCATGACCCGCGCCTGGCGAGCCTGGAAGGCGCTGAACGCACACCTCGCGTCGCTCACCACCGCCGCCTGAACCCACCGCGAAGGTGACGGTGATCTACGCCGGTTGACCGTCACCCTCGCGGTGGTCCGATGACGCGTGCGCCGGGGACGGGACCGTGCGCCGTGCGGACCGTGCGGCAGACCCCAAGCCTGCTGCCACGCTGTGGCTCGGATGATGCTGCACCGGTGGAGCTGGTCAACGCCCAGATGAGACATGCGTTCAATACGTTCGAGCGCATCCAGACGCCCTCGAACGGGCAACCGCTCAGAGCCGGCACTCGCTCACGAAGATCGGTCCAGGCCGCGGTTGGAGAGCCAGCCTTGCATAGTGTCGGCGCTGCAAGCCGTCAACCCACATCCGACACAAGTCAGATCCGACAGCCGACTTGACTAATGAATCGCGCAACATTCGGTACCTGAACGGCAACAGGCATGGCTGCGCCATGTCAGTCGCAACTGGCTGGGAGATGGCCACGACGACAGCATGGCTGGCGGCGCCGTGGTCCGTTTCGACCGCGGCAGCGAATACGACACATCCGCGCATCGCGAGAGCGGCAGGTGACGGCCGGAAAGGAATGGGCCAGGGCCGAGTCTGTGCAGTCGGCGGCCCCACGCCACCTGGGCGCGGTTGGGTGCGGTCCGGCGTCAAGCAGTCGATATCCGTAGGGTGGCCGACCGCCCAGATGTCGACCTCGACGGGCGGCGACGACCTGGTCCGATTCAACCTCCCGCAAGCATGGCGATCTCCGAAGGAGTCACCGTGGAGTAAGAAACCTTTCGTAAGGCTATTGGGTCGTCGGTGGCTGCGTTTTGGCGAGTGCTTGACTCAGGTCATCGATGAGATCGTGCGGATCCTCGATGCCTGCGGAAAATCGCAGGTGACCCCATTTTCGAAACGGTTCGGGATATAGATGGGCCCGCTCGTCGTTTCCAGCGACGTACACGATGAGTGACTCGTCGTGTCCGAGCGAGACCGCCGACGTGATAATCCTCAAGTCCGCGACGAAACGGTTGTGCGCGTCGGCGTCGCCGCAGAGCCCGAACGCAAGCATGCCACCGAAACCCCCGTTTAGCTGACGGTTGGCCAGAGAATGTTGTGGGTGGGTGGGCAGACCGGGATAGCGGACGTAAGCCACTGCTGGATGTCCCTCCAGGAAGCGGGCGATGTGCAAGGCGTTCTTACAGTGTTGCCGCATTCGCATCGGGAGGGTCACCGATCCGCGCATGATGAGCCACGCGTTGAAAGGGCTGATCGCGCCGCCGACATTGACCAGGCACTCGTTTCTGATCCTGTCGATGAGCTCTGTGCTGCCGGCTACGGAGCCGCCCATAGCGTCACCGTGCCCGTTGATGTATTTGGTCAGAGAATGCACGACCAGGTCCGCACCCAGGTTCAAAGGCCTTTGCAGGATGGGTGTTGCGAACGTTGAGTCGACGCTGAGCAGGGCGCCGGCGCGGTGTGCGATGTCCGCAACCGCCTCGATGTCGGTCAACTGAGTTGTTGGATTCGCGGGGGTCTCTATGTGCACCAATTTGGTCTCCGGCCGGATGGCGTCCCGCACCGCATCGGGATCAGAACTGTCCACGAGGGTGGTGCTGATGCCGTACTTCGTCGGCAACAGTTCGGTCAGCAGGCGGTAGACGGCGAGGTAGGTGACATCGGAACACACGATGTGATCACCTGTGTTCAGCAGGGTGAAGAACATTCCGTGCAACGCGGCGACTCCGGTGGCCATCACCACCGCGTCGGCTGCGCCTTCCAAAGCCGCGAGTTTGCTTTGTAGGTAGAGTTGGTTCGCGTTGCTGTTTCGGGCGTAGAACAACTGGTCGGTGTTTGACCAGTTCAGTTCGGACGGGTCCGCTGGCAACGCGTAGGAGTTGGCCATGACCAGCGGGCGGCGGATCGCTCCAGTTTCGCGATCGATTCCGTTTCCCGCATGCACGCTGATAGTGGCGATACGGTGAGTGCTAGCGCTGTCAACCATATCTTGGCTCCTGTCTGTTGTCCTCCCACATGTTCAGGAGGTTTGCGCGAATCTGTCGTTCACCTGCTGGAACAGGGTCGAGTTTTGGAACACTCTCGTCTACGGTAGCGAACATGCGACAGGCTCGCCCAGATGTGGATTGGTATACGAATCCGGTGGGTAAATGGACCCTGTGTACGCATATGCATGGCATATGGTTGTGCCGGTCGAACCGCCAGCCATGAGGAGCGTTGTACAGATGAGCGACACTGCAGAACGATTGAGCGGCACCTTCGTCGCGGATCCGACGCACTCAACGTTCCAGTTTTCGGTGAAACATATGGGGATAGGAATATTTCGAGGTACCTTTGACTCGGTCGATGTCACTACTACCCTGGGTGAGTCGATCGGTCGGCTCCACGGATCGGCGCGGGTGGAGTCGATCTCGATCAAGAATCCGATCGCATTTCGGGAGCACATCGTCAACGGAGCCGACTTCTTCGACGCCCGAAATCATCCGGAGATAACGTTCAGTTCCAGCGACGTACGGCTCGGCGACGGCGCCTCGCTCAGTATGTCTGGGAACCTGACGATAAAAGGTGTAACTAAGCCATTCAGGGCCGCCGGCAGTCACAGCGCTGTAATCCAAGACCTCGTTGGCCAAACTCGTACCGCCGTCCAGCTCACCGCAACGATCGACCGCCGAGACTGGGGACTGACCTGGCAGGCTCAACTGTCGAATGGCGGCGACGCACTTGGTAATAGAGTCGACTTGAGCGCGTATGTCGAGCTCATCAGGCAACCCTAGCCACCGTCGCGGAGCCGCGTGTTTGTCTGGAGCTGACGCGGAATGCGGGGCTTTGGTCGGTCGTTGCGCTGTTATCGCTATCACCGGGTAGACATCCGCCACACCAGCCGCATGTCCGAGTGACGGCCGCGGACGTAGAGGTCGCTGACACCCGGCGTACGCTGTTGGGGTCGGAGACCGGACTTCCTAACCGTTTCTATGTTCCCGTAGACGACGTACGGAGCGACATTTCTCCGGCCCAGTGCTACCCATACCATCTGCCCGTACAAAGGCACCGCGTCGTACCGGACGTTGCAGCTTTCGGAGAGGGTCCTCGAGGACGCTGCGTGGTTCTACGATGACCCCCTTCCCGAAGCTCGGCAAATCTCGGGATGCTTGTGCTTTCTCGGCGAGGATGTGCGGACCAGCGTCGATGGAGCGGTCATCGGTAGTTAGCAGCAATCACAGACCGGCGAGCTCAGCGGTCCGGCGTACGAGTTTGGTGATAACGGTGGGATCATCGGCCTCGATCACCGGGAATCCGATGCCAAACTCACCGTTCACCCACCTCGCACGTACGCCGGGGTTTGGCTCGCTGGTGCCGTCCGCGAGGAAGACGTGCGGACTGCACTTCACGGCCTCTCTGTTCTGGGCTGTCCGGAATTGCTCGATGACCTCGGACCGGAACACCCCGCTGACCAGTGCAGCCTCCAAGTGACTCACATCGATGCCACCGGTTTCAGCGGCCACCTCCAGAATGACCGACTGCAACGAGATGCAGCGGTGTTCTGCCCAGAACGCCCGGCGCAGGGACCGATCAAGCAGTGCGCTGGCCTGCCAGCCCTGTGCTTTGGCTGCCTGAACCGCTTCGAGCGCCGGCAGCATGGTGACCGGATAAGTCCAGTCCGGCTCTCGCCACAACCGCCAGCCAGCCTCCGGCGCCAGAGCGCCCACGACCGCGACCTCTGAGTCGACTCCTGGCCGTGAGTTCACCGCCTGGTTGAACAACTCCAGCGGAAACGCCCGATGATCGAACCAGATCCGGCCGGTCAATCCCAGTCTCGCCCTCTCTTCATGGAGTCGGTGGACAGCCAGATGGGCGAAGGAACAGTTGATATCAGAGTAGATAACGAGCAGATCTGGGGAATGGGGGAGCCTTGGATCGGTCATCGTACGCGTCACACTTTCATCGGACACTGATGTACGGTTACATCTTTGGAGTGACAATCGTATGACTCGTTCGGCCGTGGAGATGGTCCATATTGGTGCGAGAATTGTGTACCGGTTGTCTCGGTGGTTTTCCGTTCACCATCGCGGCAGGTATCGCGCGAACCTGACGCATGGTGCAATCTCGTTTCATTAGCCTTCGCCAATCCATCCGCAACTGTCAAACAGAGCCGCGACTACCAGAAATATTTGGCGAGTGCACGCGCTTGGTGACCGGATTTGACTGATCGCGTACGTCGAGTTCATCCAGCGAGCCTCGCCACTGAAAGTCGATGTATGACTCGGGAGGTGTCAGGAGTGACAGTCCAGAACGGTACTTTATCGCCCGCAATCCGCCGAATCATCCCCCTGCTGGAAATGTCGAGCGGGCAGATCGACATCCGCGGCGGATATATCGATGCACTTGGCAACGCGCCGATGCGATCCGCAGGCCGAGCGCAGTCTCTTTGGCTTAACAGGTACGGTGCTGTGGTGTACGACCAGTTAATGAATCCACTCGGGCGAGTTCTCATTCCATATACTCGGAAGGTGCCGGAGCGGCTCAGCCTGGAACGCGGAACGACCGTTCTTGACCTGGGCTGCGGCCCGGGAAACATTACCTGCACGCTAGCCAAGGCCGTTGGCTCTGGCGGACTCGTCGTGGGAGTAGACCTGTCGGACAAGATGCTCGCACGGGCAGTTGCTCGCAGCTCACCGACGAATACCGGCTACCTGCGCGCTAACGCCGAGCGACTACCGATACGCGACGCGAGCGTAGATGCAGCCAATTCATCAATCATGCTGCAACTGGTGGATGATGCGGGCAGCGTGATTGACCAACTGCACCGGGTGGTGCGTCCCGGCGGGTTGGTCACTTTATCCGTTACCACAACAGGACACGGGGTAAGCCGGCGGCTTACTCCGTACCTGGGTGCCGTAGCCACCGCACGGATATTCGAACCAGAGGAATTGTCAACCTTGCTCGCCGATCGCGGATTCTCGATCATCGCGACCAGAACAATCAAGTTCCTGCAGTTCGTCGACGCTCGACGGTCACAGACGGCATAGTTGCGTGGGTCGATGGAAGAAGCGTCGTGGTCTGTTCGACTGCGTATTTTGCGCACCACTCCCGAACGCGTGTATCCAGGCCGGCAAAACGCCCGCGCCGGCTGCCTCGGCTTTTGTTGCTTCATATAGCATCACGCCATGGAGAGGGAATTGATCGAAGAAGGTTGGTGGACCATGGGCGCCGCCACAGCGGGGCGCGGGATTGTCGTGGCGACCGACAGATACGTCGCCTTCGTGCCTACGGAGCGGCCCAAGAATCTCGCGTCCGAGGTGGCCTGGGCCGGAGCTGGTTTTGTCACCATAAGGATCGGGGGCACCATACCGCCCAAGTGGGTGATCCAGCAGCTCGGCTTAGGGCCGTTGGATCGGCAGACCCAGTTACTTTGTTCTGAGCTGAGTGGACAGCTGTGGCGACCGCACGAAGCGTTCGCCTACGAACGCACAATCCCGCTCCGGCGAAAGCATCGTGGCCTCTGGTTCAGAAATGGCAAGCAGAGCATCCGCCTCGCACGTGCTATCAGCATTACGGAGTTTGACCAGGTGCGGGCGCACCTGCGTAGCTGGACCTGGCAGCGATGACCAACCGGTGTCGATTGACACTAGTTTCGTGGCTATCAGTCGCATGTGGAATTGCTCCGGGTTTTCCCGTCTAACCTCAAAATTCACGATAGGGCTTTGTGTTCCCGTGATTTGTCTGTCCATTGTGGACATCGTTTGCGGGATGGGGGTGATGGGCTTTTTGTGGTTTGGGTGTGCCGGGGCGGAGCCGTTGTCGCTGGCCGGACACCGAAACCTACTAACCGAACACGCCAGAAACACCGTTCGTGTTAGGGACCCCTCCTGGCAGGAGGGAATGACCTGGGCAGGATGGTCCGGATCGCCGCTGAACCCGTCGAACGGTTACTGAACGCTCCCGCCGGACCTGGCGAAGTCTTCGAGGTCGAGATCCTCTGCATCCAAGAACCGCGAGTGGATTCTTCGGCCGGGCAACGGTGGGCGACATGGTCGGACCGGCTGCGATGCGAGTGCGAGTTGGCGCCGTCAGTGTCCGTCCGGTCGTTCTGCGCCACCACGTCAACAGCGCGACCGGCCGTCCAGACACTTCGAATCTGACGGGCCGCAGAGACGTCGGACACCGGGTCGCCGGTGACCAGAAGCAGGTCGGCGCGCAGGCCGGGGCGGATGCGGCCGCGGTCATGGAGGGCGAACGCGGTGGCGGGAACGCTAGTCGCGGACCGCAGTGCCTGACGTGGGCTCAGACCGGCTTCCACCAGCAGGTCCAGTTCGTCGTGCAGGCTGCTGCCATGAGGTACCGCAGCGGGAACTCCGGGAGCGTTGTTGGCGTCCGTGCCAGCGATGATGGTGGCACCGGCCCGGTGCAGCGCTGTGACCGTGTTGCGCGCGTGATCGTAGGACAGGGCTGGGTTGCCGAGGTTGTGGGCGCTGCCGCGCATCATGATCAGTGTGGGCACCACGATGAGCTCCGTGTCGGTGATTGCCCGTACGAGATCCTCGTGGAGGACGGCGTCGAGTGGGGCGTGGGTGAGGACGTCGACTCCAGCCTGGAGGCCAAGGGCCACGGCGCCGGTGTGGCTGGCATGCGCCACTACCCGCAGCCCGGCCGCGTGGGCCGCCTCGACCGCAGCGGTCGCGGTGTCCAGGCCGGGGCCTCCCGCCCCGGGCCGCTCGAGAACCAGCTTGCTGTAGTCGACTCCTTCGGCGGCTTGCTGGGCGACGCAGCGGCGGGCCTGTTCCGGGGTCGCGACCAGGTTCTCGGCGGGAAAGCCCGGGATCCGAGAGTGTGGGCCGCCCACACCGGCCAGCGGTGCGCCGCTGCTGCGAATGTCGGTGCCTTGTCCGGCTGTGCGCAGGGTGGCGACGAGGGTCGGGGGCCAGGTGCCCATGTCCAGAGCTGTAGTCACGCCGAATCGAGCGAGCGTTGAGAGCTCATCGGGGCCGCTGAAGTGCACGTGGGCGTCGAGCAGGCCGGGCAGCAGGGTCGCCCCGGCACCGTCGACGGTCGGTCCGGGGGGCGGGGCTGTGTCCGCCGGGCTGATGGCGGTGATCGTGGACTCTCCGATGGAGACGTTGTAGCGACCGTCGAGCAGGTCTGTCCCGTTGAAGACGGCGACGTCGGTCACCGTGGTGCCTGTCGTGACCATCACGCTTCCCCCTTTCGCAGCAGCCAATCCGTCGCTGATTGTTTGATGTCGCGCTCCAGTTCGCTGCCTTTGGTCGCGAAGGTGCGCTGGACCGGGAAATCGCTCACCTCCAACAGGTATCAGTGGCGAGATCGGCGCGGTACGAATCGGGTTCTCCGGTGTCACTGTCCTGCAGGGCGTCCTGACCGCGGACTTGCACCGTGTCCACCGGGCCCATCCACGCGTGGAACTGAACCTGGTCGAGCTTGCCCCAGCCGCGCAGCTCCAAGGCGTCCGCGAGGGCGCACTCGACATCGGCTACAGCCTCGACCTTGGCCTTGACCACACTGGCGACCTCGTGGTCACCTGTCGCGCGAGGACGACGCTGTCGATCGCCATGCGACCTGACCATGAGCTGGCCACCGGCGCGTCGGTGACCGTCGCCGACCTGGTCGACAGGAACCTCATTGTGTTCGCGTCCCGCGAGGACGACGAGACCGTACTCACCCGGCTCGGACCAGGCCTCCATGCGCACCGCTCTCGCGTCCACCTGGTGAGTGGCACCCTCGGCGTCCTCGCGCTCGCCTCGGCCGGAGTGGGCGTGGCCATCGTCCCCACCGCCACAGAACGCATCACCCTGCCCGACATCACTTACCGGCCCTGCGCGACAGCGCCACGGGGCCGAACGTGGTGACCATCAGCAGACCCGACGAACTGTCAGGACCCGTCCGCGCGTTCACCTCGCAGTGAACGCAGAAAATCGACAGCGACAAGACCATGCCTTCTATTACAGGTGCGCGAAACAGCGATGTCGTGGTGAACAACACAGGCTAGTACCAGGAGGTCTCACTTTGGCGGCTACCGGATCTATTCATGATTTGGTGACGACTTCCGCGAGGCGGCACGCACTTTCGGCGAGGTCGGCTTCGTCAGTGGCGGCGCCGAAGCCGATCCGAAGATACGCGGCGCTCGGTTCAGCAGGGAAGTAGCGAGTTCCAGCGCTGACGCCGACTCGCTGGCGACGGGCGACGGCCGTGATGTCAATGTCGCTGAGGCCAGCCGGTAGCTGGACCCAGAGGTGGAGTCCTCCGCCGGGAACATGGCGGACCGTCCACGTTGGCAGCTCAGTACGCAATGCCGTCACGAGCGCGGTGCATCGGTTGCGAAGCTGGGCGGACAGTGTCTTGAGGTGTCGTTCCCAGCCGGCCGAGCTCATCAGCTCCAGCGCCGCTTCCTGTAGCGGGCGGCTGACGAAGAAATCACTGACCCGACGCGTCGCTCGCAGCCGTTCCATCACAGGACCGCGCGCGACCATGGCAGCGATTCGGAAGCTCGGCGCGGCCGGTTTCGTCAATGAGGTGATGTAGACGACCGTGCCGTGGCGGTCATCATGGATCAACGGCGGCGGAACCGTCGGGGTGTGGCCGAGGAACCTAGCGAAGTCGTCCTCGATGACGAAAGCGCCGGCCGTACGGGCTATTTCAAGCACCCGTTGGCGGCGTTCGGATGACAATACGGCACCAGTCGGGTTGTGATAGGTGGGCTGGCAGTAAAGCAGCCGAGCGCCACTAAGCGCGAACGCCTCCTCGAGGAATTCCGGCGTCAGGCCATCATCATCGAGTGGCACCGGGACGGGGCGAAGACCGGCACTACGGATCGCGGCCAACGCGCCGTGATAGGTAGGAGACTCGACCAGTACGGCACTGCCCGGTACCGCTATCGCCCGGAATGCGATCGACAGGGCGTCCTGTCCGCCGGCAGTGATCAGCACATCGTCGGCTGACGCGCCCGTCAATGTCGCGAAAACCGAACGCAATGCGGCGAGCCCGTTGATGGGTGCGCGATCCCAGGAACCTGGGCGACGTGCCGCCCGTACGAGTGCACCGGTGAGAAGGCTGGTCGGCTGCAACGCGGGGTGTAGGTAACCGCCGTCCAGCATGATCGTTCCATCCGTGGGCGGACCCAACTGGTCTGACAGTGAACGCGTGTCGACGACTCGATCCGCCAACGCCATGGCCTGCCAGCCGGTGTCGATGGGCCGATTCGGGGTGGCCTTGGTCGCCGACACGAAGGTCCCGCTGCCGGGCCGCGTAGTCAGCACGCCTTCCAGGGCCAATATGCCAATGGCGCGGCTCACCGTCCCGGGGCCGACATGGTGCTGTTCCATCAGCTCGCGGCTGGTCGGCAACTGATCACCAGGCGCGAGACCCGCAATCAATTGCCGCAGGTCCCGCGTAAGCCGCGATACGGCAGTGTTATTCCCACTCACGGTGTCTAACAATAGCGCTACCAGCTGCCCGTGGGCGTGAGACGGGAACGCCGAGCCCTTGGCCTGGGCTCAGACTGGTCTTGCGACCGATGTCGACCAATGGGGCCGATTCCTACCCGCACGTACCGCCGCAGTCAGCCTGTTCGACCGACTCAAACCGTTCAGGTCCGCGCGCTAGGTCAATGTCAACCGCGTAGGTGATCTGGTCAAGCAATTGGCGGCGTCGCCGTGCCTCTTCGTGCGTTAGGTCTCCTGCCATTATCTGCTTCTCAGTCCGACACCGGACTCGGGGCGAGATCCTCGACGAACCCGACGACCATGTCAACCTCTTCCTCGGTGTTGTAGTAGTGCGGGGACAGGCGCAGGCACCAGTCGACGTTCTTGTCGCCGAAGTCGTACTGCGCCAGGCCGCGGAAGCTGAGTGCGGAGTTCACTTTGCGCTCGTCCATGGCTCGTTTGAACGACTGTGGTCCCCACCCGGCAACGTCGAATGTGACCAGGGCCGCTGGGGTCGGACCGCGGTCGAGGGTGCGTACGCCGGGTATCGAGGCCAGTTGGTCACGTAGGTAGGCACCAAGCACCGGTGTGCGCGCCGCGATGCTGTCCAATCCCACGTGCAGCGCGTAGCGCGCGGCGGCCGCGCACCCCAGGACCACCGAGTACGGGAACTCCCATTCTTCGAATCGCTGTGCGCTATTCACTGGCCGATATTGCCCGGGCGCCACCCAGCGCGCGCCGTACATGTCAATGAACAGCGGCTCGTAGCCATCGTTCAGGACGCGGTCGGACACATACAGGAAACCCGAGCCGCGCGGTCCGCGGAGAAACTTGCGGCAAGTCGCTGTCAGCAGGTCGCAGCCGATCTGGTGCACGTCAATCGGATACTGGCCTACCGACTGGCACGCGTCGACCAGGTAGAGCAGATCCAACTCGCGGACGTGTCGACCGATAGCCTCAACAGGTTGAACCAGACCTGAGTTAGTGGGTACATGGGTCACCGCGACCAGCCGCGGGCGCAGCTCTCGCATCAGTTTCACCATCGCTGCTACGTCGACACCACTGCCGTCGGGATGATCAGGCGCGTGCACGACATCCACGCCGAACCGTTTCCGCAGTGACAGGAACGCGATCTGGTTCGAGATGAAGTCGTTACGAGTGGTGAGGATGACATCCCCGCGCTGAAATGGAATCGCGGACAACGCGTTAGTGTACGCCTGGGTAGCGCTTCCGGCGAACGCGATGTTCCGAGCGTGGCAACCGATCAGCTCGGCGATCGACGCATGAAAGTCGCTAACGCGTTCCGCCTGTGCTGCGGCGGCTTCGTAACCGCCTATCCGCGACTCAAGGACGAGATGGTCAATCATAGCCTTGAGGACTGGACGTGCGAGCAGCCCGCACCCCGAGTTGTTGAAGTGGATCACCGATTCGCAGCCGGGAGTGTCCGCCCGCAACGCATTGACGTCCAGAAGTGCTTCCGACATTTGGTTGGTAGCGCTATTCAATGTATTCACGTTTCACAGTATCAGTTTCTAGGCGCCAGGAAAGCGTTCTGCATATTGTCGAGCGCCGCGAGAGGCTGGTAGAGCGCGGCGTAATGATGAACGTTATCCAGTAGGTGTGCAGTGTGGGCCACGAGAATGCCGCCAGGGTGGTTCCGGCGAGTTCGCCGACCACCGTGCTGGTCTGGCTCAGCGAGTTGGCCCGCCCCTGGTCCTTGGCATGCACGATCACCTGCAGCAGCGCCATGCCCGCCGGCTCGAAGAACGTGCCCACGGCCGCCTTGGGCAACGCGACGACGTAGATCACGGCTCGCGCGGTCGGATGCGCGGCGACGACGACCAGCGCGAGCAGCAACGCTCGCCATCGCACAGTCGCCGGTGCCCCCGCCGCTGGTGCCGGCGCCGGCCAGCCACCCTGTCGCGTTCAGGCCACGCGCCGCGTTGTCGGCGGTCGGGTCACTCCGGCTGTCGACCGCCGGCTGTCGGCCGACGGTCGCGCTCGTCAAGCGGCGGGCATCATGATTACCGGACTGCGTAGATTCTCAACGAGTCGGGGTGAATTTTGCGTAGCAGATAGCGACCGGGTTTTCTGCCGTCGACGTCTTGGACACCGCCACCTTTCCGTCGACCGTGACCGTGCATGTAGCCGCTTTTGTGCTCTGGACCAGCAACTGGACGACCTGCAGGGGCTGGTTGGCCGGCCACCTGTACTCGTCGTGCCAAGGTAGCGCGATGCTGTTTTCGCGGCGTACCAAGCCTGTTCCGGTGGTGTCGTACGCGATGGACACCGGGCCGCTGCCGGTCACGGTCAGCTGGATGTGCCGGGTCGGTGTCGACTTTGCCGCCGGCTGGCCACCTTTGGCCGCGGCGTGTCCGGCCTGCCCTTGCTGTTGTTCTGGATTTGCCGGCGCCTGTGCGGCAGCTTGGGGAGTTGATCCACCGTGGGCGGTGGTGCCGAGCCATCCGGCGACTCCAGCGACGACCACTACTACTGCAGCGCCAGCCGCGATCAGAACCTTGTGCCGTTTAGTCAGGGTTGTCATGACCTCAGCAGACCGAGTCGGTGGGTTTTGGGTTGGTCAGGCCGAAAAGCGGCCGCAGTCGGAGGCCGGCGTAGGTGCCGGCGATGGCCAGCACACCCCAGAGCCAGCCGTGCAGGCTGAAAGATGCGATGCCAGAGAAGTACGCCCCGATGTTGCAGCCGCCCGCCAGCCTGGCGCCGTAGCCCATCAGAATCCCGCCGAGCACCGCGCCGAGCGCGAGTTTCCACGGGATCCGCCGGTGCAGGACAAAAGCGCCGGCAGCCGCGGACGCGATCAGGGCGCCGAGAATGATACCGAAATCCATCACGGAGGTTTTGTCCAGCAACACCGAGGAGTCCAGGGCTGCGGCGTTTTTCGGGACCATCCAGTATGCCCAGTGCGCCACATCGACGCCGAAGAGCTGCAGGATTTTTGAGCCCCACAAGGCGAAGGCGAAGGTGATTCCCCACGGGCTGCCGGAGAAGAACAGGGTGGCGCCGTTGAGTACGGCCAGCCCGATGGCGCCGACCCACAGTGGCCACGCGCCGCGGATCGCCCGGAGCAGGCCGTGGGTGGTGGGCGGTTCCTCGATGGCCGGCGGCTTCCGGCGCCGCTCGACCCGGAACGACACGGCGACAATCGCGGCCATCACTACCAGCGAAATGACCAGCGCGCCGGGATAGCCCAGTGGCGTCTTGGCCAGCGAAACGATCGGGCCGGGTGGGACTGTCTTGGTCCAGAAGGTAAAGTTCGCCGCGCCGAGCACCGAGCCGGCGACAAATCCGGTGAGCGTGATGAGGATCGCGCTCTGCCCGCTGCCGATCGCGAACAACGTGCCGGACGCGCAGGAGCCACCAAGTTGCATGCCGACGCCGAAAAGAAAGGCGCCGACCACCACACCGGCGCCGACCGGCTGCAGCAGCGGCTGTGGGGTCACGCCGAACCCGATGCCGCCGCCGAGCAGGATCGCGAACAGCAGGCAGGCAATGGCCAGCATCAACATGTGCGCGCGCAAAGCCCGCGGTTGACCGACCGCCACCAACTGCCGCCAGGCCGAGGTGAAACCGAAACGCGAATGGAAGAGTACGACGCCGAGCAGCAGCCCGAGAGCGTACAGAATCACCGTCTTCACGCCGCCAACCTGCGAAATCCAGGCGCCCAATGCGACCGTGAGGACGGCGCCGATCGCGACCACCGTCCATTTCACCGGTGGTGCCTGCGCGGCGGGCCTGGCCGCGCGGCTGGGCAACGTCGGTGCGGGAAGTCCTTCGTCCGCGACCGCCATGGAAACCTCCGAAAGTAGGAAATGCTCAGGATTTTGCCGGCCCGGCGAGCGGGCCGCTGATCGGGACGACGGTGCCGTTCGGCAGCCAGCCGAGTGCCTGGCCGGCCATGTGCATGTCAAACTCCGCAGGTAAAAACGCCACCGGCGCGGCTGCGTAGAGTTGGGTCGGGTCGGTGTCCGTGCCGGTCTTGCCGGGCTGGCCACCGGCGGCCAGCCAGCTGAGATAGCCAGCAGTGGTAGGAAAGTCAGTGTTGAAGCCGTGCGCAAGCGCGGTGGCGTAACGTTCCGGCAGAGATTCGTGTGGGTTGAAGCGCAGCGGCAGGATCGAGCCGGCGTTCATGCTCAGGACCGGCGCTTCCAACAGCCACGGCGCCAGCCAGACGCCGGCCGTGTACGCCGTCGACCCCGCTTTTCCGGTGCCGGTCACCCGAAGTTTCTGGGCGGCCGGTGACCATCCGGATACGACAACCAGTGCGCCCGGCAGGTTTCCGGGCTTTTCCGGCGCAACAGGCAGTTGCAGAGCCGCGGCCGCCGATCGTACGAGCGATGAAGCGGCCGCCGCTCGTACCGAAGTGTCTGCGACTATCGTGATGGCTGGTACGTGCCGACTTGCCAGGAACGTCACCATCGATCGCAGGGAATCCGCGTCCGTGCTGGAAAGCTGGTTGGTTGGGCAAGCCGCGAGCGGCAAGTTTCGGCCGGTCATCAGGGTTCCCAGTGCCGCGCTAGCGCATTCGGCCGCGTCCGGACCGACCGAGCCGGCGATCGTGCGCTGGGAGAAGCCTGCGTCCGCTCGTACCGACGCCTGTTGGGTTTGGTACGAGAGTGTGACAGTGCTCCGGCCGGCGGGGAGTGTCAGGACCGCCCAGCCGCCAGCGGCACCCGGCTCAGCCTTTGCGTGTACTGGCGAGGAACCGTTCACCGCCACCGAAATCTGACCGGCGTGTTCGCCTCCCACGTGGACTATGTTCTTTCCCGGCAATCCAGGGGTTACCAGTACCGGCGTTGCGGAGCCTGCGAGATTTACCTCCCTGAGCAAGGGGGTTCCGGGAGTCGGCAACGGATCGGGCGCGGGCAAAGCCGCCAGGCTCGCCCAGGCCGCGATCGCCACAGCCAGGCCGATCGCCTGGTATTTCGCTAATTTTTCCGTTTGGAATTGCGCTGCCGTCCCGGCGACAACCAAGACGGTCTCGATGGTGATCGCCCAGCCGTACGATGTCCGTACCATTCGCTCGTCGAGGCCCAAACCGTTCAATACGGCCAAAGCCAGCGCGCTGACCAGCACGACGGCGGCCGCCACGGTGGACAAGACACTGGTCCGGGCGGCCACCTCCCGACGATCCGCGGCGGTGGCCGTAGCGGTCGCCGTGCCGAGCCACACCGCCAGCGCGGCGACGTGGGCAAATCCGACCCACACCACCGCACCGCCGGCGTCGGCAACCGCCTCCCAAGCGATGACGGCGGCCAGTGCGGCACCGCCGAAAACGCTCCACCTTGACAGGTTTTCAATCGTGGGCAAGGAAGCGATCACCAGGGTGAAAGCAACCTGCGCCATCGCGATCGGCATGGCGGTGCCATCGCCAACCGAGGTGAGGCAGGCCAGCGCAGCCACTGCGGCCGCTGCCCATCCGATCCGTCGAGCCACCGGCGACGGTGGGCCGGCCAGTGGACGCACCAGTGCGCCACCGGCCACCGCTGCGGTGCCAAGGACAAGCAGCATCCGAGCGATAGCGGCCAAAGTGAACTCGCCGGCGCCGGTTGCGCCGGCGTGCGCCATTTCAGTGATCATCGGCTATTTCAGATCCGCATCCGCGACGACAAAGAGCTCCGAGTGCGGTTTTGCGTTGCCCAGCTTGCCGTGTGGCCACGACACTCGGTTGAAGTCGACGCAGGGCGTACCTTCGTTCTCGTCCCGGAAACTGGCGTCCAATGAGAGCGAGCCGGTCTTCGGGTTGGAGTTGACGATGCAGACCTTGTGGTTGCCGTCGATTCCGGTACGGGCCACAAAATAGTTCGACGTGGCGATCCGGGTGGTCTGGTCGGTCTCGTGGTAGTAACCGTCGCTGCCCAGTGTGAAGTTGTCGAGTGTGCCCCAGTGCGGCCCGCCGTCGATCTTCTGGATCCCGGCGATCGTGGGTGCGTCCGACTCGTTCCCGCCGCCGGTGATCTCGTCCGCGGTGTCGATGCTGACCTTCGGGTTGTTGCCAGAAGCCAGCAGCTTTTCGATGTTGAGCGAAACGACGTAACCGGGAGAGCCAGGATCGCTGGCGCCGTAGATCCCGGCCGGCCGGCCGATCACCGCGTGATACAGGTATTTGTCGTCGAGACTCGTCTGCACCCAGCCGCCGCCGTCGTTGCCGGCCGGGAACTGGGAAGATCCCAGTGCGGCCGCCGCCGTGGTGTCGTCGAAGACCTCGCGCCATTTCGGTTGCGGCGCGGTGATGTCCGGCGTATAGAAAATCGCGCCACCGGACATGGTCTCGGCAAAAGCTCCCTTGTGGTTCGGGAGATTGGTCACGGTCGTCTCCATGACCGCCCGGTTTTCGTTGCGCAGCGGGTCATCCGGATTGGACCGCGGTCCCTTGGGCAGGTAGTCCACGGATGTGACCCTCGGATGGTTGCGGTCACTGATGTCCCAGATGCGTACGGTCGGCCGGCGCAGGAACGGCGACGGCGCTTTCACCGGATCCAGAATGATGTTCCGAGGTTCGGCGTAGTCACTGGTGACCATCCGGTTCAGGTCCTCGCGTACCTGGATGCCGTGCGGATTGGCGCAGGTGGTGGTCACCGTGGTCGGCAGATCGAGGCACTGGCTGGCATCCTCGGACTGCCCGGTCGCGGCCGGCGCCTGGGTGAGCACCTTGCCCTGCTGGTCGAAATGCACGACCTCACCGGGGGAGCCGGCGAATCCGTTGCCTATCGCCGTTTTCCCGTTCGGATAGATGTACGGGCCAGGAACCACCGGCCCGCCCATGTAGGTCCCGTACGCCGTACCGTCCTTCAGCACCCAATAGGCGTCCGGCACCGAGCCACCCAGCGTCTGGGTCGGCAGGCTGATGCCACTGATGCTGACTTCCGGCAGCTTCTTCACGTCAAAAACATAGGTCGCCGCACTGAAAAGGCCGCCGGCGTAGATCTTGTCGCCCTTGTGCCAGATGTACTGCATGTGGTGCGGCTCGTTCTCCACCAGCGGCCCGACTGTCACCGTGTTGACCACCTTGCCGTAGCTTGGCGAGCCCTTGGTGGCGTCGATGACAGCCAGGAAATCCGGACCTGGCAAGGCATCCGTGACCGTCTTGCCGAGGCCGCCGAGGTCAACGGAAAGCCCGCCGGGGAGGCCTTTCACGGTTTTCACCGCGGTGTCAGCGATATTCTCGTCGCCGGCCCAGACCAGCAGCCATTCCTTGCGTTTGGCACCGCTGGTCGCGGTGTTCGCCAGCTGGCGGTCCAGATGGTTGGTGACCGAATAGGTCTTGCCGTCCGCGCCCGTCAGGCTCGAGACGAGTTGGTCGATACCGGCACCGGAAGCCGCCTGGGTGGCGGGAACAACCAGTGCCGCGACCGACAATCCGAGGACTGCCGCAAAAACAGCAGGCCTTCGTTGTCGGAGGCGAAAAGGTAGGGGCATGCCAGCTCCTCATGAGGGGAGAAAAGAAAAGGGGGCGTGGAAAGAAGCGCATTCGCAGCGCTGGCCCAAGCTGGTCCAGTCGAGGGCATGGCGAAGCCAAGGGTGGCTGCGACGCCGATGCACACGCGCGCCGGAAAGGACACGAGTTGGCACTCGGAAAGGAGGCCGTCCGTACGGACGGAGTCAGAAAATGACCGCCAGATTACCGGGGGTCAGAAAAGAAGGGTCAGCGCCGTCAACGCGCTCTACGAGCCCGGACAGACACTGCTGGCCTGCCGTACGAGATCGACGTATCGGCAGGCGACCAAGAGTAGGCGCCGTTCCACGGATAGGAGTATTCAGACGCGGACAAGTCTATGTCAAGTCAAGTCCGACCAAAACGCTCACTATGCGGGAACTTTTTCCATGTCACTTTCGATCAGGGCTCACACCGGGCTTGACCGGCCGCGGGAATGTTGTGAGAGTGCCGCACGGGTACGTCCGCGCGCAAGGAGAATGGCGATGCGGATCGGTGCTGCTCAGAGGTGGGTTTTCGGTAAGATGACAGTAGTCTGGTGATGCTTGCCGGCAACGTGCCCGGAACGGCCGCGATACGGCTCGATGCGACATGAATTTCGCAAGTTCCGAAGACTGAGCCGACTACTGGAAGACGAGTCGACCTCCTTGAGTACGTCGAGGCAGTCGAGACTGGTTCTTCTGGCATTCTGTCGCACTGAGGCGGCACGATCAGCCGAGGGTCACCGTCCACATTCCTCGCCCGTGGGTGGCTGCCAGCACGGCGTTACCGCCAGGCTGGGTCCGTACGTTGGTCACGGCGACGTTGGGCAGCACGCCAAGCCGGGACCAGCGGGTGGGCGATCGTCGGTCGGCGGTGAACAGGCCGATGTCGGTGCCAAGGACAAGTTTCCCGCCGGCGATCGCGAGGCCGTCGCCGGGGGCGTCTGGCAGGTTTGCGGTGATGTTGCGCCAGGTCGAGCCGCCGTCGACGGATTCGAACAGGACACCGATGCCGCCGCCGGGGATCCATCGGCGGGAGTAGCCGTTGTAGACGGCGTAAACGTGGGCGGGGTTGGCGGGGTCGACGGTGAGGCCGGCGATGTAGCGGTTGGGAAGTACGGGTGAGCTGATCCGGTGCCAGCTGCCGCCGTAGTTGGTGTCGATTCCACTGGCGAACGACGGTGAGGGGTTGGCGCCGCTGTCGACCCATGCCGCGTACGTCACGACACCGCTGACGGCGACCGCGGTGCCGATGTTGTAGCCGCCGGCCGCGTCGGTGCCGAAACTGTGCACGGGGGTCCAGTCGCAGTTGGTCGCGCAGACTGTATTCCAGCCCTTGACCGTGTCCCAGACCTTGTTGCCCGCCGCCACCCAGTGATTGGCGTTGTGGATATCGGCTTGGAACGGCGCGATGAACCGGGCGGATGGGTCGCATGCGGTCGCATCTGTGTAGTAGCCGCATTCGGGGCTGATGGTGGTGAACGTGTGGCCGCCGTCGCTGGTGCGGTACATCGCCAGGTTGGTGTACTCGCCGACTGCCTGCTGACCGTTGGCGGGATTCACCAGGACCATCCCACCGTCCCCGCCCGCAGGCTCGATGTTCTTGGCGTTACCGGGGAAAAGGGCCGAGGTGCCGTTGTCCTGCAGGCCGCCCCAGTACGCCGTCCCGTGGCCGGATCGCCCGGCGGCGGCGTCGTAGTATTGCAGCGTCCGTACGGTGTCGTTCAGATCCACCCAGCTGCCGTATCCGGTCACCGACATCGGGCGCCGATAGGTGCCGCCGTCGTTGCCGATCACCACCTGCCGGTCGGCGGTCAGCGCCAGCGCGTGCTGGTCGGGGTGGGTGGCCGGCGGGCACGCTGCGGTGCCGCAGGTCAGGCCGTAGTTCCAGTATTGGCTGGCGGTCTGGAATGTGCTGCCGCCGTCGTTGGTCTGGAAGACCTCCTCCAGGCTGACGTAGGCGTGCATCGGGTTTTTGGGGTCCACCGCGAGAACCTGGTTGTACCAGGACTGAATCCCGACGTGGTAGCCCGCCAGGTTCTGCAGTGCGGAGCCGGACGCCCCGAGTGAGTCCGAGTCGGCGATCCGGGTGTACGGACCCGCCGGATTTCCTGACGCGGAAGCGAAAACGCCTTGCAGGTTGGTGTCGTCGTTAGCCAGGAGCTTCTTTGGGGACTGGACGATCGCGTAAAGCCGCGACCCGTCCGCCGCGTACGCCAAGGTCGTACGACCGATGTCGGTGGCGTCAATGTCCCCGGCTGGGGTGACGCGCTGGAAGGACCCCGGTCCGCCGCCGGTGGTGGACAGGTAGAACCCGTTGTACGCGGTGCCGTTGCGCCACCCCAGCACGGCCAGTACGGACTGGCCGCCGGTTCCCGGCCGGATGGCCACGTCGGAAATGAACGAGGTGTCGTACGGGGAACCCGTCGGGTTCGGATCCGGCTTGAGCACTAGCGTCCAGCCACCGTTGCTGGTGTGGAGCGAATGCCGGTACAAGCCCTGATTGGTGGCCGCGTACACCTGCCCCTGACCATCGGCGACGAGCCGGAACGTCTGGTGATCCAGCAACTCGTCGCCGCCGACGCGGGTGAAACTGCGGCCTCCGTTGGTTGAGCGGTACACACCCGTTCCGAGGTACGAGTCGCTGCTGGTGTTCGACTCGCCGGTTCCCACCCAGAGCGAATGATCCGGGCCGACCAGCAGCGCGCCGATCGACAGTGTGTTCTGGCCGTCCCAGATGGAATGCCAGGTCTGGCCGCGGTCGGTCGACTTCCACACGCCACCGTCAGCTGCGCCCTGGTAGTAGGTGTTCCCATCGACCGCAAGAGCTGTCGTACGTCCAGCGACCGTACGAAAACCCGCGCCGTCGTTGGACCAGGTGGGATCGGTGTATCCGGCCGGCTCAGCATCCAGCGGCTGCCCGGTGACCTCGCTCGCACGGCCACGTGCCAGCGGAAGTGCCGCCGCCTGACCGCGCGCGGCGACCAGCGCAGCTGCCGACACCGAGTCACCCGGAGCGCTGCGCTGACCGGCGTACTGCTCCGCCTGATCGGCAACCTCCAGAGCGTCGCCCTCGCCCTCACCGCGCTCCAGCGGTCTCAGCCCCGACGACCGAGCGTGCTGCTGCACCTGGATTTTCGCCACCCCACGCAACGGATCCGGGTGGGGAGGCGCCGCCGAGGCAGGTGTGGTGAGCGCCACGGTGGTCACCGCCACCACTGCCAGGGCCACTGCCGGGCGAGTGAAGATCGACTTGTTGGATAACGCGAACAACATCGCCGCACCGATCCCTTCGCACCGCACCTCGGCGCAGCCGAATGCTGGCACAGCACCGCACAGCCGTCCACGGTTTGCCAATAAAAAAAACGGGAAAGGTCCGTCGCAATCGAACAAACAGCCAAATCGATCACAAAACGCCTTATGGCGAGGTTAAATCCTTGCATTGCTAACGAACCGGTGACGACGATCGCGGTGACGCCCGCGCGCTGACGCCGATCACGTTGCGGCCGGTACGCGCCGGCCCCTGATCATCGCGACAGCGGCGGGCACACTGCCGATCACCACCAACCCCAAGGCGACGGCACCAACGACCAGCCGGTAAGGGAAAACGAACGCGGTCAGGGTCAACGGGCTGCTCGCAGCCAGCATCCAGGTGGCCCACCACGAGATGATCCGACCGCGGCCCAAAGCGATGCCGAACAGGACGTACGACGTCAAGTGACCGACGACGTAAACAACAAGATACGAAAGCATCACCGGATCATTGGTGAAATGATCCCAAAAACCTCCGTACGAGGCGCTGTCCGGAAGCTGCGCCAGGGCATTGGTGACATCGTCCTGCGCTGTCAGTGCGGAGAACGGGAGCCAGCCGATCACCGCCAGCAGGCCTGCGATGGAGGCCAGCCACGGCGTCCGCGGATAGGCCAGCCACGCCAACCCGATCGCGCCGAATGGCAGGAGGTAGGAAGCCACCACAAACGCGACCAGATGAATCGCATTGGTGACCGGGCTCGCGTGAGCATTATGTGTGAGGCTCAGGACACCAGACTCATGAATGGAAGGGTTGAAAACTCCGCCGATCAGAAATGCCAGCGGTCCGCCAACGATCCCCACCGCCAACACCCACCGCAGGAGTCGTTCGGACGGCGCAGCCGCGGCGGACGAGGTATCCGACTCGGACATGGGACTCGCCTCCTTGGATTTTCTTCTCAGGTGCAGCATTCCAGCCAGACTCCGGCCCGTCGCCCGCGGCCAGGAGATACCGTAGAGATGCCCATGAAAAGAGAAACGTTGCCGGCGAACCACGGACCTTCGGTGACGCCGTACGGCCGCACCACGGTCGACACACAGGCGCTGTTTTTCGTCTCGTACGACGGCCTGGTCAACAACAACTCGTTCCAGAAGAACGGGCTGCTGACCTACCGGAGCTACCAGTACGCGGTCTGGTACGCCGCTGACCGCAACGCCGTGGTTGGCCGTCGGGCGCTCGGCGAGAGCAGTTGGGCGACCGTCAAGGTTGGCCACACACTCAAAAGCGACGACTCCCACAACGTGATGTCCATGGGCGTCTCCACAATCGACGGCCGGTTGCACCTCAACATGGACTCGCACAGCGACAGTTTCACGTACGTCAGGTCGGTGTCGGGCCTGCTCGACAACCCCAGCGGCCTGAGTTGGACCGCAAACCGCTTCGGCGCCGCGCAGCCGACCCTTGACGGACTCGCGTTGACCACGCTGTTCACGTATCCCCAGTTCATCTCGACGCCTGAGGGCAACCTTCAGCTCAGCTACCGGGCAGGGATCTCCGGTAACGGGCGAAACGCTCTCGCCGAATACGACGGCACCTCATGGACCAACCTGGGTGAGTGGACCAGCTCAACCGGCGTATACCGCAGCGAGCACGGCTCGAGCGCGGCGCGCAACATGTACCTGCACGGCATCGACTACGACCTCGACGGCCGAGTGCACTCCTTTTTCACCTGGCGCGAGCAAAACGGCGCCGTGATGGGCGCCAGCGGCGGCATCGCCAATCACGACACCGGCTACGTCTACTCGACCGACCGCGGCCGCACCTGGCGCAACGACGCGGGAATCGTCGTCGGCGCCACTGGCAGCACCTCCGGCTGCCCGGGCCCGATCGCCGTCACCGACAGCGGGCTCGTCATCGATTCGCTCGACGCCGACCACTCGCTCATGAACCAGGAGAGCCAGGCAGTGGACTCCACTGGCCTGCCGCATGCGATCGTCAGCTACGTACCCGGTCGCTTCGGCCAATGCACCACGAACTATGTCGCGGACCGCACCAACCACGGCCGTGCCTTCCACCTCCGCAAGAACTCGTCGGGCACTTGGACCAAGACCGAGATACCGATCGCGCTCCGTTCCAGCCAACGCACCAGGCTGGTCCTGGACAAGTACGACAATGCGTACGCGGTGCTGCCGAGAGGGCGGATCGCCGGCGCCTCGAAATCCTCCGGATACCGGGACTGGACGCTACTGTATTCCGGGAGCGGTCTGAACGCCTTCGGCGAGGTCGTGATCGACGAGACGCGGATCAGGCAGGACAACGTCCTGTCCGTGCTGTACCAGGAGAAATCAACCGGCACCACGACCCCATCGGCACTGCACGTCATGGACTTCGCACTGCCATCGTGACCGGATCCGCTTGCTTCGGTGCTTTCTTATGGTGGATCTACTTGTACGCGACGGCGACGATGTTGGCCTGCACCGAGTTTTCGGTGGTGGTCGACGGATAGCCGGAAGTCATCACGCCTTCGTAGAAGGTGCCCGCGGAACTCTTGCCGTTGCCGGTGTCGTTGTTGCTCGTTTCGGCGTTTCCGTAGTCGAAGCAGCAGCCGCCGTTGTCATGCGTACCGTCCAGAATCGCGTACATCCCCTCTGGTTGGTCACCGGTCGCGATGCCAGCGGTGTTGTCGTTGCGATAGCCGGTGCCGGGTGCCACGTAGACGCCGTACACCTTGTGGCCGTTGACTGTGGTCGGTGCCGCGGTCGCGTTCGCGAGGTTGTCAGGGCCGCCGGCCGCGCCGCCACCCGGGGCTTGGGTGAGATCGTTGTGGCGGCTGGTCTGGTCGTAGATCCTGGTGATCACGCAGCTGGTGCGCGCGCAGAACGAATCCTGGGTGGCCGCGTTGGCGTAGCCGCCTGCGGCAAGCGGGGCGATGCTCTTGTACGTGTTGTCCGATGAGCGTCGCACCTGATACAGCGGCCCGTTGTACGACGCCCACACCGTCGGGTCACTTGCCACCGAACCGAACAACGCAGGCTGGGCCCGCACCACCGCCAGATCAGCCACACAGTCACCACCCAACGCGACCGCGGTCGCGATATCACCCACGATCTTCCCCGGATCATGACTGGCCCGACGCCACCGACACGCCCGCCTGACCCCGCACAACCCGATCGTCTGGCCCAACAACAACCCACCAGCCCAGGAGACCAACGACTCGCGACCAGGATCCAAAACCAACCCGCCAACCCTGTTACCCTTCACCTCCGGAGTGCCTTCCTGACGCAGTGACTTGAGACATCGCAATCCCAAGTTTCCCGCACCGGATAGGCACTTCCGTGCATTTGACCGTGTCACTCGCCAACAGATGAAATCCCGAGGCTAGGCGAATGATTCCTGTCCTATCGTGTTCAGGAGACGAAATATACGACCGCGAGTACGATCCCGATGACGACGGAGGCGGCGAGCACCACCAGTGAGAGCACCCAGGCGGCGCGCATCAGGAGACCAGGTTTATTCGTTCTGTTGTTCATAACGCCCACCACGAGCAGGGCCGTACACACGATGCCGAGGACGATCCAGGGAGTCCAGGACATTGCTATTCCTCCGAGCGGCATTAGCGTTGATCGCTGATTCAGCTCAGTGACAGATTACTTCGCCAGTTTGCTGGATCATTATCCCGTGTAGGTGTCGCCACAGAATCGGTCGCCAGTGACCAGGCATACCTGCGTACGCCAGCCGGGGCCGTTCCAGTAGAAGCCAGTTTGATATCGGTCGGTCGCTTCCATCGTCCTGGAGATGTCAAAGCTCTTTCGCCACTTTCCCTGCAGGTAGTGCCACCGTAGGTAGTGCACGGTACATAGTGCATGGCCCCAGGTTTCGAATTCGGCTTGCGTGTATTGGTAGTGTCCGCCGGACGCGTTGGTCCAGTCAGTGCCATTCATCCACACCTTGCATTCGCCCGCCGACGCGCTGTAGGCGTTGCCCAGATAATTACCGACGGCGCCGGCCGGTTGGCCGGGATCAGTGCTCGAGGCCACGGCCGGACTCGCCGGGCCGACCGTCGCTGTGAGTACGGCTGCCACGCCAACGACAGTGACCACCGCCGTGTTCAGTCGTGCTTTCATCATGGGCTATCTCTTTCTTTGAGTTCACATTTCGGCGATTTCCACCCATCCGACGTGCCAGGACCACCTTGATTGAGGGGTCTTAACGAAATCTTGTCGCCCCCGGCTGGATCAATGAAGATGGCGGTGAGTCACGAGTCAGCGCATCGTGACGATGCCGCAACGGGACAACGGCCTGGCGAGATACTGCTGCGCTTGGGCGGTGCCGGCACTGTCGCCGGCCTCGTCGAAGATGTCCACCGCTTCCTTCCAACAGGTCCGGGCGGCGGTGAGTTGTCCTTTGTGTTGTAGGGCATTTCCGAGTTCGGTGAGAGTTGTCGCGGTGCCCCAACGGTCGCCGAGTGAGCGCCGGATGGTGAGAGAGCTGCGATGGAGGTCGATGGCTCGGTCGTACTGACGCAGGCCTTGGTAGACCCGGCCGAGGCTGTCCAGAGTGAGTCGTTGGCTGTGGTGGTCGTCGGTACGTTGCTGGATGTCCAGCGCTCGCCGCAAATGCTGGTCGGCTGGGCCGAAAATGCCTTGCCTGCGGCAGGCATCGCCAAGGCTGTTGAGCACCAGGCCTTCACCTCGCAGGTTGCCAAGGCCGCGGTAGGTCTTCAGTGCCTTCCGGTAGCAGTCGGTGGCTTCGGCATACTGCCGCCGGTCGGCGTACGCAGCGCCGAGTACGTTGAGGGTGACCGCCTGCCCTCGTCGATCGCCAGTTCGTCGGCGGATCGCCAACGACTGTCGGCAACAGTCGATTGCCTGCCGGAACCTGCGCTGGTCCGTGTAGGCGATGCCCAGGACATTGAGGGTCAGCGCCTCGCCGGCCTGGTCACCGTCCAGGCGAGCGGCCTCGAGAGCGATTTGATGCGTGCTGATCCAGTCGTCCCAGTGCTTGCGCAGGTGGAAGAATCCCCACATCGTCGCGGGCAACTGCCATGCCACGGTGTGCAGGCCGTGGTCGGCGGCCACACCGGTGGCGGCCACCAGGTTCGCGTGTTCGCGATCGAACCAGTCCAGGGCCGCTTGGTGGGTGCGGAACTCCGTTTCTCGCGCTGCCGCTGGCCGGTTGAGCGAAAGGTGTTCACCGAGCGGGAAGACCGCGCGGTTCGCGGCCTGTGCACTGTGCAAATACCAGGTCATCAGACGTTCGACAGCGGCGGTTCGCTGCTGCGCCGGGTGGCTGGTGTCTGTGCACTCGGCGGCGTAGACCCGCAACAGGTCGTGCAGCTGGTAACGGCCCGGGCTGGGCGACCGCAGCAGGTCCGTGTCGACGAGCGTCTCCAGCCCTCGTTCGGTGCGGTCCGTCGGTTTGTCGAGCAGCGCTGCCAGCGCCGGCAAGCTCGCATCCCGGCCGCCGTGCAGGCTGAGCAGGGGGAAGAACCGAGCCGGATCCCCGGTCGGCGGCAGGCCTGTGTATGTCACCTGGAACCTGGCCCGGACCGCCAGATCACCGCTGACCAGCTCGTCCAGGCGGTGGTGCTCGTCAGTCAGCCGGTCGGCGAGCGTCCGCATACTCCACGCCGGCCGTCCAGCCAGTCGCGAGCCGGCGATCCTGACCGCGAGCGGCAGACCACCGCAGGCGGCAATCACCTCAGCGCTCGCGGCCGGCTCGGCCCGTACTCGCTCGGTGCCAGCGAGCCGGCCGAGCAGGGTGAGCGCGTCGGCTTCACCGAACAAGCCCAGGTGCACCGGACTCGCGCCTTCCAATCCGACCAGCCGAGCGCGGTTGGTGACCAGCACTCGGCAGCCTCCGCTGCCCGGCAACAGCGGCCGTACCTGTGCCGCGTCGCGGGCGTTGTCCAGCAGGATCAGCATTCGGCGACCAGCCAGCAGGCTGCGATAACGGCAGCCGAGTTCCGGGGCGGCGGCCGGGACGTACGCATCCTCGCCTGCGCACGCTCGAAGAAAGCCAGCGAGGATGTCGTACGCGCAAGCCGGCGTCGGGTCGGTGCCTCGCAGGTCCGCATAGAGCTGCCCGTCCGGAAACTCGTCCTTGAGCTGGTGCGACAGCCGTGCCGCCAGCGCGGTCTTACCGAGGCCACCCATGCCGCTGACGGTGACGATTCGTACGCCGTCGCTGTCCGCACCATCGATGAGCAACCTGGTGAGCAGGGCGAGTTCGGTCGTACGCCCAGTGAAGTCGGACAGGCTGGCAGGCAACTGCGCGGGTGGGCGGCTCACGGTCGGCTGCCTAGGTGTGGTCGCCGACGGCACGCCACGCAGCGTCGCCTGATAGAGCTCCTGCAGTGCGGGGGATGGGTCGACGCCCAGCTCGTCGGCCAGGCGGTGCCGGGTCACCGCATAACACTGGATCGCCTCGGACCCACGACCAGCCGCGAGCAACGCCCGGAACAGCGTGAGCGCGATCTTCTCATCAAGCGGGTGTTCGTCGGCCAACGGCCGAACGCGGCGCAGTGCCGCAGCGGCGTCGCCCAGCGCCAACTGCGCGTTCACCCAGTCCAGCACCGCCTCGACGTGCTGCTCGCGGCAGTGTTGTCGAACCGTACCGACCCAGTCGCCGGTGAGGCTGGCCAGCGGCTCGCCCTGCCAGAGTTCGAGTGCTTCGGTGAGCAGCGTCGCGCGTTGTTCGTCGCCGCATTCCGGTCGCCTCGACCGCTCGGCGAGCCGCTGGAAGCGGTGGAAATCGACATCGTCCGGGTCCACGGTGAGTTGATACCCGCCACCGGTCCGTTCCAGCCGCGCGACCGGGCCGTCGCATGCCGCGGCTTCGGCCAGCACCCGCCGGATCCGCGTGATGTGGACGTACAAAGCGTTCCGTGGTTGTCCCGGCGGCCGCTGATCCCAGACCCGGTCCACCAATGTGTCGATCGTGACCGTACGCCCGGCGTCGACCAGCAGGGCCACCAACACAGCCCGTTGCTTGGGTGGCCCGAGGTCCAGCACCCGCCCGCCGGTCGATAACCGCACAGGGCCGAGCATCCGGATGTAGGCCATTTTCTCCCCAAGCTACCGAATAACCGGCAGGACACATACACCAAACCACACCCACACAAGGCAGACGTGCGATCGGCCGTATCGGTCGGCAAGACATCGGCAAGGTTTTCCACCAAACCGCGGTGCCAGTGTGCTGTCCAAGCGAAGGCCGGAGCGGACATCCAAGCACCAGCACCGGAAAACAGTGAAAAACGCCCTCGGCGGGCTTCGTCTTCCCATCGCCCGGACACAGGAGATGCCATTGTTCGGCAACGAATTCCTCAAGATTCACCCACGACGATCAAGGGAGCCGTGACCGTAGCGCGTTACCCCTAACTACCGCACGGGGTTGCATAGCCGAGCGGCAGCGAGGCGTTGTGGCCGTACCAGAGCCGGACCTCGCCCGCCCAGCGATCTGGTGATTACGCCGTCAACATGGGCGAAGCGCCATCCCCTTGAAAGCTATACAGGTTAACAAAAGGAGACTGTGATGCACCAGCTCAATCGAACGACGACCAAAATCGGACTTGCCGTAGCGGTCACACTCGCACTCCTCGCCGTTGCCGCGCCTTCCTCGGCTGCTCCCGCGGCCCGGACCGAAAAGGTGTCGAATCCACCACTCTCGATCAGCCCGCAATCAGCCTCCGGCTGCCACGACGGCAACGTCACGCAGACCTGTATCGACATCGAGGGCAAAGGGCTCTACACGAGGTCAATCGAGGGATATGTAGCCTCGCTAAACGGAAGCAAATACGACTTCTACCTGAGCGTATACGGACCGTGGGGGCACTGGTTCAACTCGGCCGCCGCACGTGGCACGTACCTCGATCACCATTGGACGATTGACAAGAACTTGCCGGCAGGAAATTACTGCGTGTTCGGCTACGTATACTACGGCGACGCTTGGCACCACGACGCCACCGCATGCAAAAACGTTCACAAATAGCTCACGCCAAACGACCCCGCGCTGGGCTTGGAGCTGCTGCCCATTCTGGATCTGTGAGATCTCATCCCATGCAAACGGGACCCTCTACGGCGACTGGGTACTTCGGCTGTGGGCAAGCAATTTCGGTTCAGGCCGAAAACTCTTGACCGATGCGTTCAGTGCCGCAAGCATCCTCATGAGAGCACGGTCTGGGGCAAGGACGGCTTGTGACCTTGTTCTAGCCATGTAGGGCAGGCTCCCTTCCTACTTGGCGTCTCACGCTATTCTTCTATCGCGGAAGGGCTCATCATGTCTCGTTGTCGCGGGGTCAGTCGGCTGCTTGCCGTTATTGGAGCGGCTGTGATGGCACTTGGAACAGGTGTTGTCTTGCCGCAATCGGCAAGTGCGACCACAATCGGCTATTCCTGTCTGAAATACCAGGGCGAGGCGCATAACTACTGCGGCGGTTATTACAAATTGCTGCCGACGCAAAGCCTCGATGCGGGCGGCGGATACAGCCTCCGCATGGACCCCCACGGGTATTTACTGCTGCTCCACAACGGGTCGGCGCACTGCTGGCAGTCGGGGGGCAACGTTGCAGGTTCGTACGCCGTCTATCAGGGCGACTTCAACTTTGTGATATACCCGGACGGCAGCAATCATGCAACTTGGGCCTCGGGTAAACATTCGGGCCAGACCGTAAATATCAACAGCAGCGGCCAGCTCTATGTTGGAACGTACGAATATTTTTCAAATCCGCACAACTGTTAACTCGTCTCTGAGAGGAGGTGTTGCCAGACCTCTCCTCTCCTCACATCAGGTGATCTGCTGTCATGGGTCGGATGCTTTTGCTAACTCTGGTGAACGACGACGCAAGACTATG
>NZ_BAAANY010000017.1:72177-84269 GCF_039530045.1 Fodinicola feengrottensis | reverse complement strand
GATCCGTCACCCGCTTCTTGTTGACCATTTCGTAGCCGGCTGCCACGATTTGGTGCCGTCGGTGCAGAGCGACTGCGCCGCGTAGTGTCCTCCACCGACACGTCCCGACCGAAACCGATCCCAACGGTGGACACGTACCCGGAGTCGAAATACCCGGCCGGCAGCGCGAGCAGGTGGCCGTTGGTGTCGAAAATATCGTTGACCACCGCAGTGGCGGGGTCGCCGACGAACACGCATGACACCAGGCCCTTGCGGACCAGCCGTTCGTCCCAGTTCTTCAGGTCTCCCAATTCTCGCCGGAGTTTCCGGCCTTTCATGATCAACATCGACGAATCCGCTGGTCAATGGGCATGACTCGGACGCCCCGTCGTATTACCCAAGTCGCCAGATTCTCGTCATGACGTACCTGCAGGGCCTGCACCATGGACGCGATGTTGCGCAGGCCCAGTTCGTTGGATGGTGCGGCCGGAGAACCCGGGAGGTGGTCCGGCCGGGCGAGGCTCGAGAGCTCCTACGTCGTTCCTCCATCGGGTGACTGCAGCATGACGATCTCGGTCGCCGCGCCGGTCATAACGATCACCGTGTCCAGGAACTCGCCGTCCACCCTCATTTTCTGGCCGGCCTCCAAGCCGATGCTCACGAAGTGAGCCGTTACAGCGTCAAGATCGGCAACGGTGATGCCGACGTGCCGGACCGGCCGATGCCGCCGACACCCGCCAATACCTCGAGCGACTCGGGCATCGTCTGCTCACCGGCCTGCTGGAACCGGAGGTGCTCCGGTTGCGCCGGCTCATCATCGGCGAGTCCAGCAGATTCCCCGACCTCGGCCGGCTCTACTGGGAGCAAGGTTTCACCAAAGGACTCACCACCCTGGCAAACGCAGTGCGAGACCTCTCAAAAGCGGGGCACCTGACAGTCGCGGACACCGATCAGGCCGCCAGCCAGTTCGCCGCCCTCATTCTCAGGATACCCGTCAACCAAGCACTCCTGCGCGGCCACGACACGATCACCGACACCGAAATCGCCGGCCATATCCAACGCGGCACCGACGCGTTCCTCACCCTCTACCACCGCAACACAAACAGATCGCCTGGCACACACCAGCATCCGTCCACTTCGGCACCGCCGACGCCATCGACCAAAACCGTCAGAACCCCCTGAACGCCGCCGACCACGCCCACCAGTCATGCCCAACCAAACCTGGATCAACCAACCAACACCCGAACCCAAACTAACTCTTTTTCCTGCCTGGGTGACTAACTGAGTGACTATGCAGCGTCGCCACCCTCGCGGACCGACCGCCAGACGTAGATGCCGAAGCGTTCGTGACTCCAGCCGATCTCCGTCACCGGAGCCATGCTTTGCCTTTTCGCCGTACGCCACGACGTGCGTCCACTCAAGGGCGCGCAGCTCCTCCGTACGAGCGCCGGTCAGCAGCGACAGCACGACGTACGCGTGCAGCCTGGACCATTCCGCCGCGACGAGGACGCCTTCCGCCTGGTCGAGGATGAGTGACTTGGATGGCCGACCGTCTTGGCCGGTCGGGATCTCCGCCAGCTCCCCAAGCCGCCGAGGGATAAATGGCACTGTCAGGTATTCCAACTGTCGGAATAGGTCGCCTATCCGAACGCTCGGGCGGGCGGGCGGGCGGGCGACGGTGGACGGTTGACGGTTGATGTTGGCAAGCTGACGGCATGACAGGTTTGATCGCCGAACTCGTGGTCGATGGTCGCATCCCGCAGACCCCAGCTCTTGCTCCGAACGGGCATCTGCTCTGTTACGTTCTCGCCCCCACCAGCCAAATCGGTGATCACCTGGACACCGCACTCTGGCTCGCCGACATCAAAGGCGACGGTGTGTGGCGCCGGGCGACCGCCGACACCGCGACGGAGTCCCGGCCTCGCTGGTCCGCGGACTCTCGCACGCTGTGCTTCCTGTCCGACCGCGCCGAGCGTGGTACCGCGCAGCTGCAGCGGCTTACTCGCACGAATCACGTGGTGATCGCGTTGACCAGCTGGCGTGCTGGCATCATCGATCACCTGCCGCTCGCCGATCCCAACCTGGTTGCTTTGCTGGCCGAGGACGAGCCCACCGAGCAGGACACGCGCCGCGTCCAGGACCGCGACGACGCCATTGTCGTCGGTGAGCGCGAACCCGGTGCCCGGTTGCGCCTGCTCGACCTGCGCACCGGCCACGTCACCACCCCGAACGTGTTCGGGGACCGGCACGTCGTGGAACTGCGGCAACGACCTGACGGCGGCCCGCTCGCCGTACTCACCCAAGCCAGCGCCGACCCTGACTATGGCCCCCGCACCGGCCAACTGCACCTGTTCGACCCCACAACGGGGACCGCGGAGGACCTCGGACCGGTCGAGGCCGACGCACACTCTCTGGCCTGGTGGCCGGGCGAGGACGGTTGGCACCTCGGTTACATCGCACTCACCCCGCCGGTCCTGCAAGCCGGTACGGCCGTGTTCGACCTGGCTATGGACAGCTGCGTCCGCCGCAACCGCACCGCCGACCTTCCCATGTGCCCCACCGAACTGTGCCAAACCGGCGCCGCACCGCTGGTGGTGTTTGCCGACGGCCTGAACGCGACCCTGGCCCGGCTCGACCCCGACGGTCCCACGCCGCTGTCGCAGCACCCCGGCCATCTCGACGACCTCACCGCCACCCCCGCCGGCACCGCGATCGCGGCAGTGACCGGCACCCGCTACCAACCCGCAAACGTTCACGTAGGGCCGCCCACCGGGCCACTGCGCAAGGTCACGGACACCCGTCCGGAACTGAACGGCGTCACCTTCGGCACCCAGCGACCGCTGGCCTACCGTGCCGCCGACGGCCTCGATCTGGATGGCCTGCTCGTACTGCCGGTCGGGAAATCCGTGTCGGACGGCCCGTCCCCGCTCGTCACGATCGTGCACGGAGGCCCCTACGGCCGGTACGCCGATTGCCTGCAGCTGTTCTGGCACCCCAGCGCGCAGTGGCTGGCCGCTGCTGGATACGCGGTGTTCCTGCCCAATCCGCGCGGCGGCCAGGGCCACGGTCACGAGTTCGCGGCCAGCGTCGCTGGCCGGGTCGGTCAGCAGGAGTGGACCGACATCCTGACCGGCATCGACCTGCTCATCGCGGAGGGCGTCGCTGACCCCGATCGGCTGGGCATCGCCGGCGGGAGCCACGGCGGGTTCATGGCCGCCTGGGCCGTCGGGCAGACCGATCGGTTTCGCGCGGCGTTGGTCAGCGCCGGTGTCACCGACTGGGGAATGCTCGCCGCGACCGGGGAGAACGGCCAGTTCGAGGCCGCGCTCGGCGGCAGCACCGGGTGGGAGGGAATCGGCCCACACCCACACGATGCGGTCAGCCCGGTCTCCTTCGCCGGCCGCGTCCGCACCCCGGTGCTCATCCTGCATGGCGCCGAGGACACCAACGTTCCTCTCGGGCAGGCCGTGTACTTCCACCGGGCACTGCGCCACTTCGGCGCCGAGCACGAGTTCGTGATCTACCCCAGAGAGGGCCACTCGATCCAGGAACGCAACCACCAACTCGACTTCCTGCGCCGCACCCGCTCCTGGTTCGACCGCTGGCTCCGACCGGCGGACGACGGTGCAGATAACTGAGCAGAAGCGGACACGGCGCCGCTTGCCCCTTCGTCGCACCCTCCCTCTGAAGAAGACCAACTTGCGAAGCTGATGAGCAAATCGGTCAGCAAAATCCGCTACTCCGACACCAGGATCGCGTACCGACCACCGCGGCCATCTTCGTTTCCGCGTTTCTCGCGGCGGCGACTGGTATCACCGCGATCGCCGTCTGGTCGTTCGATCGTACGGACAGCTTCAGGGCATCAGCGGGCTGCACTCTGACGCAGTGGCCGAAGACGTGAACAACTCGGCCCGCACTGTAGATGTCATGGTCGTGTGGCGCCGCTTTCATCCGTCGGGGATGGGAGCGTGCTGGGCGGCTCGTACGATTCGCGCCGCGTCGGGCGGCAACAAGACCCCAGTGGTCACGTCAAGCTGTTGGATTCAGGCATAGAGACGCTCGTGCCGCTAAAGACCTCCGCCCGGCAGTCGATCGGCAGTTTGGGGGTGCGGCCGGCTTGCCGTACATGATCGCGACGAACGGCGGAGGCCCTGTCGACACGTGGCGCCAAGACTTTCGGCCGTCCTCTACATCCCGCCATCGTTATATGCTGGACGGAGTATATTGATGGCGACGAAGGGATCAGGTGGATGAACGAGGGTGTTGTCGAAGAGCGGGACGGCATGGTGACCTTCCGGTACGAGCGCCGGTTGCGCAAGCCGACCGAGGTGGTCTGGAAGGCGATCACCGATCCGGACGAGGTAGGGAAGTGGGCCGGGTCTCGACCGGATATCGACCTGCGGCCGGGTGGCGAGTACGTCTCGTATCATGGCGAGGGCATCGATCCGGTGGTCGACCGGATCGTACGCGTGGAGCCGCCGCGACTCTTCGAGCACACCTTCTGGGTGCACATCAATCCGTCCGCGCTGGTGGCCTGGGAGCTGACGTCCACCGAGGCCGGCTGCGAGTTGGTGCTGACGCACACGATCTCAGTGGCTGACCTGCGCGCGGCCTCGGAGACGCTCGCGGCTGGCGACTCGATCGCGGTGATCATGTCCCGCAACGGCGCCGGTTGGCACCACCTCCTGGACCTGTTGGAGGCGAGTTTCGACGGCAGTGCCGTGGCGTGGAGTCCGGAGATGCGCAAGGACCTGCAGGATGCGTACGCCGCGATGTTGTCCTAGGTCCCGCAGCGGTCGGTCAGATCTCCGCCGGGCATCGGCGCATCACTGTCGAGAAGCAGTCCGCCGTGGCCCCGTCGTCGGTGGCACGGGCGTCACTGTGGCGCTGGACCGCGAGGACCCGAGCGGCAGCGCGGCTGGACCATGCCGGCTCGCGCTGGCGGCTGCGCGTCGGCGATGCTGTGGACGTGGAGTACGTGTCCAGAGTGCCGCGATCGCCGCTGGACGGGCTGATCGACGACCTTTACTACCTGGAGGGTGCGTCGCCGTACGCCCGGTTGACGCTGCCGCCGATGCCGGGGGCGTTCCTCATCATCAACCTCGGGGCGCCGTTCCGCATCCGCGCCGGCACCGACATCGAGACGGCCGAGTACGCAGACGGCTGCGTGGTCACCACGCCCACTCGCGCGTTGGAGTTCGGCTACCCACGCTGGACCCGGTCCGTCGGCGTGCACTTCAAGCCGTGGGGACCGGCGCCCTTCCTGCCGATGCCCGCGGCCGAGCTGTGCGACCGGCCGGTCACGGTAGAGCAGGTTTGGGGTCGGCCTGCCGTTGCTGAGCTGCGAGACCGGCTGGCCACGGCGGACGGACCGCACGAGATGCTGACGCTGCTCGAGGAGGAGCTGATGCGACGGCTGCGCGAGACCGCCGGCCTGGGGCTGGTCCGCCATACGAGCAGCGTCCTCGCGGCGACCAGCGGCGCGGTGGCGATCGGCGACCTGAGCGTGACAGCCGGTGTCAGCAGCACTCATCTGGCACAGCGGTTCAAGGAACTCATCGGCGTCACACCGAAGCGACTGGCCCGTACCTACCGCTTCGCCGCCACCGTGTTCGCGATCGACCCCACCAGACCGGTCGACTGGGCCGACCTCGCCGGTGGCGCAGGCTACTTCGACCAGGCCCACTTCGGTCACGAGTTCCGGGCGTTCACCGGGCTCACGCCGACCCGGTACGTCGAAGTCCGGCGGCAGTTCCTGCGTGAACATCCCGGCCACGCACTGGACAGCTGGCCCCTGCCGACCGATTGATTTCTTACAAGAGCGACAGCTCACGACACGCTATTTTGGAGGCACCCAAAGCAAAGGAGAGCCTCGTGGGCAAGGTGGTCATGTACAGCTCGGTGTCAGTGGACGGCTTCGTCGCGGACGAGAATGACCAACCCGGACCGCTGTTCGACTGGCTGTCCACCGGTGACGTCCCGTTGGACGAGAGCGGCGCCTTGAAGGTGTCGCAGACCTCCTACGACTACACCCGGCCGTACTGGGACCAGATCGGGACGACACTCGTCGGCCGCCACGTCTTCGACATCACGGACGGCTGGGACGGGAAGCCTCCGGGCGGGATCGACCACGTAGTCGTCGTGACGCACCGGCCGCACCCCGAGGGCTGGGACCCCGAGGCACCGTTTCACTTCGTCGACGGCGTCGAGGCAGCCATGGCCAAGGCACAGGAGCTCGCAGGTGACCGCATGGTCGAGGTCGCCGCTGGCGACGTCGGTGGCCAAGTGCTTGCCGCGGGCTTGATCGACGAGGTACGCATGGACGTAGTACCCGTCGTGTTCGGGTCCGGCAAGCGCTACTTCGGATCGGTCCACGCGCAGCACCTGTTGGAGGATCCTGACGTGGCGATTCGCGGCAACCGAGTGCTTCACCTGCGCTATCAGGTGCGCCGTTGACCGATCTGAGCGGGCACGCGAAGAAATCCACCGCGAACGGTGACACAAGACCCTGGACGGGCAATGTGGCGTCAAGACCTCGACACGCTAACTTGACAGGGAACAGCATCGCCTCGACCACGGCGTCCATACAGGTCAATCAGCGCGTCTAGAACAAAGTCGAGTAGTAGGTTCTAACTGCGCTCTTCGCCAGGCAATCAGCATTTTCACGCCCACCTGATGCAATTCCCGAGTGTTGTCGTACCTCCCTGCCACGCGCAGACAGAGGTCACCGGCAGTCCAGAATGCGAGACATCCGCGGCCAATATCCCCGGAATGCGTACGTACCCCGCACCCGGCCACCAACACACCTGAACCGTCCTGCGGACAGCACGGTCTTGGCTGTCTCCGCTATTTTCGGCGGGCCAGGGCAACGGCGATAATGATGATGACGCCGCGGATGATTTGTTGTTGGCTGGTGTCGAGGCCGGCGAGGATGAGTGCGTTGTTGATCAGCCCAATCAGCAGGGCGCCGAAGAGCGAGCCGACGATTTTGCCGCTGCCACCGAAAAGGCTGGTTCCGCCGAGGATGACCGCGGCGATCACGGAGAGCTCGTCGCCGGTTCCCCATTGAAACCGGCCGGACTGCAGACGGCCGGCGTAGAGCATACCGGCCACACTCGCGACCAAGGACATGAGGACCATGACGGTGAACTTGACGCGGCGGGTGTTGACGCCGCTAAAACGGGCGGCGACCGGATTTCCGCCGGTGGCGAGGACTTGGCGGCCGAATCGTGTCTTGGCCATCACCACGGCGCCGACAACGACGGCGATCACGGCCCACAGGAGCAGGCCCGGGATGGGCCCGAGGTCGCCGGAGCCGAAAATGGTGTTGAAGGTGTCGTTGAGGATCGGCTGCGGCGCGGACGAGGTGATCCATTGCGCCACGCCGACGGCGATTCCGAGCATCCCGAGTGTCACCAGGAACGAGGGAATGTTCAAGAGGGTCACCAATCCTCCGTTGATCACACCGACGAGCAGCCCAACGCCGAGACCGGCCGCGATGCCGGCGAACAGTCCGCCGTGGGTGACGGACATCGCGGCGACCACGCTGGCCAGGCCCGCGACTGAGCCGACGGACAGGTCGATTTCGGCGGACGCGATCACAAAGGTCATCGCGACGGCCATCACCGAGATGGTGGCCGTCTGCCGAAAGATGTTGAGCAGGTTGTTGCTGCTCAGAAAGCCACTGCCGTGCAGCAGAATGGCGAACAGCAGAAAGATGACGACGAAACCGACATAGATGACGTACGAATGCCAGTCTTCGCGGACTCTCGCCCATGCCCGCAGGTACGCCGGTTGGGATCTTGTCTCCCCGGCCAGATCCGATGGCAGGCCACGGGTGGTGGTCATGGCTGGTCGACTCCTTGGACGGCGGCTTGGAGGGTTTCTTCGCTCGAGATGTCCTCGCGCGGCAGGATGCGTTCGACCGTTCCATCGCGCAGAATCAGGACGCGGTCACTAATCGCGAGTAGTTCGGGGAGTTCTGAGGAGATGACGATCACACCGAGTCCCTCGTCGGCGGCTTGGCGAATCATGGCGATGATGTCGGTTTTCGTGCCGATATCCACGCCGGCAGTGGGTTCGTCCATGATCAGCACAGCCGGTTTGGTCGCGAGCCACTTGGCGATGACCACTTTCTGCTGGTTGCCGCCGGACAGCAGTTTCACCGGACTGGTGGATGAGTTGAGCCGGACCTGCAGATCCTGGATGAGGTCGCCAGCGATTTTCCTGCCCTTGCGGTCATCGATCAGCGGACCGCGGTTCAACCGCGGCAGCAACGGCAACAGCAGGTTGTCCCGGACCGAGTGTTCGAGTACGAGTCCCTGTGCGCGCCTGTCCTCGGGGATAAGGGCGAGACCCGCTGAGATGGCCGCGCGCGGACTGGTCAGTTTGACTCGTTGACCGCGCAGGAAGACGTCGCCCTTGGTCGCTCTGTCTATACCGAACAGGCAACGGGCGAGTTCGGTGCGTCCGCTGCCCATCAATCCGGCGAGGCCGACGATTTCGCCGGGCGCCAGCGTGAATGTGACGTCACGTACGCGCGGGCCCGCGGTGAGGTTCCGCACTTCCAGCAGCGGCGCGGCGGCGTGATCGATCTTGCGTGGTCGCCACACCAGCGCGCCGTCGAGGCGCCGCCCGACGATGTGTTCGACGAGTTCGGCCGCGGTCAGCTCGCCGCAGGTGGCCGTGATTACGTTGCGTCCATCGCGAAGCACGGTCACCCGATCGGCGATCCGGTAGATCTCGTTCATCCGGTGGCTGATGTAGATGACCGAGATGCCGCGCGCCTTCAGCCGCTCGAGCAAGGCGAACAGCGCGTCTGCCTCGGTTTTCGCGAGGCTCGCGGTCGGCTCGTCCATGATCAGTACACGCGCCTTCTGGGCCAGCGCCTTCGCGATTTCGGTGAGCTGCCAGTACGCCGTACCAACGGAACCGAGCATGGCGTTCGGGTCGAGATCCACTCCCATGTCGGCGAACAGTTCCCGCGTTCGGCGAACAGACTCCCGGTCGCGCAGCAGCCCGAACCGATCGCGCGGCTCGCGGTTGAGGAAGATGTTCCGAGCCACGCTGAGCGTCGGGATCAGACTGAACTCCTGAAAAACCATCCCGATCCCGGCGGCCCGCGCGTCCTGCGTCGACCGGAGCCGGACTGTCTTCCCGTCGATTCGAATGTCCCCGGACTCGAGTTGATAGACCCCCTGAAGGATCTTCATCAACGTCGACTTGCCGGCACCGTTCTCACCGACCAGAGCGTGCGTTTCCCCGTGCCGCAAAGCGAAGTCGACACCAGCGAGGACCGGTACGCCGTTGAACGCCTTGCGAACACCGCGCATCTCGACCGCGAAGCGCGCCGCATTGTCGTTCATGCGGGATCAGCGCGCATGTGCCGCGGCCCGACTACGGTCCAGCATCGGCACGTCAACCCAGGCATCGGATTCCGCCGACGCGACGATCGCGTCGGAAATCAACGCGACCTGATAGCCATCTCCGAAGTCCGGGCTTACCGGTGTACCATCCACAATCGCCCGGAAAAGGTCGTTGGCCTCGATGATTTTCGTGTCGCCGTAGCCGATACCCAGCGCGGGGATGGGCCATAAGGCATCTCCGTACGGGTGCGCGGGTCCTGTGTGGACGGTGCGAAAACCTCGGCGATCATCCGGGTCGTCGGCGAAACACACCTGAAGTTCGTCACGCCGCTCGTAGTTGAACACGATCGAACCCTCAGTGCCATGCAGCTCAAATGTGAGGAAGTTGTTACGCCCGTACGCGTTGCGGGTGGCCTCGATGGATCCCACCGCGCCATTGCCGAAGCGAAGCAACGTCGACACCTCATCATCGACATCGACGATGCCCCAGGGCGTACCTGCCAGTCGACCGGCGCCCAGCCTGTCGAGACCTCCCGCGCCGGTCGGCCGTTTGGGAATGTACGTCCGCAGCATCGAGTTGACGGACGCGACTTCGCCGACCAGATAGCGAGCGAGGTCAAGCACGTGCGTGCCGATGTCGCCGAGCGCGCCCGATCCGGCAATCGACTTCTGGAATCGCCATGACAAGGGCGACTCTGGATCGGCCGACCAGTCCTGCAGGTAGGTGCCGCGAAAGTTCAGCACTTGCCCGATCGCACCTTCGTCGATATAGCGTTTAGCCAGGGCCACGGCCGGCGTACGCCGGTAGTTGAACGCCACCATGTTGACGATGCCGGCGGCACATCCGGCTTCGTACATTCCGCGTGCCTCCTCGCCAGTGCGGGCAAGCGGTTTCTCGCAGATGATGTGCTTACCCACGGTGGCCGCCGCAACAGCAATCTCGGCGTGCAGGTCGTTCGGGGTGGCGATGTCGATGACGTCAATGTTCGGGTCATCGACAACACGCCGCCAGTCGCCAGTTGATCGCTCGTAGCCGTATCGAACGGCGGCCTCCGCCGCCAGTTCCGCGTTGACATCCGCGATCACGGATCGTATCGGCATCGCCGGGGGCGGCCAGAAGTACATTGGCAGGGCGGCGTACGCCAGCGAATGTGCCTTGCCCATGAATCCGGCGCCGATCAGCCCGATTCTGAGTGTTTTCACAGCGGTTCCTTACTTCTTGTAGGAGTTGGCGATCGCCGCCGGAGGCGGTGCGTGATAGACCTGCCCCCAGGCCTGAAGTACGTTCGTGTGGTCGACGGGCAGTGCATTGAGCGCCACGTACGGCGGCGCCGTCTTGCCGAGCAGCCCGTACGCGGCCAGTTTGGCTTCCACCGTCCCCTGGTCGAAGGGGCGCTGCGCGCCAAGCCCGGCGATCAGCGAGTCCTTTGCCAGCGCGATTGCCACATTGGTGCCCAGATCCTCGGTCGCGATAACAAGGTCGTTGCGGCCGTTCGCGCGCGCGGCGGCCATCACGCCTTCTGCCGGCACATCCCATACCGCCCAGATCCCGGTCAGGTCCGGATGTTTGGTGAGCATCGCATCGGCGGCTTTCTGCGCGTCGCCAGCGAAGTCCGGTCCAGCGATCCCGGTTGACTCGACGATCTGCAGATTCGGGTAGTCGTTCTTGAGTGTGGTCCTGAAACCGTCGTACCGCTGCTGGGTGACGAAGAAGTCCGCATTGTGGAAGACGACACCGATCTTGCCTTTGCCGCCGACGGCCTTCGCGAGCTCGTGTGCGGACACCACTCCATTGCCGTAGTTGTCCGCCGAGACCACACTGACGTAGCCGTGTCCCGCGGTCATCCCTTTGGGGACGTTGTCCATGAAAACAAGCTTGATGCCGGCGTCGGCGACTTTTTGGTACTGGGCCGCGGTCGCGACCGGATCGGTGGGAATCGAGACAATGACTTTGGGACGTAGCGCCATCACGGTCTCAAGATCAGAGACCTGTTTGCCGGGATCGAAGTTCGCGTCCGTAACGGCAAGGACCTTGATGCCGAGCTGGGCGAACTCGTTCTTCAGTCCGGCGATCTGGGCCACCGCCCAGTCGTTGCCCCCATAGTGCATCACGATCGCGGCGGTCGCGTGCATGGCCTTGACCCGCGCTATTTCCTGCGCGGTCAACGTCACCACACTCGCCGGGGAGGCCGTTTCTGCGTTCGGTCCCTTGCTGAGCACCGCGCCAGAGGCAATCTTGCGCAGCGCGGCGTCCGCTTGAGCGGTGATCGTGGAGTTCGTTCGACCGCCGTCGCCAGCCGACGATGAGGAACAGGCACTGGTGAACAGAACCAATGTCGCTGCCGCGGCGGCCAGCAAGCGCAGTGTTGACTGCTTCATGGCCGTTCTCCCTGGTTTGGAGGCCGAACATAGGAAAGTTCGTCGAGGTAGGTCTTGCTGAACTCCGCCGCTATCCGCGGATCCCCGTCGTAGTCATCCAGTTCAACCATCAGCCAACCGTCATAGGCTGCCTCCGTAATCGCCGTCATGATGGCGGGGAAGTCAAGATCGCCGTCACCGAGTGGAAGGAACTGATGTGTGGCGAGCCGTACGTCCTTGAGATGGATGTGGCTGATCCGATCCGCATAGCGGCGGATGAGCGCAGCCGGATCCCCGCCTCCAGCGGCAAGATGTGCGGTATCTGGACAGAACCCGATCCTGGTGTCCTTCAACAGACGTTCGATGTCCTGCGGTCCTTCGACGATCGTC
>NZ_BAAANY010000017.1:0-72128 GCF_039530045.1 Fodinicola feengrottensis | reverse complement strand
ACGACTCTGTCCAGAGCATCGGCGAGCCGGCCGTAGTCCTGGTCCGTCGTACCACTCGCCCGTTTTGCCCCGCCGCCAACGACAAATTGCTCAGCACCGAAAGTGGCGGCCAGTTCAGCGGCGCACTGCAACCGATAAAGCTCGTCGGGCAGGATGTCGTTGTAGATGAAATTCGCGCCGCTGTAGACACTGACCAGGCTTACGTTGGCACCGGCGAGCAGCTCGTGCAGCACTTCCGGTTTGTCCGCGTAGGCCGCGACATTACCGTCGAACATCTCCGTTCCCGCATATCCGGCCGCGGCAATGTCCCGCACCGCCTGCTCCGTCGAGCCGTTGGCGCGGTAGTAAAGATCCTTCACGCTGGTGACGCCGACCGGATGGCCGACAACCCCGCCCCACGTGATCGAGTGGTAACCGAGACGCATTTTCCAGGCCCTTCGGTGAGAATTCGATATCAGGCGACAATCAGCGGTCGCAAATCTCTGGTAAACCACCCGCAGGCCAGTTCTTCCGCCCGGCCCACCCCTGGCTGATCACCACCGTGCCGAGCGCACCGCGGGCCGTCCCGAAAAGCACCGTCGCGGCGTTCTCTATCGGGCCGTGACCAGCCACCTGCCGCGACGACTGCACGGGCGGCACCTCATGGATGGCACCGACACCGGCAATGCCGACACGCAATCTGTCTGTCATAAGAGTTCCTCGGACCGTCGTTGAGCGGTCATTCGGCTGGGCAGTCTGCCCGACAGGCCGGCAGCTGCGGCCGGATGTGATCTAGGTTGCTCACGGTTACGCTAATGCTTGTGGTAAACAGAAGTCAACACGTTAGACTTCTAAGTCTGGCTACTGGAGGTCTAAATGGGGGCACTGATGGCAGAACCGGATGGCCAACCGCTGCTGGCCGAACAACTGGACACGCTGGTCACGGTGCTCGACCTGGCACGGTCAGGGACTGCGCGGACCCGCCCGGAGATCATCCGCCATTCCGGACTGGGACGTACCGTTGTCACCCAGCGCGTTGCGCACCTGATCGACGCGGGCCTGCTCGAAGAGGGAACACTCGGCCCTTCCAACGGCGGGCGGGCGCCACGACAGCTTCACTTTCGCGCCAACGCCGGACATCTGCTGGTCGCCGAGCTCGGCGCTACCAGCATCAGCGTCGGCATCGCCGACCTGGCCGGTCAACTTGTCGCCCAACAGGAAGAACCGTGGACCATAGCGAGCGGCGCAGAAGCGACGCTGACTGAGGTCGAGCGAATGTTCGACACCATGCTCGACACCAGAAACCCTAACGATCCGCAGATCTGGGGCATCGGCGTCGGCGTACCCGGCCCGGTCGAGTTTGCCACCGGACGCCCGGTCGCGCCGCCGATCATGCCGGGTTGGGACGGCTATCAGGTACGCGATCGACTCGCTGAGCGCTACGACGTACCTGTCTGGGTCGACAACGAGGTCAACCTGATGGCGCTGGGCGAGTTCCGTGGCGGATTGGCGCGCGGCGAACGAGACCTGGTCTACCTGAAGATTGGTACGGGCATTGGAGCAGGCCTCATTTCCGCGGGACAACTTCACCGCGGCAACAAAGGATGCGCCGGCGATGTCGGCCACGTCGCCATCCTCGACGACGCCTCGGTGATCTGCCGCTGCGGCAACATTGGCTGCCTGGAAGCCTTCGCCGGCGGTGCCGCCCTGGCCCGGGACGGCTTGGCGGCAGCCACCGACGGTCGCAGCCCGTATTTAGCCAGATTATTAACGAAAGGCCATTCCATCGAGGCCCGCGACGTTGCGAAAGCAGCGACCCACGGCGACCTGGCCAGCGTCGAGCTGCTCACCCGATCCGGTCGGCTGGTCGGCGAGATGCTCGCCACCCTGGTGAACTTCTTCAACCCCTCACTCGTCCTGGTCGGGGGCGGCGTCGCCGGCGCCGGCGATCTTCTGCTCGCCACCATCAAACAAACCGTCTACCGCAGATCCTTGCCATTGGCCACCAGAGACCTCCGCATCGCCCGCTCCCCGCTGGACGACCGGGCAGGGCTCATGGGCGCCGCATTCATGGTCATCGACGAACTCATGTCCCGCGAACGACTCACCGCGTGGATCGGACACAAATCACCGATAGGACGCTCGGATGTCGTACACCCGGTGCCCGTCCAATAGGATTCATCACCGACAGATCAGACACACCCACAACGTCGCCCCAAAACGACGAATACCCAGCACCGCCGTTTCAGGCTCGTACGGCCAACGGCCCACGGGTTTATGCAGCATTGAAAAGAGGCGGTCGGCGACCAGCCGATCACTCATGAACCCGCAATACGGCCGGGAACTCACTCGTGTCGAGTTGTTTGGTACGCATAGCAAACATCTTCAACATTGCGGCGACCGGTGGGGTTTGGAACGGTTGCGCGACTGCGGCGGCATAGAGCGTCCGCGTTGGCAGTTCCGGGTGGGTACGGCGTACCGCCACGTCGGTGCGGATCGCCATCATCGCCGAAGCTGCGACGAGCGCAATGCCTACGCCGGCAGCGACCAACGCCTGTTTGCTGTTCCAGTCGTCACAGACGAAACCAATCTGCGGCGCGGATCCCAAGCCGTCGGCAAGTTGCGGCGCCGGGCCCAGGCAGTCCGGATGACCGCCCTCGATCCACGTTTCATCGCGTAGATCCCGCAGCCGCACGCGCTTCCGACCGGCCAGACGGTGCCCTACCGGCAACGCCACCAGCAACTCATCGTCGAGCAGTCTGTGCAGCTCAATGCCGTCGACGGGCGCAGCCAAATCCCAGGCTGTGAGCAGGGCGATGTCGGTACGACCGGCGCGTACCGCGGCAAGCGGTCCGGCTGGGTCGGGATGCGTGAGGCTGACCGATACGCCCGGATAGGCCGCGCGGAAACGACGGATCGCCGCGGGCACAAACGACGAGTTCACGCTCGGAAAGGCGGTCAGTCTGAGCTGCCCGGTGTCGAGCGTCGCGTACGCCGTCAGGTGAACTTCCATGGCTTTCAACCGCGCCAAAATCTCGTCGGCGAGGTCCACCGCCGCGGCGCCGGCGGCGGTGCTGCGTACGCCGCGCGGCACTCTTTGGAACAGGCTTACGCCGACGCGTTTCTCCAGGCCCGCGATCTGCCGGGAGACCGCCGGCTGCGTCATTGACAGGGCCCGCGCGGCCGCCGAGAAGGACCCCCGCCGAGCCACTTCGACCAGTACGCGCAGTGTCCACGGATCAAGCATGCATCGAGCGTATGTCAGACCCAAGCAACCTGCAGTTGTCCTGAAAGCCTGATCGGCAAACAGTAGACGGCATGATCCAGACGCAGATCGCGTACGTGACCGAACATCTCCCGGAGCCGGTACGGCTGCTTGACGCCGGCTGCGGCTCAGGCGACCTCGCCGCCGCGTTGACGGCCCGTGGCTACGACGTCACGGCCATCGACATCGATCCGAACGCAGTCGCGTCCGCGCGCAGCAAGGGGGTCGCCGCATTCGTTGCCGACATTGCCGACTATGACAACCAACCGTTTGATGCCGTGCTGTTTTCCTTTTCCCTGCATCATGTCGATCGCCTTGACGCCGCCATTGAACGAACCCGGGACCTGCTCAAAGCCGGCGGCACTCTGCTCGCCGACGAATTCGCCTGGGAACGCGCTGACGCCAAGACCGCCGGCTGGTTTTACGACATCCGTGTCCTGCTGGGAAAGGCGGGCGCGCTGGAAGGGCATCAGGACGAAGATCCAGTGGTGGAGCCACTGCGCAAATGGCAGCATCGACACGGCGTCGAGGATCCGATGCATCCGGGCGAACAGCTGGTCAAGGCGATCCGACGTCACTTCGACCTCGTCGAGTCAAGCCCAGCGCCCTACCTGCACCGCTACATTAACCCCACCGACCAAAGCGTATTTGCCGCTCTCAAGGAGATCGAACATCACCAGGTGAGCACCGGCGCGATTGCCGAGGTCGGCCTTCGACTCCGCGCCCTGCCAGCGTCACCGCTCACGGGACAAAGCAGCTGAGGCAGCGATCGGAGGCGGCCAACATTGGCTGCGCTGAACACGAAGACCATATCCCGCCACAGAGCACAGCGACGATCCCGACGTCGGCCAGCGTGATCTGACCATGCCCGCGGCCATTCACGGTCGCACCACCATCGCAGCAACCAGGATCCAGCATGAACCCGCCACAACCGCGAGACTAAACGGCACAATGCGGTTCTCCCGGAATCGTGGAGGACTTCCCATGCGGCTTCTGGGGGAACCGCAGGAGGCTGGTGTGTCTTGGTCAGGTCGCGGCGATCCATCCGCGTACGGCGGCGGCAGCGATTGCTTTGGCGGCGGCGTGGCTGGGCAGGTGGGCGGGGTCGATGGCGGCTTCCATGGCTGCGCCGTTGATCAGGGCGATGATGCTGAAGGTGATGTGGCGAACTGACAGGTCCGGCTGTGGTGTGCAGGATCTGAGCAGCCTGGTGAGGTGTTCGCGCCACACGTCGAGGGCTTGTCTGTGGTCGTCCATGCCGGCGCCGTGGTCGCGGATGTGTGGGGCGACCACGGCGCCAACGACGACAAGGGCGCGCAGAGACGGGTCGGTACGGAGTTTGACAAGATAGTTGGCGATGAAGTTGGTCAGTCGTTGCTGTGGTGTGTGGCTGTCGTCCAGAAGTGGCGCCAGTAGTCGGTCCGACTGCTCGGCCCAGCCTTCGACCAGGGTGGCTCGTAGCAGGGAGCTTTTGTCACCGAAGTGGTGGACCACGGCTCCCCGGGTGAGGCCGACCCGTTGCGCGATTCCTTCGATGGTGGAGGAATCCCAGCCGTTCTCGGCGAAAGAGTCGAGGGCTGCTGCCAATACGGCCGCGCGGGTCCGCGCGGCCTCTTCCGCGGTCTTTCTCATGCGTGGATTATGTCGTGTGCCAGTGCGGCGGAGTGCTGGCTCCGCGGGTGTCGTGTACGACAGTTCCGCCGATGGCAGTGAGTACGACCTCGGTATCGCGGATCTCATCGATGGGGCAGGTGAGGATGTCGTGGTCCAGAGCCACGAAATCAGCGAGCTTGCCGGCTTCGACGGAGCCGAGCCGATCTTCCCACTGGACGAGTGCGGCGCCGTTGATGGTATGGATTTGGATGGCTTCCGCGCGGGTGATCTTCTTCGATGGTGTCATCATGTCGCGGCCAGTCTCGCCGTCCACTCGGCGAAGTGAGGCCCAGATCTGGAACATCGGCTCCGGGTGGGCACCGTCGCAGCTTTGCGCTATCGGTACGCCCGCGTCGATCCACCACCGCAGGGGGACCACGTTCTGCCAGCGATCGCCAGTCAACCGGTTGACATAGAGGCGTACGCCTTTGGTGAAGTCGGTGCTTGAGCAGGTTTGGGCGAGAATTCCCATGTCCTTGAGCTGGCCGAGTTGTTCCCGAGTCGGGTAGAGGGCATGTTGCAGAATCCAGCCGCGGCCGGCGATCGGTGTCGATGCGTTGATGATCGCGAGTGCCTCGGTGGCCATGGCGCACGCTCGGTCGCCGCCGGCGAGGATGTTGAGCCGCAGGTGGTGTTTGTGGGCGAGGTGGCCGATTTCCACGAGTTGGTCCGTCGACACGGTCGGTTCGCCGTTGCAGGGCTGGTCGTACATGTCAAGGTACGGCTCGAACATCACCAGGCCACCGAAGGCAGGGCCGCCTGAATCGACGGACAGCGTTGCGCCGACGACTTTGAAGTGATCGTCGCCGGTGCCGGCGCCTAGCGCGTCGGTACGGCTGGCCATCCAGGCGTCGAGCTCGTCGATCGACCGGGTGTTGGGGAATTCGTACGCGCTGACGACACGATTCGCGAGTCGTGCCTCGGCGTGTAGTTGGCGCAACTCTGGAATGAAGAAATTGCTGTGTGCCTCGTAAATGGTCGTGACGCCGAAGGTGAGGTTTTCGCGGACCGCGACTTCGATGGCGTCCCGCCGTGTGTGCGGTGACATTTGGGGTAACAGGGACTGAAGTCGGGTGTTGAGCGCGCTGCTGGTGAAGATGGTGAGGCCGTAGATCAGGCCGGTGGCCTCGCCGTCATCATCTCTGGCGATGTGCATCATGCCTTCATCCGGCGTGTTCCGGTCGACGCCGAGCAGCCGCAGGGCGACGCTGTTGAAAATCGCCGGGTGCGGCCAGAACGCCGAGGTGCAGATGTAGACCGGATGCTCGGGCGCCGCGGCGTCCAGGTCCTCGCGAGTGGGCCAGCGGTGCTCGGTCAGCGCCTCGGGGAGACCGAAATAGTCTGGAGGCTCGCCGATCGGGGTGGTGGCGATCCATTGCCCTGGCGGGACTTTCGCCGCTTCCTTGGCAATGGTCGCGGCGATCTCGGCGACGGAACGAAGGCCGACGAGCGACGGCTCGATTGTGTTCCATAGTCCGCGCAGGATGGTATGGGGGTGACCGTCGACGAATCCAGGCAGAACCATTCGCCCCTCGAGATCGACGACGGTGGCACCAGTACGCCGGGCGTACTCTCGCAGCCGCCGGTTCGTGCCGACCTTGACAAACCGTCCGTCTTGGACGGCAAACGCCTCGGCGATACTGAATTTTTTGTCGACGGTGACGACTTTGGCGTTGACATAAACAGTGGGCTTTTCCATGGTGATCCTTTGTGGATAGCGCGGGTCAGCGTTCGTATGAGACAGCCGTCGAATGGGCGAAATGCATAATTGCTTTTCCGATCCCGTCGTACGATGGCCAATCGGGTATGCCGTCGTGAGTCGGATTTCCGTTACGGGTGAAGGCGATCCAGGCGCCTTGCACGGAATCGACGAGTGGGGAGAGTACGTCCGCGGCCAGGCCGCCGAGCATCGGCGCGTCCGCCCAGGCCGCCAGGTTGCCGAACACGAACGGCAGCTCCAGGCAGTGACAGGCCCCGAACGGGCTGCCCGCCGGACTCCAGTCGAACTGGTAGACCCAGGCCGGGTTTCCGTGTGCGGCCAGTGATTCGGCGAGGCGGATGCTGCCGGACCGGTACATGTGCTCGGTGTTCAGGTCGATCGCCAGTTCCGCCGGCGTACGGCTGTCGCCCGAAGGGACGAGCGACCTGTTGCCGAGCCACCGCGCGGCTGCTTCTTCCAGCCCGGGCCGGGTCAGCCCGTGGACCTGTTCGTCGAAAACATACATGGCGGCGGCTTCGTCGCGGTTGGTGCCGATCATGACCTGGACGCCGCCGGCTGCGCGGGTGCCAACGGTTCCCACCGAATCGGCGGCCACCAGGCCATCGGCCGCGACGAGCTGGAACAGCCGGGTCCGATCCAGGAAATGACTCGGCCGGCTGCGAAGAAGCTGGACTTGCGCGGTCATGATGTCGGCTGCGGAGCGGGCGCGCAGTTCGCTTGCCTGAGCCGGGGAAAGGTCGAGAGCATTGAGGAAACGGACCGCGATCTCCGTCGCTTCCGCTGGGCGCTGGGGCAGCATTCCGGCCGGCGCACTTTGCAGGATGGCCCGCCGGAACAGCCCGGTCGCCGCCGAACCAGACAGCAGGCCGATGATGGAGATGGCCCCGCCGGACTGACCCGCTACCGTCACCGCGTCTGGATCACCGCCGAACGCGGCGATGTTCTCCTTTACCCAACGCAGAGCCTGCGCCTGGTCCAGCAGACCGAAGTTGCCGGCGCCGACATCCGGGTCGAGGTCCGCGAGGAAAAGATAGCCCAGCGCACCTAACCGGAAATTGGCAGTGACAACAACGATGTCCCCACGTCGGGCAAGCTCGGCGCCGTCGTACCAGTCCAGCCCACCGGAGCCGCTGACCATGCCACCGCCGTGCAGGAACACCAAAACCGGCCGGGCGGACTCGGCCGGTTTCGGCGCCCATACGTTCAGAAACAGGCAGTCCTCGGACTGCCGCATTTCGCGGGCTCCCAAAGCCCAGCCCATCACCGCCGGTGGTTGAGGCGCAGCTGCCCCCGGTTCGTACGCGTCGAGGACACCGGCCCACCGCGGTGGTGGTTGTGGTGGCCCAAACCGGTTGGCGCCAACCGGCGCCCCCGCGTACGGAATTCCGCGAAACGCAGACACCCCTCCAACTCGCTGCCCGTGGACTCGGCCCTGCGCGATCACTACCTCTGATATGGCTTTCCGCATTTCTGGCGCCTCCTTCTAGAGTCAACATACATACATGATGTCACGTATGTATAGAGGCTGGGGCGCAGATCTGCGTAACGCCAACGTTCAGCGGGGCTGCGGGTCGAGGCGATCCTGCTTCGGATCCTGTGTTCGTCAGTCGATGGGCTTGCCGTCGACCCAGGTCTGAACTCCATCGGCAAGGAAACAGAGGTAGCCAGCAATTTGCAGCGCATCTGGCAAAGGCCGCGGGTAGTACCAGACCGCGTCCGGAATAACTCGGTCGCCGACCCGAAGGTTTCGGTACGATGCGTTTCCCTTGTACGCGCAGGTCGTGTGCGTGGCGCTGGGGCTCAGGAGTTCTCTGTGGACGGCGTCTGCCGGCAAGTAAAACCGGTTGGGCAGACCGGTCTCGGAAACCAGCAACGCCTGGTCACTTTCGGCGATTTCAGTACCGGCCGCGACGACGCGTACGTGCCGGCTGGTACGACGGACATCCACTCGATGGTACGGGTCACGGAAGGATCCGAAGATTTCCTCATCCTCGTCGAACCAGGCATCCATCGCGTCCCACCGGATGGTGACGTGTCCGGCGAGCCAGCGGGCCGAGGGGTCAGGTTCGGGACAGCCTTGAACAGCGTTCTCGACAACCCGTTCGCCGATCCGAAGCGACTCATAGACAGCGTCGCCCTTGTACGGCAGTGGTGCCCGATGAGCGCTCGGCACGATCAAGTCTGCCCGAACATCGGTCCGTGGAACGTACAGCTGGGGACCAGCGTGTGACTCGTGCAGGAGTTTCGCGTCAACACTGTCCAGAATCACCTGGTCGCCAAGGATCGCTCGGACCCGCCGCGGGAAGCGCTGCCAGAACAGGCGGTGCACCGGACCATCGATCCGGTAGTTGACGCTCTCCGGAGCGTCTAGTGACAGTGGTCCACCACCAAAGGTCAGGGTCATGACTTGTCACCGGCCGAGGAATCCAGAGCGGCCAGAATCCGGGCCGGTTCGGTACGCGTCGTATAGTCGGGATGCACATCGATGAACTGGATCTTTTTGTGCCTGTCAATGATCAGCACCGTCGGATGCGGAAGCTCCCATTCGCCCGTACCGTTGACCGCGCCGACATCGATTCCGAACCTTCTCGACAGGGTCTGAGCGCCGCTGCCCATGGTGAACACAATTCCCAGCGAGCGGGCGACGCGATTGCTCACATCGGACAGCACCGTGAACTCCAATGCATTGGATTCCTGAGATGACAGCGATCCATCCGGTAGTTGGGGGCTGATGGCAACCAGCCCAATACCGCGCTCCTTCAGCTGAGGGAAAAGCTCCTGCTGGTACGTCCGCAGCGTCAGATTGCAGAATGGGCACCATGCGCCGCGATAGAACACAATGACCGCGGGCCCTTCGGCGATCACGTCGTCGAGCGACACATAGTCGCCTTTGGCGTCGGGCAGTTTGAAGTCCTCGATCCTGGAACCGGCCGCGGCCGGGTTGGCCTGGTCGGCCTGATGGACGATACGAGTGACTTCCGAAGTGACGATGTCACTGACCTCTGTTGGTGCTTGCGCCAGGAAGTTGGTTCGGATCGCGTCAAGTCCCTCATGGAGAGTTTTAGGCACAATATCCCTTTCATTGCAATGGTTGTGGCCTGTTACAACAGCTCTTGGATGAATTCGGTAAAGGAGCGCGCTGGGCTTCCGGTGACCTTCTCGATATCATCTGAGACCTGCGCGCAGTTGCCGGCGCGCACGTGACGGTAGAAATCCAGCAACGCATCGGCAACCAGCGCCGGTGTGCCGCTGGCGAGTATGGATTCCCTGGCCGCTTCCTCGGGCAAGTCGACGTAGCTGACGACTCGTCCGAGCAGAGCGCTAAGCTGGGCGGCCTGTTCGCGGAAGGTCAGCGCTTTCGGACCGGTCAACAGATACGCCCTGTGCTCATGCTGGGGATCAGTCAGAGCACTCGCCGCGACCGCGGCGATATCGCCAGGATGTACGACCGAAACCCGGCCTTCTCCGGCCGGCAGCGCCAACGTCTCCTCCTGGCGGGTCAGGCCGGACGGGCCAACGATGTTGGACATGAATCCGTTGGGCCGCAGAAAGGTCCAGGACATCGGGGTACGCGCCAACGCCCGTTCGGTTCGACCATGCCAGCGAGCGAAGACCGTGTCACCGACATCCGCGCCGGCGACCGACAGATACACCACATGCGAGACTCCGGCATCTGCGGCGGCCTCGATCACATTACTCTCGGCCTCAAATTTCTCCTCACCCGGGAGATCCGGGGAAAGCAGGAATAGCCGGGTCGCACCCTTGAGCGCACGACCGAGAGTCGCGGGCCTGGCCATATCTCCCGGGATGATATCCAGGCCCAACTGCCGCAGTGGCTGCGCTCTGCCGAGATCTCTGACGATCGCTCGCGCTGGGTGGCCACGTTCGGCGAGCTTCACGGCCAGGTAACCGCCGACCGTTCCGGTTGCTCCCGTAAGGACGATCACTGGATTCTCCCTCAGCTGTTTCAGTGGAATCGATCGGCAACAACGATATGCCGCGCCAGATGTCGGGCATGGTCCAATTTACGGTGGGATTCGCGTACCAATTCGACGTCATTCTTCGGTAAGAAATCACAGTCATTCGCCGCGCTCCCGCTGACTATCCTGGAGGTCGCTCCGACCGAGACCAATCCCAGGAGGACTTAATGTCCCTCACCATTGCCCACGGCCCGCTGGCATGGAATCCGAGTGCTAGCAACTACCAGCTTGATGGACCCGAGAACCGGTTGTTCGGACACCCGTTTCCGCGTCGCGTTCGAGCTCTCTTCGCCGGCCTGGTCGTGGTCGATTCCATTGCGGCCAAGCTCCTGCACGAATCCGAAAGGCTACCGCAACTGTTCATACCTCGTACCGATATCCGCGCGGATCTGCTCCGAAGCAGTCCTCGTCGGGAGCATGATCCATTCAAAGGCGATGCGGGATTCGAGTCAGTCAAAGTGGGGGACCGGGTCGCCGAGGACGCGGTGTGGTCCTACCGGCGCCTGAACGAGCAGGTTGGCTGGCTCTCTGGGCATGTCGGCGTTTCGTGGTCCGCGATGGACTCCTGGTTCGATGAGGACGAGGAGGTTTTCGGCGAGATTCGCGATCCCTATCACCGGGTGGATATCCGCCACACCAGCCGGCACGTTTGCGTCACGGCCGCGGGCGTGGAGATCGCTGAGACCCGTCGTGCGTTGTTGGTCTCGGAGACCGGTCTTCCGAATCGTTTCTACATTCCCGCGGACGACGTACGAAGCGACATTCTTCGGCCCAGCGCGACCCACACCATCTGCCCGTACAAAGGCACCGCGTCATACCGAACGTTGCAGCTTTCGGACAAGGTCGTCGAGGATGCTGCCTGGTTCTACGACGACCCGCTTCCCGAGACCCGGCAAATCGCGGGCTACCTGTGCTTTCTCGGCGATGAGATGCGGACCAGCGTCGATGGAGCGGTCATAGATAGTTAATAGCGCCTCGCCGGTCCGATACCGCCGGACCTGGACGAATTCGCGCCAAGGCCGCTCATCGCCGATGACGTACGGGACAATCCAGCACAGGTGCGCCGCGTCTCAGGGACGCGTTACCGGGCCTCGACGATAGATGGGAACTTCGCGCCAGTCGATGGACTGCCGCAGCTGCGACTTGACGATCTTGCCGGCCGAGTTGCGAGGCAGCGGTTCGGTCATCGCGATGACGAGTTCGGGGATCTTGTAGCCGAGCAGGTGGTGCTGCGCGTGCTCGATGACGGCGGCGGTGTCCAGTGCCGTGCCCGGCTCGGCCACGATAAGCGCACCCACTCGTTCGCCGAGTTCGTCGTCCGGAACGCCGACGACGGCGACCTCCCATACGCCTGGCGCCGCGGCGAGCACGTCCTCGACCTCGCCGGAGAACACCTTCTCGCCGCCGCGGCTGATCATGTCCTTGATGCGGTCGACGACGTAGACGAACCCGTCGCCGTCGATCCGGCCGAGATCGCCCATCCGAAGCCAGCCATCCACGGTGAACGCGTCGCGGGTGGCGTCCGGGCGGTTCCAGTAGCCGGTGGTCACGTTGGGGCCGCGGACGACGAGCTCGCCGACGCCGTGGACGTCCGGGTCATCGACCTTGATGTCGCAGACCGGCATGGCGATGCCCACGCTGCTGCTGTGCGACAGCGCGTACTCGTTCGGCAGGGCGGTGTGCAGCCCGGTGCATTCGGTCGACCCGAAGCCGTTCTGCAGGGCGGCCTCCCCGAACGCGGCGCGGATGTCCTCGACCAGCCGCGGCGGGGTAGGGGCGCCGCCGTACGAGATGCTCTTGACGTGGGCGAGTGCCGCTGGTGAGAACGCGGGATCGCGGATGATGCGCCAGTACATCGTCGGTACGCCCACCAGCGCGGTGGCTCGGTGCTCGACGGCGGCCTCAATGAAGGACTCGACGGTGAAGCCGGAACGGATGATGGACGTGCCGCCGTAGTTCACGGTCGACAACATCAGCGAGTTGCAACCGGTGATGTGCGAAAGAGGCACGGCGATGATCGAACGGAGTGGGCTGTCGCCGAGCGCGGCGGCGTACATTCGGCGCTGGTTCTCCGCGTTCTGGATCGCGTTGCGGTGCCTGATGATCACGCCCTTCGGGCGGCCGGTCGTGCCACTGGTGTAGAAGATCGACGCGATGCTGTCCTCGCCCTGGCCCTCGATCACGAACGGCGCGCCCTCGGTCAGCCGGCCCGGATCGTCGAGCACGACCTTCACTTCGCAGTCGGCCACGATGTGGTCGACCTCCGGTGGTGTCGACCGCGAGCTCAGGGTGACCACGACGCCACCGGCCAAGTGGATTGCCCAGTACGCGACCACCCAGTTGACGCAGTTCGGCAGCTGCAGACCCACCCGATCACCGCGACTGACGCCGGCGCCTCTGAGACCGCCCGCCACCCGCGCCGCACGCTCGAAAAGCTGGGCGTAGGTGACGATCTCGTCGTCCGACCCGACCAGAACTGGGGCAGAACTGAATTCTCGGCAACGCGCCACGAGGAGGTCGACAAGAGACGGGGCCAAACCCCGATAGTGGCGGCGCCCGTCGCTGTCGGTTTCGACGTTCGCGGTTCCGTACGGGCTGAAAATCATGGACTTCCCGCCGTTCCGAGCAAGGTGAAGAGCGCCGACGACTCCTGGGAGGCTAGGCCCGCCGAGTAACGTCGGAGCCGACCCGATGGATCGCGTCGCCAAGCTAGATGCGCGTTCTAGATTTGTCAATTGACCGCGGCTCGTCGAGCGAGAACGGTGTGTCGAGCCGCGGTTCGCCCTTGGTCGCTCGTACGCCGTGCAGAATGTGCGTGCAGTCCGGACCACGCGGGCCGAGGTGAGAGGGGTCGGCATGTTCAGAGGACTCGTGAGCCCGGACGAGATGACCACCTCTCAACGCGACAAGCGTGAGCGCGTACTCGAAGCGGCGGTTCGCCTGCTGGTCGACGAGACACCCGACCGGGTGAGTGTCAAGGCGGTCTCGGTCGAGTCGGGTGTCGCCCTCGCGACCATCTATCGGTTCTTCGCGTCGAAGGACCATCTGCTGGCAGCTGCCCTGCTGCACTGGGAGGCGCCGCTGGAGCAGGCGGCGGCCGCACTGGCCGACGCCGACCTCAGCCCGGTCGACCGGCTGGTCGCGATCGTTCGCCGAGGCACCCGCTCGTATTTGCGCATCCCGAACATGCTCGCCTGCATGGTCTATGCGGCGACCTCGACGGACCCGCAGGTCCGCGAGATCATGGTCGAGCTGCGACTGAGCACCGAACGCGCGCTGCGCTCGCAGATGATCGACGTGCCGGCCGATCAGCAGCACTTGCTCAGCGAGATCATCCAGGCGTTGTGGTGGGATCTGCTCGTCGCGTGGCACGGCGGTCGGCAGACGCTGACGCAGGGCCTCGATCAGGTCAATCAGGCGATTCACCTCGTCTTCGCCGGACTTGTCGCGCCCCGCTCGACGCCTCCGGCTGGCGACAGCCGACCCCATCGAGCGCGGGGACGTCGGGCGCCATCGGTTCCGGACTGAATCCGCATTCTAGGATCTTAATCGACTCTATCGTCGGCGCCCTTACGTATTAGTTGACGAAACTGAAATACGGTTCTACCGTTCGCTGCATCCAATGGCGAGGTAGGGGCGATGACGCGAAGCAGCGGTAACTACCAGACCGTCGTCCTCGACCGCGTCGGTACGGACGCCCGAGTCGGCCGGATCACCCTGGATCGGCCGGAGCGGTTGAACGCGCTGTCCGGTGAGATGCTCGACGAGTTGTGGGCGTCGTTGCACGAGTTCGAGGCCGACGAATCGGTTCGGGTGATCATCCTGCGCGGCAACGGCCGGGCCTTCTGCGCCGGCTACGACCTCTCGGATCCGCATCTGACGAAGACGCCCGGCTATCCGGACGTACCGTTGCGTACGAGCACTGACGACGATCAGCCGCTCGCGATGAACTTCGCCAGCAATCTGAAGCGCGGGGCCGAGCTGCAGCTGCACTTCTGGAACATGCCCAAGGTGACCCTCGCCGAGGTCCACGGCTATTGCATCGCCGGCGGCATGGAGTTCGCGATGATGGCCGACCTCGTCGTCGCCGCCTCGGACGCCGTCATCGGCCATCCTGGTAGTCGTGGAGTAGGCGTCGCCCGCAACGCGGCCATGCTGCCTGTCGTCACCAACATGCGTAAGGCGAAGGAGCTGCTGTACACCGGCGGCGCCGTCACCGGGACCCAGGCCGAACAGTTGGGGATGATCAACTACGCCGTCGATCTGGAGACCCTGTCCGAGCGCGCGATCGCCCTGGCCGACCGGGTCGCGAACCTGTCGGCGGATCACCTCGCGGTGCTCAAAGCCGCGGCCAATCGGTTCTACGAAAACGCAGGCATCTACTCCTCCATCCGCTCGGTGACCGAGCTCGACGCCATCGCGCAGAACACTGAGTCCGCACACACCTGGCGCCGCGTGGTCCAGGAGCAGGGCTTCAGGGCGGCGGTGGAATGGCGCGACAAGCCCTATGGCGACTACGGCTTCGCCGAGCGCGGCTGACGATGGACTTCACCGAGCTGGCGGATGAGAGCGCGTTCCGGCACCGCGTACGCGCCTGGTTGGCCGAGCACATCCCCGTTGCCTGGCGCGGGCGGCCAGGTCCGTACGCCGACCCGATGTCGCTCGACGAGCGCCGCGCCTGGAGCAAGCAGCTCTACGCGGCCGGCTTTGTCGGGTTGACCTGGCCTACGCCGTACGGCGGCCAGGGCAAGCCGATCACCTTTCAGAACATCGTCCTGGAGGAGCTGGCCCGCGCCGACGCACCCCAGCACGTCAACGCGTCGATCGGCCTGGCGTTCGCCGGGCCGACCATCTTGCACTGGGGCAGCGAGGAGCAGAAAGCGAGGCTCATCCCGGCGCTGCTGCGCGGCGACGAGATCTGGTGTCAGGGATTCTCCGAGCCGGAGGCGGGATCGGATCTGGCCAACGTACGCACGGCCGCCGTCCTCGACGGCGACACCTGGACGGTCAACGGCAGCAAGATCTGGTCGTCGTTCGCGCACCTGGCCGACCGCTGCATCCTGCTGGCCCGTACCGAGCCCGACGCGCCCAAGCACCGAGGCCTGTCGTTCCTGCTCGCAGACATGCACGCCCCTGGCGTACGGGTCGTGCCGCTGACCCAGATCACCGGCCAGCCCGAGTTCAACGAGATGTTCTTCAGCGACGTCGCTGTTCCGGCCACGAGCATGCTCGGTGAGCGCGGCGACGGCTGGAAGGTCGCGATGACCGTGCTGCGCCACGAGCGCGGCACCTCGGCGATGGGCATGGCGGCCGCCTTGGAGAAGCAGGTCCGCACCTTCGCGCGATTCGTTCGGGACACCGGGCTGGGCGAGGATCCGCGCGCGCAGGAAGGCCTCCGGTCGGCCTGGATCAGCCTGCAAGCGCTGCGCTACACCAACTACCGCCTGCTCTCGGCCGTTAGCAGGAAGGCCGAGCCCGGTCCGGAGAGCGCGGTCGCCAAACTGGCCTGGTCCGAGGCGAACCAGCAGCTGACGAGACTGGCGCTGGACCTGCTCGGTCCGTACGTGGCGTACGCGAGCTCGCAGTCGGACTGGAGCGCGTTGTGGCGCTGCGAGGCGCTGCGGGCCCGGGGCAACAGCATCGAGGGCGGCACGTCCGAGATCCTCAAGAACGTGGTGGCCGAGCGCGTCCTCGGCCTGCCGAAGGGGCGGTAACAGCGCGATGGACTTCTCTTTCAGCCCCGAGCAGGACGGTCTGCGCAGCGTCGCGCGCGACTTCCTGTCCGACACTCTGCCGGCGCACCGGATGGCCGAACTCGCCAACAGCGCGCCGGGTTGGGACCCGACCAGCTGGCCCCGGCTGGTCGGCTTGGGGTGGCTCGACGCCGACCTGACCTTCCTCGACCGGGTCGTGCTCGCCGAGGAATCCGGAGCGGCCTTGCTCGCTGCGCCGTGGCTCGGCACCGTCACCTTGGCACGTGACCTGCTACCGGAGGGGAACGCGGTCCGCGACGCCATTGCCGAGGGCGGTGTGCGACTGGCCGCCGGGGCGACCGACGTGGCGCTCGACGTCGACGACGGAACGGGTACGGCCAGCGCCACGATCGTCGGCATCCCCGATCTGCGCTGGGCGACCCACGCGGTGTTGCCCCTGGCTGGCAGCGACCGCGTGGCCGTCATCGACCTCGACGATGACCGCGCGAGCGCGGTGGCGCTGGACAGCCTCGACGCCACCCGGCCGGTCGGCACCCTGCGGTTGGATCGCTGCCCGGTCGAGCTGGTGGTGAACCCGGCGCGGGCGTCGGCGGTGATGAGTTATCTCGCGGCGTTGGCCTGCGAGGCGCTCGGAGTCGGGCGTACAGCGTTGGCACTCGGTGTCGAGCACGCCGGCACCCGCGTCCAGTTCGGTAAGCCGCTCGGCGTCTATCAGGGCGTTTCGCATCGCTTGGCGCACACCTTCCAGAATCTCGAACTCGCGAGGTCGCTGAGCTATCGCGCCGCCTGGTCGGTCGATGCGCACCCGACCCTGTCCGCCGTCGACCGCGCCCTCATCGCCGGCGCGGCGCTACGGGCCGGTGCGATGGCGGTCGAGGCGTGCGAAGACACCTTGCAGGTGCTCGGCGGCATCGGCATGACCTGGGACCACCCTTTGCACCGCTGGTACAAGCGCGCGGTCAGCTCGTACGGCGTCGCGGCACAACTGGTCAATGACAGCAAGGCATTGGACGGGCTCGGCGACGGGACCATTCCCATCGCAGCGTGATCGTGTGCGCCGACAGCTCACCCAGGCAGGAAAGGAAGGTCATGACGCAGATTCCCACGCTGACCGGAGTCGTCGAGTCGAGCGACCTGGGCCGGGTTCTGGTGCACGAACACGTCTTCGTGATCTCCAGTCACGAGTACGTGAAGAACTACCGCGACGACGTCGACGAGGAAGCACTGATCACCCAGGCGGTGCGGGAGCTGACCGAACTCAAGGCCGCCGGTATCGACACGATCATGGACCCGACTGTGTGGGGCCTCGGCCGCTACATCCCGCTGACCCGGCGGGTCGCCGAACAAGTGCCGATCAACATCATCGCGGCCACCGGCCTGTACACGTACGGCGACGTGCCGTTCCCGATGCTGCACGTCGGGCCCGGCGAGATGTTCGATCAGCCCGACCCGTTGCCCGAACTGTTCGTCCGCGACCTGACCGTCGGGATTGCCGATACCGGGATTCGCGCGGCTTTCCTGAAATGCGCAATCGACACGAAGGGCCTCACCCCGGGGGTGGAACGGGTGATGCGGGCCGTCGGGCAGGCGAGCGTACGCACCGGCGCGCCGATCACCGTGCACACCGACTCGGCGTCGCGGTCCGGTTTGGTCGCGCAACGGGTGCTCGGGGGAGAGGGAGTCGACCTGCGCAAGGTCGTGATCGGCCATTCCGGGGATACCACCGACCTCGGCTATCTGACGGCGGTGGCTGACCAGGGCTCGCTGCTGGGCATGGATCGGTTCGGCCTCGACGCGGTGCTCCCGCTTGCCGACCGGGTCGCCACGATCGCTGAACTCGTCCGGCGCGGCTACACCGAGCAGATCGTGTTGTCGCACGACGCGTTCTGCTTCGCCGACTTCTTTCCACCGTACGAACCGCGCACCAGCATGCCCGAATGGAATTACGTCTACATCTCCCACAAGGTGCTGCCGGCGTTGCTTGAGGCCGGAGTCTCGCAAGCCGATATCGACACGATGCTCGTACACAATCCACGCCGCTATTTCGAGTAGGTCGCATCCATCGCCGACCGAATCACGCGCCGTCAAGATGGCGGCAGTGCTGAATCTGGATCCACGTGCCTGCCGTTGCTCGGTAAACGAGGATCTGCGGCGGCCGGCGAGACGCTGGTCGCGATGACTCTCGGGTTGGCGGCGTGTTCGTCGAGTGGTGGCCGCATTGTGCCGGAATTCCAGTTCGGGATGAGCCGGAGAGCATGCAGGCGGTTCGTGGGCGATATTTTCGGCGCTCCGCTGACAATCGAGGGGCTGCTGGCCTGGGCATGGGTGTTGTAGTGGACTTTCCCGGGCGTCGCTGATGGGCTTGTGATGGGGCTGGTCAAGTGCTAGTCGGACGGTTGCTGGGCAAGATGGGCCTGTCGCCGGGGCGACCGTTTGTGGCGTGCAGAGCTGGAAGAGCGACGAATATTCCGCTTTCTTCGCGGCCGCGAAGAAGACCGGTGCGGTGGTGTACGTCGCCCGGCGAGGCCCTGGATCAGGTCCGATTTTCACAGTGGCCCACGTGGGGACGAATGGGCGTCATTACCGCTTCGTTGGAAACAAGCGGTCGAGTATCGGGCGCCAGAGCGTGCTCTGAAACAAGGGTTTTCCACAGGGGGTTAAGTGGTCCGTTTCTTATCCACAGAAACGAAAACTGGCACCCCGACTGTCGGTGGCAGCCGGTAAAATTGGGTCATGAGCAGAAAACGACGGCGACCGGAATTCACCGACCCAAACATGCAACCGTGGCGGACCATGCCACCCAGCTGGGTTCCTCTGCAGATGCTGGAGGAACTCGACCGGTACGGCCGAGCCGACGCGGACACCGCGCTGGCCGCGATCGAAACCTTGGATAAGGTGATTTCTTATGCGCAGGCGATGCAGATGCGGTTCATGGACCGCTTCACCAACGCCCGCCCAGCCGTTGGCGCACCGTTCTCCAAATACGCGGCCGGTGAAATCGCCGCAATGCTGACCTGGAGCGTGTCAGCGGCCCAGAAGCGGCTGAATTTGGCGTACCAACTGGTCCATGAGCTGCCGGGCACGATGGCGGGGATGTCTCACGGCGCCCTTGACTTGCGTAAGGCGTTCACGTTCGCGGACCAGGTCGGCCACCTCTCACCCGAGGACGCCCGGAGAGTCGAGGAGAAGGTGCTACCCGGCGCCGACTCGAAAACGCCTCGATCGATCCGGGACAGGGCCCGCCGGGAGGTCATCAAAATCGACCCAGCCGCTGCCGAAGCCCGCCGCAAGAAACTGGTCTCCGAGAGGCGAGTCGAAAAACAACCCTGCGAAGACGGCATGGCTCTACTGGGCGCTCTCCTGCCCGCCGAATCAGCGGAGGCGATCTACCGTCGCATCGACGCGATCGCTCGCAGCCTTAAAGCCAAAGACGAGTCCCGCACCATGGACGCACTACGCGCCGACGCCCTCACCGACCTCTGCCTCGGCGTGCCCAGCAACGTACGCACCAAAATCGAACTCCGCGTCGACGCCACCACGTTGATGGGCCTGGACGACAACCCAGCGATCCTGAGTGGATACGGGCCGATGACCGCGCAACGCGCACGAGAACTCGCCGGCGACGAAAACAGCGAATGGTACCGAATCCTCACCGACCCAGTCAGCGGTGTAGTGATCGACCACGGGCGTACGCGCTACCGCCCGACCAGGGCGCTGCGGGACTTGGTGAACGCACGCGACCAGCGATGCTGCGGCCCCGCCTGCAACCGGCCGGCGGCGACCTGCGAGTTCGACCACACCATTCCCTTTCGCGATCCGGAAGGGAAGACCGCGTATGACAGTGCCGGATCGGCCTGCAAATTCCACAACGACATCAAAGAACACGGCTGGACCGTCACCCAACCGACGCCGGGCCGATTCCTGTGGACCAGCCCCACCGGTCGTACGTACGACGTCACCCCCAACGACGAATACCCACCACCACCGTTCTAGCGGTAGGAAGGGCACCGGTGATCCCGGGTTCACCACGGCCAGCGAGAGTCGCTGGGTCAAGCACGTCTACTACCAAGACGGGGATGTCATAGTGAGCTTTCCGATGGTGTGACGGAACGGACTTGGTTTATGGCTGGTCAACGGCTGAGTCGGAAGCGGAGTCTGCGGGCGCAGGCTTTTGCGGATGTTCGAAGCGGGCGTCGATCCCGAGACGATTCAGGTAGCACTGGACGCTGGCCTGTCGACGGTCTACAAGTGGTACGCGATCTGGGCCCCGACACGCCAGACCCGGTGATGGAGAAGCCAGGTCAAGCAACCTCCCACACCATCAAGATGCTCTTCCGCCATCCACCCTGCGCCACGTCTCAAATGTCCCTTAACTCACTACCGGCTTGGTAGCAGCGGATTGAGCGTGAGTCCCCACGCCACGGTGCGACCCTGGTCGTCGTACTCGATGTCACCCCCAGCGGGCACCACGGCAAGGTCCGGTTCGGCGACACTTGCTGCCGCGGCGAGCTGATAGACCGCGATCGGTTGGGCCAGCGTAGGAGCGGGTTAGCGTCGATTTGCTTTCGGATCACCACGACCGCGTGGTGTGAGAGTTGACATTCCCCCCGGGGGTAGGACGTAGCGTCGGCCGCGCATCCAATCGACGGACGGAGAATAATAATGACCATCGCCATCCCGGGGGTAGATTCCGAAGCGTTTCAGAACGAGGGCTTCGCCGTTGTCCCCGAGCTGTTCACTCGTGACGAGGTGGACAGATTCCGGCGAGCAGCCGAACGCGAGTTAGATCCTGGCAATCACAACGCAAAGGTCGGCCTGGTTACCACGACCGACGCCTGGGAGCACAACGAGGCGCTGCGTGCGCTCGCGTTGCACCCGCGTCTGGGGGCTGTGGCCGAGCGGCTCGCCGGCCGTCGGCTGCGGATCTGGGGCGGCGAGGTGCTCGCCAAGCAGCCCCACGAACGGACGCCCAGCTATCTGCACGACGACCAGGTCTCCAGCCTGCTCGACTCGCCGATAACCTTCAACGCCTGGATCGCACTCGTGGACGTTCCGGTAGCCCGCGGCGCGATGTCGTTCCTCCCCGGGTCACACCGCCGCCCCGGCCCGGATCGCGTCACGGTGGCCGACCTGCCCAACGACGCGTTCGCCAGCTATTTGCTCGACACCTGGCCCGACCTGCAGTGGAAGCGGCGCATGACGATCCCGCTGCGCGCTGGAGGAGCGACCTTCCACCATGACCGAACGGCGCATGAAGCCGGGCCAAACACGACCGATCAGATCCGGCTGGCCTTCGTGGTGACCTTCACGGCCGCCGAGGCCAGGTATCGGCCCCAGAAAGGACGTGACCCACTGGCGATGACTGCCGGGCAACCCATCGATCCCGACCGCTACCCGCTGGCCGGCACCGCCGAGGCCGTTTCATGAACCGACCAGACCGTGAGCGGTACGATCGCCTGACTTCGGTTTGGTGGTAGGGCTGTCGAGCTATTGGCCCGACCGAAAGGAAACAGCGCGACGTTGCCGCCTGTGATCCCGATCCCGTCGCGGGGTTACAACCGTGTTGGCGATAGGTTGCGCGCATCCGGCATGATCGCCAGGCAGGGTGATGCGGGATAGTGTATTCGGTAAAGCGTCGGCGAAAGGTCGGTCGCCTCCACAACCACGAGCAGCTGATGCAACGGTTAACCTGTCCGCTCGGTCTCTCCTCGTCGTGCTGTTTCGAAGGTGTCGATGCGGTCGAGGATTTGTTGCGCGACGGCGATCCGTTGCTGTAGTCGTTGCCGGGAATGCCGCAGTAGTTCGGCCAGGTGGGAGCCCACGGTGTCGTTGTCACCGGTGGTGAAATTGGTGGCTAGACGGCGGATTTCCGCGATGGTCAACCCGAGTCCGCGCATCTCGCCGATGAATCGCACGCACCACAGAGCGTCGTCGGTGTAGAGCCGGTATCCGGCGGCGCTGCGGCCCGGAGTGCGGATCAATCCGAGGTCGGTGTACTCGCGCAGGGCCTTCACAGGTACGCCGGTCCGTGCCGACAGTTCCCCGATCGTCGCCAGGCGTGTTTTGGTGTTTTTCGGGTCCATGGGTGCCTTTCTCTCATTCACCGGTGTTGAGCTCGGGTTGTTCAGCCGGCGCAGCAGGACAGCTCAATGACATCGGTGGTGAAAGAGGTCTATTCGCATTGACGAATATCTACGCGAACCATACTATGCGTCTACGCGAATAATTCAAGTCCCATGGAGGCGCCAGAATGACCCGGTCCGGCAGCGGCACCATCGTGTCGGGCGATCCGGCCTGTACACACGTCGATACGACGGCGAGATTTTTTCGCGCGCTGTCGGATCCGACCCGGCTGGCGCTGCTGGAGTTCATCGTTGCCGGTGAACGAACATCCGCCGACTGCGTGCGGTACGCCGGAATTTCCCAGCCTCGGGTCTCGGTGCACCTGTCCTGCCTCGCCGACTGCGGATATGTCGTCGCTCGCCGTGACGGCAGAAAGCTGCGCTACTCGATCGGGGATCCGCGGGTGCCCGACCTGCTGACTCTGGCACGGGCACTGGCGGTCGAGAACGCCGTCGCTCTGGATTGCTGTACCCGCATCCCCGCCGCCGTGGACGGCAGTCGATGAACGCGCTGAGGAATTCGGGCGGTCACACCGGCCCCGCTCGTGGTGACATTTCGCCATGGTGGAGTCCGGTTCCAGGACCTTCGGAAGTCGACCGAACTGCCGTGGGACGCGATTCTACTGGATGGGAATAAAACGGGCGCGCCGTACGGGTGTCGCGGCGCGCCCGCCCCCCTTACGCGAGCTGGCCTATCGACCTACCAGCTCCGCGGCTCGTTTCAGCAACCTGGTGATCGCGGCCGGATCGTCATCGTTAATCGCGGGAAAGCCGCTGCCGAAGCCACCGTTCAACCATGACACCCGCACTCCAGGGTTCGGTACGTTGGTGCCATCGGCGAGAAATACATGCGGACTGCAGTTCACTCGCCCGCCTCCTGCTTGGTCGAACTGATCGATCACCGATGAGCGGAAGGTTCCGTGGTCGAGGGCCTGCTGAAGTTTGATTTCGTCAACACCGTCGGTCTCGGCTGCGATGTCCAAGATCACGTGCCTGAGTGAGATACACCGGTGGTCAGACCAGAAGGCGATCCGCAGTGCCCGGTCGAGCTGCTCGCTGGCCGTCCAGCCCTGCGCCTTGCATGCCTGAACTGCTTCCAGCGCGGGCAGGGTCGTCACCGGATACGTCCAGTCTGGACCCGGCCGCAGGCGCCATCCGGCCTCCGGCTCGAGGGCGCCGACGACCGCGGCCTCCGAATCGACGCCCGGCCGGGAATTGACTGACCGGTTGAACAACTCGAGGGGAAAGGCCGGTGATCAAACCAGAGCCGACCGTCGAGTCCGAGTCGGCTTCTCTCGCGATGTAGTCGATACACCGCCAGATGAGCGAATGAGCAGTTCAGGTCGGAATAAATGGCAAGGACGGCCGGCGAGCTCGGCAACAGTGGATTCTCGGACACTTAGTGATCCTTTTGGATGTCAGCCCCACGATGGTCGCGGATGCAGGTGACAGTAGTAATGCGGCCCGGCGAGAGCAAGCCTGAGGTTATTACGAGAAAATGACCTGGAAATGGTCCACTAAATGGACGCGTAATTGGACCAGCGTGGGCAGCCTTTGCGTCATTCGACAGGTATAGTTCGCAGACATGGCACAGCCTTGGACTGCGTTCGGATTAGAACTTCCGCTGCTGCTGAAAAGGACTGGACAAGGCCGGGTCGCGGGGCAACTGGAGACCGCCTTACGGTCAGCGATAAACTCGGGCCGCCTTGGCAAAGGCACGAGGTTGCCGTCCACGCGTACGCTCGCGTTCGATCTTGGTCTGTCCCGCGGCACCGTGGTCGAGGTATACAGCCAACTGGTCGCCGAGGGTTATCTCATCGCTCGCCAAGGATCGGGCACCGAGGTGGCAGTGGGCGCGCGGCCGCTCGCGCTGGCCCGAACCGGCTCGGCGCGGCCTGGTCCCAGAGCTCGGTGGGATTTCCGTCCGTCGCTACCTGATTTGTCGCTCTTCCCGCGCCCGGCGTGGCGGCGCGCCCTGACCTGGGCACTGGATAATATGGCAGACGAGGCGCTGGGCTACGGCGATCCGCGCGGCGTGGAAAGCCTGCGCACCGAACTGGCCCAATACTTGCGCCGGGTTCGTAACGTTCACGCCGATCCTGAACACATCGTCATCTGCAGTGGCGTCACCCAGGCGCTGACACTGATCTGCCGGGTACTGTCCGACCATCCGGACGTGGCCGTCGAGGATCCAGGATCACCCGCATTGTGCGCGCGAATCTCGACGGCTGGCCTGCTGCCGGTCTCGATCCCGGTCGACGCCGAAGGGCTCCGTGTCGACCTGCTTCGCTCGAGCCCAGCAAAAGCGGCGCTGGTTACCCCGGCACATCAGTTTCCCACGGGCGTGGTGCTTTCCGCTCGGCGACGAGCCGATCTGCTGCGTTGGGCAGCAGAGGGCGGCCTGGTCATTGAGGACGATTACGACGCTGAGTTTCGGTATGACCATCGTCCGACCGAGGCTTTGCAGTCCGCCAGTCCGGACCGTGTGTTGTACGCCGGGTCGGCCAGCAAGGCGCTGGCTCCGGCGTTGCGGCTGGGATGGCTGGTGTTGCCGGCCCACCTTGTCGACTCGATCGCCGACGCCAAACAAACCGATGACTTGGGTTCACCCGCTGTGGAACAGTACGCGTTCACCCACCTGCTGGCCACCGGCGCGTATGACCGCCATCTCCGGCACGCACGCACGATCTACCAGAGCAAACGAGACGCACTCATGAAGGCAATTCAGCGGCATCTACCGATCGCCGATATTCATGGCATCTCCGCCGGTCTGCAGACCATGATCAGCCTGCCGTCCGCTGTTGACGAACATCAGTTGGTCAAGACCGCCCGCCGAGTCGGCGTCGGCATCTATCCGCTTGGCGACTACGGCTCCGGCAGCCGACGGATCGGCCCTGGCCTGGTCCTCGGATTTGCCTCGCTTGGTCCTTCGGAGATCGCCAGCGGTATTGAGTGCCTTGGGCAATGCATCACTCAACTACTCTCCGTTGACCATGAACGGCGATGACGTTTCTGCTGCGGACCAGGAAACCTGACCAAACTGATGCCTTTATTTCCTCCCTCTTGCTGCGGGTTCTTGTAGTACGCCAGCGCTGCCGGGCCTAGCTCGACAACCGCCGGATGAACCTTCGTGCCTTGGTTGGCAGCCGAAACGCGGACTTTTTACTGTTGTCAAAGGATCGTTGGACCGATTGCTCGGGCTGATGTGGAGGGTTGACCTGTGCGACACGGTCCTGGTCGCACGTCGAAGTGGCCACCGGATGCCGATGGCGGCCGTGGTAGTGGGCAGGCCGTGCGGCGTCGGCGTACCGCTGCGTCGCCTCGGCGCAAAAAGGTGTAACACGGTTGGTACGAACAGTGATATCCGTTTTCCCATCATCAATCATGCCCGATGAACGCGACGGACTTGATCGTCATTCCCGATTCGGCAGCCTTTTTGGCTAATTTCTGCCGCTCGCCGGCACAAATTACTCTCAGGCTGCGGCAGCCTACGGAAGGTCGATTTTCGAACGTTTTCATCGCAACGCCGGGGTCTGGAATATCCGAACTGGCACAGAAACCCCTTCAAGAATCGGACCAAAGCCGCTGCCCCTGCGACGGTATCGTCGAAGCCCGGACTCCGGAAATACCCGCCGGATCTGAGCCATGATCCCAGACAAGCCCGAGAGAAGAACGTCGTGACATCTCCTCAACAGCCATCCCCGAACGACAGCCGAGCACTGCCGGACCTCACCGGCCAACTGGCCGGACGAGCCGCGCAACTTGCCACCGAACTGCCACCCGAGGTGCTCAGCGTGTTCTTCGGACAGGCAGCAATGCTTGGCGAAAGCGACCTGGAAAGCAAAGTGCTCGCCGCAGGCTCGCGGGCACCCGACTTTTCTCTGCCGGACCCGCAAGGTGACGTCGTTGACTTGGCGGCGATGCTGGCCCGCGGACCCGTGGTTCTGACCTTCTACCGAGGAGCCTGGTGTCCCATGTGCAACCTGCAGTTACCGGCACTGCGGGACAGCCTGCCGGCGTTCACCGCCGCGGGAGCTTCACTCGTTGCGGTGAGCCCGCAACTGCCAGATGGCTCGCTGACCATGGCTGAGCGACACGCGCTGACATTCCCGGTGCTGTCGGACCTCCGCAACGTCACCGCCCGCCAGTACGGACTGGTGTTCACGATGTCCGCCGAGGTAGTCGACACCGCCCGCGCGATCGGTGTCGATTTCGTTGCGGTCAATGGCAACGACACCTGGGAACTGCCTATTCCGGCGACCTTCGTCATCGATCGCCAAGGAGTCATACGCTGGGTGCAGGCACACGCCGACTGGCGTCAACGACCGCAGCCACAGGCCATTCTCGATGCGCTCACCGCTTTGGCCGATGAACCGGAGTGAGCATGCTGTCCGGTGTAGCGCGGGCGACCCAGTTTGTCATATCCCAGCCTGCCGCACGTCTTCTTGCTGCGATCGGACCCGATCGAGCCGTTCTGTCAATGTGACCCAACCATTCCGCTGTTGATTAACACCAGGGAGCAAATGATGCAGTTTCTCGTCCTGAGCCACACCAAACCAGGCGCCACCGACGCCCAGGTAGGTGAGCACATCGCGGCCGAGATCGAGCGGGCGTGGAGTTACTACCTCACCGGAATCATCCGGCAGATATTCGCGCGTACGGCACCCGCCGCGCCTGGAGCCGTCCTGGTGATCGAGGCGGAACAGCTCACCCAAGCGCAGGAGCTGATGGATCAGATGCCACTGGCGCGAGCCGGCCTCGCCACTTTCGAAGTCATCCCGATCGGACCGTTCGCGCCATGGAATGTGCTGATGTCAAAGATCGACACCGTAGTGGGCGACGCCAAAGCAGATGCGTCGGCCTGAGCCTGGAATCGCTGCTCGTTCGCTGGGAGCGTTTCTCCAAACGCGTACGTGCCTATCTCGCTGGGCATTGGATGGTCGACAGGAAAGGCTCTACTTCCGTGGGCTAATATTCGGTGCGGGGCAATTATGACAAACCTCATGGGCGAGTCGTGTTGATTACAACTGCCCCGCCAGCGCCGGGTAGCGAACAATGGACGAGTACTCGGGTTTCGGGCCCGCACCGACCACGGAGGCAGTCCCTTGTCTATTCACGAATCGCCGCGGCCAGGTTCAGCATGAGCGCGCAAACGCAGGAGTCGTCCAGGTTCGGACGCAACATACGTTTCCGAAAAGAGTTCCGCGGCACCACCAGGCTCTCCGGTTTCTACCTTTTCCTCAGCCTGGCCACCCTGGTCGGCGTGTTCTTCCTGCGCGACAACGCGACAATGGTCACGCCAGCGGTGTGGATTCGATGCTCCATCGTGGCTGCGACCTCCATATTGCTGGTCTTGCTCACCGCCGCCGCGGCGCGCGGATCAGCAGGGGGATACATGCGACTGCGTATCTCCTCTGCGATCCTGCTGGTGGCGGTGATCGTCATTCTCGTTCTGCCGGGCGACTTCCCGCTGTGGATCAAAGCCGAGCAAGCTGGGTGCGGGTTGTTGCTGGCGGGAGTGGTCTACAACGTCAACCGAGCCAAGGTCCGCAGCCTGTTCGTGAGCTGACTCTGGCATTTGGTCCACGACCGCGGCTACTTCTATCGGCAGGGTCGCAGACCCGACTGGGCGATACTCCGCAGATATTTGTCAGCGACCACCAAGGAATGACAACTGTCATCAGCTAGTCCCAGTGGAAGCATTTCCACCGAGAGAAAATGGGGTGTCAAAGTGCGTTGGACAAAAGTCACCGCGGCTACATTCATGGCGATATTCATGGCGATCGCAGGCACACTTGTCAGCGACCAGGGCGCCTATGCGGGAATTGGGTGTGGTGCTGACACTGTCAGCGAAGGATATTTTCAGGTCGACGTTCAGCGCGCGGTGTTCAGCTGTGATGTCGTTGCGTTCGGCATCGAAGGGGTGCATGGGCCGTACGGCGGCGGTCTTTTTGTCAACGCGTGGGGTCCAGATGGCATTCAGGGTAGTGTCACGCTCACCGCGAATGGTTACGTCAACGTATGGAGCGGCGATCATGCGCCCGGCGGCCTCTGGTGCGGACAGATAAGCGACGAATACTGGACCAGGGTCTGTCTCAGCACCTGACTTCCGTGACAGCACTGGGCTCGGCGTGTTCCCTATCCGATGGCCGGTCCACCTCCAAGCTCGGCCGGCGAATGATCTTCCTGCTGGCTCCGAACGGGTGAGAGACAACGGACGGCTTGTTCTTCCAGCTCGGACTTGCCGGTGACGCCGTGGATCTGGTGAGGTTGTTCGAAACGTACGCGCGCGGGCTTTGGGCGAGGCCGCTTGAGTTTCTGGAGATGCCATGACTGCGGCGCGGTTGTTGGTGGAGGCCGAGCGGGACGCGGTTCAGATCGGTCGGCTGTCGGATTTGTTTCCGGAGCTGGACGTGGCCGGTGCGTACGCGATCCAGCTCGAAAACATCCAGCGCAGGGTCTCGGCTGGCGCCGCGGTGGTCGGTTACAAAGTCGGCCTGACCAATGCCGCGATGCAGCAGTTGCTCGGGGTGTACGAGCCGGATTTCGGCCATCTGCTGGACGATGTGACCTACTCGGACGGGATCTCGCTGGTAGCCGCGCGCTATTGCCAACCGCGTGTCGAGCCGGAGATCTGCTTTCGGTTGGCGGAAACACTGCACGGTCCCGGTGTGACGGTGTCGGACGTACTGGCCGCCACCGACGCCGTCGCGCCAGCGCTGGAGATCGTGGACAGTCGCATCCTGGACTGGAAGATCAAGCTTGTCGACACCGTCGCCGACAACGGTAGCGCGGCGGCCATGGTGGTTGGCGCCTTCCAGCCGCTGGACGGCCTGCCGGATCTGGCGTCGATGACGGCCGAGCTGTTCGTCGACGGCGAGCTGATCGGATCCGGCGCTGGCGAGGTCGTGCTCGGCCATCCCGCCGCAGCGGTTGCCTGGCTCGCCAATGCGCTCGCTGGCTGGGGCACCGGGCTGCCGGCCGGCCATCTCGTGCTTCCCGGCTCGATGACCACCGCGCCGTTCGTTCACGCCGGCCACCGCGTCGAAGCGCGCTTCGACGCGCTCGGCACTGTGTCCGCGAGGTTCACGTAAGGAACCCGTCATCAGGACCGATGTGCGGCATTCCGTCCTGCCGCTGGAACGGCGCGGAACATCGCGACCGGCCTGTGAATGGACGACAGCACGATTTCGGGCTGCGCGCGATCGGCTGCAGTGGAGCGACCTACCAGCTCTGGTACCTGTCAGAAGCCTGACAGCGGCGGCCTTTGGCGTGAATCCCCCGCCGGCGGGGGATGTTTCCTTGGGCGGTTGAGATAGTCACCAGCGAGCCCGACCCTGGGCTGCCTCTTCGCGGGGACGCTCATCGGGCGGACGGCAGGACCCCACCGGCCTGCCAGGTTGTCCATGACAGGTTCCAGTCGCCGTAGCCGTCCCAGCTGGGTGTCGTGGGTCCGCCGGTGTTGACATAGCTGAAGACGTCCCCGATATGGGCGAAGTTGAAGTAACGCTCGGCGTCGGCCACAGTGAGGTTGGTGCAGCCGTTGGAGGTGCTTCGGATACCGATGTTGCCGCCGTTCCAGCTGGCTGAGTGCACGAATTCGCCGGAGCTGGTCAGCCGGACCGACCACGGCACCTGCAAGTCGTAAGGGTCAGCCGGGTTAGTGGACATCATGCGCTGGACCCGGTCTTTTTCCATGACTATCTTGGTCCCGTTGTAGGTAGGGGTCTTCGATTTTCCCAGCGACACGGGCAATGTCATCGCGGGTTGACCGTCCGATGTGACGGTCATCCGTTTCGTCGCACCGTCCACGGTGGCGATGTTCGCGGCGCCGGTGGCGATCGACAGGGTGAGGCTGTCGTCATAAACGAGCCCATTGCCGGCAGACAGGCCCTTGACTGGGAAAGCGACCTCTATCTTGGCGTGCGCCGGCCAATATTGCTGGAGCCGGTAGTGCGCTTCCAGAACCTGTCCGGCCCGTGCGGACCGCTCCCAATACCAGGCGCCGACGGCCGGCGCGCCGTTGACGGTCACCGTCGTCGCCTTGTCGAAGGCACTCGCATCGGTGACCTTGCGATTGAAAAACGCGACGATTGGCATGCCCACGCCGTACACCGTGCCGTCGCTCTCAAGCAGTGACAGGTGAACGGGAGCACCCGTCAAGGCTGGTCCGGGCGAGGCGGATGATCCCGGGCTGGCGGGACCGCTTTTCGACGGTGTCGGGCTGCCGGCAGCATTGCTCCCACCCGACGAACAGGCGGAGAGAACGATGAAAGCCGCGACGGCCACGGCGACCGCGCGGACCGCGCCGCCGCGGGTGGCTAAAATGTTCATCTGTATATTGTACGCTGACCGTTGCGCGCTGGAATTTTCCGCGTTGACTCATGAAAAATGCCCGCGTACGTGATTCTTGCCCATGCAAGGGCGCCGGTGTGGTGTACGGGCCTTGGAAGGCAGTGAGGTTGACGGTGACTGTGTCCTGGTCGCAGGAGGCGCGTCGGCTATCTGCACCGCATACTGTGCTGCGTCTTGGCGAAACGACCGAATCGAGGAGGCCGAGTGCCTGACGACATCGAGTACGCCATTGCCGCACAGGTGACGCGTCTGCGCGACACTTTCCGCACTGGTCGTACGAAGCCACTGTCCTGGCGCATCGATCGGTTGCAGCAGCTGCGCACGATGCTTGACGAGCAGCGTGAGGATTTCCGCGCCGCGCTTCAGAAGGACCTCGGCAAGAGCGCCGCGATGGCTGACCGTACCGAAATCGACTTCGTGATCCGTGAGATCGACCACCTGCTCGCGCATCTTGAGGAGTGGCTGCGCCCGCAGCCCGCGGCGGTGCCCGCTGCGATGGGTGCCGCGACCGCTTGGACCGTCTTCGATCCGCTCGGAGTCGTGCTGGTTGTCGCCCCATGGAACTATCCACTGCAGCTGCTGCTCGCTCCGGTGGTCGGTGCGTTGGCCGCTGGCAACTGCGTGGTGGCCAAGCCCAGCGAGGTTTCCCCGGCCACCTCAGCCGCGATCGCCCGCCATGTGCCGCGCTATCTCCCTGGACGCGGTCGCGGTCGTGGAGGGTGCTGTCGCGGAGACGACAGCGCTGCTCTCGCAACGCTTCGACCACATCTTCTACACCGGCAACGGCGTGGTAGGCCGCATCGTCATGACCGCCGCGGCGAAGAACCTCACCCCGGTCGCGTTGGAGCTTGGCGGCAAGTCACCGGCGTACGTCGACCGTGGCGTGGATCCGGCGGCCGCGGCTGCCCGGATCGTCGCTGGCCGGTTCCTCAATGCCGGTCAGACGTGCGTCGCGGTCGACTATGTCCTCGCCGATCCGGATACCGCCGCCGCCCTGGAGTCCGCCTTCCCGCAGGCCCTCGAGGACTTGTACGGACCGAACCCCGCCTCGGCCCCTGACTACGGGCGCATCGTCAACGAGCGCCATTTCGACCGGCTGCTGGGCCTGCTCGGCGCCGGGCGTGTGGTTGTCGGCGGCACCCATGACCGCACCACCAAATACCTTGCTCCGACCGTGCTCGCCGGGATCACCGGCGAGGATCCGGTGATGCAGGAGGAGATTTTCGGCCCGATCCTGCCGATCATCGAAGTTGCCGACCTCGACGCGGCCATCGAGTTCATCAACGCGCGGGACAAGCCGTTGGCGCTTTACGTGTTCACCGACTCCGACGCCACCCGGGACCGACTGCAGAACGAAACCTCCTCCGGTGCGCTCGGCATCGGACTCCCGCTGGCTCACCTCACCGTGCCCGAGCTTCCCTTCGGTGGGGTCGGCGAGAGTGGCATGGGGCACTATCACGGGCTGTACTCGCTCGAGGCATTCAGCCACCGCAAGGCGGTCCTGGAGAAACCACTCGGCTGAACAGCGGTGTCAGGGAGGTGTGCGTCGGGACCGCGTCGGCGGTACGGGTGCGTCCGGCCGCCGCGCGGACGGTTGGACCGCCGACGGTTTCACCAGGACCCGGCGGTTATCCGTTGACCCTGGAGGCGTATCCACCCGACATGGAGACAGGGGTGAACTCCACTTTGAATCCCACGCCCACTCCGTCTTTGGACTCGGCTTTGCCGATGGCAGGGAAGATCAGGCGTCCCACCATGGCACCGCCGTCCATGAACTCCAAGGCGTCGATACCGGTGTAGTTGTGCTTGCTGCCCTGGACAACTGATTCGAAGTTCATGAACCTGGCCACCACGATCGGACCGGCGATGTCCGCGGGCGCCCAGTACTGACTGGGTTTGTCGGCTTCGACGCCGTCTTTCTCGAGCTCCAGCTTGATGAGACCGATGCCCAAACCACCTTCAACGAGCTTCGCGTGCTCCTTTTCCTTCTCCGGTTTCTCCCATTGGCTGATTCCCTTGCTCACCAGGTTCTTGGCGGTATCCCAGGCACCCCCAAGCAGCCCACCCGCGGCCCCCTTGGCGGCCCCACCGGCGGCCGTACCAGCCTGACCTTCCAGCGACGCGTCGACGCCGATCGAGGCCTTGAGCTCCATTCCGACAATCTGATATTTGGAGGTGAATGCCCAGTCGGCACCAATGTTGTTGGCGTACGTGATGTCGACGGTCGTCACCAGCTTCTCGACCACCCATTTCATCCCGTCGAACACGGGGTTGGTCGGGGCTTCGTGATGCATCGAGATCTTGTACTGGTGCTCGGCATTGAGGTGGTGGCCGTCGAGGAACATCACCAGCACCCCGGACGGGATCGCCGACGAGCTGACCTTCTCGCCGCTCCCGCCGCCGATGCTGTCGAGTTCACGGAGCAGCTTCTGCCGGTCGCCGGCCAGTTTGGCCTTGGCCAGCGGAGCCAGCGAGGCGTACCAGGAGTCGTATTGGGGCAGCGAACCACCGCGACCATCGAAGGCCGCCATGGCCGCGGCGATCCGAGACTGGCCGGGCAGGTTGCCCGAGCCGCGACGGTTGGTGTCCTTCTTCCAGGCCTCGAAGTCGCCCAACGCGGCGTCAATGTCGGCGACGAGCTGATCGCCGCCTTTCTGTTCCCAGATCTGCTGCACCTCGCCGGCTGGTCCCGGCTTGGCGCCGGTCTGCCCACCAGCGCCGGGCCCGCCCGCGTCGCGCTGCACCGCAGCCCGCTTGCCGTTCAGCAACCGAGCCACCGCCGCGTTGCCGGCCGACCGCTGCAGGTCGACCAGCCCGCTGGGATCAGCTGGCCGTGCCGGATGGAGCGGCGGTCGACTGCCCGTTGTCGGTCGTTGCTGGTTGTCGTCGTGCTGTCGCATGTCCCGATCTCTCCATCGGCGGGGCGAGCGCCTCGACGCTGGCCAAGAATAGGAATCTATCAACCCCCGAAATCAAGCACCAGCGGAGCGAAACCAAGGCTCGCTGCTTTTCGTGACCATATGCGCGCGGCCTGGCGGAGAAGTTCACGGCGGGAACACACAACTGCCCAATCGGGAAATGGCCAGCCAATTTCTTGGCGAGATTTTTACCTGAACAGGGCCGTATGAATGCGTTCGAAGACAAGAAGTGTTCGCGCGATTACGGAACGAGTTTCGCCCTTCACTCCAGCGGGCGCGGCTGTCGTACGTCAAGACCGCCTGGGTGCGTCCGCATATTCTCGAGGTGCTGCGCTACCTCCGTGCGACCCGGGCGACTCGGCAGCGCTCAGCCACCGCTGTCCCGGGCTGTGCGGCGAACCGGGGGAGCCCTGTTGCTGGCGGGTCCGAAGCCAGAGACTGCGGACAACAATGTCTGGTCAGGTCGACTCGGGATTTGTCATTTGCGGGTTCCTGGTTTTATTTTGTTTCGGTGGCTTAGAAAGTCACTCGGGCTGTTTGGAGGGCGCGGACCGCGGGCGCGTTGCGTGCGGCTAACGCGTGGTCGACCGGGCGGCCGGACAGCCCGCGAAGGAAGTCGACGGCGTCGGCGCGGACGTGTCCGGTCGGAGCGCTGTCGCCGAGCTGGAATTTGTCGCCGGCGGGGCCGGTCAGTTCCAGTGTGACCGCCGGGCCAGTCCAGCTGGCGGCGAGGTCGCGAATGACCTCGTTGACGATCCAGCGGTCGTGGTCGTCAAAGACCATCGGTTGGTCCGTGGCGCGACACAGATCAACGCGGTGCATCCAAAGATCGCGGCTGTAGATGATGTCCTGGAGGTAGCCGATGGTCCAGCGCGGCGGGTCGGGTATGCCTGGGCGGATCGTACGGTTGCGGATGACTGCTGGCATCCGACGTACCGAGCGCAGCGCGCGCGGCCAGGCCGTCGCGAAGGCCGTGACCAGCTGCGGGCCACTGTCCTCGGTATGGTCGGCTATTTGCTGCGCGGTGAGCGCATCAAGCTCGATACGGTCGGGAAAGTGCCGCCTGCCGTGGCGGATCCGCCGGGTGACGGTGAACAGCGACGCGAGGTCTTCGGCCTGACCGACCAGATGCGCGGTGATGTCGCGAACCGACCAGCCGACACAGTCGGTCGGTTGCTGCCAGTGGTCACCGATTCGGCGCAGTACGGCCAGGATCGCGTCGCCTTCGGCTTCGGCGGCGTTGGCTGCCTGGTCGCGATCCGGTTTCTGTCGCCGAGCGGCCGGGTACGTGGTCATCGGCGTCAAAGTTTCTCCGTTGGGGTGTAGTAGGCGCAGAACATGTCAATGGCTTGTGGTGCCAGTCGGACGTACCGCCCGGCTCCCAGGTCCACTGCCGGTTCGTTGGACAGCTGTTGGCTGAGCAGACCCGCCATCAGCGAGGTGTAGAGCGCCAACCCATCTGGCTCGGCGGCCGCCGGGGACAGCCGGCCGGCGGCCACCGCCTCGTCCAACGTGGTCCGCAGCAGGTCAATCGTCTCCACGGCCGGCGCGTACGCCCGCTCGGACGGGGTGAACCCGGGAACTGGCCGCCAGAACAGCAGCTGGGCGAGTACCGGATGCGCGGTGCCCCATCGCAGCGCGCCATCCTCGCCGGCCCGCAGGCGCTCGATCGGATCGGTGATGCCCTCAGACGCCGTCGCGATCGCGACGTTCTGTCCGCGCGCGCCGGCCTCAAACAAGGCGTCGTACACGGCGATCTTTGAGGGAAGTACTGGTAGAGCGACGGCGGGCGCAGCCCCATCCGGCGAGCCACCTCCGCCAGACTCAGCGCCGCGACACCTTCTTCGACCATCACAGCCAGCGCGCCGTCGAGGATTTCCGCGATGGTGTCGTTCCGTCTACGCGTGCGCCTATCGAGTCCCTCGCTCATGGCATTAGCGACCTAACCCACTGTCGGGAGGGTTCTGTGACCGCGCTGCCGTCAACGACGCGGACCTGCACCGAGCAGGCCTCCGGCTTCCCGTACGTCGCCAAAGGAGCGAGCTGCGACCCGGCCAACCGGCTGACTGACGGCCACTGCGGGCAGGTCATGGCCGCGCTCGAGCAACGGATCGAGGGGCTCACCGCCTGCGTTCGCGGCAACCGCGCACGGGCTCGACACCTGCTTGATGCAGCCGCGACGGCACTGCAGCGCGCTGGCGCCTCGGTGCTTGCCGCCCAGACCCGACTGGAATGGGCCGAGCTTGCCGACCCTGCCGACCCAGAAGTTCGGCGTGCCATCGCCGGATGCTTAGAAATCTTCGACCACGCGGGACTGTCCAGCTGGACCGAGCGTGCCCGTGCGGCAATGCCTCGTACCACCAGGCAGCGCTGGCTAGAGCCGCTCAGCCGCCGCGAAGCCGAAGTCGCCGAACTGGTCAGCCGCGGCCACTCCAACCGGCGCATCGCACACCAGCTCTCCATCAGCGAACGAACCGTCGAGGCACGCTTGCACAGCGCCTACACCCGTCTTGACCTCGCCTCGCGGGTCAGCCTCGCCGCTTGGGTCATCGCCCGACAAACCTGACGCCCCACCCTTGGAACCACCTGCTGAGCAGATCCGCCACAAAGTAAGCAGCCGACACTGCCTCACCAAGTGGACCATCGGGATGCCAGCCAAGCGGCCGTGAGTGCTGCTGGTGCGTACGCGCGAGGGAATCCGGACCAGTGATCGGAGTCGGCGGAGTGCGACCAGTGAGCGCCGGTTTGAATCTGTACTACCGGTTCGCACCCGAGGCGTGGGGCCGGGCTGGTTCCGACTGGCTCTGTAAACGACCCCGCCGGCATGCAGTTGAGGTTCGCGGTCACGACCGAAGGCCGCGCTGATCACCATCGCGACTCCAAATCTGTGACCAGAAGGGCGACATTCCAGTTGTCCGTCCTCCGTAACTGCACCACTCGCGCCACTCCGCAGCCACCACGGGCAAACCCGGCCCTGGTCAGGACGCCTATGATCGGTTAAATGTCGCCCTCGAACTATCGGGTACTCCGATCCGCGCGGCTCTCGTACCGAACCAGGATCATGGGGTTCTTTGGGGTAATAGCCTTCATACTCTTCGTCTTCTCCTTCAACGGTGTAACCATGGCGACCTACTATGTGCTGGGGAACAAGGTTGTTGCTCACGTGGACGACTGCCACACATACCCAACGCGGTATACGGACAGCGTTGAGGTCGTCTGTAACGGAACGTGGAAAGAAGCTTACGGCGACCAGGTTGGTCAGATCTACGGCGTGGCGCCGAGCGAGAAGGGCAGCACCATCACAGTCCACGCCCTCCACGGCAGCGCCGTGGAGGACGGCACTCAACTTCCATCGATTGGTGCAGCCGGCGTCAGCTTGGTGGCGCTGGGTGTAATCGGTTTTGGGTTTCTGCTTGGAACTGTTCGGAAACATAGTGCCCGTGCTCGCGCCATCGCCGACGACGCCCAAGGTCAACCACGAACCGTCCCGAAACAGGTCAAGTAAGCACGCCGGACTAAAAGACCCAGCCGTCGCAGGCGAAATCCGTCACGGGCCGGAATGGCCAACGACCTTCGCCAGGCCGGAGCTGCCTCCGGCCGTGGTGTCAGGCGAAACTCGTTGACCGTTGCTCAGCCTCCGAGGAGTGGGCGCATGAAGGAGCGGTCGTAGCGCAGTACGCAGCCGCTGTCCTCCTTGATCCGGTCGGCGGCGATGAAGTCGGGATCCTTGCCAAACAGCGTCCTGTATTGCTCGTACTCGGCGAAACTCGGGAAGCTGAAGAGCGCGAGTGCCTTGTCGCTCGAGCCTTCTGACGGTAGGAAGTATCCGTGGTGGGCGCCACCGTGGCGGTTGGCGAGGTCGATCCACCGTTGGGCGAATCTCTCGAAGGCTTCGATCTTCGCGGGGTCGATGACGTACTCGACGACACAGGTAATCATTCGCTCAAACTACAGTGAGGTAACGGCCATCAGCCGATGGGTCAATGCAATCGACCGCGAAGCCATCTGGGTCTTCTGCATATTTCTTCCTCGATATTCGCCTGCTGGGATGCTTTTCCAAACGTCGAATGCCGCGGCTCGTACGAGTTTGTCAGCGGCAGTCCCACAACACGGGATTGCCGTAACCGATATTGTCATGACCGATGTTGCCGTAGACGATCTCGTTGTCGGCCACGCCGACCAACACGTTGCCGTCGGCGCTGCCGTTGACTGGAAGTTGCCGAAGGTTTCCTTGCTGCAACAGCCGAAGCAGGTAGGTGTCGTCGATCCCCACCGAACCAGCCGAGTTCACCGCGACCGCTTTGCCGTCGACCGGTGAGGTTACGCCGATACCCAGCAGCCAGGTCACCGATCCGACACCAGCCCGGCCTGTCACGACTCCATTGCGGATTGCTCGGCGAACTGGCGGCGGCCGTACGCGGTGGCCACTGGCCGGCGAAGGTTGTGCTGGCCGATCGACGCGACACCACGTGGCCGCAGCTGCTGGCGGCGCCAGGTGCACTGGCGTGGCGTGCCAGCGCGGACCGGCGGCTGGTCGACGTCCTGACGGCGCTCGCCGACAGCGGCATGACCGAGCCAGGTTGGCGAGTTGTCGATGCCTATCCGCCGCCGGACTTCGACGGCGAGCCATATTTTTTCCAGACTGGCAGTGAATTCATCGTCCTGCTCGGCTCGCGACGGCGGTACGAGCCGAAATTCTGGACCGCGTTGCAGTATTCGCCTGGCGCTTTCCGTCTTCCGGTCGGCTGGTCGGTCGACAACGTGCGAGGTGTCGACGGCTCGTTCGGCGCGGAGCGGATCAGGCAGTTCTGCTCGCTCCTGGCCGAGCACGGATCGGTGCCGTGGCGGCCTGCGGCGGCAGCGAAGCTGGCTGATCGCACCGGCCTCAACGCGGTCGAAGCCGCACTTTTGTTGGCGGGACTGCCAGACCCGGTGGACGTACGCGGCCGGCTCGGACTCAGCGCGGCCGATGCCGCGGCTGCCAGCCGGTCGCTCAGCCGGCGTGCCAAGCTGGCCGTGGACGCGGTTTTGCAGGCCGCCATCCCGAAAGAGCTTGAGCAGCTGTGGACGGCAGGACCGGATGTCAGTGCTGCCGCCGATGAGTGGATCCGCCGGTTTGGCAGGCGTACGCCGGTGGACATCGACACGCTGTCTTCGGCTTATGATGCGCGCGTCTCGCTGACCTCGATCGACGCGCTGGCCAGCGAAAAGGTTGGCAGGGACCAATTCGACCGAGCGGCCTGTCCGAGCTGGTCACGGCGATCCGCTGGCTGGCCTATCAGTTGCCGGCCGGTGCTCCGCTGCGCAGTCGGCTGCACTTGCGGCCGTACGCGGCTGGCTCGCCGACCCCGAAACGTCGCTTGAGATTGGCCGGTCGTACCAGCGCGGCAGCCTCCTTTCGTTGCTGGGACTGCGTTCGAAAGGTCACGGCGAGCGGATCGTCGTCGCTGACTGGCTGGAGTTACGCAAGGACGGCAACCGGTTCACGGTGGTGATCCGGCCAGGTGTGTACGGTCCTGAGCATCGTTCGACACTGGCCGCGATCACGGCTCTGCTCGATGACGCAATGCCGGACGTTGGCCTCCTCGATGTGTTGGCGCAGCAGGAAATCGACACGATCTGCGCTCAGACGGCCGCTGGCGAATATCTGCAGAATCCGGCGGTCGCCGTGCCTGACCTCGTGGCGACGGCGGCGGCACGGCACGCGATCGACTCCGGCGCGGCCACGCTTTACCTGCAGTTGTTGGCACTTCCGGATCCGACCGACGCCAATGTCGCTCGCTGGACTGGTTGGCCGGCCGATCGACTCAAGGCCGCTCGAGCCGCACTGGCCGAGACGGATCTCGTCCGCACCGCCAAACGTACGCGAGCCGGCCGCAGCCTGTTTCTTCCCGGCGGCTGGACCGATGTGCGCAGGCCGCGACGGCCGGTGGAGACCTGGAAGCTGGCACTGCTGGCGACGGATCGGCCGGGTCCGCTGCTGCCGGCCGGCACGGTGGCCGGCTGTTTTCGGGCGGCCTGGCAGCGCGTCGAGGACGGCGACGCGCCGACGTACAAGCAACTCTGAAAGACACCGAGGATGCAGGCGCATAAAGGAACACGGCTGGACCGTCACCCGCCGACGCCAGGCCGTTTCCTGTGGAGCAGCCCCACATTGGGCTCAGAGGAGAGGTCATGCCTGCTCGAGGATTTTGGAAAACGCGCGCAGGTAGGTTGGGTCTCCGTTGTGCTGGCGCAGCAGCCAGTATTCGGCGCCCCAGAAAAGATACGCTGACAGCCCTGGACGCAGGCCCTGGTTCCAGCGTATGCAGTGGTTGTAGTTGCCGATGATGTTCTCCGGTAGGCAGCTGTACATGCCGTGAGAGCGCGGATTCGGCGGCACCGTGACGGTTTCCCATGGCTCCGCCTGGCCTTCGGTGATCATCAGCTGCCGGCCGTTCTCAGCCGCCCACTCCAGCAGCTTCCGACGCCGGCTCTGCTGCCACGGTCGGTTTGCGCCCTCAAGGTAGAGCGTACGACCGCGGACGTTCACCAGTGCGTGCCGCGGATAGAAGTCGATCCCCACAATGTCAGCGAAGCGCATCGCCGCGTCGAGCGAGTCGCCCTGGTCCCGGGTTCGCCACCATTGCTGCGCGTTCACCAGCGTCGAAGTGGGCAGGAAGCCGTTCATCAGCACCGGCCGGGTCGGGTCGGCCGCTCGTACGGCCGCGACCTCCTGCTGGACGAATCCGGCGGACAGCCGCCACGAGTGTTCCATGCCGAGCGGATCAGTGGCCTCGTGCTCCACTTGCCAGGCCATGATTGCCGGCCGATTCTTGTATCTTTCTACCAAATGGACGAGATAGTCGATGCTGGTACGCAGTAGTGGGTGGGTCGGAGCAACCAGTTCTCCCTCCGGCAGTGGTGTCAGCAAATGGTGCGGTGGAACGAAGAATTCCGGATAGCCGAAGTTCTTTACCGGCCCAAGGCTCAGAATTATCCGCTTGCCGGCGCCTTCCGCGATGTCGAGCTGCCGGTCGAGCTCGTCCGTACGATACTTCCCGGTGGCCAGCACCAACCTATCCCAATAGGCGGCCAACCGGATCACCTCGAACGGATATTCCACCAGTGTTCGCAGCGTTTCGTCGGGGTCCAAACCCAGCGACTCAGCTTGCAGCGGTCGGAAACTGAGCCCCAGCTTGGTTTGTCGCCGCGGCAGGACCGGCTGTCGCTCCCAACGCCCGGTCAGCGGACGGGCCGCCCGGCGGACTCGAAATTCGGACAGCACCGGCGCGAGCAGGCCGGCCGCACCGAGGCCGATCGCCGCTGCTGTCCGGGTCCGCCGGGAAAGGGTCTGTCGGGAGGGAATTTCTGGTCGAGTCATACCCACCAGCTTTACCGGCTGCGGCCCTTCTGTCGTTCTGCCTGCGCAGTATTCACGCGTACGCAAATTGACGTACGCCGGCTGCTGACCGACGGAGTGTTGGCAAGCCATACGTAGCCGAGCGTACGCCGGCGCAGCGGTGGCCTCCTGCGACCGTACATGCGCCTCAGTCCGCTGACCGACGACTTGCTTACCGCCTGCTGGCACTCTCGAAGCCAGGAAAATCACCAGGTCAGGGGGAAAATGTGACGTCCGATGGGCTGGTCATCGAGAATCCGGCCAGCGGCGAGCGGATCGTTATTCGCAGGACGGCCGCCGAGACCGGCGGTGATCTGCTGGCGTGGGAGCTGTTCCTGGCACCCGGCGGGCGGGTGCCGAGCAGTCACGCGCATCCAGAGCAGGAGGAGCGTTTCGAACTGCTGGCCGGCCGGTTGCGGTTCCGGGTTGGGTTCCGAACCGTGGTCGCCGGACCTGGCGACGTCGTTGTTGTCCGGCCCGGCCAGGTGCACGGATTTGTGAACACCGGCGGGGAAACCGCGCGCGTGCTGGTGGAAACCCGGCCCGCACTGCAGATGCAGGAGCTCTTGGAGACGGCGGCGGCGCTAGTCTGCGCAAACCGCCGGCTGCCGCGGCTTTTCGACCTGTTGTTGTTCATGCACGAGTTCCGCCGCGAGGTTCGGGCGCCCTACACACCTCATTTGGTGCGTGCGTTCGTACGACCGTTGGCGTGGCTCGCCCGGCGCGGTGGCCTCGATGCTCGCTATCGCCGAGCTCGGTTGCGTTCGCGGCGGCGGGCATGACGGACGCGATCGAGGTGCGGGAGCTGGTGAAGCACTATCGGGGCGCGGCTGGCAACGCGGTCGACGGGGTGTCTTTCGACGTGCCGGACGGCCAGTTTTTCTGCCTACTGGGGCCGAACGGTGCGGGCAAGACCACCACCCTGTCGGTTCTCACCACGCTCCTCGCGCCGACCTCCGGCCAGGTCCGGGTGGCCGGCCTGGATCTGGCCGCGGAGCAGTCAAAAGTACGTCAGCGGGTGGGCATTGTTTGCCAGCAGCCGTCGCTGGACCCCAACCTGACCGCAGAGGAAAATCTTCGGCTGCACGCTGTTTTGTACGGACTCTATCCGTGGCGGCCGCTTTACCGGCTTATGCCGCGCGCGTACCGCTGGCAGGTAGCGGAATTGGCGGTTTTGTTGGAGCTGGAGGACATTCTCGGCCGGCGGGTGCGTTTGCTGTCCGGCGGGACCAGGCGCAAGCTCGAGATCGTCCGCGCTCTGATGCACCACCCGCGAGTGCTTTTCCTCGACGAACCCACCACCGGTCTGGATCCGCAGAGCCGCCGGAGTCTTTGGGCTTACCTGGCGGATATTCGCCGACTGCGAGGTACCACCATCTTCCTCACCACTCATTATCTCGAAGAGGCGGAGCCGGCCGACATGGTCTGCGTCCTGATGGGCGGTCGGGCCGTCGAACTGGGAAGCCCGGCGCAGCTCAAGAACCGATACTGGCCACCGGGTGCGCCAGAACCATCCCTTGAGGACACTTACCTTCTCTTGCTGGAAGGTGAAACTCGGTGACCGCTGGCCACGAGTTCTGGGCCGTGGCGGCGATAGCCCAGCGGGACGTGATCAAACTGCTCCGTGACCGGGCCCGGTTGGCGGTGAACCTGGCCTTCCCGATCATGTTGATCGCGGGCCTGGGCACGGTGCTGCAGTCCACTGTCGGCAAGGCAACGGGACTCGACGCCGTCACGGTCGCCTTTACCGGCGTACTCGCCGCCAGCCTTTTCCAGTCGACAGCGGCCGGCATGGTTTCGATCGTCGAGGACCGGGAGACGGATTTTTCTCGCGAACTGTTCGTCGCCCCGATCTCACGGGCCACGTTGATGGCGGGAAAGATCGCCGGCGAGTGCCTGGTCGCGCTGTGTCAGGGCGGTGCTGTCGTTCTCTTCGCCGTGCTTTTCGGAGTGGCGGCAACACCATCGCAGCTCGGCCGGCTGGTCGTACCAGCTCTCGCCTGCGCTCTGCTGGGAGCGGCCTTCGGGCTCGCGACCGTCGCGACGCTGCCGAATCAGCGCTCGGCGATGCAGGTCTTCCAGTTCCTCATCATTCCGCAGTACGTGGTCGCCGGGGTCCTCGTGCCGCTGCATAATCTGCCGGCATATCTCGACATTCTGGGCTGGGCGATGCCGCTACGATACGCGGTCGGCCTGATGCGCGAGGCCTTTTATGCCGGCACGCCCGGATACGAACAGGTGGTGGTCGCCGGCCCCACTCGCGACGGGCTGATTGTCGCGGGGCTTTTCCTCGTGCTCCTTGTCGTTGGAACCCTGCTGTTCAGTTATCGAGAACGCAATCGGTGATATCGACAGAGAAGCGGCGCGCTGAGTGACGCCGGGCACCCGCAGTAGACCGTACTGCAACGATGCACTGAATGCGTTTCTGATGCGCCCATTGGTCGATCGGCTTGGAGTACGCGAAGCAAATCGCTGTTCGGGAAACCGGCTGTGCGCCTACCCGTTGACGGCGAACCCCATCGCCTCTATCTTGGTGCATCGTTACACCATAGCGGCCTTGCCTGACTGCTGCGTCGGCGACGGCGGTCGAGTCACCTTCACCGCCCTGACTGTCACGACTGATGGACGAAGGGAATTCCATGAAGGGCACGATGTGGTATCGGCTTGCTCCGGCGGCGACGGCTGTCCTGGCCGTCTCGCTGCTGGCGGCGCCGAGCGCGGCGGCCGGTCAGCCAGGCGGGCAGAGTATCGGCGACCCGTACTTCCCACACGACGGGAACACTGGCTACCAGGTCGACAACTACGCATTGGACCTGGCCTACCAGCCTGGTGCGGATCAGTTGAGTGGAACGGCGACCATTTCGGCGACCGCGACGCAGGACCTCAGCAGCTTTTCCTTCGATTTCGGGTTGACCGCCTCAGCGGTGACGGTCAACAGCGAATCGGCGGAATTCAAGGATCAGGACAACAAGCTGATCATCACGCCGAAAGTCGACCTGCCCGCCCAGAAACCGATGACGGTCGTGGTGACGTACTCGGGAGTTCCGTCCAAGGTGCGCATGTACGGCGAACAGGCCTGGTTCGCCAGCGCTGACGGGGCGTCCTCAGTCGCCGAGCCGCACTATGCCGCGTTCTGGTTTCCCTGTAACGATCACCCCTCGGACAAGGCCACCTGGTCTGCGTCGGTGTCTGTTCCGGATGGAACCACCGCGATCACCAACGGCAAGCTCGTCAGTTCCGAAAAGAGCGGCGACAAGGTGGTCTGGAAATGGAGCAGCGCCCAGCCGCTGGCCACCTACAACTCGTTCATGGCGATCGGCCGCTTTACGATGAAAAACACCACGGCCGCTGACGGACGTACGTTCATCCGTGCCTACAGCCAAAGCCTGTCTGAGACCGAGAAGAAGAACGCCACCTCAAGCATCGAGCAGACCCCTGACGTGCTCGCCTGGGAATCCGGCCTCTTCGGGCCGTACCCCTTCGACATCGAAGGCGGGGTCGCCGTTGACGCCGGGAGCGTGAACGACGCCGAGGAGTATCAGACAAAGCCGGTGTACAGCAACGTTTTCAAGGACGGTAAGGACTTCGGCGACGTCGTTCACGAGAACGCGCATCAGTGGTTCGGCGACGCGGTGTCGCCCAAGTCATGGCAGGACATCTGGCTCAACGAAGGCTTCGCCCAGTACACCGAATGGTTGTGGCAGGAGCACGAAGGCACCAAACCGGCGAGCAAACTTGCTGACGAGGACTACAAAAGCCACGACAGTGGCGACAGCTTCTGGAAGACCCCTCCCGGCGACCCGGGTGCGGCCGGCCTGCTGGACGACCCGGTGTACGAGCGTGGCGCCATGACCCTGCAAGCACTGCGTTCGACCGTGGGCGACGACACGTTCTTCGACATCCTCAAACACCGAGTAAGCGACAACATGTACAGCAACGAGTCGACAAGCGAATTCATCGCCCTTGCCGAGAAAATCTCCAACAAATCACTCAAGCCACTGTTCGACACCTGGCTGTACGCAAAGGAGCGTCCAGCCAACCCACCGAGCCAAGGAATGCGGCTCGGCTGAACGCGGTCGACGCCGGCGGGCGCGTGCCCGCCGGCTGGATCGACGGTCGGTGTTTCAAGGCGTCCCGCGAGGCCGGCTCAGGCCTGCGACCCGTAACGTGCGGCGATCTCCTGAGAGCTGCTCCAGTTGCTGTAGGTGGGCGACTTGGGCCACCCCTGGGGTGAGTCCTGCCATTCCTCCTGTCGCCCGTACGGCAACACGTCGACCAGCGCGAAGGTGTAACTGAGCTGTTCGGTGCCCCGGCCGCTGCTGTTCCAGGTGCGGTAGACCGTGTCGCCGTCGCGCAGGAACACGTTGACCGCGAAACCACCGCCGGCAGGCGCGCCGACGTCCGCACCGAACGGGCTGTCCGCGGTGGAATACCAGGTCATCGTGTTGCCGACCCGCCGCTGGTAGGCCAGCGCCTCCTCGATCGGTCCCTGGGTGACCAGGACGAACCGAGCGTCGTACTTGTCCAGGTATTCCAGCCGGGTGTACTGCGAGGTCAGGCTGGTGCAGCCGCCGCACTGCCACTGCTCGCCGGCAGACCACATGTGGTTGTAGACGATCAGCTGCGACTTGCCTTCGAAGACATCGACCAGCCGGACCGGCCCGTTCGCGCCCTCGAGCGTGTAGTCGGGCATCTTCACCATCGGCAGCCGGCGACGCTGGGCGGCGATCGCGTCGAGTTCCCGGGTCGCGGCCTTCTCCCTGGCCCTTAGCTCGTCGATCTGACGCTGCCAGGTGTCGGTGTCGACCACGGATGGGAGTGCGTTGATGCTCATAGGGACCCTTCCAGCTCACCCTTGACTATCGGTATCACCAGTACTGACCTCACCCGAGCCCAAAACTCATCGGCGCGGTCGTCTCCAACTGTGGTTGAAGCCCAACTGGGACATCGCGCGGATCAGTGACCGGCTCTCAGGCAGGCGGTGGGGGCCCAGCGGCGAGTACGTGGGAGTGCGGAGGGCAAGCCGAAGTCTTATCGACAAGAAAGGGTAGGATTCTCGCCGGTTTCCGGACCTGGCCCGGTCAGCCTGGTCGACGCGAACCAAACCTGGCGGTCGTGGGTCGGTTTGTTGATTTCTAAGGCGACAACTCGGCGATCGCCGCCTGCACGGCTTTGCGGTTGTAGCTGCCCGTCGGCATCGTGGCGCTGTGTGCGTAGCGGATGACTCCGCTGCGGTCGATCAACAGGGTGCCGGACTGTTGCATCATTCCGAACACCTTCTTGGTCAGGCCGACGCCGGTGTGCGGGCCGCCAGTGGAGTTACTGATGACCGGGAAGGGAATGCTCTGTTTTTCCTTCCAGCGGGCGGCATCCACCCGGTCTTCAGGGACCGCGATAATGACTTGTACGCCGTGGGCGCGAAATTCCGCGGAGCGCGACACCAGGTGGCGGACGTGGAGGTTGCACACCGGGCAGGTAGTCGACCGCATGAAGAACATCAGCACGGCCTGACCGGGGAAGTCGGTCAGGCGCACAGCCTTGCCTTCGGTGTCGGACATCCTGATTTCGGGCAGCCGGGTATCCACAGCAAGCATTGAATCTCCTTGGTAGGAAAGAATCAGCCGAGGCTGTCGCGTACGGCCAGCCGCGCCCGATGCAGTTGTGACTTCATCGCGGCGAGGCTGAGACCGAGTGCGTCGGCCGCCATCTGGCCGGAATAGCCCTGCACGTCTCGCATGATCAGGACCCGCCGCTGAAGATCCGGAAGCGCGGCAATGACAGCCGCCACCCGGTCGGACTCCAGCCTGGCCAGCACCTCGTCCTCAGGATTGAGCATCGCGTGTGGTTCGACCGAGTGAGACTGCAGCATGAGTCTGGAGAGTCGTACGCACTCGTTTCGTACGATCCGGAACACCCAGGACGCCAGGGCACCTGAGGCGCGCAGCGTGCCGATCTTGCGGTAAAGGATCAGCAGCGCCTCCTGCGCCGCGTCCTCAGCGTCCTCCGGGGTGGCGCACAGCGTACGAGCGAAGCGCTGGACGTGCGGGTGCGCTCCGTACACGACGGCACTGATCGACTCGACATGGCCGCGTTTCGCCGACTCGACAAGCTGCTCACTGACCCAGTTCGGCATGTCACCTCCCGGTCCGCTCACATACTGACCCCTATAAGAGGCCAGCTGCGGCGAAAGGATTCGCGGTCACGCCGCAACGTTTCACAACGGGTCCTGGCCGAGGCCGACGCGGCCGTCGATCAGTTCGCGGGCCGCGTCGAGGTGACCGAGATGGCGGGCGGTCTCCTCGATCATGTGCATCACGACGAAGCGGAGGTCGGTGACCAGGGTTTCGTCGCCATGGCCGTGTCGTCCCAGAGGTCGGGTGGACAATGGGGTCGAGGCGAGCACGACATTCGCGCGCTCGATCTGGTCGCGGTAGAAGGCGAACACCGGCTCGGTTCGCTGGCCTGTCGCGAAAGGCCCGTTCTGGGCAGGCCACGGCAGTGGTTCCGCGGTGCCGAGGGTGACCTCCTGGAACCAGTGCCGCTCCGCGTGCCCGAGATGCTCGAGCATCCCCACCAGCGTCCAGCCGGACGGCAACACCGGGGTTGCCAGCTGATCTTCGTCCAGGCCGGCGAGGATCTCGAACACTCGGGCCCGCTGGGCGTTGAGGAAGTCGATCAGCAGGTCATCCATACTCATGGCCTGAAGTTTGCCGCATCCGTACGGTCAAGGACGGGACGACGTACTAACCGAACGGGTCCGGTGCGACGTACGACCGCTGGGTGAACGCGAGGGCGATCAGACTGTCGCACTCGCGAGTTTGAGCGGGTCGCGTGGCGCGTTGGGTTTGGCGTCGAGCATTCGCTGACCGATAGCCTGCACCTCATTTCGGCCCATTGCCTCGCGCACCTTCGGAAACCATTCCTGCTCTTCACGGGTCACGTCTGTGCGCGTTGGGCGAGCAGGTCGGATGCCTTGGCGGTGGCGAAAAAGGAGGCCACCACAGTGGCCGTCAGCAGGAGTCCGATCAGCAGGATGCCGCCGGTCGCGACCGGCGGTTCGGCGGTCTCGCCGGCCTGGGCGCGGGCCGAGCCGCTGAGAAATGGTACGACCGTCAGGACGCCGATTCCGAGAACGACCTCGATCGCGACGACCTTGGGAAAATGCCGCAACACCAGCGTGACCAGGGATCCTTCGGAGCCGGCGAGGCGGGCCCGTACCACTCGCGGGATCAGCCAAAGCTGGTTGAATCCGCCGGCTGTCACCAGCCCCACCACCAGAATCAGCTTGAGCAGCAGGAAACGGCCGAAGGTAGTGGTCACCAGTTGGGCGGGATCGCCGACGTTCTTCCAGGTCAGCCACAAGCCGGAGAGCAGCACCCCGCCGACGGCGACCAATGCGAGCGTGCTGAAGCGCTGCCAGATGTCCGCCCAGATCGCGGCCACCCCGGTGGCTTCCCGGCGGCCGGCCAGCACGAGCGCTACCAGCACGGTCAGGCCACCGAGCCAGGCCGTACCGCCAATGATGTGGACCTGGGTCAAGTACCTGTCCATCAAGGTGTCCAGCGCGGTGGCGCGCGTCGGTGTTGAGCCGATCAGGCTCGCAAGCATGGCGGCTGGGAAGGCAAAGAGCGCGATTGTGTCAATTCGGCTGCCGATTTTCTTGAAAAACAAGGAGATCAGCAGTGCGGACAGCAGCAGGACCAGGACATTCTGTACGAGATAGATCGTGCCGCTGGCGATCCAGTCACCTGGGGTGGCGGCCTTGGACAAGAACCGCCACATCGCGGCCGGAGTGGTGGCCTCGCCAAATGACATCCCCTTGGTTCCCCGGGCTACCCGGCTTGCCAGCTGGAAATAGCCAGTGACGAGCAACAAAACACCGCTGGATGCCAACAGCGCGGCGGCGCGGCGGCGGCTGGCGACCACGTACGCGTCAGTGCCGGACCTGTCCAGTGCGGGGCGTACGGCGACCCAGTAGGTGAGCGGGAACCCGATGGCCGCGGACAGGCCCAGGAAATATCCGAACTCGGTGAGCATCCGCCAGAGCGGTGGCAGAGCGCTGGGCACGGCGTCGGCGAGCACGTCAGGCGTCATGTTAGGTGAGGCTAGCCTACTTTTCAGGTGAGAGGGCTGTGACCCGAAGCACCAGGTGGGAAGTCGATCTTGCCCTGGTAGCGTCCGCCGCATGGCTGACGATGCCCTAATGCCGCTCGGGTACCGGGCCGCGAGTGCGGATGACGCTGAGCAGGTGGCGGCGCTGCACGCGGCGAGTTGGCGGCGGCACTATCGCGGCGCGTACGCGGACTCGTTCCTGGATGGTGACGTTGTCGCGGACCGGAGGGTGGTCTGGTCGGTACGCCTCGCCGAACCCGCCGGCAGCATCACCGTGCTGGGTGAGGACGCCGGTGGCCTTGCCGGCTTCATCCACGTCATTCTCGATAAGGACGCCGAATGGGGCAGCCTCATCGACAACCTGCATGTCGCTCATCGCTGCCAGGGGACCGGCGTCGGCACCGCTTTGTTTGCCCAGGTAGGCCCCGAAATACTTGAACGAGCCACCGATTCGGGTGTCTACCTCTGGGTGCTCGAGCAGAACCTCGCGGCCCAGCAGTTCTACCGTGCCCGGGGTGGCGTTTCCGTGGAGAAAGCGCCGGTTCCGCCGCCGGGCGGCGTGCCGTCTCGCCTAAAAGGCGCCCCGATGGCGCTGCGCATCGCCTGGCCCAACGCCGCCTTGCTGGCGGCCCGCTAGTAGCAAGCGGGTTAGGCGAAGCTGTGGATCGGCCGGGTGGGAACGCGGTTCGCGCTGTCCCCGAGGCGTTCGTTCAGTGGACAACAAACGTCGTGGAGTGGGCGAGGGGTGTGACGGATGTGAGTCCGGTGGCGCGCGAGGGGTCGTAAGAACTGCATTCTGTTGCGGTTTCGCGGTTTGCGAACGGTGGCGTCGCCTCGTTACGTGCGCCCCGGCCTGGATGTACCGGCAGGGAGCTGGGTTCGGCCTTGTTTCGCCTGGCTCTTCGTCGAGAGTGAGGCCCCACCCTCACCAAATTGCTTAGGGCTTGAACGCGCGCGCTCCGCGTTTTGCTGATGTGATTGAGAAAATGACCACGTTCCGATCGTACGAACTCGATCTTTTTTGACGGTGATAGCGGTAGAATGGTGTCATGGCCGCCGGCGATGAAGGCACAGATCCAGAGCTCGGTTTCGCGTACGCACACACCGGCATCGCTATATCTCCAGAATCCGGCCGCAGGCTCGCCTGCGACGCGGACATCACCCCCATGCTCCTGGGCAGAAACAGCGTACCGCTCAACGTCGCCAGCACCGAACGACTCCTACCCGCACACCTACGAAAAGCACTGATAGCGCGGGATAAAGGCTGCGCCAGGTGCGGTCGACCACCTCGCTGGTGCCGCGGCCATCACGTCACTCACTGGGCCGATGGTGGCGATACCTGCCTGGAAAATTGCGTGCTCCTGTGTGATGCCTGCCATCGCCTGATTCACCACAGCGACTGGGAAGAACGCATCACCGACGGAATCGTCGAATTCATCCCACCCGCGTACCGGGACCCCGAACGAAGAACCATCCGTGGAATCAACCAACTCGCCGCATAAAACATCCACCCGGCCGCCGGGCACCACCACGCCCGGCGGCTCACAACCCTACCCGCCCCCGACGTTGCACTTCGAGTTCGGACCCACCATCCGGTTGTTTCGCGGCTAACGCAGCTCGAAATATTCGTCGTAGAACATGCCGTCGCCGGCAAGCGCACCGCGAAAGACTGCCTGGACCCGGTTGAGCCACGTGTAGCGCGAGTGGCTCGTCTCGAATCTCGGGGCACCGTAGAGAACGCCCGCGTTGCCTATCCCGCCCCGCATGTCGCAGCGCCCTGAGCCGTACATGTAAATCGTCGCTCCGTCGTCGGTCTCAAGTGTGCCGCGGAAATCGATCGTGCCAGTGCCGTCGGGTCCGATCAGAAACCAGTCAGCTGTCGTTCCGCCAACGACTCGACCGTTGACGCGATCGCCCTCGATCCGGCCTTCGGGGATCTCGATGATCACCCGGGTGCCCGCCGGTGTGGTGCCGAGTGTTCGGTATTCCGCCAGTCGCCACGCGCCGACAAAAAGGGGCACGAGCTGTACGGCGGGGAGTGTTTTGAGATCGACGGCCGGCATGATGCTACCTCTCTGGAGACTTACCTTGAGGTTCCAAGGTAAGCCGCTTTACCTAATCTAGTCAAGGTAGGGTGGCGGGGTGACAGGACGCGTTCGCCGTACACCCGAGGAGGCGCAACGTCTCATCCTTGAGGCGGCCGAGCTGCTGCTTGTCGAGGGCGGGCCGCGAGCCGTCGAGGTGCGTGCGGTCGCCCAGCGAGTCGGCATGACCGACGCCGGCGTCACGCATCACTTCCAAAACAGGGAAAGTCTGCTCGTCGCTTTGTTGAGCCGCGGCGGGCGGCGGCTGCGCGGCGCGGTCGAGGCGGCGTCGAGCCGATGGCTCAACGGCGTGGTTTCCGTCAGCGACCTCGTCGAAACGATGGCCGCGGTCTACGCGGACGGGTACGGCGAGCTGGCTATCGCGCTGCACGCCGCCGGTTGGAGACCAGATGGGCAGGGAATGCTCGAACCGGTGGTCGACGCCCTCCACGGGGCGCGGCGTCGTACCGGCAGCGGTTCGCCTCGCCGGATCGAGACCCGGCTCGCGGTGGCGGCCCTGCATCAGGCACTGGCCACCGACCCCACATATGGCGTGGCGTTTCGGAACAGCGCTGGAATCGCCAATCCGGCCGCCCAGGACCCGCGTGCTCAACGGCGATGGTGGGCGGCGACGATCGCCACTGTCCTGGGCATTCCCGCCGCCCCTTCTTCGCGAACTTGACGTTTTCGTTGCCGACATGCCGATAGCCACTACTAAAACGTCCCTGATCGCCTATCGATCCACTCGGAAGCGGCGGTCGGCTCGTACGGCGAGTTCGTCGGCGTCGACCAGGGTGAGCATGGGTGCGCCGATCATCACGACGACGAAGCGGGTCCAGGCGTCGGGAAGGTTGTTGGCGGCCAGGTAGTGGATGACGTCGCCGCCGGGTTCCCAAAACGCCTCGCCGGCCCGGATGATCCGCGGCGGCTCGCCTTCGAGCTCGAACAGCATCTCGCCTTCGATCAGATACCCGAAGACCGGACCGCTGTGCCGATGCGGCGGCGTGCCCGGGTCGGCTGGCTCCAGCTCGATGGTGGCGGTCATGACCTCGGCGCCGGCGGGCAGGAACGGCGGGACTTCGTGCGACAGGGTGGTCAGCGTTGTCATGGCCCGACCGTATGCGCGATCTGGACCGCTGGCGGGGGCCAGTTGACGACTTTTCTGGTGGACCAGTTGGGGCACTCGTACGAAGAAGGCATAACGGTCAGGGCGTACCTTTTTGACCTCTGTCGAATACGTTGCTCGCGTCGATCACCAAATGCCACCCTCCTGGGGCATCCACATTTGTGAATGCCATAAGGGGCGTACGTCCCAAGTGCACCTGTGGTGAATCATGATGGAGAGAACGATGAAGGCAGTCGGGAAGATTTCGGCGGCACTCGCGTCGATAGGGGCGTTGACCACCATGTTTGCGGTCCTCGCGGCCACTCCCGCGGCAGCGTCCCCCATGAACAGCCCGATTTCGCGAACGGCGTGCGATCAGAGCAATGACTTCAACTACTTCACCTTCTTCACCGGCGGATATCCGGTCTGCTTCGAAGGTGAGGGAACGCTTCCCATGCATTTTGGCCCGGTCAGCATTTGGTACGCGGAGAACAATCAGGGCTCCTTCACCTACCTGCTGCCAGGTCTCTGCCCACCGCCGGTGATCTTCAACCCGCACGAGACGGGGACCTTGCCGCCGGACGCCACGATCATCTCCCTCACCATCCTCTACGGCAGCTGAGCCGACCCGTTCACGTTGGTACGTCAGCTGTCCGCGCGAAGCCGTGCTCGCCGGGTCCGCAGGAAGGTTCGTTCGGTGTCGTTGGTGGCCAGGGCGATCGCTTCGTCGTACGCGGCGATGGCAGCTGAGGTGCGGGCGAGACGGGTGAGCAGGTCCGCGCGGGTGGCCGGCAGCAGGTGATAGCCCGGCAGGTCGAGGTCTTGGATGCAGGCCAGCGCTACCGCCGGTCCGTGCACCTCGGCGACCGCGACCGCCCGGTTGAGCGCGATGATCGGGGTGGGGCTGAGGTGCAGCAGGTGGTCGTACAGCGCCAACACCTGCGTCCAGTCGGTCGCCGGCCCGTCGGTGTGTACGGCGTTGATCGCGGCCTGCAACTGCTACGGCCCCGGCTGGTTGCGGCGCAGGCATCGCCGTACGAGCTCGTGCCCTTCGGCGATCAGCGCCCGGTCCCACAACGACCGGTCCTGTTCCGCGAGCACCACCAGCTCACCCGACGGCCCGACCCGCGCCGGCCGCCGGGACTCGACGAGCAGCAGCAGCGCTAGCAGCCCGATCACCTCCGGCTCGTCCGGCATCAGGTCGGCGAGTGCCCTCGCGAGCCGGATCGCCTCCTGGCACAGGTCCGTACGCAGCAGTTCCCCGGCGGTTGAGGCGTACCCCTCGTTGAAGACCAGGTAGAGCACGGTGAGCACCGGCTGCAGCCGGTCGGGGAGTTCGGCGGCGCCGGGCACTCGGTACGGGATGCCGGCGTCCCGGATTTTCTTCTTCGCACGAACGATCCGCTGGTGGACGGTCGGCTCCGGGACAAGGTAGGCCCGCGCGATCTCGGCCACCTCCAGCCCGCCGAGCAGGCGCAGGGTGAGCGCGGTCTGGGCGAGCGGCGACAGCGCGGGGTGGCAGCAGGTGAACATCATCCGGAGCTGGTCGTCGCGCACCGGTCCCACCTCCTTCGGCTCTGCGGGTTGGTGCAGCAGCAGCGCCTGCGCGTGGCGGGCTTCGCGACTGGACTCCCGGCGTAGCCGGTCAATCGCCCGATTACGGGCGGTGGTCACGATCCAGCCGCCCGGGTTGGGCGGCGGCGCCTCGCCCCACTTCTGGACGGCTGCCGCGAACGCATCCTGTACGGCTTCCTCGGCGAGACCGATGTCACCGAGCATGCGTGTCAGCGTGGCCACGCACCGGCCGTATTCCGCCCGATAGACGCTGTCCAGGTCCATCCGCGCCTATTCCGCCGGCAGTTCGTTGAACGGGCGTACCTCGATCGGGCGCCCGCAGGCCAGCGCGCCTTTCCGGGCCCAGGCGAGCGCCTGGTCGGCGTCTTCGCACTGGATCACCCAGAACCCGGCGAGCTGTTCCTTCGTCTCGGCGAAGGGGCCGTCGGTCATCGTGGTCGTGCCGTTGGCGGGACGGACGACGGTGCTCGCGTACGAGGGCATCAAGCCGCCGGCGAACACCCACGAACCGGCGGCTTCCATCTCCAGGTTGACCTTGTGCGTCCGAGCCAACTGCGCCCGCAATTCCTCTTCGGTCTCCGGGTGGCTTTCGTCGAACTGGACGGCGAGCAAATATCGCTTCACGGTGGAGCTCCTTCAAACGTCAGGCGGGCGATGGCCGGGATCGCGATCGCGGCGAACGCGGACATCGGGCCCTCCGGTGAGTGGCGACCGGCTCGTTTGCCGGCCTCTCACCATGGCTACGAACGGACTCGACGCCATTCGACACCATCGCGGAAAATTCCGCGGACTTCCCCGCCGAACCCGGCGGCCCGCCTGATCGTCACCGGCGGCGGCCGGCCTTCGCGGCGGCCGCCGTGTCGAAGTCGACCCGGGCTTGCTCCACTTTGACCAGATTCTGGGCGGTCCAAGTGGCCAGGTGCGCGAACAGCGGCGCCAGGCTGCGGCCGAGTTCGCTGATCTCGTACTCCACCCGTGGCGGCACTTCTGGGTGGTACGTACGAGTGACCAGCCCGTCTCGCTCCAGCTGCCGGAGCCGCTGAGTGAGGACTTTCGGTGTGATCGTACCGATCCGCCGTTCCAGTTCGACGAATCGCTGGACACCGAACTCGTTGAGTGTCCACAGGATCGGCGTGGTCCATCGGCTGAAGACGATGTCGACAACCGGGCCGACTGGGCACGCCTGTTCCGGAGTGGCATCGCTGGCTGGGTGCCGGGTCGCTGTCTCGGTCATAGCGGCCTTTCCGTCCAATACTTTCTTCTAGGTACCTACTATACCGACGCTGTTACGGTGACCGCGTCGCAGCGATGAAACCGCGCCGGAGACCACTGGGCCGCCGGCGATCCCGCCATCCTCCGGTAGGCCCGGGCGGAGGGTGGCGGCCCGAAAATCTGTCTATCTCTGGGAGTTCAACCGCATGTCCATGACCGAATCCACCGCCAACCAGGTCCGGACGGCCCGCAGTCCAAGCCTGGTGCTGGCCTTCTTATGTGTCGCCGGGTTCATGACGTTCGTCGACGTCTCCATCGTCAACGTGTCCCTACCGACCATCGAGCGCGAACTCGGCATCACCGAGACGTACCTGCAGTACGTCGTCACCGCGTACGGCACTGTGCTCGGCGGATTCCTGCTGCTTGGCGGCAGGCTCGCCGACACCTTCGGCCGTCGGCGCATGCTGCGAGGCGGCCTGGTCGGGTTCGCGCTGGCCTCGCTGCTGGCGGGCTTGGCGCAGGGCCCGGCCATGCTTATCGTCGCCCGCGGGCTGCAGGGGCTCGGGTCCGCGTTCATCGCGCCCGCCGCGTTGAGCCTCCTGACCACCACTTTCGCGCAGGGCCCGGCCCGTACCCGCGCCCTCGGTGTCTGGGGCGGGATCAGCGGACTGGCCTCGGTGGTGGGTGTGATCCTCGGCGGCCTGCTGACCGAGGGCCCCGGATGGCGCTGGATTTTTATTATCAACGTGCCAATCGGTCTGGTCGCGGCCTTGTTGGCGCCGCTCGTCGTGGCGGAGAGCCGCGACCCCGAACAGCGCAGGAAATTCGATGTTGCTGGCGCTGTCGTGCTCACCGCCGGCTTGGTGTTGCTGATCTACACCCTGGGCCAGACGGTCAGCTGGGGCTGGGATTCGGCGGCCACCATCTGCTGCCTGGTCGCGGTCATGGTGCTGCTCACTGGATTCGTGTTTGTTGAGCGCAGGGCGAGCGCACCCTTGATCCCGCTCTCCATTTTCCGGCAAAAGGTCATCCGCGGTGCCAATATCACCGCGGTGTTCATGCTCGGTACGCTCGTGACGTTGTTTTTCTTTGCCAGCCTGTATATGCAGCAGGTGCTGAACTATTCGCCGGTCACCACGGGCCTCGCGTACCTTCCGATCGCCGTCATTATCTCGGTCGGCGCTGGCGTTTCCCAGCAACTGGTGAACAAGTTCGCGGCCAAGCCGGTGCTCATCGTCGGCCTGGTGTTAGCCACCAGCGGACTCCTGCTTTTGTGGCGTGCTCCAGCTGATGCGAGTTACGTGGTGGACGTGCTGCCCGCGTTCCTGATCGCTGGGCTGGGCCTGGGCATGGCGTTCGTACCGATCCAGGTGGCAGCTTTTGCTGGCGTGCGGGAGGCGGACTCCGGCGTCGCCGCCGGACTGATCAACACCAGTCAAGAGGCCGGAGGCGCGCTCGGCGTGGCGGTCGCCGCGACCGTCGCGTTCAGCCGCGTACCCGAGCTGGTGGCGTGGGCCGGCACTGATCCTGGACGCATCGTGCAGGCCAGGCTCAGCGTGTTCCACGAAGCGTTCCTGGTCGGTGCCGGCCTCGCTTTCGCGGCCGTACTCGTCGCACTCACTCTGCCGATGATGCGAGCAACAGCAACGAAGTAGCGGTCGTCAGGAGGGCAGGGGCCGGGTGCGGGTGGGGTACGTCCGCGGTGCCACCGCGGTGAGGTGCGGTGTGGTCGTGGGCCGTTGAAGGACGGTGGTGCCGACCAGCGGGAGGCTGAGTGAGCTGCCGGTCAGGTCCACCGTGACGGTCGCGCCGGTGCTCGACGGCGAGGTTTTTTCGGTGTCGGACAACGAAAGGATCAGTCCCAGAGTGTGCCCGGCCACGAGGATCTGGTCCTGTGGCTGCAAATGCCAGGTGATCGTGTACCACTGGCCCGGCGTCAGCGGCGTCTGCTGGCTGAGCGACTGGTAGTGCGCCGCGTCCTGCCAGCCGCGCGTCAGCACCCCGTACGACGAGCTCGCGGTGTCCTCGGCGGTGTCGAGATAGCAGGCGCTGTCCGCTGTCGTGGAGTCGCCGTAGCAGCTTCGCGTGCGCAGCGTCTTGACTCCGCTTTCGTCGTCGGCCAGATCCCGGTCGCGGGTAGCCGTGCCGTAGTCGACCAGTCGTGCGGACAGCTCGGTGTCAGGTTTTGTTGCTTTGACGCGCAAAGTGATGGTTGGCGTGCCGGACAGCTGGGTGTTGGCGGCCAACGGCGCGGACAGGAACGCCAGCCGGCCGGTACGGGTGGTGGTCGGACTGGACACGGCGTTGGCCTCGGTGAGGCTGGTGCTGTCGGTGATCGAGCGGGTGGTGGCTGTGCCACCGGGGGAGGTGCCGAGCGTTCCGGCGCCGGTGCTGCTGGCACCCATCGTCAGCGTCACCGGCGCTGATCCGGCCGCCGGGTAATCGCTTTGGGTCTGCCACTGGTTCGGCGTCCGCTCGACGTCGACGGTCGGCTGGCTCATGACACCGTTGTCCAGGCCCTGCAACCAATAGTCGAACCAGGACTGCAGTGTGGTCACCCAGGTGGAGCGGCGAATATCGAATGGGTCGGCGTGGCCTTCCTGCGACAGCCAGAGCTTGCGTGGCACGTCGTGCGCGGCGAGGCCGCTCCACCACTGCGCGAAATTCTGCGGGAAGACATTTTCGTCGTTGAGCCCATGCACGGCGAAGACGCTCGCTTTTACGTTGCCAACATTGGCGAAGTAGTTGCGCTGTGTCCAGAAGGCGTTGTAGTTGCCGGTGTGGTCGTCGCCGCCGGTGGTGAGCGAGGTGTATTCCGACGAGCAGACGCTGCCCGTACGACCGACCTCCGAGGCGAGTCCGCCGGGCCAGCCGGTGGAGCGCGGCACGCCGTTGACCCGCATGTAGTCGTACCAGCTGGAGATCGCCGAGATCGGCACGATGGTGGTCAGGCCGGCGACTCCGGTGGCCGCGACCGCGTTGGCGATCGTGCCGTCCCAGGACTTGCCGATCATGCCGACCTTGCCGGTGGTCCAGTCCGCGACCGCGGCGGTTCCGTTGGCGTAGTGCGCGGTCGTACGGCCGTTGAGCCAGTCGATGACCGCCTTGGCGCTGGCCACCTCCTCGGGACCGCCGAGGTCTTCGCAGCCTGTGGAACGGTTGGTGCCGGCCAGGTCGACGCCGACGAAAGCGTAGCCGCGCGGCACGAAATAGTTGTCGTAATAAAGCGGCATCGAATCGATGACGCCGTTGCTGTCGTAGTCTTTCACCTGAGTTTCGTTGCCACGGCCGCAACAGGAGTAATACGGCGACGCTTCCATGATCACCGGCACCTTCAGCCCGGCCTGCGCCGCCTCGGACGGTCGTACGATATCGATGGCCACCCGGTCCGGACTGCCGTCGCCGTCGTTGTCCAGACTGGTGTCGACCCAGATGCTTTCGCGGATCGCGTTGGCGTACGAATAGACCGGCGTCGTCGTGTTTCCGGACACGTACGGTCGCCGCTGGGCGGCCGAAGCCGGCCCCGCCGGCACGGCCGTCACGCAGACCGCCATCGTGACCAGGACACCCAGGACTCCTGCGAGGGATCCGCGCGGTACACGTCGCATCGAACGTCCTTCCATCGGGGGACTTCGGCGAGCAGTCGAGAGGCCATGATAGAGCAGGAACCCGGTGCCGCGCTGACCTGTGATGACAGCCGCCGTTTCTGGCCTCTTTGCTTTTTGGGCCGCGCCGCCATTCCCCATCAGGCAGCCCTTCGTTCGTACGGTTGCCCATTGCTGGACGTCCAGTCGAAGGTGTGGCTAATGTGCAGACAGATTCATTTGCAGGAATGCGAACATGCCACGGGGGAGCCAAAAATGCGCCACGAGCCTTCGATTTTGTTGTTCTGACGAAGTCTTGACGGCCTACGTGGGTCAGTGGGTCCAACCCACTGTCGCGTTTCGCGGCGATCCCACCCATGTCTCCTCGACGCCGGACACCATTGGCGTCGAGGTAGTGATGCCCGTCGTTTGTCAAGAAGGAGGTGAAATCCATGAAGCCAGCCAAACCGAAGATGAAGCAGATCAAGGTGCGCAAGCCCGGCACCGTACGGCTGACCATTCCAGCCCAGTGCTACGGCTGTTGTTGCTGCGCATAGCGCAGGCGCCACCGGGGACCGAAGGACCGCGAGCCCCTGTCGCGTCCTTTGGTCTCCGGTGATTCCCATCCTCGGAAAGGAAAGTGATGTCGCTCCAGGTCGAGGGCGGGACGTTGCGATTCCATTCGTTGTCTTTCCTACCGGAGGGTGGCGAGGTTGTCGTCGGGCGTACCGATGTCGACTCGTACGGCGTGTTTCCCGACGACGGCGCCGCGCTGCTCCAAGAGCTCGTCGCCGGCCGGGCCACCGAGGATGCCGCCCAGTGGTACAGCAAGACGTACGGCGAAGACGTCGACATGGCCGAATTTGTCGAGACACTTCGGGAACTTGACTTTCTCCGTGTCGATGACGTGGCACGGGTTGGACCGGTGCGGTGGCAGCGGCTTGGCCGGGCGATGTTCTCGCCACCCGCCTGGTGTTGTTACGCTCTCCTGGTCGCGGTGGCGGTGGTGCTTTTGGTGCTGGATCCGCGTTTGTTGCCCAGTCGTCAGCACATCTTCTTCTCGCCCTATTTGCTGGTCATCGAGGTGACACTGTTCTGCGGGCAGCTTCCGCTGTCCATGTGGCATGAGATGTTCCATGTCCTCGCGGGCCGGCGCCTGGGACTGCCTTGTCGTACCCGAGTGGGGCGAAGATTCTATTTGCTGGTGTTCGAGACGGCGATTGACGGACTGGTGGTCGTACCGCGGCGCAAGCGCTATCTGCCGATGCTCGCTGGGATGCTGGCTGACCTGCTGGGTATGTCCGTACTGACGATTGTCGCGTATCTCACCCGCGAGCCGGACGGTACGATCTCGCTGGTTGGTCATGTCTGTCTCGCGCTCGTGCTCACCTCGGTCCTGAGGGTCGTCTGGCAGTTCTATTTCTTCATGCGTACGGATATCTACTATTTGGTCACCACCGTGCTCGGGTGTGTGGATTTGCACGGAACGAGCAGCGCGATGATCGGCAACGGTGTCAAGCGTCTGTTGGGACGGCGGGATCGTTTGATTGACCCGGAAAACTGGCATCCGCGAGACCGTCAGGTGGCGAAATGGTATGCCCCGCTGCACGTCGCCGGTTACGCCGTCATGCTGGCCGTTCTGGTGTTCGCCATTGTTCCGATCGGCTGGCAGTTCCTGACGACCGCGATGCACACCCTGCTGTCCGGTGACGCGCGGCCGGCGCGACTTGCCGATGCGGCCGCCATGCTCGTCATCAACGTCAGCCAGCTCGCTTTCGCGGCCTTTCTGGCCGTCCGCGAGCGCCGCGGCCGCGGCACGTTGTCCAGCCAGGAAAAGAACTTCAAGGAGCGCGCATGAACACCGCCAACCACCTGTGGGTCGCGACATCGAGTAGGAAGGCCGGTCGCGCGCTGGTCGCGTCGCTGCGCCTGGGAACGCCGTTCGCGACGATCGACGCGCACCACCGCCTTCGCGGCCCGTACACCATGGGTGGCAGCATGTTGCGTACTATCGCGCCAGACTTGTTGAGTCACCATCGCGAACTCGCTCAGCGGCATGACCTGGAACTGCTCGCCATCGCGCCGGAGCTCGCCGACAGCCTCGAATGCCAGCGAGTCACGTTGATGGCCACCGCCGCTCCGCAGGATCGGACCAGGTATTTCTCGGCTACCCAGACCGCGCGGCTGGCACACGGATTCGTCGATCTCCTGCTGGCATACCTCGCGCGCCTGGACGGTCCAGCGCCATTGGTGGTGATAGAGAACGCCGAGCTGTCGGAGGCCACCGACGTCGAGCTCCTGACGATTCTCCTTCGCCGCGCCGACCCGCGGCGGCTGCGGTTGGTGATCTGTACGGCCGGTGAGGTCAGCGAACCGCTCGCCGGATTTCTTGGCAAGTACACCACCAAAGTCCAGGCCGACGAGATATCCGAGAACGATGACTCGTGGACTGATGATCCGGCGGATTATGTGGCGGCGGAATGCGTCGGCGACGATCGGCAGCGAGCCGCCTACCTGGCCCTGGATCCGGCCGAGCGCGCCGCCCTGCATGACCAGCGCGCACGGGATCTGCTGGGGCGCAACGAGTTCTCGCTGCAGCTTGGTGCTGTCCCTTACCATCTCGTGCGCGGCAGCGATCCGGCCGGTGCCGGCGCCAAGGCCGCCGAGATAGCTCTCCAGCACTGCCTAATGCAGGGTTTCTACGAGTCGGTGTTGCATTTCGGTCGGCACGTACTGGACTTGCTTGACTGGTCAGTGGACGGCGAACGTTGCTGGCTGGCCACCGTCAAGATGGGGACCGCGCTTTCGGCGCTGGACCGGCCGGCGGAGGCGGAGCAGGTGTACGAGGACGCCTGCCGCAGCAGCACGCTGCCCGCTGTCCATCTCGGGTCCGCGTACGGGCGTGCGATGCTCTACACCCGCTTCTACGACGAAAAGCGGGACCAGGGGCGGGCGATGTCTTTGATCAACACTGCCATCTGCATCGCGTCACTCGGCACCGAACAGCAACGCCGGGCGTACAACGTCACCTTTCAGGAAAACGGCAGAGCGCTCGTCGAAATGCACCTTGGCAACTTCTCGGCGGCACTGCGCCTGCTGGACGCGGGGCTGGCCCGGTTGGATGAGGAGGTCGATCCTGGCCGGTTCGCGCCGCACCGCTCGGTGCTCATGTACAACAGGGCGAAGCTGTTGAGTCGTATTGGTTCGCCGGAGGAGGCGCTTCGGGCGTACGACGCGGTGATCGGCGTCGACCCCAACTATTCGGAGTACTACGTCGAGCGGGCCGAAGTGCATCGGCAGCTGGGCGCGGTGGAGCTGGCCTTTTCCGACTACGAAACGGCAATCCGGCTCAGCCCGCCGTATCCACAAACCCATTTCAACCGCGGCGACCTGGCGATGGAACAGGGCGACCTGCCGCGCGCGATCGCGGATTTCGACCGCGCTCTTGAGCTGGATGACACATTGGTGGACGGCTATGTCAACCGGGCCACCTGCCAGTTGGATCTCGATGAGTGGGAGAAGGCAGGCGAGGACATCGACACCGGGCTCGTTCTGAGTCCCGACCATCCGCAGCTGCGTTGTTTGCAAGGTATGTTCGAACAGCGTCGTGGAAATCTGCCGGCGGCCCGCGAGGCTTTCGCCGCCGCGGTAGAGCTCGATCCGTCGCTGGCCGCCGGTTGGTGCAACTTCGGAATACTGGCATTTGACGAGGGCGAGATCAGCGCGGCCATCAGCTATTTCGACCGGGCCATCGCGCTCGACGACGACCCGACGATACGGATGAACCGCGGCATCGCGCGCCACCAGGCCGGCCAGCACGCTGAAGCGATCGAGGATTTTTCCTTCGCGCTCTTGACTGTCGACGAAGACGACGCCGGCGAGCTGCTCAGCCACCGAGATCAGTGCCTGCGTGAGCTCGTGTCCAAGCCCTAGTGGTCTGTCTGTGGCGTGCTGAATCGCTGGTCGTTGCTGATGACAAATGTCCCTGGCGTTCGCTACCGCCTGCATGTTCTACTCGACCGGCACTTTCGCGGTGCGGACCGCAAAGTCTCCGCCGCGGCGAAGGTGCGTACGCACATGCCGTCATATCTGAGGTGACCATCGGTCACCGGGCGGTAGTCGAGATTGGAGCATGAGCTTATGAAGGTGAGTAGCGGTGTGCGGCGCACTCTCGCCGTCCTTGTCGCAGCGGTGACAGCTACGGCCTTGATTCTGGCGGCGACATCGCCGGCCGAAGCTTCCACGGTGCGGCCGATGTACTGGACTAGCAACGCGCACATTTGGATCAGCGTCGAAAAGGATTTCCAGTTTTACACCGCGGTCAAGTTGCAGAGTGTCCCGAGTGGCAACTCGGTGTATGGCCATTGGGCCGCGTGGAACGCTGACGACCCCAGTCAATCCGGCAACACCGCGGAGCGGTGGTGGACCGTCAGTGAAGGGCAGAGCCAGATCGCCAACACGTGGCGTCATACCTGTGCGACTTTCTGGGTCCACGGCACCGGCTACACCGAGTGGGGGCCAGCGCTCTGCGCGTTCGCCTATTAGCAGCGCCTCATCGGGGCTAGGAAGCTCGTCCGCATGGCCCCCATGCTTGCGTCTGACGCAAGTATGGGGGCCATGCGGACGTCCGGCGGGGCGGAATTAGGAGCCTGGAGCCGTGGATTTACGGCCCCGCGTGTTCGTGTCCGGTCGAATTAATTAGGTGGAGACGGACCCTTTACAACCATGATCTAAGGCGTGTACGAAGTGACCCAGCAGCCCATCTTCGAAATGTTCCCTGGCAGTGCGGAACGGCATACCTACTGAGGCGATAAGCGCGGCCCTCGTACGAGGGTCACGGGCCTGGTCGGCATCGAGAGAAAAGGGGCGTGGACAATGGAAAACGTGATCAGTCGTGGGTGGAGTCGAGGACTCCTGGTGGGCGCTCTCGCGGCGGCGTTGGTCGGTGGCACGGCTGCGGCCGCGCAGGCCGGCGTCGATCCAGCGCTGGCGGCGGGGACGCATCGGCCGGCCACCGTGGTACGGCCGCTGGACTGCTCGTCGATTCCGTCCACCGCGGACGACAATATTCTGCGGATCCTGCGGGACGTGGGAAACCAGCGGGGCGTCGACGACCGGGTGCGGTTGGCTGAATTCGAGACGGCTTGGGTGGAGTCGCATGCCAACAATCTGCCGTGTGGTGACCAGGACTCGATTGGTGTCTTCCAACAGCGGCCGAGCCAGGGCTGGGGCACGTACGACCAGATCATGGATCCGTACTATGCCACCAACAAATTCCTCGACTATGCCATTCCGACGGCGGCCGACAACACCTGGATGACGGCCGGCCAGGTCGCGCAGGCCGTCCAGCGCTCGGAATACCCGGACCGGTACGACGAGGCCCAGGGCATCGCGCAGGACATGATCAATCGTTCGTGGGGGCTGTAAATCCGACCGGAACGGCTCTCAGTGTGGCGAGCCGGACCTGCTCAGGCGCCGCCTTTCCAGTGATGGTCCGCGACCGCGGCGGCCGTGCGCTCCAGGGCGCTCTGGGTGTCCGCGTACGTGCGCTGGGCGACGGCGATGTAGAGACAGTCCAGGATCAGCATCTGTGCGTGCCGCCCGGCCATGCTGCCGGAGCGGAAGGAGATTTCCCTGGACACGGTCTCCAGCACGATGTCGCTGACCTTCGCGAGCCGTGCACGCGGCGAGTTCGTGACTGCGATCGTGGTGGCGCCCTGGTCCCGGGCCAGCGCGGTCGCCTCCACGACCTCTTTTGTCCCGCCGGTGTGTGAAATCGCGAGTACGACGTCCCCAGTAGTCAGCAGTGCGGCGCTTGCCAGCGCGTCGTGGATCTCGTTCCAGGCGCTCGTACGCCGGCCTATCCGGTTCAGTCGCCGGCTGAATTCGCCGGCGGTGGATGCGCTGCCGCTCACGCCGTAAATGTCGATGCTCCGGGCGGTGGCTATTCGCTCGGCAGCAGTTTCCAGCGCGACCAGATCGATGCGGGCGGCGGTGTCCTCCAGCGCGCGTACGTCGGCGGCGAGCAGTTGGGCGAGAACCCGCGGCATCGGCTCGTCCGGCGCGACCCCGCTGGTTCCTTCCGACCAGGCCGGCGTCGGATGGACCGGGTCGTGGCTCATCCGCCCGACCTCCGCGGCCAGCGCCAGCCGCAACTCGCCGTAGCCGGACAACCCGACGGACCGGCAGAACCGAGTGACCGTCGTACGAGAGATGTCACAGCTCGCGGCGAGGTCGACGATGGTGGTGGCCGCGACCTGCGCCGGATGGGCGAGGACCTCCCGGGCAAGCCGCTGCTCGGCCTCCGAGAGCGTCGGCAGGACGGCACTGACACGCGCGTGGACGGAACCGCCGAACGGAGCGTTGGGACCCAACGCTCCGCTGGCGGGGCTGCTGCTGCTCATGGTCGCTACGGTTGCCCATCGGGCGGCGACCCGTCAACCGTCAGTGGTTCCAGGCGCCGGTAATGGGGGTGTCGTTTTGTTGTCCGAATGCGGTGGTGATGTCGGTGTGTGGGGTGATGTTGGAGTTGCAGAGGTAGTAGACGCCGGTGGTTTGTCGGTAGACGCCGATGGTGGTGTAGCCATCTGCGTTCCAGTCTCCGGTGACTGGTACATCGCCGGTCGCACCGAAGGTGATGGAGCCGTCGGTGTGTGCGGTGATGTTGGAGTTGTCGAAGTAGAAGGTGGAGTTGCTGGGTCGGTAGACGCCGACTGTCGTGCAGCCGTCGCCGTCCCAGTCTCCGGTGATGGGTACGTCGCCTTTTTGGCCGAAGGTGAGTGAGCCGTCGATGCGGCTGGTGATGTTGGAGTTGTCGAAGTAGAAGGTGGACGTGCTGGGTCGGTAGACGCCGACTGTGGTGGAGCCGTCGCAGTCCCAGTCGCCGGTGACGGGGATGTCGCCGAATTGTCCGAAGGCGAGTGAGCCGTCGGTATTGCCGGTGATGTTGGAGTTGTCGAAATAGAAGGTGGAGGTGCTGGGGCGGAAGGTGCCTACGGTGGTGAAGCCGTCGGCGTTCCAGTCGCCGGTGACGGGGATGTCGCCTTGGGCACCGAAAACGAGTGTTCCGTCGGTGTGGCCGTTGGTCGTTGAATTGCTGAAAATGAACGTGGAGCTGAGTCCGCGATAAACGCCGAGCGTCGTGGTGTAATGCGGGCGTCCACCGCCGGTGGACAGCGTGATGCCGGAGTAGTACGTGGTCAGGATGCGCTGGTACGAGTACCCGGCCACCGCGCAGGCTTGTGATCCGTACTGGCTCATCTTGCTGCCGTCCGCGCCGGCGCCGCAGCCCTCGCCATTGTTTCCGGTCAGGTTCGCGCGGTATTGGCTTTCGAAAATCGCGCCGCCACGGTGCATGGAGACCGGCCAGGTGGCGTCCACCGCGGCGTCGGTCGACGGCTGATGGCTCCCGGCCTTGTAAACCTGGGAGCTGGTGCTGTCGTACACGTCGAAGCACTGGCCACCGGACGTACGGTCGCCGGAATGGTTTGTCCAGTACCAGGCGTAAGTTTTCGCTGCCATCGCGCCGGCTTGCAGTGCGGCCGCGCTCCAGCTCGCGATCCATTCGTTGGGCAGCACGTCCTTGACGTACTGTTCGAATGGCACTGTGACAATGGACCCGGTCGCGGTGATAAGGACACGGATCGAAGCCGGCGGATTATTGTCGTCGTAGTGGCCATTGCATCCGGTCGAGGCGAGCGGACCGACCGTGGTTCCCATGGTGCTGGGCAATGCGTTGGCGGCAGCCGCCTTGGTCACGCCAAGCACCATTGCCAACGCCACTAACGGTACGAGCGTCCACTGATATTTCTTCACCATTTCTTCCCTCCTTTCGGCCACGGCTCAGTGGTTCCAGGCGCCGGTTATCGGTGTGTCGTTTTGTTGCCCGAAGGCGGTGGTGATGTCGGTGTGTGGAGTGATGTTGGAATTGCAGAGGTAGAAGACCCCGGTTGTCGGCCGGAAGACGCCAATCGTGGTGTAGCCGTCCCCGTTCCAGTCGCCGGTGACTGGTACGTCGCCGGTGGCGCCGAAGGTGATGGAGCCGTCGGTGTGTGCGGTGATGTTGGAGTTGTCGAAGTAGAAGGTGGAGTTGCTGGGTCGATAGACGCCAACCGTCGTGCAGCCGTCGCCGTCCCAGTCGCCGGTGATGGGTATGTCACCCTTCTGGCCGAAGGTGAGTGAGCCGTCGATGCGGCTGGTGATGTTGGAGTTGTCGAAGTAAAAGGTCGAGTTGCTGTCTCGATAGACGCCAACCGTCGTGGAGCCGTCGCAGTCCCAGTCTCCGGTGACCGGGTGGTCGCCGAATTGTCCAAAGGCGAGCGAGCCGTCGGTGTTGCCGGTGATGTTGGAGTTGTCGAAATAGAAGGTGGAGGTGCTGGGGCGGAAGGTGCCTACGGTGGTGAAGCCGTCGGCGTTCCAGTCGCCACTGACCGGAATGTCGCCCTGTGCACCGAAAGTCAAGGTCCCGTCGGTGTGGCCGCTCGTGGTCGAGTTGCTGAAAGAGAACGTCGAGCTTAATCCGCGGTAAATGCCGAGTGTCGTGGTGTAATGCGGGCGCCCAGTGAACAGTCGTGCGCCGCCATAGAAGTCTGTGTGGGCCGACAGGTTGGAGACCTTGACCAGCTCGCCAGAGTTGGCGGCCTCCACGATCCAGCCGGCGCCGAGATACATGGCGACGTGATGGATCCCGGCGACAGTGTTGTTGCTGCTGTAGAAAAGCAGATCACCGGGGAGAGCTTGAGCGGTGCTGTAGAAGTGCGTCTTCACCGCCGGTGAATGCCATTGTGCATCGGTGTTTCCCGATCCGAGGATGTCCGGGCCGAGCGCGAGGGCGTAGCCGTAGCGGACCAACCCGGAGCAGTCGAGACCTTTGACATGGCAGTCGTTGGGCGCGCCATTGTTCGGGTCGCATTGACCCAGCGTCGGGCCCGGTTGCGGGCCGTGCCCGCCGCCCCATGAGTAGGGCACGCCGATTTGGTAGCAGGTATTGATAACCGCGTTGTTCGCTTGCTGTGCTGCTCCACCGGCGAGTACGCCGCACGCTGGCGCGGCCTGCGCCGGACTGCTGTTCGCGAGCCCGCTCGCGAACAGCGACAGAGCGATCAGGAGTACGGCCGAGAATCTCGGCCAGCCGGTTCGGTGGGTTGCTACTTCCATGGTGTGCATCCCTTCGGCGGCGCCGCCGGTGAGCGGGTGGGCAGGGGGCGGCGCAGGGAGTGGGGCGGCTGCCCCACGGGAGAGGTGGACGGTTCGCCTTGTGAATAATGCCCGTGCTTGCTTGTGCGGGCATGATCTTTGCCCGCGACCTCTCGCGTGTCAATGGAGAGAGCACACATTCCCCAAGTTGGCCCCCGATTTGCCGTCAACCGTTCCTCGTATGACAATTGTCAAAAGACGGCCCCCGGAGAGAATTCCCCTATATCTCGATAAAACACCGCGAACTCGACGTATTCGCTGGCGATCCGCCGGTAAAGGCAGCGAAAACGTCGAGTTCGCGAAGGGCAGCGTTGGCCCAGGTCATCGTCCGGTCATCGCTCGCTCGCGGTATTTGCACGGAACACATAGCGGCGCAGCACCGGATACAGGACGAGCACCGAGCCGAGGGTGACCAGGAAGCCCAGCGGCGTGATGCCCGACTCGGTCAGGAAACCGCCGGTGGCCGCCGAAGCCAGAACCGAGACCACGCCAGCCCAGTTGACGGATTCGACCTCGTCTGGGTCCGCCACTTTGCGCCGCCGTATGAGGTAATAGTCGGCGATGATCACGCCGGCCAGCGCGGTCGTGGTCACGCCGAGGACTCCGAGGTACCGATTGATGAGGCCCAGAATGTCTCCGGCCACCATCAGCAGTCCGATGACATTGGCGAGCACCACCATGGTCAGTCGGCCCACATTGCGACGCAGCAGCCCGTCGAAGAGGTTGGACAGTGAGAGCGACCCGGAGTAGGTGTTCGGCACCTGCGCTTTGGCTTGTGCCACGTACATCAGCAAAAAACCGAGCAGTCCGGCCAAGACGATGAAATAGGCGCCGGAGTTGTTGTTCGCCATCCACGAAACCTTTTCCGCGATCGTGGCGCCCTGTTGGCTGGCCGCGACGGCCGGATTCTTACCAAGGTATGTGGCGACCGCGCTGCTTCCAGCTCCTACGATCAGGCAGCCCAGCACCACCATCACGATGTCGATCATGATCGCCCCGCCGATCGCGAGGATGCCGACATCCTTGCTGGTACGGGCATACCGGGCGAAGTCGGCGTCGGTCAGCGCGAGAGCACCGGCCGAACCCGCGAGGATGGCGATCACCGCGGCGAAATGCGCGCTGCCGTCGCCGCCGGTCACCGGTCCTGCCGTCAAGATCGCGGACAATGACAGACCCGATGTGGTCACCGCGATGGCCGCGAGAGCTATCGCCAGGATGAGAAATGCTATGAGCAGCACTGTCGACGTACGTTGCACCAGCTTCAGGCCGAATGTCGTGAGCGCGATCCACACCACCGTCAAAAGACCGTAGATAACGATCGCGTTGACCACCGACGGTTTCCAGCCGAACATGAAGAGTGTCCCGTAATAGAGCAGCGCGTCTTCCAGCGCCAAAAATCCGATGATCATGAAGGAATAGATCAGCGAGGCGATCACCGAACCACGGATTCCCAGCCCGTACACGCGTGAGGTCACCGTGCTGGAGGTGCCGTTCTGGTACGCCACGTGGCCGACCAGCCAGCCCAGGGTGCCGCCGAAGACCGTCACCAGCAGACCGGCGAGAATCCCCCAGCCGACCCCGGCGATCAGGGTCACTCCGCCGCCGATCGCCAGCTGGACCAGCGTCGAGACGATGCCCGCCGTATTCATCAGGAGTCCCCAGCCGCCTCGGCGGGCGGCCAGTGGGACAGCGGTCAGCGCGTAGTCCTCGATCTGGGTCTTTATGCCGGCAGGTTCTGTGGCCACCGAACGCCTCCGAGATTTAGTGCGGCTCTCGCCGGGAAAACAGCCGAATGTTGATCGACCAGAGCCCTTCGCGCTGGAGGATTTCGCTGACCGCGGCACCCGCGACGATCAGTCCGCTCAGAATTTGCTGCCAGTAGCTGGGAACGCCCGAGATCGCGAGGCCATTGGCCAGGGTGCCAAGGAAAAGCACCCCGATGGCGGTGCCCACCACACCGCCCGAGCCGCCGCGTAACGCGGTTCCGCCGAGCAGGACGGCGGCGGCCGCGTCGAACATGATCGTGTCGCCGACCTGCGGGCTGGCCGCGGCGACCCGGGCGCACTGCAGCACCGCCCCGAGGGCAGCGGCCGAGGCACAGATCGCGTACACCCAGATCGTGACCCGAGTCGTGTTGATGCCAGCCAGTCGGGCCGCCTGGAAATTGCCGCCCACCGCGTACAAGTCCCGGCCGAAATGGGTGAACCGCAACACCCACCATGCCGCGAAGAACACCACGGCCATCATGATCACCGGAATCGGTATGCCGACCACGCTCCCGAATGCCATTCCGTCCAGGAATCCGGAATTGATCGCCTTCGTCTCGGTGCCCGATACCAGGTTGACCAGTCCGCGAAAGAGCGACAATGTCCCCAGCGTCACCACCATGAAAGAGGCGCGAAGGCGGCCGATCAGGAATCCGTTCGACAGCGCACCCAACGCTCCGGCCAGTACGACCGTGGCCACGCATGCCACGAAGATGGGGAATCCCAAATCGTGGTAGAACCAGGCCAAAATGAACCCCGAAAGGGCCATCATCGACCCGATCGACAGGTCGAACCCGCCCAGGATCAGGACGAAGGTCAAGCCCATCGACAGCATCCAGAGAATGGAGACACTGGTCAGCAGGGTCTTGATGTTGGCTTCGGTGGTGAACGTCGGCTGAGTGACGGCGAAATAGGCGATCAGCAGGACAAGGCCGATCGCGATCATCGCGATCCGCGAGTGGGCGAGAAAAGAGCGGACTCGGGAACTCAGATGTGGGTCGGTCGCGGATAAATCGCGACCTTCGGTACGGGGGCCACTCTGAATGTCGGTCATCGCGGTCCCTCCGTCGCCAGGTGGGTGAGCCGTGCCTGGGTTGCCTCGGCACGGGAGAGCGTGGCCACCACCCGGCCCCGAAACAGCACGACAAAACGGTCGCAGAGCAGCAACAACTCATCGATCTCGGCGGATGAGATGACCAGCGCCATCCCGTTGTCCCGTGCCTCGTGGACGATCCGATGGATCAGGGTGGTTTCACCGAGACCGACCACCGGAATGTCCAGCGCAGCCCGCAGTTCATGGACACCGCCGTCCTGGAAATGGCCCACCACCACGGCGTCGAAACCGCGCCGTGCGGCGTCCAGGTTGGCGGCGACGAGTTCGTACGCGCAGCGGGCCTCGCTGAGCCGGTGAATGTACGGGTGCGGCCGTTCCAGGCCGGCGACGACAACCTCGACCTGATCACCGGCCAGTGCCCGCAGAGCATCCTGGAGAAGACGCAAATACGTGCTTCCCGAAGCGGTGAAACTCTGCCAAAGGATTCTCATCTGATCCGTTCCCTGTCGTCGTGACCCATCCCTATTCTGGTGCTGTCGCGATGGTGTCGCACTTCCTTGTTTCGGTCAGCGAACCGAGCGCTGGCCAGCGGGGCGGTCGTGCTGCAACTTCGGAGGCGTGCTCGTACGATGCCATTCGCCGGGGGTGCAGCTTTGATTTCGCCAACCGTGGACGCGGCGGAGAAATTCGCTGAATCGGTGCCACTGTCCATTCCCGACCTGTTGCGCGCACGGGCGAAGCAGTCGCCCGATCGGCCACTTCTGCGGATCGGTGCCGATCGATGGACCGCTTCGCAGGTGTGCGACCGGGCATCCCGATTCGCGGCCGCTCTGCGAGCGGAAGGAATCGCGGCCGGTGAGCGGGTCGCGATCATGGCCGACAACAGGATCGAGGTGCTCGACCTTATTCTGGGTTGTGCGTGGATGGGCGCGATCGCCGTTCCCATCAACACCGGCGTACGCGGCCAACAGCTCCATCACATTCTCACCAACTGTGCGGCCGAGCTGCTGGTGATCGAGAATGCCTTTCTCGATCGGATAGAAGCGTTGCCGGACACCGCGTCGCTTCGACGAATCTGGACGCTGGACGGCCGGGAACCCGAGTCGCCGTTGGCCGTCGCGCTGCCACCGCTGAGCATGGGCATCGAACCTGCCGATGTCCGTCCTCGCGACACTGCGCTCATTCTCTACACTTCCGGCACGACCGGTGTCTCCAAAGGAGTGCTCTCCCCGCATGGGCAGTTTCATTGGTGGGGAGTCAATGTCAGTACGCAGCTGGAGCTTAGGAATTGGAATGAAATAACATTTCAAGTTGGCTGATTATTTGGTATTATGTCGGGGTGCCCAAGGATCGA
>NZ_BAAANY010000016.1:0-14005 GCF_039530045.1 Fodinicola feengrottensis | reverse complement strand
ACCGATCACCTGGATGATCGCCGAATGGCCCCCAAAAGAAGAAGAACCCACAAAATACTGGCTATCCAACCTCCACCCCAGCACCCGACCGAAAACCCTCGTGCAACTCGCAAAAATCCGCTGGCGCATCGAACACGACTACAGAGAACTCAAAACCGGACTCGGCCTCGACCACTTCGAAGGACGATCCTGGCTCGGCTGGCACCACCACGTCACCCTCACCAGCGCGGCACACCTGTTCATCACCAAAACCAGGCTCACCAACCCAAAAGCACCAGCGCCGGCCCACCCCCAACCCTTTACCAAATAATACGAGAAATCCAGCACATCCTCGCCACCTGGGCCGGCGCATGCCATACCTGCCACCAAATTCTACGAACCTAACAAAGTACTACTAATTCTTGCAGAAAAAAGTGCGGAAACGCCGCCGCGGAGACCAATCTGTGGAAAAGCCTGGGAGCCCAGACTTTTCCACAGGGCAGGTCAGAAAGAGATCGCCGGCAGCACCTGTACGTCCGAGGCGCGTACGAACGCGATGCGGTGGTTGTACTGGATCTCCACGTAGCGGGTGTGGCCGGTGACGACGGTGTGGTCGCCGGGATACGACGAGTCGATTGTCGGGGCGTAGTAGTAATCCGTCGACACTCGCCACTCGCCGAGGGTGTAGCGCTGGCCGGCCGCGATCGTGTAGGCGAGGGCGTCGTCGGGCTGGACCGGTACGGGACTGCCGTTGTACGCGGCCGCTTCTGGATATGCCTTGCCGTAGACCGGGATGCTGGCCAGGCCGTGCCGCGGGGTGATTTCGAAGCCGGCCGACGAGTACGCCGTTGGGGTGCTGCGCGGGTTCAGGAACCAGGCTTTTTGGCCGAGGTACCAGATCGCGCTCCAGTCGCCGGACCGCCCCGCCGCCACGAACTGCTGGCCGGCTTCGGCGCGGGCGCCCCAGTCGGCGATGTCGGTGGTCGCCGGCCCCGCGTGTAGGCCGACGTCGGTGACCAGCGGCGCGTCGGCGGATGGGGACGTACGCAAATAGACGAAATTGCTGCCCTGTGCCGCACACGGCGTGCCGCTGCCCGAGGTGTCACAGCCGGACACCGGCAGCTGCTGGGTGGCGAAGTTCGGCGCGATCGTCAGCAGGCCGCCGTGCCGGTCCTGACGCGGGGTGGCGTGCAGCAGGTCCAGGTAGTGGTTCCAGTCCCAGAACGGTCCCGGATCCCAGTGCATACCCCGAATTTTGTTGGTCGACAGGCCAGGAACGTTGCCGTGGCCGATAATGTGCTGACGGTCCAGCGGAATGTTGAAACGCTGAGCCAGATAACGCACCAGTTTCGCGGACTGGCGATACATCGCCTCGGTGTACCAGGTGGCCCCGGCGGCCGCGAAGCCCTCGTGCTCGATGCCGATCGAGTGGGTGTTCACGTACCAGTTTCCGGCGTGCCACGCGACATCCTTGGTCGGCACCATCTGAGTGATATGGCCGTCGCTGGAGCGCATCACGTAGTTCGAGGTGGCCTGGGCCGCCGGATTCTGGAACCAGCTGACCGTGCCGTTGTAATAGCCCTCTTGGTCGTGAATCACGATGTACTGGATTTTCGACGTCGACGGCCGGTTCGCGAGGTCGTAGTTTCCGTACGCCTCCTTGCTTGTCCCGGTCTGTTGGTACGCCGCCGGAATGAAGTCGCAGTCCAAAGTGGACGGACAATCCGGCTGGGTGGTGCCGGCCGCGGGAGCGCTCAGGTGCAGTGCCGCCAGCTGACCGGTGGCCGGCGAGACGCCCGGGGCGGCGGCGAGGGTGACCTGCTGGCCGTCCACGGTCTGCCGGCTCATGCCGGTACGGATGAGGTCGAAGACCTGGTCGGCGAATTCCTTCGCCCCGGCCGTCGTGGTGGCGCTGGAGTAGCGGCCCACCGCGCCGTACCAGTCGCCGGCCGTTCCCGTCGCCGGTGCGTCGAGCGCGTGCTGATAACTGGCCAGCAGTGCGGCCGCGCCGGCGATGTTCGCGGTCGGGTCGGTCCGCAGCCGGTCCGCGCCGATGCCGGTCAGGCTGGCGGCCGTGGGGAGCGTGCGCAGGGCCGGCGCGTCGAGGCCGGCGCCCGACACGGGCGCCGCGGCTGGGCCGGCCGGGCGGTTCGCGTCGCCGCGCGGGTCATCGCCGAAGTCGCCGGAGCCAGAGCCGGAGCCGGAGTTGGAGGCGGAACTGGAGCCGGAGCCGGAGGCGGCCGGCGCGTGGTCCACCACGTACCGCGCGTCGGTGAGGTTCATCGGCCCGTACCCACCGGACGAGCTGGGCGAGCCGGCGTGGTCGTCCCACCGCGACTCCAGGTACGAGACACCGAGCAGGACCGTTTCTGGTACGCCGTAGTGCTGAGCGGCCGCGGCGAAGGCCTGCTGCCGGTCGCCGGCAGCGGGCGGTGGTGCCGCCGAGACGGCTGGGGATGCCAGCACGGTCGCGAGGGCGGCGACCGTCGCGGCGGCGAGGATCGGGCGGAGTCGGGGCATCGGAAAGCCTCCAGGACGGCAATAACTAACCGTTGACAAGGGCGTGAGCGAAAGGATCCTACTGGAGGGGTTGCCCGTTTCGACCAGTGATGGGCTGTTGTGTGGAAAACGTGTCCGAGGCCGGACGGGCACGCTTGCGCAGGTCGGGGCGGTAGTCGCCGGTGCGGCGGACAGTATCCTCGGAGCTAGCGGTCGTCCCGGCATAGTGGCCGGTCCCGCCTTTTTGATCGAAGGGTGCGTCGCGTCGTGCGCGTCTACGACTCTCTCGTCGACCTGGTGGGGAACACCCCGCTGGTCAGACTTTCCAGTGTCACCAGCGGAATCTCCGCGACCGTGCTGGCCAAAGTGGAGTATTTCAATCCCGGCGGCAGCGTGAAGGACCGGATCGCCCTGCGGATGATCGAGGCCGCGGAAGCATCCGGCGAACTCAAGCCCGGCGGCACCATCGTGGAGCCGACCAGTGGCAACACCGGGGTCGGGCTGGCCATCGTGGCCCAGCGCAAGGGTTACAAGTGCGTCTTCGTCTGCCCCGACAAGGTCAGCACCGACAAAATCAACGTCCTCCGGGCGTACGGAGCGGAGGTCGTGGTCGCCCCGACCGCGGTGGCGCCGGACAACCCGGAGTCGTATTACAACGTCTCCAACCGGCTGCTGCAGGAGATCCCGGACGCCTGGAAGCCCGACCAGTATTCCAACCCGGAAGGCCCCGAGTCGCACTACCGCTCCACCGGCCCGGAGATCTGGGACGACACCGATGGCAAGGTGACACATTTCGTCGCCGGCGTCGGCACCGGCGGCACGATCAGCGGCACCGGGCGCTATCTCAAGGAAATCTCCGATGGGCGCGTACGAGTGATTGGCGCCGACCCGGAGGGCTCGGTCTACTCCGGCGGCTCGGGCCGGCCCTATCTGGTGGAAGGCGTCGGCGAGGACTTCTGGCCGACCGCGTACGACCCGAAGGTGCCGGACCAGATCCTGCCGGTGTCGGACCGCGACTCGTTTCTGATGACCCGCCGGCTGGCCCGCGAGGAGGGCCTGCTGGTCGGCGGCTCATGCGGGATGGCCGTGGTCGCCGCGCTGGAAGTGGCCCGCAAGGCCGGTCCGGACGACGTGGTCGTGGTGCTGCTGCCCGATGGCGGCCGCGGCTACCTGTCCAAGATCTTCAACGACGACTGGATGGCCGACTACGGTTTTCTCGGCAGTGGCGCCGATGTCACGGTCGGGGACGTGCTGGCCCGCAAGAGCGGCAAGCTGCCTGAGCTCGTCCACGTACACCCCAATGAGACCGTACGGGAGGCGATCGACATTCTCCGCGAGTACGGGGTGTCGCAGCTGCCGGTGGTCAGCCAGGAGCCACCGGTGATGGCCGCCGAGGTGGTCGGGACGGTCGTCGAGCGAGATCTGCTGGACGCCTTGTTCAGCGGTCGGGCGCAGCTCGCCGACGGGCTGGAGAAGCACATGTCGGCCGCGCTGCCGATGATCGGAGTGGGGGAGCCGGTGCAGGCCGCGATCCACGCTCTGGAGAAGGCGGACGCCGCGCTGGTGCACGACGGCGGCCTGCCGACCAGCGTCCTGACGCGGCAGGACGTGCTCGGCTACCTCGTCCACGAATAGCACCTGACGGGACGAGATCTTGGTTAGTTGGCCCGCGCATAACAGAGTGTCTCTTCTGTACGGGCCAACTAACAACGAAAACCGCTATTAGGGCGTGTCTCCTAACCCCAGGCGGCGAGGGCCAAGCCCAAGCGTCGGCTGCCGGCACCGGGCGATCACCCCCATACAACAACGGTATGAAGGTGACCGCCCGGCACCGGCAGCCAACGCTTGGATCTCGACCCTCATCCACCTGGAGTTAGGAGACACGCCCTAGGCGGGCAGGCTGGTACGGCGGGTTTCCGGGTCGGCGGAGGTCAGGGCCAGCGCCATCCGTTTCGCGTTGGCCTGGGCCTCGCGGGCGACCGGCTGGCGTGCGCGTTCGTACGAGCTGAAGGCCAGCGGGACGGGCAGGTGGGGCATGGTCAGCAGGTCGGCCAGCAGGGCCGCGTCCTCGATGCCGACGCCGGCGCCCTGACCCAGGGTCGGGCTCATGGCGTGCGCGGCGTCGCCGATGAGGGCGACGCGGTTGCGGACCCACTCGTCGGTTTCGACCTGATTGACGTTGACGTAGATGCCTTCGACCTCGGACGTCAAGCCCTCTCGTACGGTCTGCCAGGGCCCGATCGCGTCCGGGAACAGATCGGCGATCTGCGGTGCCGTCAGTTCGCGGCGGTTGTCCGGCTCACCGGGCAGGAAGACCATGATGTGCAGGTCGCCGTCCGGGCGGGTGTTGAAGCCCAGCAGCGCGCCCGGGCCGGTACGGATGCCGGTGTAGTCGATTTTTTCGCTGTTGGGAATGCGAAACCTGGTGATCGCGACGCCGGTGTAGGTGGGGCGCGGGCCGCCCAGGACCTCCGTACGGGTCCACGAGTCGATGCCGTCGGCGCCGATGACGGCGTCGAAGACCTGCTCGTCGCCGTTGTCGAACCGGACGAGTACGTCGTCGCCGCGGTCGTCGACCTCGACTGGTTTCACGCCCGTACGAACAAGGTCGCGGACCGGCGCCAACATGGCCTGTTGCAGGCCCGTACGACTGAAGACCGAGTTCAGGACGCCGGTCCTGCAGCGGATGTGGCCGCCATCGGCGTCGATGAGGTAACTGCGTTCGGTGCGGTGGTGCGGCCAGGTGGGCGCATCGTCGAAACCGAGCAGCTTCAGCGCCGCGTAATGCCGGGCGGACAGCGTGATCGCGAGGCCGACGGCGGTCAGTTCGGCGGCCTCCTCGACGACGACCGCTTCGACGCCGCGCCGGCGCAGGCCGGTCGCGAGCGCGAGGCCGGCGATGCCGGCGCCGATGATGAGGATGCGCTTGCCGGTCATGAGGGGGAGTCCTTCCGCGCGGAAGTCACGGTCATTCCGCCGTCGATGGTGAAAACCTGTCCGGTGACCCAGCTCGCGGCCGGATCGATGAGCCGGTGGATCCAGTCGGCCACCTCGGCCGGGTCGCCGAGCCGGCCCAGCGGCAGCAGGGCCGCTTCGCGCTTCTTGATGTCCGCGAGCTGGCCCGCCGGGGCCAGCCGCTCTAACAGACCGGAGTCGGTCGGGCCCGGAGCCACCGCGTTGACCCGGATTCCGCGGTCCGCGAGCTCGCTGGCCCAGCTCCTGGTCAGGTAGTCGAGGGCGGCTTTGGAAGCGCCGTAGAAACCGCTGGCGAGGCTCGGCAGTTGGCCGAGTGCGCTGGAGACGTTCACGATCGACCCGCCAGTCTTGGCCAGGTGGGGAATGCTGGCGGTCACCAGCCGGGCCGGCCCGATCAGGTTGATGGCGAGCATTTCGGTGATCGCCTCGAAATCGGTCTCCTCGGTCGGCATTCGTACGTGCATGCCGGCGTTGTTGACCAGGGCGTCCAGCCGGCCGTACGCGCTGATCGCGAAGTCGACCGAGACGGTCGCCCGGTCCGCGAACGCGAGGTCCGAGGTGATCGAGCGGATGTTCGGGTTCTGGTCGGCGACCTCCCACAGGGTGTCTTCCTGGCGTCCGGTCACCACCACCCGCCACCCTTCGCGCGCGAGCAGCAGGGCGGTTGCCCGGCCGATGCCGGAGCCGCCGCCGGTGACCAGTACGACCGGGGAGTCGTCGTTCGCGATGCTCATGCGGTCGCCGCCAGTTCGGCCGGCGCGATCGAGCTGAGCTGGATCGGCAGCGCGTGCAGTCCGCGCATCAGTGGACTGATCCGCCATTGCAGCTCTTTTGGTTCCACGGCAAGGGAAATCTCGGAGGATCGGCGCAGTAGCGTGTCGAACGCGAGTTGGCCTTCCAGTCGGGCCAGTGGCGCGCCCAAGCAGTAGTGCAGGCCCTGTCCGAAGGCCAGGTGCTGGTTGCCGTTTCGTTGTACGTTCAAGTCGTCCGCCTCGCTGACCAGCGCCGGGTCGTGGTTGGCCGAGCCGAGCGCGAGCAGCAGGCCCTCACCGGCGGCGATCCGTACGCCGGCGATGGTCAGGTCCTCGCTCGCGTATCGGATGGTCGCGTGCGACACCGGGCTGTCGTAGCGGAGCAGTTCCTCCACCGCGTCCGGCGTACGCGCCGGGTCCGACCGCAGCAGTTCCAGCTGGTCGGGGTGCTGGATCAGCGCCAGCAGGCCGTTGCCGAGCAGGTTGACGGTGGTCTCGTGGCCGGCGATGAGCAGCAACATGAGCGTGCTGAGCAGCTCCTGCTCGGACAGTACGTCCTTGCCGTTCTGGATCACCGTGGTCGTGACGTCGTCCGCCGGATGGTCGCGCTTGGTCCGCACCAAACCGCCCATGTACTGGATCAGCTGGGCCACCGCGGCCGGCCGGGTGGTCACCGACTCCTCGTCAGTGTTGAAGATTTTCGGTGTCCACTCGCGGAAAAGCCGCCAGTCGTCGGCCGGGATGCCGAGCATCTGGCAGATCACCGTGATCGGCAGCGGCACCGCGAACCGCTCGATGAAGTCGATCGTCTCGCCGGCCGGCAGGTGGTCGATCAGGTCGTCGGCAATGGCCTGGACGGCGATCCGCAGGCTCTGGATCCGCTTTCGGGTGAACAGGCCGCTGACCACCCGCCGCAACCGCGTGTGGTCGGGCGGATCGGTGTTCAGCAGCGTACGGATGCCGAACTGATATTGCGGCGGCTGTTCCAGGTGCAGGCGGGCGTCGTGCAGTGCGGCGACCACGTCGTCGTGCCGGCTGACCAGCCACAACTCGGCGGGGCCAGGGGTGCCGGGCGGGGTCTTGATCCGCTCCACCGGTGCGTCCGCGCGGAGGTTCGCGTATCGCGCGTACCTGTCAGCTCCGAACACTGGGTCGATGTTCATCCCAACCTCTCCAAGGACGTAATACTACGGTTGTAGTGATACGTTGACACTATGCCCGTAGTGGTTAAGCGTCAAGAGAGTGTGTCCGAGAGGGCAGTCTGACGCGGCCGTGTCAAGTGATCGCCCATTTGGCGTCCGTGAGGCCCGCTATGGGCAGCCTGACGGAAAGATTGACACGGTGATGGTAATGTTCGGCCATGACAGATCTGAAGGCGTTTATCGCCGGCCTACCGAAGGTTGAGCTGCACGTACACCACGTCGGGTCGGCCTCGCCGCGAGCGGTCTCCGCGCTCGCCGCCCGCCACGAAGGCACCACCGCGGTGCCGGCTGACCCGGCCGCGCTCGCCGACTACTTCACGTTCAGCGACTTCGCGCATTTCATCGAGGTCTACCAGAGCGTGGTCGCGCTGATCCGCACCACCGAGGACCTGCACCTGCTGACGTACGAGGTGGCGCGCGACCTCGCCGCGCAGCAGGTCCGTTATGTCGAGCTGCAGGTCACGCCGTACACGCACTTCCTCGCCGGCATCGCGACCCAGGACCTGTGTGCGGTCATCGAGGACGTACGAGCCATCGCCGCCCGCGAGTTCGGCGTTCAGATGCGGTGGATTTTCGATATCCCCGGCGAATACGGCATCCCGAGCGCGGATGTCACGCTGGCGGCGGCGCTGGGGCAGCGGCCGGACGGGCTGCTGGGGTTTGGGCTCGGCGGGCCGGAGATCGGGCATCCGCGGGGCACCTTCCAGTCGTACTTCGACCAGGCCATCGCGGCCGGCCTGCACTCGGTGCCGCACGCCGGTGAGTCGACCGGGCCGCAGACGATCTGGGACGCGCTGACGTTGCTGCGTGCCGAGCGGATCGGGCACGGCACGCACTGCATGGAGGACCCGAAGCTGGTCGAGCATCTCGCCGAGCGGCAGATCCCGCTGGAGGTGTCGCCGACCTCGAACGTGTGCACCCGGGTGGTCGAGTCGTACGCCCAGCACCCGCTGCCGCGGATGGTCGAGGCCGGCCTGCTGGTCACCATCAACTCGGACGACCCACCGATGTTCGGCACCACGCTCACTCATGAGTACGAGGTGGCCGCCGACCTGCTTTCGCTCGACGCGGCCGGCGTCGCGGCCCTGGCCAAAAACGCGGTGTCCGCGTCTTTCGCCGATGTGTCAACGAAAAACCAGCTGACCGCGGAGATCGACAACTACCTGTCGAGCACTGCGACCAATTCACCGGACCCGACCGGCACCAGCGTCGAATAGCAGTTCGGGGCGTCCGCCAGCAGCTTCGCGAGCGGGGCGATCTCGTCCGGGTGCGAGGTCGCGTTGTCCGCGACCAGCAGCCCACCCGGGCGGATCACCCGCAGCGGATGCGGCCACCAGCGCGGATATTCGGTCCGCTCGGCGTCCAGGAAAAGCAGGTCGACCGAGTCGTCCGGGAGGTCGGCGAGAAACTGTCCGCCGTCGGCGATTTTCAGGTCCACCCGGTCGGCGAGGCCGGCGGCGGCGATGTTCGCGGCCGCGTCGGCCTGGGTGACCGGGTCGGTGTCCACTGTGGTCACCCGACCGCCGACCGCGGCACACGCGTCCGCCAGCCAGATCGTCGAATAACCATTGGACGTACCAATTTCCAGCACTCGCGGCGCCGGGATCGCCCGGATCAGGGTGATCAGAAAAGCCGCCGCGCCCGGATCGACATTCCGCCGCCGCTTCAGCCGATCCGGCTCCTTGCCGTCCCATGCGCGACCTTCGTCGTACAACTTGTTCAGCAGCTGCCTGCGCGCGTCGTCCATGCGCTTCATCTTCCCGCCGCTTTTGTACGCCGCTCCCACTCTGTGAGATTTCTCCGTGCTCATGCCAATGGGCCCGTTGACTGCCCCCCTCAAAATGCAGTCAACGAGCCCATTGGCAACACGGTTACGGGAGGACTTTTTCCAGCGCGGTCAAGGCGAACTCCAGCTCGTCCGCGGAAATCGTCAGCGCCGGCCGGAACCGGATCGCCCGCTCGCCGCTGGGCAGCGCCAGCACGTGCTCGTCGTTGCGCAGCCGGGTCAGCACGTCGTCCCGTACGTCCGCGTTCTCCAGGTCGAACGCGACCATCAGCCCAAGACCGCGGACATTGCTGATCGGGTGCGTCTGGGCGAGCTCGCGCAGCCCGGCCAGGAACTGCTCACCGCGCTGCGCGGCCTGCTCGATCACGCCGTCCTGCTCGATGATCTCCAGGTAGCGCCGGGAGCGGACCATGTCCACCAGCCCGCCGCCCCAGGTGGAGTTGATCCGGCCGCTGACGGTGAAGACGTTTTCCGCGACCTCGTCCACTCGCCGGCCGGCCATCACGCCGCCGACCTGGACCTTCTTCGAGAAGGCGACGATGTCCGGCTCCAGGCCGAAGTGCTGGTATGCCCACGGCTTGCCGGTCGTACCGACGCCGGTCTGCACCTCGTCCAGAACGAAGAGCGCGTCGTAGTCATGGCACAGGTCCTGCATCGCCAACAGGAACTCGGCGCGCATGTGGTTGTCGCCGCCCTCGCCCTGGATCGGCTCGGCGATGAAGCACGCGATGTCGTGCGGGTTGGCCTCGAAAGCCGCCTTGGCCTGCGCGAGCGCCTGCTTCTCGGCCGCCTCGACCGCGGCCAGCGCCTCGTCGGTGACCGGGAAGGTCAGCGCCGGCACGTCGATCCGCGGCCAGTCGAACTGCGGGTAGCGGGCGGTTTTGCCGGGATCGGTGTTGGTCAGCGACATGGTGTAGCCCGTACGCCCATGGAAGGCGTGCTTGAGGTGCATGACCTTGCTGCCCAGCTCCGGCGAGCGGCCGGCGGCCTCGTTGCGTCGGCTCTTCCAGTCGAAGGCGACCTTCAGCGCGTTCTCCACCGCGAGCGCGCCGCCCTCGACGAAGAACAGGTGCGGCAGCGCCGGGTCGCCCAGCACCCGTACGAACGTCTCGACGAACTCGGCGAGATGGGTGGTGTAGATGTCCGGGTTGGCCGGTTTGTTCGCGGCGATCTCGGCCAGCAGGCCCATGAACTCCGGGTCCTCGACGACGCCCGGTACGTTCAGACCCAGCGGCGCGGACGCGAAGAACGTGTACATGTCCAGGTAGCGCTCGTCGGTCCGGGCGTCGACGATCCACGAGCCCTGGCTCGCCCGGGTGTCCAGCACCAGTTTGAAGCCGTCGGTCAGCAGATGTTCGGCCAACTTGTCGTGTACGTCGGCGGGTGCGATGGCCGTACCAATGGTTGCCGTCATGATTGAAAATTTCCCCCCATCCGGGCGAGTGTCCGCAAGAATTCCTTTCAGAGGGTACGTCTTAAGCAACATCCGTCGCCAGGGGAGAGGGCTGGCCACAATGGATCAAGGAAACCTTGCAGCCGTACGCGCCGAGAATCCAGACAAAACCGGCACAAATTTCATGATCGACAAAAGGTCGTCCGGCTGGCGCCGGCGCCACGGTCAGCTGTTGAGGCTCTGCCAGGAGTCGTTGTGGCGAAGCACCCAGGACCGCAGGTGCGGATAGCCGCGGACCGACACCGGCCGGCGGGAGCGCAGCGAATACGTGTCGTTCTGCTGCAGCAGGGTGGATAGCTCCCGGTCCACCAGCACGGTGCCCGGGCGGGCCACCGAGGTGAGCCGGCTGGCCAGGTTGACGACGGAGCCGAAGACGTCGCCGAAGCGATGCAGCACGCTCCCGTACGCGAGGCCGATCCGCAGCGGGGGAAGGCCGTCCTGCTCGCGTGCGGGGTCGGTCAGCCGGAGCGCGATCTCGGCGGCGTCGGCCGGGCTCTCAGCGACGAAGAGCACCTCGTCGCCGAGGGTTTTGACGATGCGGCCGCGGTTCTCGGTGACCGCGAGCGCCGCATCGGTCTCGAAATCCTCCAGCAGGGTGGCCAGCTCGGCCTTCCCGATCCGCCGGGTCATCGACGTGAAGCCGACGATGTCCGCGAAGCCAACCGCCATCTCGCTGGTGGCCAGGTCGTCGCCGGTCTCCATAAGTGCACGGCCGATCGCCGCTGTGAGCTGGCGCCGCCAGACGTACGACTGCAGCCGTTCGACGACCGGGATGAGTTCCTCGACCAGCGCCACACCTGCGGCCACATCGTTGCCGCGCTGGTCCATAAGACCGCGGAAAAGCTGCACCTGCCAGTCTGCGAGCCGCGAGAAGGCCTGCGCGATGGCGCGCGCCAGCGTGGTCTCATCGCTCCCCGGGATCAGGTCGCCGTCGATCAGCGAGTCCCAGAGCTTCAGCGCCATCACGTCGCTGTCGGTGAAAACCACCGGGTCGTCGCCGACGTTCGCGAAACCCATCGCGGTCCACAGCCGCTTCGCGCGCTCCAGCGGCACGTCGGCGGCCGCGGCGACCTGGTTCCGGGAGTAGCGGTGCGGGCCGCCCAGCAGGACCTGCTCGAGCACCGCGATCGCGTCGGCGCCGGTCTCCAGCTCGCCGGTCCCCATCAGGTGGTGTGGACGATCAGCACATCGCACTCGGCGCGGTGGGTGACCGCCAACGGCACCGAGCCCAGGATCCGGCCGGCGAGGGTGTTGAGGCCACGGTTGCCCACTATCAGCAGGTCCGCGTGGTGCTTGCGGGCCGCCGCGCTCAGCGACTTCACCGGCTCGCCGCGGACCGCGATCGTCTCGATGGCCAGCGCACCGGCCGCTTTCGCCCGGTCCGCGGCCGTCCGTAACGTGTCCTCGGCGGGCGTCGATCCGACGATCTGGTAAGCGTCGTCGCCGAGCACGTCCTGCGCCCGGTCCACGTCGCGCGGCTCGGACGGCACGTACGCGCAGACGATGACCAGCTTGGCGCCCTTGCCGGCGCGAGCGATCTCGCCGGCCCGGTCGACCGCCTTCAACGACGTCTCGGAGCCATCGGTGCCCACCACAATGGTCTGGTATGCGCTCATTCGGCTGCACCCCTTCGGCCACGGCAAAGGATCAGGGTCCGTACCTTACCGCCGAGTACGTTCGCCGGCCCGCCGACCTCGTGCCAGCCGATATTGGCTTGTCAGCGGGCTTAGCGTGGAGGCATGTCCGGTCGTGAGCTGAGTCGGCGTTTCTACCATCAGATCGTCGGTCCGCTGCTGGCTCGTACGCCACACGCGGCCGCGCTCCTGGGCGACGGCTCGGAGGTGCTCGGTTTCGACGACGTGGTATCGACCGATCACGATTTCGGGCCTCGCGCGCAGATTTTCCTGCCCACGGAGGTGGATCCCGACCCTGTCGAGAAGGCATTGACCGCGTTGCCGGCGGTTTTCGAAGGCATGCCGGTCGCGTACGTCGACATCGACCGGCACGGCGGCGAGCCGCCGCACCAGGTGGAGGTGACCACCGCGCCGGCCTTCTTCACCGCCCGTCTCGGGTTCGACCCGGTCGACGCATTGACGTTGGCCAACTGGCTGCTGTCCCCGACCCAGCGACTGGCGACCCTCGTCGACGGCGTTGTTTTCCATGACCCGCTGGAAATCTTGACTGCTCGGCAGTCGAAGCTGCGGTGGTATCCGGACGACGTGTGGCGGTACGTGCTGGCAGCTCAGTGGCTGCGGGTCGGCCAGCAGGAGGCGTTCGTCGGCCGTACCGGTGGGGTCGGTGACGACCTGGGCAGCGCGATCGTCGCGGCTCGGGTCGTACGCGACCTGGTTTTGTTGGCATTTCTCATCGAGCGCCGGTGGGCGCCCTACAGCAAGTGGCTGGGAACCGCGTTTTCGCTCCTACCGCTGGCGAAAACCGTCGGACCGCCGTTGAGAGACGCTTTGCATGCTGAGAACTGGCGAGATCGTGAGGCCGCCGTCTGCGCCGCCGCCAGCCTGCTCGCCGCCGCCACGAACCGCCTCGGCCTCGCCACCGAGATCGACCCGGCGCCCCGCCAGTTCCACGACCGGGACGTACGGGTGCTCGACGCCGAACGCTTCACCGAGACGCTGACCAGCGCGATCACCGATCCGGAAGTGCTCGCGCTGCTTGCTCGGCTGGGCCGTCGATCGGACGGCACGGTCGGCTCCCTGTCCGGCTCCATCGACCAAGCCGTCGACAGCACCGACGTACTCATGCACCCGTCCCGCTGTCGAGCCCTCGCTCCGGCACTGGGCCTCTGAACGCCCTGCGCTCCCCTCGGCGTCGGCGTCATGCGGCCCATTTCCGACTATTTCTTCCTCGGTCGAGCATCGGCGTAAGAACATCCCGGACCGCCGGGATATGCAGGCGTGCCAATGCGCTCTTGTCAACGAGGTACCTCGTCATCCCCACAGACGTTCCTCCGCGCCAGGTTCCAGGAGAGCGTCGAAGGCGCCGCTCTCGGCCAGTGACACCAGATCTTGCCCGGCGGCTCGCCTGATGACCTGACGAATCGCGGCATCGATCGTGTCACGGATAGTTTCGGTGCAGAAGATCTGTTTCGCCTGCCCAAGCCTATCCATATTGATATCCACGCTGGTCTTGATCATCTGCGTCCCTCCTGCTCGGACCCCAACGCCCGCTTTGGGCATCGGCGAAGCCTCACTAGAACGGTGGTGGTGGGTATTCGTCGTTGGGGGTTACGTCGTACGTTCGTCCGGTGGGGCTGGTCCAGAGGAATCGGCCTGGTGTTGGTTGGGTGACGGTCCAGCCGTGTTCTTTGATGTCGTTGTGGAATTTGCATGCTGGTCCGGTG
>NZ_BAAANY010000015.1:144947-203236 GCF_039530045.1 Fodinicola feengrottensis | reverse complement strand
CGAGGACTTGACCAATTACCAAAGATTCATACTGCTGCGACTACGTTCACTATACGGTTCTGGAGGCACGCCCAGCACCCTTTCCTTCGCGGGAAAGTGTGAGTGCGGGTTTGTTAACTCCATAGCGTTTCGGTGGCCATAGCGAGAGGGAAACGCCCGGTTCCATTCCGAACCCGGAAGCTAAGCCTCTCAGCGCCGATGGTACTGCACTGGTGACGGTGTGGGAGAGTAGGACGCCGCCGGACTTACTTCATGACGGGGTCGCTTGTTTCGACAAGCGGTCCCGTCATTTTGTGCTCTGAAACAAAATCCGGATGCCGGCGCACATCGGGCGGCCTATTGTCAGCCTCATGCGCGACCTTCGCCAGCTGCCGAAAGCACATCTGCATGTCCACCTCGAAAGCACCGTCCGGTGGTCGACGCTCGCCGAGTTCGGCGCGGCGAACGGCGTGGACGTACCATCACACCGCGACGGCGAGGCAATGGATTTCGCCGATTTTCGGCAGTTCGCCGACTACAACGCGCTCGTACGCGACTGCCTCCGCCGACCCGAGGATTTCCGGCGAGTAGCAAGGGAATTCTGCGAAGACGAGGCGGCCCAGGGCACCCAGTACGCCGAGGTCACCTTTACCGCGGCCTCGCATGGCGAGCGGCTCGGTGACCTGGAGATGCCGCTCGCAACCGTCCTGGAGGGCTTGGCCGACGGGCAGCGGTTGACCGGGCTGGAATGCCAGGTGATTCTCGACCACTCGCGCCGCCGATCCGTCCAGCGGTGCCGAGAAACCCTGTGGCTAGCCGAAAAGTACGCCGGCGTGGTGGCGATTGGGGTGGCTGGCGAAGAGTCATACCCGCTCGAACCTTTTGCCGCCGTCCTCGAAGACGCTCGCGAGGCAGGAATCCACCTTGTTCATCACGCCGGCGAGGCCGAGGGCGCCGGGAGCATTCGCGAGGCCATCGATCGAGGTCACACCGAGCGGCTCGGCCACGGCATTCGGGTCCTGGACGACAATGAGCTGGTCGCGCGCGTACGGGACAGCCAGCTGGCGCTGGAGGTCTGTTCGTCCTCGAATGTGGCGCTCGGTTTCGCCAAGTCGTACGCGGACCATCCGCTGCCGCGGCTTGTCGACGCAGGCCTCACAGTCACCCTCAACACCGACATCCCGAACGTTCTCGGCATCACGCTGACCGACGAATTCTCCCGCGTACGCGAAATATTCGGCTATGACGACGAAACCCTGGCCGGCTTTTCCCGAGCCGCTGTCGACGCGTCTTTCGCGCCCGCGTCCACACGTACTCGCCTTCACCAACAAATCACCTCTTGGCTGGCGACCTGACCGGAAAACGGTTCGACGGCTCTGCGCAGTCCTGGAACAGTGGCAAACATGGACCTTCTGACCGCCGCGGACGTACGGCTGATGCAGGAACTGGCGCAGCGTGTCACCGCCGTCCGCCCGGATCTGATCGGCAGCGATGCGTCGTACGGTGAGCTGGCCTGGAGCTGGGGAAAGGGGTACGCGAGCGACGGCGCGACCTGGCAGCGCCAGCTGTGGTTCGCTGGCGGTGATCTGGTGGCGTGGGGCTGGGCCCAGCTGCCGCACCAGGTGAGGCGGAGCGACGGGTCGGTGAAGGACGTGACCGACGCCTATCTGGCGCATCAGATTCACCCCGATCACGCTGGTTTGGTCGACGAGGTGATCGACTGGTACGACGGCGTTGCCGCTGGCCTCGTGCGGACAGTGCTGCCGAGTTCGGCCGACGAGTTCGCCCTGCGGCGATGGGCCGCGCACGGCTACCAAGACGATCCGGCCGCCCTGGGCGACGCCGGGTCCTGGACGCAGCTCAACCAACGGGACCTCGTCGACCTGGAAGAACCGGCGCTGCCGGCCGGATTCCGGTTCCGTACGGCGGACGAGGCCGGCCCGGAAGCCGCGGTGCAGGCTCATCTCGACGCCTGGGCGCCATCGAGCTACACGGCGGAGGGTTACCAGGGCGTACGAGAGATGGCGGCCTATCGAGGCGACCTGCATCTTCTGGTGGAGGCGCCGGACGGCACGATGGCGTCCTCGACGATCATGTGGCTCGATGAAGCGAACAAGACAGCCGAGTTCGAGCCGGTCGGAACGCATCCGGGCTACCGGCGGCTGGGACTCGGGCGAGCGATGCTTCTGCATGGGATGCACCTGACGCGGGCGGCCGGAGCGACCCACATGACGGTTGCCTGCCTGGGAGCGCCGGGGCATCCCCGGGCACGCGGGCTCTATGACAGCGTCGGGTTCCAGGAGATCTCGCGGGACGCGCCACTCATCAAAAGCTAACCGGATAGCGGCTTCGGGTGAGGTCCGCGGCCGTACGGGCGGCTCGCTCGAAAGGGTCGAGCGTGCCGGCGGCCCGACACAGCACGTGCGCGCCCTCGAGCAAGGTGATCAAGGTGGCGGCGAGGTCGGTGGCCTCGCCGGACGGAACGCCCGCGGCGGCGAGCCGCTCCGCGAGCTGGTCGACCCAGGAGGCAAAAGCGGTGGCGGCGACCTCCCGAAGCGTGCCGTCGTCGCCGGGATCGACGGTGACGGCCGCGACCGCGCAGCCGCCTCCTGAGGCCGAGGCCTCGACGACGGGCCTGATGGCCGCGAGGAAGGCCTCAACGACGGCTGGCGGGCTGTCCGCCGGCAGTTCCGCCAAATGCGCTCGTACGTCCTGGCCATTGCGCGCGGCGGCCTCGGCGACGATTTGCGCCTTGCCGCCCGGGAAATGGTGGTAGATCGCGCCGCGGGCGGCCCCGCTGCCGTGCAGCACGCCGGTGAACGACATGCCGGCGACCCCCTGTCGCTGCAGCGCCGCCACCGTCGCCTCGATCATCCGGGTACGGGTGTCGCCTGCCATTGGATCTGCCCCCTTGACTAGTACGGCCATCCTACTGCATGCTGACAGCACTAGTACGGACGTACTAGCTAGTCTCTAGTGAAGGGTTCTTTCATGCCGATCACCGTCACCGCCCCGCAGGGCGTACTCACCACAGCCGGCGAGCGCGAGATCCTGCCGCGGTTGACCGCCGCGCTGGTCGAGGTCAGCGGCCTCACCGGCAACACCGCCTTCACGGCCATGGTTGGCGGCACCGTGCACGTCCTCGCGCCGCAGCACATCTACGCCGGCGGGATCAACCGCCCCGTGGTGATGGTCGAATTGAAGCTGCCGAACATCGGGCTCGGCACGGTCCAGGCGCGGGCTGCTTTTATCCAGGCCGCCACCAAAATTGTCGATTCGTCCACAGTGGACGGTCATGACCGCGGGAACACCTGGGTCAACATCCTCAACGCCCCCGATGGTGGCTGGGGACTCGGCGGCGAAGCGTACACCGGCGAGGACCTCGTCGCCGCCATCACCGCTGGCGTCCACTAGCCGCCTTGGAAGGTCGCCCTCATCCGAATGTCCCCCATGCGTTCAACGCACGCATGGGGGACATTCGGCCAACCGAGGGTCAGAAGTTGCTAGTTGATGTGCAGCGTCCAGATATGGACCGAGTTCTGGAAATAGAAGTGCTGGTATTTGTGGAATGGCTGGGTGCAGTGAATGCAACTGTTGAGTGGGGCGTCGAAGACGAAGTAGCCGGCGTTGTTGCCGCTGTCGAAGGTCCAGACCTGTTCATCGACGTTGATATTTCCGGCATACGCATAGCAGAAATGACCTGCGAACGCGTCGATTTGAGCGAATTCGGTGGAGGTGCAGGGCACGCCCTGAGTGGCGGGTGCGGCGGTCGCCGGTGCCGCGATCATCAGGATCGCGGCAGCTACGGCAATAGCGCCAGCCAGGCGTTTGAATAACGACATCGCAGGTGGATCTCCGTTCAACTGTCTGGGTGACGGTGTCGCGGGTATTGTGCCGGCGATGGACAAAACGCACCATTGGTAAATGTCATCACATCGATGCGACTACGGTCACGATCGGTGCGAGCGCGACTTTCTGGTCAGGCGCGATGACGCGGAGTGAGGCGGACGGCGGGCAGCGGCGGGGCTGGGATCCGGTCGCTGCCGTGCCCGGCGACCAGGCCGAACCGGTCGTGGTCGTGGGTTTCCCAGTCATCGCGGGCTGCCGCGATTTCCTGGTGGCTCCGGCCGACGAAGTTCCACCACATCACCAGGTTGTCCGGGAAAGGCTCGCCGCCCAGCAACAGCACCCGAGCCGTCCCGTCGGTGCCCAGTCGGAGCTCGTCGCGTCCGGTGCCGAGATAGAGCAGCAGGCCCGGCTCGACCGACTGGCCGGCGATCGTGACGAAGCCGTCCAGAACCAGGGCGGCGTGCTCGAAGTCCTTGCGTAGTGGGATGGTCGCGCTGGCAGTCAGCGCGAGGTCAGCGCCGAGCAGCGGTGTGTACGCGGTCGCCGGTGAGGTGGCGTCGCCGAGCGCGCCGATGATAACGGTCGCGACGAGACCTTTTGTCTCGTACGCTGGCAAATCCGGGTGCCGTTCGAAAGCCGGCTGGCCAGCCGCGCGGTCCGCCGGTAACGCCACCCAGAGCTGCAGAGCGTGCAGGAGTTGGTCCCCGGTCAGGGAAAACTCCGAGTGTGCCACCCCACGACCGCTGGTCATCAGGTTGAGCTGCGACGGCCGCAGCACAGCGTCGCTGCCGAGGCTGTCCCGGTGCCGGATCTCGCCGGTCAGCGGCCAGGTCACCGTCTGTAGGCCGATGTGCGGATGCGGCAGCACCCGCATTTGGGTCCGCTGCGGGCCAAACTGGTCGAGGAAACACCACGCGCCGACGGTCGGCAGCGCGCGCTGCGGGAGGGTTCGGCGTACGGACATCCCGCGGACTCCGCCCAGCGGCACCTCGCGCGTCTCGTATCGCTCGGCCACCGGCCGCTCTTCCAGATTTGTCACCCTCAGAGGGTAGCTTCGTCGTCGGCGAACGAGCTTCAGGCGGGGATTCGCAGGTGAGTCATGCCGGTGAAGTCGAGGCAAAGCTCGCCCTGCACGCGTACCAGCCGCAACATGACACTCTCGCAGCCGGGACAGCGTGCGATGGCGTCCTGCGCGTGCCAGAAAACGCGTAGTGACGCGACAACCCCTGCGCGACCGCAGCCAGCGCAGGTGCTGACCGCGGACGTCACGTCGACGGCGAAGATCTCCGAGAGCGGGCCGGCCAGCGCGTTTCCGTCCTGATATGCCATTTCTATCCGAACCTCTCGGTTTTCACCCGCTGCGGATCGTGGCCGACCGCGACCAGGATGTCGGCGACTGTCTCCACGAAACCGGTGGGACCACACACAAAACACGTTGGCTGGAAGTCTGGTGGCCAGCCATGTGTGGTGACGTCTGGCAAACCGATCCGCTTGGCCGGCCGGCGGGCTTGCTCGGGCGCTGTCCGGGTGTGGACATAAGCGATGTCCAGGCCGGGTGCGCCGCGCCGAAGCTCGGCCGCGTAATAAACGTCTTCGGGCGTACGCACCGAATAAATCAGCCGGAAGGGCACCCGGCTGCCGGCTTCCCGGCGCGCTCGGATCATCGCCATCAGCGGCACGATCCCGGAACCGCCGGCCACCAGCAGCACCGGCTCGGTCGCGGTCGGCCGCCAGACGAACCAGCCGCCCACCGGGCCGCGCAGCTCGATCGGATCGCCCGGCGCGAAAACGTCAGTGAGATAAGGAGAAACCTCGCCATCGGAGAGCCGCTGCACGGTCAGCTCGATGCGATCGCCGTTCGCTGGACCCGCGACGGAATAGCTGCGCTGAGTGGAATAGCCGTCCTCGGCGGTCAGTCGTACGTCCACATGTTGCCCAGCGAGGTGTCCCGGCCAGTCCGGCACCTCCAGCACCAGCGTGTGCGCCGAGTCGGTTTCCGGCCGGCTTTCCACCAGCTTGGCCACCCGCCAGGCCAGTCGGGGAGCCATCAGTCTCCTCGGTAACGTTGCTCGAGCCACGGATCGCCGTAGTTGTGATATCCCACGGTTTCCCAGAAACCCGGTTCGTCTTCCAGCAGCAACTCGATGCCGTGAATCCATTTGGCGGACTTCCAGAAATACAGGTGCGGCACCAGCAACCGGGCCGGGCCGCCATGCTCAGGATGCAGATCATCCCCGTCGTACTGGTAAACCACCCACGCCTGGCCGTCGAGCAGATCCTCCAGCGGGAGGTTTGTCGTATAGCCGCCGTACGAGTGCACCAGCGCGTAATCGGCGGCGCTCTCGACGTCTTCCATAAGGGTGTCGAGTGAAACACCTTGCCAGTTCGTCCGCAGCTTCGACCATTTGGTGACGCAGTGGATGTCGACCGTCGGCGTTTGGCTGGGCAGCGCGAGCAAATCAGCCCATGACCAGGTGTGTTTCTGGCCGGTTTCGGTGGTGATGAGGAATTCCCATCGGTCCGTCCGAATCCGCGGTGTCGGGCCGGCCGAGAGCACCGGAAAATCCTCCGCCAAATACTGCCCAGGCGGCAGCTTGACCTCAGCGCCACCTCGCCGGCCTCGAAATCCCGGCGTCACGATCGCCATGGCGCTCACCCTACCTTCAGAGGCCGTACGTCTCCAGAAGGCGAAGCCAGATCTCGCTGACCGCCGGATAGGACGGAACGGCGTGCCAGAGTCGAGACAGCGGGACCTCGCCGACGACCGCGACGGTGGCGGCGTGGATCAGCTCGCCGACGTTGGGGCCGGTGAGCGTCACTCCGACAATGACATCGCGGGTGATGTCGACAACCATTTTCGCGGTGCCGTCGTAGCTATCGGCATAAAGGGAGGCACCGGCCACCCGGCCGATCGGATATTCGACGGCCCGTACCCGCAGGCCGGCCGCGCGAGCCTGTCGTTCGGTCATCCCGACCGCGGCGACTTCGGGATGAGTAAAGACAATCTGCGGCACCGCCGTACGATCCGCTGTCGCCGTCCACGGGACGTACGGCTTAATTGGCAATTCCTGTTTCTGTGCGCGAGCGACAATAGCGGCTGCACACACGCGGGCCTGGTATTTGCCCATGTGGGTGAGCAGTGCCCGGTGATTTACGTCCCCAGCCGCGTAGAGCCAGCCGCCGTCGACGGCGGTCACCTGGCAGGTGTCGTCCACGTCCAGCCAGCTGCCCGGCCGCAGCCCGACGGTTTCCAGCCCGAGGTCGTCGGTCTTGGGCCGGCGACCGGCGGCGGCCAGCAGCTCGTCGCACTCCAGCGTCTGGCCGTTGTCCAAGGTCACGACCACCATGCCCGCTTCCCGTACGACGTCGGTGGCCTGGACGCCGGAGCGTACGTCCACACCGGCCGCCTTCAGCCCCGCTTGGACCGCCTTGCCAGCGAGCGGCTCCAGCCCGCCGAGCAGTCCGCTGCGTACGAGCATGGTGACCTGCGAGCCGAGCGCGGACCAAGCGGCCGCCATCTCGCACCCGACCACCCCGCCACCGATCACCACGAGCCGGCCCGGCACGGCCTGCGCCGAAGTCGCTTCACGACTGGTCCACACGCCGATGTCCGCGATGCCCTCGATTGCCGGCAGCGCCGCGTCCGAGCCGGTGCACAGGACGACCGCGTGGGCCGCGGTCAACTCCGCTTCGCCGACCGTGACCTGCTTCTCACCGGTCAACCGGCCATGTCCGCGGACGACCGTGATGCCGGCGCCTTCCGCCCACGCGACCTGGCCGTCGTCCTTCCAATGCGTCGCAAAATCGTCCCGCCTCGCCAGCACCGCCGCCGCGTCCAACGTGCCGGTCACCGCCTCCCGCGACCCGGCGACCGCCTTCGCGTCCGCGAGCGCGGCGGCCGGCCGCAGCAGCGCCTTGCTCGGCATGCAGGCCCAATATGAGCACTCCCCGCCGACCAGCTCGCTCTCCACCATCGCCGCCGACAGGCCCGCCTCCACCACCCGAGCGGCCGCGTTCTCCCCGGTCGGCCCGCCACCGACCACGATGACGTCGTACTGGTGGCTCGGCTCGCTCATGAACTCTCCTCATGCCGTCGCGGGTGCGCGGCATCCATCTTCCCGGCGAGGAACGGGGTTCGCCCCTGGGGGGCCCGAGTCGCCGAGTGTGGGACTTTGTACCTCCCTCAGTGCCGAGTGTGGGACTTTGTTCGGCGCTCGGCGCCGGGGCCAGCAGCGTGATGGAGAAAACCTAAGCAGCGGTAACGGCGACATCGTCCAAAACAAAAGCGGTCTGCTTGATGCTGCCCTCGGTTCCGGCGAAGCGAAGGGTCACAGTTTGGCCCGCGTACGCGGAAACGTCGAAACTGTGTTGCAGGTAGCCGGAATTCGGGTTCACGTTGGTGTAGGTGGCCACTGTGGACAGTACGGCTCCGGAGGTGTTCAGCAGCTGGACATTCATCGTGTCGTACGCCTTGGTGCCGGTTTCGGCGGTGTCGATGTGGAGCCAGAAGGACAGGGTTGAGGTGCAGTTGGCGGGAAGGGCGACGGACTGGGAGAGGGTGTCCGTGTGGGCTGTGCCGAGGCCGTCGAGGCGGGCGTCCCAGGTGCCGGTGTGGGCTGGTTCGGCGGTGCCGTGTTGGGCGATGACCCCGCTGCTGGCGGTCCAGGTGGTGTCGCCGGATTCAAAGCCCGGGTTGGCCAGTTTCTGGCCTGGGCTGGTGCAGTCGTTGGTCCCGCCGCCACCGCCGGTGCTGGCGGCGGCCAGCCAGGCGGTCGCGTTCAGGCCCAGTGCGGCGTTGTCCGCGGTGGGGTCGGTCCAGCCGTTGAAGAGGGTGTTGCCGGACTGGCCGGTGCCGTCGTCGATGGTGGAGCTGTCACCCCAGATCGCCACTCGGCCGGAGCCGAACGTGCTGGTGACGAAGAACGCGTTGGTGTTTCCCGGGGTGGCGGTGCTCAGGTAGAGAAGGCCTTTGACGGCTGGATTGTCGGCCGGTTTCAGGGTGAAGGTGGTGCCGTTCGCGATCAGGCTGTGGTGCACCGTCCCGAAGGATCCGTTGAGGACCGGGTTGGTGGAGTCGCTGATCGCCACCGGGTGGTCGCTGCCGATGTTCTTCAGATCGACCGAGAAACCGAACGGGTCGGTGTTGTCGACGCCGTTGTTGGTCATCAAATCGTTGATGATGGCCGGCGAGTCCTTGCCGTCGTTGTTGCGGTCGCTGCCGTTGTGGTCGGATACCAGGAAAAGTCCGCCACCATTCTGGACGAAATGCAGCACCGCGGCCTTTTCCGCCGAGCTGAGCAGGACGTTCGGCTCGGGCAGCACGAACTCGTCGAAATTCGACAGGTCCAGTGCGTTGCTGGTGTTCCCGTACGTGATGGTGTTGCCAGCCGGCAGGGTTTTGAGGCTGTATTGGCCGGTACGCTGCAGTGCGACACCCCACGCGGAAATGGCGCCGGTCCAGTCGGTTTCGGCGACCGGCGCGGCTTTCTGGGCGGTCGGATCCGGTTGGCTGGTGCTGATGATCCAGTCGGCGTTGCCGGCGGTCTCGGCCTTGGTGTTGTCGAAAAGGATCCGGTGCACGGTGGCGGCCCCGGCTGGTGCGGCGGTTAGCGCGGCACCGACCGAGGAAACCAGCAGTGCGCTGGCGACCGTCGCCACGACTCGTACGGGCAGCGGGATACGGGGCATGGATGACCCTTCCTGGACCACAGTGGGAATGCTCAAGACTGCCGCGTCGGGTCGACGACAAGGTGAACAACTAACGACATTCTGCGCCAGATCGGTGGTTGTCAACGTTGTTCCAAATAAATACGTGCCGTTGTCGACGAATTCCGCAAAATTTCCGGACTACGTAACCGAAACGTCCGGTTCTGGCCAGCGTGCGACGTTGGCGAACAACACCGCGATCAGGGCGACCGCACCGCCGCAAAGCATCACGATCGAAGGTGAGGTGGCGTCCACGACTATGCCGCCGAGCAGTGCACCCACTGAAATCGTCGCTTGGAAGGACGACGTGAAAAGTACGGTGGCCACTTCCGGCGCGGCTGGGGCGGCTCGGGAGAACCAGGCCTGCGAGCAAACTGGTACGGCGCCATACCCCATTCCCCACATGATCAGCAGGCCGAGCGCGCCGGCCGGTGATCCGCCGAATATCGGCAACAACAGTGTGGCTCCGGCCAGCAGTGCGGCACTTAAAGGAAAAGTCGGCCAACGAGCGGCCAGAAAGGTGCCGACGATGCCGGCGCCGCCGTACCCCAGCAGGAAGGGGCTGATCAGGCCAGCGTCGAGATGGGTGACCTGGTGGAGGAACGGCGTCACATATGTGTACGTGCCGAAATGCGCGAGAACCAGTAGAAATGTCACGACCAATGCTGGCCGTGCTTTCCTGCTGCGCAACACATTCCACAAGCTGGCAAGGTCCGTCGCGTGGACGGCTGGCAGTGGTGGCAACAAGATGATCAGTGCCACCACCACACCGACTGTCAGAATTCCCATCACCAGGAAAGCCGCACGCCAGCCGGCCAACTCACCGATCAGGGTGCCGGCTGGTACGCCCAGGACCGAACCGAGCGGGACAGCGGCGAAAATCACCGCGGTGGCCAAGCCTTTCCGTGCCGGCACGAGCCGGTTCGACAGGCCGGCTCCGATCGACCAGAAGCCGCCGATGGTGAGGCCCACGAGCGTACGGGCGAGCAGCATCGTCCAGTAGGCAGCTGCCGTAGCCGCGAGAAAATCGGCCACCGCCAACAGAATCATCAGAACGCACAGCATGACCCGGCGATCGAGCCGGCCGGTGGCGACGGTGACGGCGGGCGCGGCGACGGCGGCGACGATTCCGGGCATCGTCATGGTCCAGCCCGCCACTCCAGCCGGGATGTGGAAAGCCGATGCGATCGGAGTCAGCAGGCCGATCGGCAGGATTTCGGTGGTGACGATGGAGAATATCCCCATCATGACGGAGCTGACGGCCAGCCAGCTGGCTAGTGGGCTGCGAGCTTCTACAGTTGACACCACTTCACTAGAACAGCGAAGGCCGTCTCGATCTGGCGGAAATGCGACGATGATGTGACGCACTTGTTTGGCCGAATGCCATCCCGTAAGAATGATCTCTGTGACTAAACTTGGTGCGGTCTTTAGGCCGCAGTTGGCTCCTGAACGGCTGCCGGCGGTGGCGGGTGCGGCGAACGACGCGGGCTTGGCAGAGCTCTGGTTGTGGGAGGACTGTTTTTTCCAGGCCGGCATGGCGAGCGCGGCCGCCGCGCTGGCTGGCACCGATCGGTTGCGAGTGGGCGTCGGGGTCCTTCCGGTCCCGATGCGCAATGTGGCGATGACCACGATGGAGATCGCCACCCTGGAACGGCTTTTCCCGGGCCGGTTCATTCCTGGAGTGGGTCACGGCAATCAGGAGTGGATGGCGCAGGCCGGGGTGAAGGTGGCATCGCCGATGACGTTGCTGCGGGAAAATCTCGCGGCGATGCGGGCGTTGTTGCGCGGCGAGCGGGTGACCACCGACGGTCGCTATGTGCAGCTGACCGACGTGGCGCTGGACTGGCCGCCGGCGTCCGCGCCGCCAGTTTTCGTGGGTGCCACCGGGCCCCGGTCGTTGCGGCTGTCCGGTGAAGCGGCCGATGGAACTGTGCTGGATGCCAGCAGTCGCCCCGATATTGTCCGCCGGGCCCGCGCGCTGATCGACGAAGGACGCGCCACCGGCGGTCGGGAGGACCGCCACGAACTGACCGTCTACCTGCACGCGGCCACCGGGCCGGACGCGTCCGCGCGGATCCAGGCCGAGCTGGCACGCTGGAATGAGCCCCCGGTACCGGAATATCAGGACGGCGTGAGCGCGAAAACCGTGGCGGCGGCCGTACGAGCGGTGGCCGATGCCGGTGCTGACACGGTGATTCTCCAGCACACCGCCGACGAGCCGGACCCGGAAGGCTTCGTACGTTTCGTGGCCGAGGAAGTCCGCCCGCTGGTTAGCTGAAAACCCAGCGATACCAGGCGTGTACGACATCGGTGCTGGCGAACCACAGTGGATGCTGGTCGTCCTCTTCCAACCGCGGATCCGGATCCCAGGCGGTGCTGACGCACACCATCAGCCCGCCGCGTTCTTGGACCAGACCAGCGAAAGTGTCGTCGACGGTCGCGCTCCAGCGCTGTTTTCCGGGGCCTCTCATGATGATCTCGTCCATGAAAGCCTCGCAGGTGAGCGCCGGGTCGGGCTCCAGCCGTTGCTTGTTTTCGCTGTCCATCCGGCGAAAACCGGCGGTCTCGAAATCGTCGAGGTCGGCGATCCGCCAGCCGCCCTCGCTGCGCCGCAGCCGTACGATCGCATGCCCGGGATGGATCAGCACGAAAGGCACGAACCGCTGGCCGGCGCCGTTTTCGTCCAGATACGTGCTGGGCACCAGACGACCCACCGCGGAGCTGGAGAACAGATCGGTCGGGGCGGCGACCGCGGCCGGATCGGCGCTCACCTGGGCCGGTTGGCAGTCCGCGTGGAACGCGACGGTGACCACCAGGTCGTCCGAAACGCCAACGCTGGCCGAGAGCGGCCGGCCGTCGAAGGGTTCCTTGCAGCGCGGGCAATAACCGCTGGCGCAGACCCGGTCCCGGACCCGGAGGGTGCCCTCCGCGCCGAGCAGCTCGGACGCTTCGGCGGGGAAAACCAGGTCGGGCACGGCCATGGCGTCACCGTACTGGCCGCTGGCCGGTGATTCGCGGCTCACATCATCGGTACGTTCTGCGCATTTCCCGCTGACCGGCCGCCAGGCCCACACGGTACGGTCGAAGCACAACGGAAATCGACGGGCTGGAGCGGCAGTGGGGGATCAGGACGACGCCAAGCGGGCGGCCGGGGAGCGGGCCATCGCCGAATACCTCGCCGACGGCCTGCGGGTGGGGCTCGGGTCCGGCACCACGTCCCACTGGTTCGTACGATCGCTGGCCCAGCCGGTGCGGGACGGCCTCGACATCGTCGGGGTGGTGACCTCAACGTCCACTTTGGACGTGGCGACCGAGGTCGGCGTACGGGTGGCGGATCTCAACGAGGTGCCCGAACTCGACATCACCATTGATGGCGCCGACGAGATCGACCCGAGCGGAAACATGATCAAGGGCGGCGGCGCGGCCCTGCTGTGGGAGAAAATCGTCGCCACCGCGTCAAAGAAGATGATCGCGGTGGTGGACGACAGCAAGGTGGTGGAAAAACTGGGGAAGTTCCCGCTGCCGATCGAGGTGGTGCCGTTTGGCTGGCGAAGCACCGAACGGCACCTGCGGGCCGTTTTCGCCGAATTCGGCTATTCGGACGTACGACTGGAGATTCGCTTGAAAGACGGTGAATATCTGCGTACCGACAGCGGGCACTACATCCTTGACGCGTATTTGGAGGAAATTGCCGACCCGCCGGCGCTGGCGGCCAGGTTGAACCCGATCCCGGGGGTCGTCGAACACGGTCTTTTCATCGGCATCGCCGCCGCCACCGTGATCGGCCACCCGGACGGAACCAGCGAAATCCGGGAATTCTAAGGGAAAACCGGCAAGCGTCATGCATGACGCATGCCTCGAAGGCGCCGCTGAGCACGTTAAGTCTCCTGTTCGTGTGGTTCAGGGCAGTGGCGCGGTCAGCTGACCGAGCCGTCCAGGGCGTCGAGCAGCCAGGTGTGGGTGACACCGACCGGCGCAGGTTCGCCGGTGATCTCGCCGGCGAGATGCCAGTAGCGGCGCAACCGCGGGTGCCGGTCGGCGGCGGTGCGCCGGTTCAACACGCGCCGGAACTCCGGGGTGTCGCCGGTGCCGAGCGCGGCGGCGTGGGCCGCGACAAACAGGTCGAGTGCGGGCCCCGGTTCCGGTCGAGCTCCGGCCGCCACCTGCCCGAACGCCAGCTCGCAGGCGGCGCCGACGGCGGCGTGGAGAGCGCCGAGGTCGGCGATGCGGTCGTGGTTGACGAGCGTGCTGGCCCGCAGTTGGGTCGCGAGCGTGCGGTCGGTGGCGAGCAGAACTAGCTCGGCGTACGCGACCACCTGCGCTGGGGTCGGCAGCTCTGGCGGCCGCGGCGCGCTGATGTCGAGGAACATGCGGGCCGTGTCCGGTGGGATCGGTCCGGTGGTCATCGGGTGCCAGAGGCGGACGAGGGCGTCGTGCGCGGCGAACCCGTCCGCCACCGCCGACAGCAGTTCCAGCCGGGCGGCGCGGTCAGTGGGCGGGGCCTGCTCGACCGCGCGGAGCATCGAGCGTCGCCAGCCCAGCGTCGCCACCTCGCGGTCGAGCGCGGCGCGCTCGGCGGCCACGGCGTCGTCGAGGGACCGCTGTCCGGCCAGGACTTCCATGATCGACTGCAGGCTCAGTCCGAGCCCGCGCAGCCGCCGGACCAGGTTCAGGCGGCTGACTGCGGCCGGGTCGAATCGGCGGTGTCCACCGACGCTACGCGCGGGCGACAGCAGCCCCTCGTCGCTGTAGAAGCGGATCGTACGGACCGGCACGCCGGTCCGCCGCGCCAGGTCGCCGATCCCGAGTGTGTCGTCGGTCACTGTCGGTTGAATCTCCAGTCGAGTGGAGTGTTTACGGTACGGCCATGGATACCGCACGACTTGTCGAGGGACTGCACGAGCACACCGCCGGGTTCGCAAAGGCGGTGGCCGGCGTCGACCCGGAGGCCCGGGTGCCCACCTGTCCGGAGTGGCCGCTGCGGGTGCTGGTCGGACACATTGGCCAGGCACACCGCTGGGCGGCGGACATCGTCCAGGCCGGGCCGACCCCGGTTCCGGAACCGTTCGACGCGGACCCCGGCTCGCCCGGCGAGTGGTCCAACTGGCTGCATGAGGGCGCCGCGGACCTCACCGACGCGGTGCTGACTGCCGCCGAAGATCCGGTGTGGACGTTCTTCGGCCCGCGACCGGCGACGTTCTGGCTGCGCCGGATGCTCCACGACACGACCGTGCACCACGCGGACGCGGCGTTCGCCACCGGCACCGCATTCGAGGTGGCGCCGGACCTCGCGGCCGACGCGATCAGCGAGTGGCTGGAGCTGCTGTCCGATCCGGTCACGCCGACGCTGAAACCGGCCTTCTCAGCACTGCGCGGCACCGGCCAGACCCTCCAGCTCCGCCCCGACACGGGATTGGGCTGGCTGATCACCCGCACTCCCGACGGCGTGCGGTGGGTGCGCGCCACGGACACCGCAGACGCGACACTGGCCGGTCCCATCGGGCAGCTGTTGTTGGTACTCACCCGACGGCTGCCGGCCGGCCAGGTCACGATCACCGGCGACCGCGACCTGGCCGACCACTGGCTGGAGCACACGGCGGCGTAAGAAATCCCCCTGCGAGCTCTTGGTGAAGCTTTCACAGGGCTGACCCTGCGGCCGCCGAGAACGGTTGCATCCCGCCGACGGTAACGAACCAGCGCGGTTTCAGCTGAAGTCGGTGCCGGAGCCGACGTGTCGCCAGGCGTCGAGTTCGGTGCGTACGTACGTGAGCTTGGTCTCCACCCGGGCGATGCTGTCCGGGCCGAGCTGCAGCCGCAGTGGCGGGTTGTTGGCGTGCGCGAGCTCGACAATGGCCTCGGCGGCCTTGCCCGGGTCGCCGGCCTGCCGGCCATCTGCCGCGATCAGCGTTCGCCGGGCGACACCCGCGGTCCCGTCGTAGTCGGGCAGCGTCACGGCCGCCGGACGGATGCTTTCCGGGGTGAGGAAGTCGGTACGGAACGCGCCTGGTTCCACCACGGTGACCCGGATCCCGAGCGGCCCGACCTCGCCGGCCAGCGATTCGGTGATCGCCTCGACGGCGAACTTGGTGGCCGCGTACAAGCCGGACCCCACGCCGGCGGCGAACCCGCCGATGGAGCCGATGTTGATGATGTGCCCGGACCGCTGTTCGCGCAGGACAGGCAGCACGGCTTTGGTCACCGTGACCAGCCCGAAGACGTTGACGTCGAACATGTCCCGCGCCTCGGCGTCCGAGGTCTCCTCGACCGCGCCGAGCACGCCGTAGCCGGCGTTGTTGACGAGCACGTCGATACGCCCGAATCTTGCGACAGCGGCCTCCACGGCCGTTTGCGCTTGCGTTGGATCGGTCACATCCAGCTCGACGACTTCCAGGTTTTCGTTGCTGGGTCCGTCAAAAACGGCCTTACGGGCGGTCGCGACCACCTGGTCGCCGCGGTGCAACGCGGCGAGCGCGAGGTCCCGGGCCGAGTCCGCGGGAGGTGCCGGTGATGAACCAGACTGACATGGGGTGTCCCTTTCGATGATTGCTCGCAGGTCCGACCGTACGAGCCGAAACGGGCTCCGGCCTGGGCACGTTGTTCCTGGGTGCGGCACACCCAGGCAGGGACCGGCACGCGGACGTACGCTCAGGTGCGTGACGACCAGCAACCACCTTGGGGAGTTCCTGCGGGCCCGCCGGGCCCAGGTCTCGCCGGCGGCGGCCGGCCTGCCAGTGACCGGGCGGCGCCGGGTCGCGGGCCTGCGCCGGGAAGAGGTCGCGATGTTGGCCGGCATGAGCGCCGACTACTACACACGGCTGGAGCAGGGCCGCGAGCAGCATCCGTCCGAGGCCGTCCTGGACGCGTTGGCCAAGGCGCTGGAGCTGGAGTCGGAGGCCCGGAGTTACCTGCATTCGGTGGCTGCCGCGGGCGTACGGCTGCACCCGAAGCGGCCCGACCGGGAGCCGGTCAGCCCGATGCTGCTGAGCCTGATCGACCAGTGGCGCGACACCCCGGCCCTCATTGTCGACCGGTTGCTGAATGTGGTCGCCGGCAACCAACTCGGCCAGGCGTTGCATGCCGGCTATCGGTACAGCGACAGCCTCACCAGGTTCGTTTTCCTGGAAGAGGCGGCAAAAGCGTATTACGACGACTGGGAATACACCGCGCGCCGGACGGTGGCCGCACTGCGCAGTGCCGCCGGAGCGGATCCGGACGACCCCGAGCTGGTCGCGCTGGTCGGCGAGCTTTCGTTGGGAAGCAACGAGTTCCGCCAGCTCTGGGCGGGCGCCGAGGTGCGCCGCAAGACCCGCGCGCGGGTCACGCTGCACCACCGTGAGGTTGGCACTGTGCATCTGCTCTACGAATCGCTGACCATCAACGCCTCGCCCGACTACGAGCTGAAGATCTACCAAGCGGTGCCGGACACCGGTACGGCCGATGCGCTGGCGCTGCTCGGAAGCCTCGCGGCCGCGTCCGTCGCGGACTGAGTCGTACGCCACGGCACAAGATGCGACTCGCCCTTGTTCCCATAGTGTGAGCAGGTCAGCCCTGCCGGAACGAAAGGGTGCGTCATGCCGGAAAAGATTCTCTACACAGCAGAGTCGTTGTCGACTGGAGACGGCCGCAACGGTCATGTCACGTCGTCTGACAAGCAGCTTGACCTCGACCTGGCGATGCCGCCAGCGATGGGTGGTACGGGTGAAGGCACCAACCCGGAGCAGTTGTTCGCGGCCGGTTACGCGGCCTGTTTCCACAGCGCGCTGCGGGTCGTCGCGCGCCGGGCCAGGGCCAATGTGGACGGTTCCGAGGTGACCGCCCAGGTCGGCATCGGTCCGGAGGGCCAAGCTTTCGGGCTGGCCGTGACGTTGATCGTGAAACTTCCGGGTGTGGAAGCCGAGAAAGCGCAGGAACTGACCGCGGCCGCGCACGAGGTCTGCCCGTATTCGCGTGCCACCAAGGGAAACATCACCGTCGACCTGAAGATCGCCTGAGAGGACCCGTCGTGCCCGTTGTCGTTGTTGCTTTGCTGCATCCCAAGCCCGAACATCGTGATGAGGTCCGCGAGATTCTCACCAGCATTGTCCCGAAGGTGCACGCCGAGGACGGCTGTCAGCTCTATTCGCTGAACGAGGACGCCGACGGGTTCGTGATGATCGAACAGTGGGTCAGCCAGGAGGCGTTGACCAAGCACGGTGGCCTGCCCGCGCTGGCCGAGATGAACGTGGCGCTGAAAGGAAAAATGGCGAAGCCGGTGGACCTGCGGTTCCTGTCCCCGGTGCCGGCCGGCGATCCCTCGCACGGTCAAGTCAGGTCCTGAGAAAAACCGGAACGGCGCGGACTTTCCGCGCCGTTCCAGCTGTTTCTTTAGCCTGCCAGGTCCAGCGGCTGGTACGCGCAGAAGCGTGGCGCCGACACCGGATCGCAGCGCGCCGGTACGCGTCCGGGCAGTGGGGCCACGTAATCGCTGCCATAGCGGGCCGAGAGTCCGGCGATCGGGAAGTCCGTACTGACGACTTGGGCGCCGCTGGCCAGCGCGGCCTGTAGCCGCGCGGTGCTGCCGGTGGAGGCGGCGTCGAAAGGCTCATCCGCACGCGTACGAACGAAATATCCGCGCCGGACCCAGTCCTGGATGTGCGCGGTGTTCGGGCCGGTCGGGTCGTTCTGCTCCAGGAAAGCCGCGTCGGCGCGGCCGGGCGCGGAGTCGGTGAACAGCACCCGGCCCTGCAGGCTCGGCCTGCCGTCCAGGTAGGGCGCCTGCTGTTGCGGGTCCTTGTTGTCCATCAGGAAGAGAAACTTTCCGCGCGACTGCGCGAGAGTTGGCCAGCCGTACCGAAGCACCGACTGTTCCAGGGTGAGACCAGGCCGCCGGATGGTGTCGGGCGTGATCAGTTGGTTCGTTGGGATGACCGAGCGGATTTCGCTGTCCAGATCGGCGAAACGTTTGGTGTCCCATGGTGGGCTCTTCGGACCGCCGCGGGCCTCCATCGCCGGGTCGGTTTGTTTTAGTTCGATCAGCACGACAATCGGCACGTGCCCAGGGTGGGCGTCTGACCAGCCCTTGGTTTGGCTGAGACATTTCACCAGCGTGGCGCAGGAATTGTTGTAGTCGTGGTCGGCCCAGTGCATGATTTTGATGCCTGGCTTGGCCATGTCCGGGTCGGTGAGCGGCCCGAGGCCGGCATCGGTGCGTACCAAAGGATGCGTGTAGAGGCCACCGGCGTCGCTGTCCGGCATCACGTCCAGCTCGATCTGGCGGACCGACTCGGACGCGAACTGCACTGGCAGCGAGGCGTGCGAATACCAGAGATTCCACGCGTTCTGGTCGGTCTTGGTCTGCTCGACCTTTTCCGCCCAGGTCAGCTCGCGGTGGTAGCTGTTGTGGGTGCCGATGACCTGGACCTGGTTCAGTCGTACGCCGAGGTCGACGGATGGCTGGCCGGCGGCCGGCGCGGCGGCCGCCAGCGAGCCGGCGCACGCGGCGAGGGCGCCGGCGACCGCGATCAGGCGAAGACCGGTGAAGCGCATGAAAGCTCCTCATTCGTGGGCATAACCCGATCCTGTCGTACGCACATGATCGACAGGCGAAGGGAGCAACAAAGAAGGACGAAATCGGCCAACAGGCTATTACCGTAAGGAACGGTTTCCTGTCACGTCGTAGAGGTGGTGGACCGGGTCGTGGGCCAGATAGCGGGCGAAGGTTTCGGTGGTGAAATCCGAGCCGTCGCTGCGATGGCAGGTCCGCTGCCACTGCGGGCCGGTCACTGCGTCGAAACCGGCGGCCAGCTTTTCGGCATTGCTCACCAAATCCGCGGCCACTGTAGCCGGTTCCTGTTCCTCGTAGCGATCTTCCACCGCGGTCGCGTCCTGGTCCCAGTCCGGAAAGGTCGGGTCGTCCTTGGTGAGGATCAAGTCAAGCCGGCCAGCGAAAATACCGAAAACGTCTCGTACGTGACAGCCGTACTCCAGCGCCGACCAGACCTGCGGCGACGGGCGTTCGCGGACTTTTTCGGACGCTGTCAGCACGGTGTGCCAGGCGGTGGCGTTGTCGCGTAGGAGCTGGCCAACCGCGGTCGGTGGCAGGTCGCGGGTGTCGAATCCGCAGTCCGGGCAGTCGCGGCCCAGCACCCAGGTCCAGTTCTTGGTGTCCGGAGGAATCGTCATGCCCAGGACGTTAGGGCCTGGTCACCAGCGCCCGCCCTCGAGAAACTGCCATCTGTGCGCGATCCACGGTCAGCTGAGGGTGCGCTCGCAGGGGTTCCAGTCGGCCGGCAGCGCCGCCGGTCTGTCCACTGTGGAGGTCAGGGTGCGAAAGTCGACGTGCTCAGTGGAGTCCAGGATCGCGCTCATCGCTTCCAAAACGTGCATTCCCAGCGCACCGGACGCCCGCGGCGGTTGACCGGTCCGCACCGCCCGGGCGAGGTCCAGCACCCCGAGGCCACGGCCGGCGACATGTCCCTTGACCGGCACCTCATGCCAGTCGGCGGAGCCTCGCGCGTACGCCCGCACCGGACCGCCGAAGGTGTTCGGGTCGGGCAGCTTCAGCACCCCCTCGGTGCCGGTGATCTCCAGGGAAACCAGCGGTGCCGCCGAGTCGAAACTGAAGGTGGCGCTGGCGCTCGGGCCGGCCGCGAAATCGAGCAGGGCGATCACGTGGGTATCGACCTCGACCTCGAAGCGGGTGTCCTTCAACGGCCCCGAGCCGACTGTCCGCCACGGTTGCGCGCGCCGGCCGAGGCCGGCCACTTGGGCGATCGGTCCGAGCGCGGCGACCAGCGCGGTCAGGTGGTAGGGGCCGATGTCGAACAGCGGGCCGGCGCCTTGCTGGTAAAGGAAAGCAGGGCTCGGATGCCAGCGCTCGGGGCCGGGGCCCCGGGTGATGAGCGCCGCCGCGACTGGCTCGCCAATCGCGCCGGATTCCACCACCTGGATCGCCGATTGCAGGCCGGAGCCCAGAAAAGTGTCCGGGGCGGATCCGACCAACAGCCCGCCCTCGGCCGCCATGGCGAGCGTTTTCGCGCCGTCCGCGGTGGTCATCGCCAGCGGTTTTTCGCCGTACACGTGCTTTCCGGCCGTGATCGCGGCCATCGCCACCTCGGCGTGCGCGGCCGGGATGGTGAGGTTGACGACGATCTCGACTTCCGGCAGCGCGAGAATCGTGTCGAGGTCACCGGAAGCTGGCACGCCGTGCTCGGCGGCCACCGCGGCGGCCCGGGCGGTGTCCAGGTCGGCGATCCCCAGCACCCGTACGTCCGGGAACGTGCTCAGGTTTTCCAGGTATTGCTTGCTGATCACCCCCGCCCCGACGAGGGCGACACCGACCGGTCCGGTCACGCCAGGCCCACCAAATAGTCGCGGCTGGCCGCGAGCGCCTGGAAAAGATCCGTCGCGCACTCGTCGAACTCGACGATCCGGGCCGCTTTCGGCGCGGCGGCGAGGATTTCCGGCACCGGCATCGCGCCAGTGCCGACCGCGACCTGCGGCTCGCCCTGGCGGACCGGGCCGTCCTTGACGTGCAACGCAAGCACCTTGTCGCCGAGCCGGGTCAGCAGCGCGGCCGGGTCGGCGCCGCCGACGGCGGCCCAGTAGGTGTCGATTTCCAGGAAAAGGCTGGGTTCCAGCAAGTCCGCCAGCAACTCCACGGCATGCCGGCCGTCGAAGGTTGGCTCGATTTCCCACCAGTGATTGTGATAACCGATCCTGATCTGGTGGCCGGCGGCCTTTTCGGCTATTCCATTGAGAATGTCGGCGGTTCGGCGCAGCCCGTCGAGGCTGCTGAACTCCTCGTGCGCGATGCCACCCGGGATGATCGCGAGGCTAGCGCCAACGGTGGCGATGTCGTCCAGCGTTTGCGACGTGAGCTCCGGTTCCTGCAGCAGTTTGTACGCGTGGGTGCTGGTCACGCCCAGCCCGAGCTGGTCGGCCACGCGGCGAAAACCCCGCGGATCCGCGGTCGGGTCCTACAGCTCGACGGCGTCGTACCCGATTTCCGCGAGCCGATGCAGGCAGCCGTCCCGGTCCGCGGCCATCTGCTCGCGAACACTGTAGAGCTGCACGCTCAACGAGCCAGCCATCAGTCATGTCCTCCGCTCGTGGTGATAAGAAAAAGCCTAGGTGCCATTCTTTAGGTTGCCAACCTTCCAGATTCGGCTACTTTCTGACCTAAATGGAGGTCGTCGATGGCGAGAGTGACCCGGCGCCAGCTCGCCGGGCTCAGTGAGCTGGCGCATTTGGTCGCGAGCGGCGCGGCCGTACGCCGGGCGGAGCTGGCGGCCGAAACCGGACTCTCCCGGGCCGCGGTGGCGCAGCGAGTGGATGTGCTGATCGCGCACGGGCTGCTGGTCGAGTCGAATCCGGCCCCTACGCCCCGAGGTCGCCCACCCAAGGCGCTGCGCCTCGCCACCGACACCGGCGTGGTGTGCGCGGTCGACCTCGGCGCCCGGCACTGTCGGCTGGCGGTGGCCGGCCTGGGCGGCGAGGTTCTCGCCGAGACCGCGGTGGCCCTGGACATCGGCATCGGGCCGCGCCGGGTGCTGACGCGGGTGTACGACCTGATCCGCGGCCTGCTCAAACGCGCTGGTCGACCGGTCGAGCAGGTGCTGGCCGTCAGCATCGGGGTGCCGGGCCCGGTTGAGGCCGCCACCGGAACGGTGGTCCGGCCGCCAATCATGGCCGGCTGGGACGGCTGTCGGGTGCCGGAGTTCTTCGCCGGCCGACTGTCCGCGAAGGTGCTGGTCGACAACGACGTGAACCTGATGGCGCTCGGTGAGTACGCGCACCGCCGGGACGACAGCTACCTGCTTTTTGTCAAGGTGGGCACCGGAATCGGCTGTGGCATCGTGACTGGCGGAACAGTCCACCGAGGCGCGGCCGGCGCGGCCGGCGACATCGGCCACCTCCGGTTGGCTGGCCACGACGACGTGCTGTGCCACTGCGGCAACACCGGCTGCCTGGAAGCCGTCGCGTCCGGCGCCGCGATCGCCGGCACCCTGCGCGCGGCCGGCCTCACCGCGTCCGGCGCGGAGGACGTCGTACGCCTGGTGACGGAGGGAAATCCGCTCGCTCGCCGGCAGGTTCGGTTGGCTGGCCAACGAATCGGCGAGGCACTCGCGTCAATTGTCAGCTTCTACAACCCGAATCGGATCGTTGTCGGCGGCAGCATTTCGCAGCTGCACGAGGATTTGCTCGCCGACATTCGGGGCGCGATCTACGCCCGCGCGCTGCCGCTTGCCACCCGTACGCTGACGATCGAAACGTCCGCCCTCGCTGAACGCGCCGGCCTGGAAGGGGCCCGCCACCTCGCCACCGACCATCTGCTCTCGCCGGCGGGCATCGAGCACCTGATTTCTGGCTCTGTGACTGCTTAGTTTGGCACACCCGTACTGGATGGCCAGGCCTGCCGGAGGCCGTGCCGGACCAGCAGATCGTGTAGATCTCTGGTGTCCTGCATCGACATCGACGCGCGCGGGATCCCGATCACGCCGGCCGGCACTGCCACCCGGAAAACGAACAGCGAGTCCGTGTGGGTCACCTTGCGAATGGACGTCCACGGATGTTGCTCGCGCCCGACCGGGGTGATTTCCTCGATGCCTCCTTCGGTGATTCGCACCGCCCACTGCCCGGCCGGCATCTTCGCGATCCGCCGCCACGCCACCGCGGCCCCGATCCGCACTCTGAAAAGCAGATAGCCGCCGAGAAGCACAAGAATCACACCGAAAAACAGCGACGAGCGCGCGCTGGGCACGAGTCCCGCCAACAGTGCTAAAACGCCGACGATGACTCCAACCGCGCCGACGATGCGGGACAGCCAGATGCGCTTTCCGGCATTTGCCCGTACGACTCCACGGAGAAAGGCGTGGTCCATCGGGATCTCGTAGCTGAGGTCGATCATCGACGTTCTCCTTATTTATGCCGTCATCAAGCCTTGGGTAGGCCAAACGGGAGGAAAAGCAAAAGCACGCTGACCGTGACAACAACGACACAAATGAGGAAGTGGAACTCGGGGTGGGTTGCCCATTGCACGTACGCCGGCCCCAACACCCCCAAAGCGATGATCACCACCCCGCCGGCAGGACGACGTGGCGACGACCAAACAAGCCCGTACTTGGTAGTCCGCATGGTAGCCGTCGCCAGGCCCATTTAGCGATGAAAAAGTCAGATTTCAGTAAAGCGGATCTGATGCCTGCTTCGGAGTTCGAACCGGCCTGGAGCTGGCTCTCGCGAGGGTGACGTTTCGGGGTGACAAATGAGGGCATTCCGGCCCGACCGCGCCAGTCAGAGGGCGTCTCGGCCGGCGACCAGGGCGAGAGTCGCCGAAACGGCCCGGTTGGCGGCATCGGTGACGGCGTCTTCGCCGGGGCCGAAAGCGCCGTCCAGCAACAAAGTGGCGTGGCCGTGGTACGTGGCGAGGACGGCGAGAGTGAGGTCTTTGCCGCTGTCGGGGCCGCCGCCGCAGAGGGTGTCGGTGGGTTGGCAGAGGGCCTCGACCAGCGGGGCGGCGGCTTTTTCCAGCTCGGGGCGGGTGGCTTTGTCCAGGCCGGCGGCAAAAAGGGCCTGGAAGAGGGCGCGGTGAGTGGCGGCGAAGCGTACGTACGCCTGTGCGCCGGCCGCCAGGCGTTCGGTGGGGGTGGTGAGGCCGTGGGTTTGGGCGGCCACCGCGGCGGCGAGTTGGGTGGCGGCTTGGGCGGCGACGGCGGCCAGCAGCGCGTCGCGGTCGGCGAAGTGGCGGTAGGGCGCGGCGACGGTGACGCCGAGGCGGCGGCTGGCTTCGGCGAGCGAGAAGCCGGCCACTCCGCGCTCGGCGATCAGGTCGACGGCGGTGTCGATCAGGGCGGCGGCCAGGTCACCGTGGTGGTATTGGCCTCGCTTCACCGCGCGTTTCATACGCTTAACTTTACGGACACCTCGCGGCCCGCGAACTCAGAGCGCACCACTGCGGCGAGAAGCGTCCGCGATCCCGGCCCGTTCGGTGGCGCTCAGCTGGACACTCATCGCGGCCGCCGCCTGGGTCGCCTGGTGCGGCTTGGACGCGCCCGGGATCGCCACGACGGTGTCGTCGTAATAGGTGACGAGCCAGCTGAGCGCGACCTGCGACAGCGACACGTCGTGCGCCTTCGCGACCGCCCGCAGCTCGTCGACCAGTGGCGTCGCCTGGGTGACCTTCTTGGCGAAACCACCGGCGATCCGGCGGACCCTGGTGAGCGATTCGACCGCCTGGGGGTCGTCGTGGAAACGGCCGGTGAGGATGCCGCTTTCCAACGGCGTGTACGCGATCAGCGTGACCCCGAGGCGGTTGGCCGCGGCCAGCACGCCGTTGGTCTCGATGTTCCGATGCAGGGCGTTGATCTTCACCTGGTTGGAAGCGAGTGTCAGGCCGTACGTGGCCAGCACGGCACTGGCCTGCTCCATCTGCGCGGCCGAGAAGTTGCTCACCCCGATGGACCGGATCCTGCTGTCCTTCGCCAGCTGCGCCATCGCCCTGACCTGCGCCGGGATCGAGGAGAAGCCGCCGTACGGGTGGTGGATCTGGTAGAGGTCGATCGGGTAGCCCTGCAGCGCGGCCAGCCGGGTGTCGATGGTGTTCCCGATGCTCGCGGCGGTGCGCAGCATCGGCGCCCATTTGGTGGCGACCAGCACGTCGCCGGGGTTGGCGCCGGCCGTCCGCAGCGCGGTCGTCAAGGCCCGCTCGGACTCGCCGCGCCCGTACATTTCCGCGGTGTCGAACCAGTTCACCCCGCCGTCGATGGCGGCACGTACGACGGCGGCGGACGCATCAGCGGTGATGCTCGGGTAGGCGGCGGTCACCATGCCCCGGTTCGCCATCTGCATCGTGCCGATGCCGATCGGGCTGATCTCGAGGTCGGTCCGGCCGAGCCGGCGGTGGGTCACGGCGCTCGTCATCGCAGATCCTCCATGTCAGATGCTTTTACATTGTGAATGACTCTAACATGTGTTTTCGCCAAAACGCAGCTGTCGAGGTGGTACGCCGAACTCGCGGCGGCAGGTCTTGTTGAAGGCCTGCAGGTCCGCGATGCCGACCGACGCGGCGATCGCCGGAATCGACATGGTGGTCTCGCGGAGCAGGTGACGGGCCCGCTCCATGCGCCGCTCCCGTACGTACGCGACCACCGTTTTTCCCATCTCTTCTTGGAAAAGTCTGGTCAAGTGATTGTGTGAGATGCCGGTTTCGCGGGCGATGTCGGCGACCGAGAGGGGACCCACCAACCGGGCCTCGATCAGCGCCACCGCCCGGGCCACCGCCACCGGCGCCGGGCCGGACTCGGCCGGCACGCCGCCCAGCCGGGCGACCCGCCACAGTGCCGCCCACACCTCAGCCGTCGCCCGTGCCGGCGACTGCGCGTACGCGGTCAGGGCTTGTCGCAGGTGCGCGGCGAGCGTCGGACTCTCGACGCCGGCCTCCTGCATGACAGGCACCTGCTGACGTTCGCCGGCTTCGGTGAGTCGCAGGTGTGCGTACAAATGGTCGGACGGCCCGCGATATCGGTAGTGGCTTTGTGCGGCCGGCGGCACCAGGCTGACCGAGCCGGGCCGGATCGGGTACGGGACGCCGTCGACGGACAGATCCGCGTCGTACGAGTAGAGATGCAGCGACCACAGCTCCGGCAGTCGGAAGGTGTCGGTGCGCCGGGCCGTTCCGTGCCGGCCGACGCCGATGTTGACGACCTCCGGTGGATGGTCCAATGGGATCGCGAGCATGGTGAAAAATTACCAGTGAAGGTGATCAGAGCCCACTGAAAAGCCCAACAAACCTGCGGACTACACCGACTTTGGGGTTCACCCTTGCGGTGCTTGATTTTACCGCTACACTGCGCTCGGCCGCCGAGCGGTGAGCCACCGGCAACGGGCAAGGAACGGGAAAAATGGGGCTGTTCGGGAAGAAAGCGGAGCCGTCCGGCGAGGCGCCACTGGAGACGTACAAGGTCGTCTACAAAGGCGGATTCGCGTCGCTGCCGAAGGCGAAGTCCGGCGAAATCAAATTTCTGCTGATGGCCGAGGAGTTTCAGCTGGAGCCGACCATCGGCAGCAAGTCATTCTGGAACCTCGTCCGGATCCCGTACGCCGCGGTCAACGACCTGCAGTTCGTGGTGCGCCAGGTGAGCACCGCCGAGTCGCTCATGAGCGGACTGGCCGGCCAACCCGACTCCGATCTCGCGCAGGCCAACAACATCCACCTCGACTACCTCGACGAAGCTGGGACTCAGGTGGTGCTGCGGTTGGAAATGCTCACCGGCATGACCGTGATGGGTCAGGCGAAGAAATGCCGAGAGCTTGAGGACAGGCTGCGCGTGCACGGCATCCGGGCCAAGTTTCGCGCCAAGGCGGCGCCGTCCGGCGGCGGTGACATCGCTGGCCAGATCGCGCAACTCGCCGCGCTGCGCGACCAGGGGGTGCTGACGCAGCAGGAGTTCGACGCCAAGAAGACGGAGCTGCTGGGGAGGTTGTAACCCGAGTCCGCCGGCCTGCGCGGGGAACCGAACCGGCGTATCGTTCGTTCGAACGAACGACTGCCGGAGGTGACTCATGCGACCGATCGTGACCGATGATGTGACCAGCGCGTTGCCGACGTTGGTGCAGCTGGTGGAGCAGCTGGCCGACCGACGTACGACGTCGGAAGTGCTGGTCGCGGAAGCGCTCGGGAAGATCGACGCGACGCAGGGGACGTTGAACGCGTTCCGAGTGGTACGGCACGCGGCGGCGATGGCCGAGGCGCGGGACGCGGATCGGCGGCTGGCAAGCGGTGAGCGGTTGCCACTGCTGGGGGTGCCGATCGCCATCAAGGACGACGTTGACATGGCCGGCGAGCCGACGGCTTTTGGTTGTGCGGGTGAGTTTCCGCCGGCTGACGCGGACTGTGAGGCGGTGCGACGGTTGCGTGCGGCCGGTGCCGTGATCGTTGGCAAGACCAACTCCTCGGAGCTGGGACAGTGGCCGTTCACCGAAGGGCCCGCGTTTGGCGCCACCCGCAACCCGTGGCATCTGGACCACAGTGCCGGCGGCTCCAGCGGCGGATCGGCGGCGGCGGTGGCGGCCGGGTTGGTGCCGGCGGCGGTGGGGTCGGACGGTGCCGGGTCAGTCCGGATCCCGGCGGCGTGGAATCACCTCGTCGGGATCAAGCCGCAGACCGGCCGGGTCCCCACCTGGCCACATCCGGAGCTGTTCAACGGTCTCACCGTGATCGGCCCGATCGCGCGTACGGTCGAGGACGCCGCGCTGCTCTTCGACGTCCTGGCCGGCACTGGCGAAACGTACGCGACAGCAGTGAAAACGACCCCGGAGAGGCTGCGCATCGGGTTGTCGTTCCGCATCCCGTACAGCATCGCGCCGGCCCGCCTGCATCCACAGATCCGGGCCGCGGTCGGCGGCCTGGCCGGTGCGCTGACCGCGCTCGGCCACCGGGTCGTGACGGCCGAGCCACGCTACGGCGCGATGGGGCTGGCGTTCCTGCCGCGTTCGCTGACCGGTGTGTACGAGTGGAGCCAGCGCGTCCCGGAGCGGCGGCTGCTCGACAAGCGCACCAGGGAAAACGGCCGCACCGGCTGGTTGCTCAGCGGTCCGGCGCTGAAGATGGCCCGTGCCGCGGACGCGCCGCTGCGCAGGCAGCTCGGCTCGATCTTCGCGGACGTCGACGTGGTGCTGACACCGACGACCGCGTTGCCACCGACCAGAATCGGGATGTTCGACGGGCTCAACAACTTCCACACCGACCGGCTGATGGTTGGTGCCTGTCCCTACACCTGGCCATGGAACGTGCTCGGCTGGCCGGGGGTCAACGTGCCGGCCGGCCGCACCAATGGTGGCCTGCCGATTGGCGCGCAGTTGCTTGGCCCGGCCGACAGCGAGCCGCTGCTGTTGTCGGTCGCCGCCGAGCTGCAGCGTTCCCGTCGCTGGGAGACGGTGAAGCCGCCAGCATGACCGTTGTGATGCCAGCCCGTGAAGCGATCCTGCGCGCCACGTTGCACATCATTGGCGAGCAGGGGGTGCCGGCGCTGACCAACCGCCGGATCGCCGCCGCGGCCGGGGTCTCGCTCGGTTCGCTGACCTATCACTTTCCCAGCCAGACCGATGTTCTGCGGGAAAGCATGCTGCTGTTCGCGCGCGAGGAGACGGCTCGGCTGGCGGCGATCGCGGAGCGAGCGGCCGGCGGCGCGCCGAGCCTGGCAGCGGCGGCGGCGACCGTCGAGCAGGTGCTGGAGTCTATGACGTTCGGTCGCGAGGACATCGCGCCGTTGGAGCTTTTCTTGCAGGCCGGCCGAGATCACGACCTGCGCGGCGCGGCGGCACAGTGTTTTGAAGCGTACGAACGGCTCGCGGTCACCGTGCTCACCGTTCTCCAGTTGCCGGACCCGGACCTGCTGGCCGGTCCGGTAGTGGCGCTGATCGCCGGCCTGCAGCTGCGCCGGCTGGCCACCGGCGACGTCGGCCGTACGCCGCCGGCGGTTGCGTTGACCATGCTGGTGGCCGGCGCGAGCGGGTGACAGCCGTGCTGGAGAGCTCGCGAGCATGGTGAAAAATTACCAGTGAAGGTGATCAGAGCCCACTGAAAAAGGCCAACTTCAGATTTAGCGTGGTCGTACCCGGACCACAAGAAGGAGGCCCGATGGAACGCAAGAACCTGCTCACCTCTGTCCAGATGGCGGAGTTCGTCTCGCACGGCGCGCTGCGGATGGACGCGGTCGTGCCGGCCGCACTGAATGCCCGGGCGATCGACGTTTTCACCGCCGGCATCGCGTCCGTGCCGTACGGCTCGACCGTCGACGAGGCCTTCCCGGTCGGCTCGTTCGTCCGCCAGTTGATTGACCTGCCGGCGGTGGCCGGGGCGATCCACAGCCTGGTCGGACCCGGTCCGACGATCGACCACCACCACGTACACATCCGGGAGCCGCACGGCGGCGAGGCGCAGCCACTGCACGGTGACGCGATTATCGACGTACGCCCCGATGCTTTCGACATGCAGCTGATGTACTACCCGCACGAGGTCACCGCCGACATGGGCGGCACGCTCAGCGTCCCCGGCAGTCATTTGCGGCGTACCAACGAATCCGACACCGGCCGCTACCAGAACCTGCGCGGCCAGACCCGGCTCACCTGTCCGGCCGGCACGATTGTCCTGCTGCACCACGGAATCTGGCACGGCGGCCGTCGCAATGACAGTGACATTCCGCGCTATATGTTCAAAATCCGTTTCAACCCGACGGTCCGTCAGGTCCGTCTCTGGAACACCGACGACCTCGACGACCCGGCTGTGACCGAACTGCTTGACACCCGTTTTCCTTGGTACGAAATGGCCACTGGCCGGTTGGAAATCTACCACCGGATCAAACTCTGGCGGGCGCTGACCGGCGACGAGACCTTCGACCTCGACTTCTGGGTCACCCGTGTCACCAACCGCCCCCGCCGCATCAGTCTCGCCACCCGTTCCGGAGGCCGCCGGTGACCACCGTCCGCCAACAGGTCCTCGTCCTCTACCTCGCCACGTCCGCCCTCGATGCCACCGTCGTCGGCTGGTCCCGCTACGACGGCACCGGCCAAACCAAACCCACCACCGGCGACAGCGACGGACCCCCGTACGAAACCGGCGTCGCCGCCCTCCAAGACGGCTGGCGACTGCTCCAGATGTCGCCGCTGCTCCCACCGCAGCCAGGTCACGAATACGACGTGTCCTTCCTTAAACACGAATTCCTCTTCGAAAAACTCGTGTCCCTCCCCGACACGCCGTAGCGGCCTGGGGTGCGGCGCGAAACTGTCGTACGCATGCTGTTTTCTAGCCCCCTCCCTTATTTGGGTGGGGGGTGGGTTAGAGGCCGGCTCGCCCGAAATTTTGTTGACTTTTCAAGAATTTTCCGCGCCTGGCGGGTGCGCCCAGCCTGGCACTCGCCGAACTTTTCGTGCGACTGGACGCCCCCGGCTCATCGACTGCAGGACAATATCCCGCACTCGACGTCGAGTGCGGGATATTGTGCCGCACTCAACGCCCAAGGTCGCCATCCGAAACAAAAACCGCGCCTAAGAGCGATAAATCGGGGCGCCGAAGGGGGAAGAAGTGGCTCCGCCGTCCACCACGATCTCGGCGCCGTCGACGCTCGACGAGTCATCCGAGGCGAGGAACAGGGCGGCCGCGGCGACCTCGGAAGGCTCGGCGAAGCGCTGGAGGGGGACGCTCCGGCTGATCCGTTCGCTGGCGGCGGCCAGTTGGGCCGCATCGCCCCAGATCGGGGTGCTGGTGCCGCCGGGGGTGACCTGGTTGACGCGGATGCCGCGGGGGGCCAGTTCGGCGGCGAGTACGCGGGTGATGGCGCGTACGGCGGCCTTGCTGGCGGCGTAGGCGCTGTAGCCGGGGGCGCCGAGGACGGCGTGTACGGAGCCGTTCAGGATTACCGAAGAACCCTCGCGCAGGTGCGGGGCAGCGACTTGGATGGTGCGGAAAACGCCGGTCACGTTGACGTCGAGGATTTGGCTGAATCGGGCGGCGGTGGTGGTGTCGAGCGGGGTCTGGCCGCCGATGCCGGCGTTGGCGAAGACGATGTCCAGGCCGCCGAACTCGGCGGCGGCCGCGTCGATGGCGGCGCGCAGGGCCGGTTCGTCGCTGGCGTCGGCGGCCAGCGCGATCGCGTTCTCGCCCAGTTCCTTCGCGGCCAGCGCCAGCGTCTCGGCGTTGCGACCGACGATCGCGACTCGCGCGCCTTCGGCCACGAACAGGCGGGCAGTGGCGAGGCCGATGCCGCTGTTGCCGCCGGTGATCAGCGCGGTTTTGCCGGTGAGTCTCATCGAAAATCTCCCTAGTGGTCAGCAGGTGCCACTGACGTTAGGAGGCTGAATATGAAAAGGCAATCCAGCTAGCGAGGGTGGGTCTTAAGTCACAACCCAGCTGCGTCGTGCTGCCTCTCACTGAGGCCCTGCTGGACGGCGTGCCGGATCTGCAACCGGTTCTCGCGTACGACCTCAGCGAAGAACGTGTCGATCCGTGGGTCCAGCAGCACTTCCAGGATGATCCGCATCGCGGTGTCCACCACGCCGTCGACGACGTCGTCGTGGAACGGCAGGCGGCGGAACACGCCGGCCTGCCGGTCTTCTCGTACCTTCTCGGTGACGATCGCCCGCAGCTGTTCGCGGCTCTCGTCCAGCGATCGGGCCAAGTTTCGTGGGTAGTTGCCGGTCTCGACCACCTTCACCACCTCGTCCAGGACGGCGACGGTGATCGGTTTCTTGATGGCCAGCACGATCGGCCGGGACAGCCGCTCGACCAGTTTGTACGTGAACTCCTCGCCGAACGCGCGGTCGGCGGCGCGGCCGAGCCGGATCAGCACGACCACGATCCGGATCAGTCGGAAACTGCGCAGCGCGGGGTGCGCGATCGGGATCATGCCGAGGATCTCGTACCAGTTGTGCAGCGGGAAAGTCCGCTGCCAGCCGTGGTTGCGCCAACGCCAGCAGAATTCGGCGGCGAAGACCGCGCAAACACCCGTGTCGATAACGAAAACGACGTGCGCGGTGGTCTCCGAATGCGGGAAGAACGTGACATATCCCAGCAGTAGTACGGAGCAGACCGCCAGTGCCAGCATCGCCCAGTCGAGCCTGGTGGCTACCCGCAGTTTCGGGATGGCTGGCCGGTTCGGATGTTGCAGGCTGACCATCCGCAGTTTCTCCCGCCGGTTTCGAGGATGTTGATCGTACGCACGGTGCCCGTCCGGGCAGTGTCGGACGTTACCGCGCGCCGGTTTTACCCGCCCGGGATGAAACGATGGGGCGGTGAGTAGTGACGAACACCTTCTTGTCCAGCAAAACCCGCTGCCGGCCGCGCTGTCGAACCGGCTCGCCGACCAGCTGTCGTTCATTATCGAGGTGGACCGGCTCAAAACCGTGCTGCGGGCGTCGCCGTTGGCCGCCGCCGACCGCCGGGAGAACGACGCGGAGCATTCCTGGCATCTGGCGTTGATGGTGATGCTGCTGTCCGACTATGCGGACGAGCGGATCGACGTCGGGCACACCATGCGGCTCGTCGTCATCCACGACCTGGTCGAGATCTACGCCGGCGACACTCCGCTCTACGACACCGCCGCCGCGGCCGATCAGCAGGAGCGTGAGGAGGCCGCCGCCGACCGGTTGTTCCGGTTGTTGCCAGTCGACCAGGCACGGTGGATCCGGGCGTTGTGGGACGAGTTCGAGGCTCGGCGTACGCCGGAGGCCCGGTTCGCCAAGGCGATCGACCGGCTGCAGCCGATCCTGCTGAACTGGATGGCCCGCGGCGGCACCTGGAACACACCGGGCGTCACCGCCGAGGTCGTGCGCGCGCGTACGTCCGGCATCAAGGACGGCTCACGGCAGCTCTGGGACGCGGTGCACAGCATGATCGAGGACGGCATCCGGGCGGGTTGGATCAAGTCGGGGGAGTGAGCCGGGCGAAATGTACGCCTCGACCTCGGTATGCCCCCTTGTGCCCGCTGTAACGAAATCGTGGATCGCGGCTAGCTGGGCTGAATCGTTCTAGAATCGTCTCACATAGTGGGATGATGCCTGTCGATACGCTCCAGAGCCGGCGGCTCGCGTAGATTCAGCGCACTGCAGGGTGGCAGTGAGGCGGCCGTTTTCGTTGGCCTGCCGGCGACGACCGCCCTGCGGTCACCCCACGCCGAGCAGCGTTACGGAAAAGGAGCGGGCGTGCCGCTACCCCGGGTCACCTACGTGTTCGATGCCTACTGCGGTTGGTCGTACGGGTTCGCCCCGTCGGTCTACCGGTTCATCCAAGCCAACGAACACCGCGTCGAGCTGAGAGTGATCAGCGGCGGGCTGCTCACCGGCGACTCGCGGGTGCCGGTGTCGGCCTTCAGCCACCTGGCCCAGACCAACCACCGGATCAGCCAGCTGACCGGCGCCCAGTTCGGCCAGCCGTATCAGCGGCTGCTGGCCAGCGGCCGGTTCGTGATGGACTCCGAGGCCGCCGCCCGCGGGTTCGCGGCGCTCCGCCAGTGCGCACCCGAGGAGGCGCTGAAGCTGGCGTACGCCCTGCAGATCGCCTTCTATCGCAACGGTCGCGACCTGTCCGACGCCGACACGTACATCAACATCGCGCTGGACGCCGGCCTGGACCCGAGCGCGGTGCTCGCCCAGCTGCACAGCGAGGAATCCGCGCGGGCCGCGGTGGCCGACTTCTCGCTGGCCCGCCAGCTCGGCGCCGACTCGTTCCCGATGCTGCTGGTGGAGACCGGCGGTCGCAAGATCCAGCTGGGTGGCGTGGTCACCGAGCCGGAGCGGCTCACCCAGGAGCTGGACGCGGCGCTCGGGCTGATCGACCGCTCCGAGCTGAACCGACTGGACACCGAGCTGGAGCAGTTCGCCTACAACTAACCCTTGCTCTCCAGCAAAAAAGGCCACCTTCCGCCTGGAAGGTGGCCTTTTCGCGGCTATATCCAGGAGTCGAGCCACATGCGAGCGTGCCATTGCGCGTATGTGATGGTCTCGGATGTGTAGATCGGCCAGAAATAGGCGAAAGTCATCGCCACAATCAGCACGTACGTGCCGACGATGATGGCCCCGACCGTGCGTCTCTCCCGGGTCGCGCTCTGGTCGCCGAGGATTCGGCCGAGGACGACGGTGAGCACCAGGATCAGGAAGGGCAGCGCGGGCAGCGCGTAGAAATAGAACATCGTCCGGTTCGGGAAGGCGAACCACGGCACGATGCCGGCGATCACGCCGACCAGCACCGCCGCGGCCCGCCAGTCGCGACCGGCGATCCACTGCCAGACGGTGGCCGCGATCGCCGGCAGGAAAGCCCACCACAGCGTGGGCGTGCCCAGCGCGAGGGTCTCGGTCGAGCAGGTGACCCCGACACCGCAGAAACCCTTCCCCGAGTACGCGTACGCGACTGGGCGGTCCAGCAGCAGCCAGCCCCACGGCCAGGACTGGTACGGGTGTTTGGCGTCCAACGTGGTGTGGAAATGCAGGATCTGAAGGTGATATTGGCCGAGGTTGTAGAGCGCGTTGATGATCGGCGGCAGCGGGTGGCCGCCGTGCCCGTCAGCGTAGAAGTTGCGGTCCCAGCCGCCGGACGTGACGAACCAGCCGGTCCAGCTGGCCACATACGTGAGCAGCACGAAGCCGACGAAAGCGGCCAGCCAGCCGGTCTCGTCCAGCAGCGCGTCCCGGATCGGGCGGCGTACCCCGGCCGAGCGCCGGACGCCGATCTCCCAGGCCAGCGAGAGCACCACGTATCCGACGATGAAGTAGACCGCGCTCCACTTGACACCCAGCGCGAGGCCGGTGAAGACGCCGGCGGCGAACCGCCACCAGGGCACCGACGCGAGCGTACGGCCGGGGAGCCGGCGGACGGTGGCGCGGCCGTTTTCGATCGCCCGCAGGGTCGTCTTGCGTCGGTGATCGCGATCGAGCACCAAACAGCCGAAGGCGGCGAGCAGGAACGTCATCAGGAAGATGTCCAGCAGCGCGGCCCGGCTCTGCACCAGCTCCAGCCCGTCCAGGCAGAGCAGTAGGCCGGCGATGCAGCCCAGCAGGGTCGAGCGGAACATCCGCCGGCCGATCCGGATCAGCAGCAGGATCGCCAGCGTGCCGGCCACTGCGGCGGCGACCCGCCAGCCGAACGGGTTCTCCCCGAACAGCGCCTCACCCATCGCGATGCACCACTTGCCGACGGGCGGATGCACGATGAAGCCGGGGCCGTCGTTAGTGGTGTTCAGCTCGTACCCGTTGTGGAGCAACGTCCACGAGTCGTGCACGTAGTAGACCTCGTCGAAGATCTGCAGCTTGTCGTCAGCACGCGGCCGGGTCAGGAAGGCGAACCGCAGCACGCCACCGAGAACGGTGATCGCGATCGTCCACACCCACGACATCACCGCGTCTTGCGGCAGCGGCCGGAACAGCCGGTCGCGCAACTCCTGCGTGAGACGGATCCGACCGTCGTCGACCTTCTTGATCAGACTGACCGGCATCTGAGCCGTGGTAGCTGCCACCCGCCGATCGTACGGGTGGCCTAGATCCAGGAGTTCAGCCAGATGCGGGCTCGCCATTGCCCGAAGGTCAGGATCTCCGAGGTGTAGATCGGCCAGAAGAAGCCGAACGCGGCGGCGACGAGCATGACGTACCCACCGACAATGACGGCTCCGACCAGCCGCCGGTCCCTGTTGGCGCTCTCGCTCCCGAGCACCAGACCGAGTGAGAAAGTCACCGCCAGCACCAAAAAGGGCAATGCGGGGAGGGCGTAGAAATAGAACATCGTTCGATCCGGGAAGGCGAACCACGGCACGATCCCGGCGGCCGCGCCGACGATGGCGGCGGCTGGGCGCCAGTCCCGGCAGGCGATCCACTGCCAGCAGCTGACCAGCAGGGCCGGGATGAAGGCCCACCAGAGCGCCGGGGTGCCCAGCGCGAGCGTCTCGGCCGCGCACTGGTGGCCGGCCCCGCACGGGCCAGCCTCGGAATACGCGTACGCGACTGGGCGGCCGAGCAGCAGCCAGCTCCACGGCCACGACTGGTATTTGTGCGGCACGTCGAGATGCGTGTGGAACTGCAGCTCTCGTAGTGATAGCGGCCGAGGTTGTAGAGCGCGTTGATGACCGGCGGCAGCGGGTGCCCGTCGTGGCCAGCCGCGTAGTAACCGCGGTCGTAGCCGCCGCTGGTGGCGAACCAGCCCGTCCAGGTCGCCAGGTACGCGAGCAGCGCGAAGCCAACGAAGGCGGCCAGCCAGCCGGTCTCGCCGAGCAGGGTGTCGCGGAAGGGGCGGCGCACGCCCGCGGAGCGCCGGACGCCATATTCCCAGGCCAGTACGAGCAGCACGTACGCGACGATGTAGTAGACGGCGCTCCACTTGACGCCCAGCGCCATGCCGGTGAAGACGCCGGCCGCGAACCGCCACCACGGGACGGACGCGAGCGTTCTGCCGGGGAGCCGGTGGGCGGTCGCGGTGCCGTCCTGGAGGGCCGCCAGCGTCGTACGGCGGCGGTGGTCGCGGTCCAGGACCAGGCAGCCGAAGGCGGCCAGCAGGAACGTCATCAGGAAGATGTCCAGCAACGCGGCCCGACTCTGCACCAGCTCCAGGCCGTCGAGGGCGAGCAGCAGGCCGGCTATACACCCGAGCAACGTGCTGCGGAACATCCGGCGGGCGATCCGGATCAGCGCCAGGATCGCCAGCGTGCCGGCCACCGCGGCGGCGCATCGCCAGCCGAACGGGTTCTCGCCGAACAGCGCCTCACCGAGCGCGATGCACCACTTGCCCAGCGGCGGATGCGCCACGAAGGCACCGAAGGTATTGGTGGTGTCCAGCTCGTACCCGTGATGCAGCAGCGTCCACGAGTCGTGCACGTAGTAGATCTCGTCGAAAATCTGCGCCTTGCCGTCGCCGGCCGGCCGGGTCAGGTGGGCGAACCGCAGCACCCCGCCCAGCAGGGTGATCGCGAGCGCCCACAGCCACGATATCCGCTTATCCGCCGGAAGCGGCCGGAAAATCCGGTCGCGCAGCTCGGCGGTGAGCCGGATCCGGCGGTCGTCCAGTCGCTTGACCAAGCTGACCGGCTCGGTTGTCGCCGTTGCTGCCACCCGCTCAGGGTAGGTGACCGGCCCGATAGCCTGATCAAGTGGCGGAGGAGCGTACCGGCGGACGGTTGGTGCTGGCGGGTGCGCCGTTGGGCAACGTGGCGGACGCGTCGCAGCGGCTGCGCGACGGGCTGGCCAGCGCCGACGTGGTCGCCGCCGAGGACACTCGCCGGCTCCGCCGGCTGGCCGCTGACCTGGGCGTCGAGGTGCCCGGCCGGATCGTCTCGTACTTCGAGGGCAACGAACGCCAGCGCACCCCGCAGCTCGCCGAGGCGCTCCGGGGCGGCCAGACCGTCCTGCTGATCACCGACGGCGGCATGCCGAGTGTCTCCGACCCCGGCTACCGGCTGGTCGCCGCGGCCGTCGTGGACGGCATCGACGTGACCGTGCTGCCCGGACCGAGCGCCGTCACCACCGCGCTCGCGGTCAGTGGCCTGCCGTCCGACCGGTTCTGCTTCGAAGGGTTCGCGCCACGCAAGCCCGCCGAACGGCGTCGCGTTTACGCGGCGCTGGCGGACGAGCCTCGTACGATCGTGCTCTTCGAGGCCACCCACCGACTGCCCGAGTCGCTCGTCGACCTGGCCGCCGCGCTTGGTGCGGACCGCCCGGCCGCGGTCTGCCGGGAGCTCACCAAGACGTACGAGCAGGTCCGCCGGGGCACCCTTGGCGAGCTGGCCACCTGGGCGGCCGATGGCGTACGCGGTGAGATCACGCTGGTCATCGGTGGTGCGCCGGTGGTCGAGCTGGCCGCCGACGAGGTCTCACTGGTCGCCGCCGTGGTGGCCGAACAGTCCGCCGGCCTGTCCCGCCGAGACGCCGTCGCCACCGTCGCGCAGCGCCTCGGCGTACCCAAGCGTCAGGTCTACGAAGCCTCCCTAGCCGCCGACCGCCCCAGCTGACCCACTCTCCCGTTGCCCTTTCTGCGGACATGGGGTTTCTTGCCACCGAGCAACCGCCGGGTTCCGAAGAGGCCCAGCGCAACCCCTTCGCTCGGTCGCGCAGGACACTAAATCAGGGCGGCGAAGATGAGGGCGAAGAAGGCGAGGACTGGGCCGGCGAAGGCCAGGACGCGGGCGGCGAAGACGCGGCGCCGGCCGAACGGGCGCAGGTATTTGGCGCCGGTGCCGCTGGCGGCCAGGAAACCCAGAAGCAGGGCGAAAAACGCGCCGATGCCCCAGCGCATTTGCAGGCCGCGGTTGGAGGTCGTGTACGCCCAGGCGTGCTTGGCCGACAGCATCCGTGCTGGCTGCACGCCCTTTTGTTGGGACGGCGGCAGGCCGGCGATGGTGATGTCGCGGGCGGTGTAGCCGGGGCTCTTGTAGTTGCCGATACACGTCTGTCCGACGCCCCGCGACATGCAGTCGGTGACCGTCACGGTGCCCTGGCTGCCGCGTCCGACGCTCAGCCAGAACGGGTCGGCGGACACCCAGCCGAAGAACGCACCGCCAAAAGTCAGGATGACCAGCGCGACGAGCCCGAAGAGCGGGCGACGGCCGGCCGTACGGCGGCGGTCGTGTAGCTGGCTGCGCTTGGGCGCCTTCGCGGCCTTCTTGGCGCGCCGGCGGTCCTGGCGGCTGCCGGGTTCGTCGTCTCCGCGGGACGGATACGGCTCCGGCGGGTCCATCGGGTCGGTGGGTTCCTCCCACCGCGGCCGGCCGTAGTGCACCGGAGCCGCCAGCGACGCGTACGCGAGTTTCGCGGTCTGCTCGGTCCGTCGCCCCGGCGTGGTCGTTGTCTCGGTCGTTGTCTCGGCTGTTGTCTCGACTGTTGTCTCGGCCGACGCCTCGGCTGGTGGGTCGGCGATCACGATGGCCTGGGTCGGTGGCTCTACCACGATCGGTGGCCCTACCGGTTCCGTCGGCGCCGGTTCCGCCTGCACTGGCGTGTGCACCTGCATCAGGGCGACCGGCAGCGGTTCCTCCGCCGACTCGTCGGTTGCCGGTCTCCACTGTCGTACCGGCTCGGCGGATTCGCCCACATCGGTGCTCTGAACTGGGGAAACGTTGGCGTCAGAGACAGCATCGCCGGGCGTGGAGGCGTCGGGCGCTTGGGCGGCCGGAACCTGCACAGGCTCAGTCACTGGAGCCGGGGCAACGGCCTTTTCGACAACCGGCTCTTCTGCGGCGGCCTCTTCAGCGACGGGCGCGTCGACAACAGGTGCTTCGACCAGGGCCTCTTCAACAAGGGGCTCTTCGACAAGGGGCTCTTCGTCGACGGGCTCTTCGACGATCGGCGGGGCGACGACCAGCCGAGGCGGCGACGGCACGACCGGCGCTGGTGCGGGCGGCGGCGGCGTGTACGGCACCGCGCGGCTGGTCCGGCGCGCTGGCATGCCACGGTCCACCGGCCGGGCCATCACCGCGGCGGCCAGTTCGTCCAGGCTGCGGGCTCGGTCGACCACCGGCATCGGGGCGGTGGTGGCCATTCCAGCCGAGGCGCTGCCCTTGCCGGCCGCGGGAACGTCGTCCGAGACGCTCTGCGGGCCGGACTGATGGGTGCTTTCGGGGTCGGATGGGGTGGTCACGCCCCTATTGGACACCGACACCCCGTGCGAGCGGTGGACCCGGCGCTTCCGGCGTGGCGTACGGCCAGCGAAAATCCACTGGCCGTACGCACTACGCTGGAAACATGAGCGCACCCGCCGAGGCGACGGGGAACGAGAAGTTCTACGTCACCACTCCGATCTATTACGTCAACGACGCGCCGCACATCGGCCACGCGTACACCACGGTGAACGCGGACGCGTTGGCGCGCTGGCACCGACTTCTCGGCGACGACGTGATGTTCCTGACCGGCACCGACGAGCACGGGCTGAAGATGCAGCGGGCCGCCGATGCCAATGGCATCACCCCGCAGGAACAGGCCGACCGGACCAGCGACCGCTACCGGGAGGCGTGGAAGCTGCTGGGCATCTCGTACGACGACTTCATCCGGACCACCGAGCCGCGGCACATCGACGCGGTGCAGAAGTTGCTGTCCAAGGTGAAGGACAACGGCTACATCACCAAGGGCACGTACGACGGCCTCTATTGCGTCTCCTGCGAGGCCTATTACGTCGAGGCCGACCTGCTGCCCAACCCGGACCCGAATGGGCTCGGGCTCTGCCCGATCCATCACCGGCCGGTGGAGCTTTTCAAGGAAGAGAACTGGTTTTTCGAGCTGTCCAAGTTCACTCAGCCACTGCTGGACTGGTATGCGGCCCATCCCGACGTGGTGCTGCCTGAGTCCAAGCGCAACGAGGCGCTCGGGATCATCAAGCAGGGCTTGGAAGACGTCTCGATCAGCCGGTCGTCGATCAGCTGGGGCGTGCCGATCCCGTGGGATCGGGACCAGGTTTTCTATGTCTGGTACGACGCGCTGATCAACTACGCGACCGCGGTCGGTTACGGCACGGACGAAGAGAAGTTCAACGCGTGGTGGCCACATGTGCATCACCTGCTGGGCAAGGACATTCTACGATTCCATTGCGTGTATTGGCCGGCGATGCTGCTGGCCGCCGGCGAAACTCCGCCGCACCGCCTGTCGGTGCACGGCTTCTTGCTGGTGGGCGGCGAAAAGATGAGCAAAACCGCGCTCAACCAGATCGCTCCCGCCGACCTGGTCGAGGATTTCGGCGTGGACGGTTTCCGCTATCACTTCCTGCGGGACAACTCGTTCGGGCCGGACGGCGACTTCAGCTACGAGGGCATGATCAGCCGCTATAACGCCGATCTGGCCAACAACTACGGCAATCTGCTGGCCCGGGTGAGTACGGTGGTGGGCAAGAAATGCGACGGCATCGGCCCCGCGCCGCGGCCGGACAGCCCACTCGCCCAAGTCGCCCGTGACTCGTACGCGAATGCCGCCAAGGCATGGGAAGCGGTGCAGCCGTCGATCGCGCTGGAGCACACCTGGCGGCTGATCCGGGAGACCAACGCACTGCTGGAATCCACTGAGCCGTGGAAACTGGAGCCCGGTGAGGAGGTCAGCGCGGTGCTCGGCGACGCGTTGGAGGCACTGCGGATCGTCTCGGTGTTGGCCTATCCGGCAATTCCGACCGCTGCCGAGGAAGTCTGGCGGCGGATCGGCCTTTCGGGTTCGCCAGCTGACGTACGGCTGCCGGCTGCGGCCGGCTGGGGGCAATACCCGGGCGGCCTGCCGGTGGAGAAGGGCACCCCGCTCTTCCCGCGGATCAAGGCAAGTTGATCGAGCGATGACGGGTCGGCGGGGCGCGCCACCTCCGCCGCCCGAGCCGCTGCCGGCGCCGGTGGTGGACGCGCACACCCATCTGGATGCGTGCGGCTGCACCGACGCCGACAGCGTGGGTGCGGCGATGGACCGGGCAAACGCTGTGGGCGTAAGGAAAGTAGTCACCGTCGCTGACGACTTGCCGTCCGCTCGCTGGGTGAGTCAGGCGGTCGAGTGGCACGACGACCTCTACGGTGCCGTCGCGCTGCACCCGACCAGGACCGCGGCCGCCGACTTCACCGACGACGTCAAAGCCGAGCTGGAAAAGCTGGCCGGGCATCCACGCGTACGAGCGATTGGCGAGACCGGACTGGACTATTACTGGGATTTCGCGCCACCTCGGGCGGAGCAGCGAGAGGCTTTCGCTTGGCACATCGCTTTGGCTGAGCGGTTGGGAAAACCGGTGATGATCCACGACCGGGACGCGCATGACGACGTGCTTTCGGTGTTGCGTGCTGAACGTCCACAAGGGACGGTCATTTTTCACTGCTTTTCCGGCGACGCGGCGATGGCCCGGCTGTGCGCCGACGCCGGTTGGATGCTGTCTTTCGCCGGCCCGGTCACCTTCCGGAACGCTTCCGCGCTGTGGGAAGCGGCCGCGGCCGTACCGTTGGAGCAGATCCTGGTGGAGACCGACGCGCCGTTCCTGACCCCGCATCCGCACCGCGGCAAGCCGAACGAGCCGTATTTGCTGCCCTGGACCGTGCGAGCGATCGCCGACCTGCAGCGCCGGCCACTGGACGAGGTCTGCGCGGCGGTCGACGCGAACGCCGAGCGGGTGTTCGGTCCTTGGTGACCGACGGGTTGCTCGGGCCGGCCGACGTCCGGCGGCTCGCGGCCGAGCTGGGGCTTCGCCCGACCAAGACACTCGGGCAGAACTTCGTGCACGATCCGAACACGGTCCGCCGGATCGTGAAGGCCGCCGAGCTGACCGAGCACGACGTGGTGCTGGAGGTCGGGCCCGGGCTGGGGTCCCTCACCCTCGCCTTGTTACCGGCATGTGCGCAGGTGATCGCGGTGGAGATCGACCCGCTGCTGGCCGAGCGGCTGCCTCGTACGGTGGCCGAGCGAGCGCCGGAAACAGCCGATCGGCTGCGGGTGATCACCGCCGACGCGCTGCGGATCGACACCCTGGAAAACCCCGCGCCGACCGCCCTGGTGGCCAATTTGCCGTACAACATCGCGGTACCGGTTGTGCTGCACCTACTGGCGCGCCAGCCAAGTCTGCGTACGGTGCTGGTTATGGTGCAGGCGGAGGTGGCGGACCGGTTGGCGGCGGGCCCGGGTTCTCGGACCTACGGGGTGCCCAGCGTCAAGGCCTCCTGGTACGGGAAGGTGCGGCGGGCCGGCTCGGTGCCGCGGGCGGTGTTCTGGCCGGTGCCCAACGTCGACTCCGGGCTGGTGGCCATCACCCGGCAGCCGTCGCCGCAGGTGGAAGTGCCGGTCAAGGAGGTTTTCGCGGTGGTCGACGCGGCTTTCGCGCAGCGCCGCAAAACCCTGCGGGCGGCGCTTTCTGGCTGGGCTGGTTCGGCGCCCCGAGCTGAGCGGATCCTGGTCGCCGCCGGGGTCGATCCGACCGCTCGCGGCGAGCAGTTGACCACCGAGGCGTTCGCCGAGATCGCCGTACAGGCCAGGAAAGACCATGCCTGAGCCCGAAGCCGAGCCGATCCGGCCGTTATCGGGCCTGCCCGGGCCGATTCGGGTACGGGTGCCGGCGAAAATCAACCTGCACCTCGCCGTCGGCCCGCTCCGCGACGACGGGTTTCACGAGCTGACCACGGTCTACCAGGCGATTTCGCTCTACGACCAGCTGACCGCCGAGCCCGCTCCGGCGCTCGAGCTGGCGGTCACTGGCGAGGGCGCCGACGACGTACCGTTGGACGGCAGCAATCTCGCCGCCCGCGCCGTGTACGCCCTCGCCGAGGCCACCGGCCGGTCGCCGAACGTCCGATTGACCATGCGAAAGGGCATCCCGGTGGCCGGCGGGATGGCCGGCGGCAGCGCGGACGCGGCCGCCGCGCTGGTCGCCTGCGACGCGCTGTGGGGGACCGGCCTGACCCGCGACGAGCTCGCCGAGACCGCCGCCGAGCTGGGCAGCGACGTGCCTTTCGCGTTGTACGGCGGCACCGCGCTGGGCACCGGGCATGGCGAGGTGCTCTCACCGGTTCTGGCTCGTACGCAACGGCATTGGGTCATCGCCCTCGCCGACGGCGGCCTGTCCACCCCGACCGTTTTCGCCGAACTCGATCGCCTGCGCGGCACTGGCCGGCCGCCCCCGCGAACGGCCGGCCATGACGCACTTTTGCGTGCCCTGCGCGATTCGGAGTCGGCGCCGCTGGCCAAGGTGATCACCAACGACCTGCAACCAGCCGCCATCTCGCTGCGACCGGCCCTGCGTCGTACGCTCGCCGCCGGCGTCGAGTCCGGCGCCCTCGGCGGCGCCGTCTCCGGCTCCGGCCCCACCTGCGTTTTCCTTGCCGAAGACCGAGAACACGCCATCCGGGTAGCCGCGGGCCTCGCCGGCCTAGGCGTCTGCCGTACGGTCCGCACCGCCCACGGCCCCGTCCCCGGCGCCCGCGTCATCTAACCAACCGCCTCACTGCCCCCTATGACGGGACCCAGCCCCGCTTGCCCACCCCGCGCGGAACCCAACCCCGTGTCCTCACCCCCGCGCGAGACCGTCACCTCTAAACCAGAGTTGGCACACTTAGACGGACCCAGCCCCGTCCGGCGCCATCGGCCGCCAGGCCGATGTTGTCGCCCCTCCGGCAGGAGCGTCCGCCTTTGTAGGCCCCGCGGTCTTTGCGGGGCCTACAAAGGCGGACTCTCGTAGCCGTAGTCGACGGCGCCCGCGCCGAAGGCGCCAGAAATATCGGGCGGATCGGCAGTAAGCACGAGAAAACCCCACCCCGACACCGCCCTTTGGTGTCGGGGTGGGGTTTTCTCGTGTCTGGTAGACGAGACGCCGCACCCTCACAGTCACCGCTTTAACCAGGGCGCTCATTTGCGCGGCTCGCACCGCCTTAATCAGGGCGCTCATTTGCGCGGCTCGCACCGCTTTAATCAGGGCGCTCATCTGTGCAGCCCACACCGCTTTTAACCGGGCCATCACCTCTGCAGCTCACAACGCTTTAATCAGGGCGCTCATTTCCGCAGCCCACGCCGCTTTAACCAAGGCCATCACCTCCGCAGCCCACACCGCTTCTAACCGGGCCATCACCTCCCCAGCCCACACCGCTTCTAACCAAGGCGCTCATTTCCGCAGCCCACACCGGGCCACCACCTCCGCAACAGACACGCTCAACCAAACATCACCGGCAGCGCGGCAAGCCGCCAAGTCCCCCCATCGGCGGCCCGTACGAGATCCGCAGCCGCCACGCCGAGAGCAAGCCGAGGAAACCGGCTGATGAGTGTTGTGAGGGCAATTTCTGTTTCCACGCGCGCAAAAGACGCACCCAGGCAATAATGTGGGCCGTGCGAGAAACCCAGTTGGCCGCGCGCGGTGACCGGGCGGGTCACATCGAGGCGATCGGGATCGCTGAAGGCGCTGGCGTCGCGATTGACGGACACGATCGCGGCCGAAGTTGGTTCACCCTTTCGTACGAGGGTGCCGGAAATCTCGACGTCCTCGGTTGGGAACCGTGGAACGGTCAGCAATTGTGGCGTACACCAGCGCATCAGTTCCTCAACAGCGCCAGGCATGAGGCTGGGATTTTCCCGTAGCAGAGCCCATTGGTCAGGGTGCGTCAGAAGTGCCTCGACCGCGTTGGCGATGAAGTTGGTGGGAGTTTGACCGGCGAGTACGAGCAGCCAGATCATCGTGACCAGTTCGGTGTCGTCGAGCCGATCGCCGTCGTCCAGCTGTCGAATGAGGTCGGTCAGTAAATCGTCGGCCGGCTCTGCGCGGCGGAGCGCGACAGCGGCCTTGGCGCCATCGACAATGCCAGGAATAGCCTCGAAGAAATCCGTCCCGATGCCAGCGGCGATCGCCGCTCCGCAGGAGCGCCAGCGCGGTCGGTCTGACTCGGGGATGCCGACGAGTTCGCAGATGACTTCGATCGGGAGTGGTCGCGCGAAGGTTTCCAGCAAGTCGACCTCGCCGGTCAGATTGTCGAGCAGCGAGTCGACGATCGCCTGAATGCGCGGCCGGAAGTCGGCGGCTCGGCGCGGCGTGAACGAGGGAGCCACCAAGCGGCGCAGCCGAGAGTGCTCGGGGCCGTCCATTTCGGACATTGTCCGTAGGTACGGCTGGTACTCGTCGGGGAGTCCGGGTGGTCGCATGAAGCTCCCGGAGGTGATCACGAAGCGCGGGTCGCTGAGCATGGCCCGAGCCTCATCGTGCCTGGTCACTGCCCATATTGGTGGCATCCCAGGGGCGCCGAGCCGGGCCAGTGGACCCGACTCGCGGGCGTGTGCGTACGCGCAGACGGGATCGCCCACAACTCTCGGGTCGCTCAGGTCGAGCTCATCCACCGAAGCCTCCAAATGTTGAGATCATATGTTGTGATCATCTGAATGGCGACTGTATCTTGGCGACTGGCGGGCCGGCAAGAGTGGGGAGCTGATGGGGCGCCTGAGCAGGGCTGAGATGCAGGAGCGCAACCGTGCGAAGGTGCTTGCGGCGGCGCGCGACGAGTTCGCCGAGCGCGGTTTCCGGGACGCGAAAGTGGACGCGATCGCGGAGCGGGCGGAGCTTACCCGTGGCGCGGTCTATTCGAACTTTCCCAGCAAACGGGCGCTTTACTTCGCTGTCATGGCTCAGCTGGCGGAGGCCGCGGCGGAGCCGCCGCATCCCGAGCCCGGCCTGACCGTGAGAGAGGCGCTCGGCGCGTTCGCCCGCGCCTGGGTCACCCGGCTGCCGTTGCTCGAGGACCGGCCGGACGACGCACGGCTGGCGATGGACTTGCTGCCGGAAATCGTCGCGGAGGATCGGACCCGGCGCGCGTACGCGCAGCTGACGCGCCTCAATGCGATCCTGCTCGGTTTGGCGCTGGAGAGTTTGCGGCCCGGCCGCCGGCTGGTGCGGGTGGCCGAAGCGGCGCTGACGACACTGCACGGCGCGAGCCAGCTGGCCGCCGCCGCGCCCGGGTTCCTGGAGCCGTTCAACGTGGTCAGGGCCTGCGAGCAGCTCGCCGACCTCGACCTCAACGACGGTTGGCAGTCGCTTCCCTACCTGACCCAGCCACGCAAGGTCGACGAGCCGTGGGATCCGCCGCCGGCGGTTGACCTCGTACGCGGCAAGCCCGCGCGGCTGACCGAGGATTTCGTCGCGATCCTCGGAATGCACCGCCTGGAAGCCGCCGAGGAGGCCGTCCGGGTGGCGCCGTCCGCCGCCAGCGTCACCGCCGTCATGGTCACCCACACACCCGACGAGCTTGTCCCGCTCGCGCGGCTGGCCGTCGCCGACTTCGCCGTCTGCTTGCGCCAGGCTTTCCCGGCATCGGCCTGGCCGCGCCTGCAGGTCGTCTGTGATCCGACCGGCGCGCTCGCCGCGGCCGCTGGCGTACCGGCCGTCAGCGACGCCACCGAAACCGCCATCCTGGTTTCCCGATCTCGCGTCATCGCCCGCTCCGATGGCCGCGGCGCCGCCGCGGTCCTGCGCGAAGTCGACGTTTCGGTAGCCGACACGCCGTCGCCGACAACGAAAACGTCGAGTTCGCGAGGGTAAGGAGGTCTTGGTGCGGGTGTTGGTGGTGGAGGACGAGCGGCTGCTCGCCGACGCGATCGCCGAAGGCCTTCGGCAGCAGGCGATCGCGGTGGATGTGGCGTACGACGGCGACGAGGGGCTGGCACGGCTGTCGGTCAACGCCTATGACGTGGTGGTGCTCGACCGTGACCTGCCGACGATTTCCGGCGACGACGTCTGCCGGCGGCTTGCCGACGGGCCGAACAACGTTCGCGTCCTGATGCTCACCGCGTCGACCGCAGTGCAGGACCGGGTCGGTGGGCTGAGCCTCGGCGCCGATGACTACCTGGGCAAGCCGTTCGCTTTCGTGGAGTTGGTGGCCAGGGTCCGGGCGCTGTCCCGGCGGGCCCGGCCGGCCGCGCCGCCGCTGCTGGAGCGCGCCGGCGTACGACTGGACCCGGCTCGCCGCGAGGTGGCCCGGGACAGTCACCAGATTTTCCTTTCACTGAAGGAATTTGGGGTTCTTGAGGAACTCCTGCGGGCGGACGGCGCGGTGGTGTCGGCGGAAACTCTTTTGGAGCGGGTATGGGACGAGAACATCGATCCGTTCACCAACGTGGTGCGGGTGACGATGATGACGTTGCGGCGCAAGCTCGGCCCGCCGGACCTGATCACCACGGTCCGTGGCGTCGGCTACGAGTTCGGCTGATCCGGCGGCCGACCATTCGGGTGCGGCTGACCCTTTGGTACGGCGGTATGTTGCTGCTGAGCGGATTGTTGCTGGTCGGGGTCACGTACGTGCTCTTCGCGAACGCCCTGAGCCGCAATCTCGACACCACGCTGGTCTCGCCGCGGCAGGGCGCCAACCTGGTAGGAGATGTCGTACGCAAGACCCCGGCGTCCATTCCGCGGCAGTATGAGGGATCCCCGCCGGTCGATCTGACGCAGCTGGAGAAAAGCCTGCAAGCGCAACGGGCCGCTGTCGAGGCGGCGACCACGAGGACGTTGCTGCAGGATTCGTTGGTGGCGCTTGGCGTGGTCAGTGTGCTTGCGATGGGTGGCGGCTGGTTGTTGGCCGGCCGGACGTTGCGGCCATTGCAGCGCATCACCTCGACCGCCCGGATGGTCGCGCATTCCACCCTGCACGAGCGGATCGCGCTGGATGGGCCACCGGACGAGCTCAAGGAGCTGGCTGACACTTTCGACGCGATGCTGGCCCGGCTGGACCGCTCTTTCGGGAGCCAGCGGCGGTTTGTCGCGGACGCGTCGCACGAGCTGCGAACACCGCTCGCGGTCAACCGCACCCTGCTGGAGGTTGCGGCCGCCCGACCTGGCGCTTGTGCGGACCTGCGGGAACTTTCAGAGAAACTGCTGACCGCGACGGCTCGGCACGAGAAACTTCTGGACGGTCTGTTGACGTTGGCGCGCGGCGAGGAAGGCCTGGCCGCGTACGCTCCAGTCGACCTGGCCGAGACCATCACGCACGCGGTCGATCTTTCCCGTCCCGAAGCCGAAAAAGCCGGAGTCGACCTGCGGCTGACAGCCGAACCAGCGCTCGCGTCCGGCGACGCGGTCCTTCTTGAGCGGGTCGCGCAGAACCTGCTGCAAAACGCGATCACATACAACAATTCTGGCGGCTGGGTCACCATCCACATGGGACTCTCCAGTGGTTATGCCGAATTGACCGTCACCAACACCGGTCCGGACGTGCCGGCCGACCGCGTCGAGGAGATTTTCGAACCGTTCCGTCGCCTTGGGCCACGGACCGCCGGCACCGGCCGCGTCGGGCTCGGGTTGGCGATCGTCCGGTCGGTCGCCGTCGCTCACGACGGCACCGTCACCGCCACTGCTCGGCCCGGCGGCGGTCTGGTCGTACGCTTCGCCATCCCGGCCGTCTGATGCGGATCGTCTCGCTGCTGCCTGCGGCCACCGATTTCGTGGCGGCACTGGGAAAACTGTCGGAGCTGGTGGGGCGTACGCACGAATGCGACTGGCCGGCCGGTGCACTGGCCGGCATCGCGGTCGTCACCACCAGCTCCATCGATCAGGATCGGATGTCCAGCCGGGAAATCTCGCTGGCGGTAGGTGGCGCCAACCATCGGGGCTCATCGCTCTATGGCCTCGATGCTGGTCTTTTGGCGACGGCCGCGGCAGATCTCGTGATCACCCAGGACCTGTGCGATGTCTGCGCGGTGTCGTATCAGCGGGTGTCCGCTGCCGTACGAGTTTTGGCTGGCGGAGGGCCGAAAGTGATCAGTCTGGAAGCGCGCACGCTGCCGGAGGTGCTCGGTTGTCTGGCGCCACTGGGCGCCGCATTGGGCGCCGCTGATCTCGCCGCTGAGCTGCATACGCAGCTGACCACGCGGCTGGCGGCCGTACGCGATCAGGTCGCCGGTCGGGCCCGCCCGACGGTCGCCGCGATCGAATGGCTGGACCCGGTGTGGCCGGCCGGGCACTGGGTGCCCGAGCAGATCGCCTGCGCCGGTGGTCTGCCGCTGCTCGCGGCCGCCGGCGAGCACACCAGCCCGGTCGACTGGCAGGCGGTGGTGGACGCCCAGCCGGACGTTGTTTTGTTGCTGCCATGCGGGTTTCCGCCGGAGCGTACGCTTGCCGAGTTGTCGCTCCTCACCGACCGGCCCGGCTGGTTGGACCTGCCCGCCGTCCGGAACGGCCGAGTGTGGGTGCTGGACGGACCCGCCTACTTCAACCGGCCCGGACCTCGCGTCGTGCGCGGGGCCGAGGTGCTGGCGCACGTCCTGCACGGGATCGCGCTCGACCCACCGGTCACTGATTCCGAGGCGCTGCGGATCAGGATGTGAGTTGGCGAGCCGCCAGCTCCGCGTACCGGCCGCCGAGTGCCTGCAACTCGGTGTGGGTGCCGCGTTCGACGATCTCGCCGGCTTCCAACACCAGGATCTGCTCCGCGGTTTCCACTGTGGACAGTCGGTGTGCGATGGCGATCGTCGTACGGCCGCGGGAAAGCTCGTCCAGTGCTTGCTGGACGGCTCGCTCAGTCTTGTTGTCCAGGGCGCTGGTCGCCTCGTCGAGAATGAGCACGGGTGGGTTGCGCAGCAGGACCCTGGCGATCGCGATGCGCTGTCTTTCCCCGCCGGAGAACCGATAACCGCGCTCGCCGACGATCGTTTCGTACCCATCGGGCAGCGACGCGATCAGGTCGTGAATGTGCGCGGCCTGAGTCGCCCGCTCGATGTCCTCATCGGTCGCATCCGGTTGGGCGAATCGCAGATTCTCCCTGATGGAAGTGTGCAGAAGCATGGTCTCCTGGGCGACCAGGCCGACCGAGTCGGCGAGCGAGTCCAGTGTGACATCCTTGATGTCGACGCCATCGATGCGTACGGATCCTTCCGCTGGCTCATAAAGTCTGGCCACCAGATAGGCGAGAGTCGTCTTGCCCGAGCCGGTGGCACCGACGATCGCGGTGGTGGTGCCGGCGGGGATCCTCGCCGACACGTTTTTCAGTGTCCAGGCGGCATCGGGCTCGTACCGGAACGAGATGTCCCGCAGCTCCACATCGCCGCTGGCCACCGCCAGTTTGGTGGCGCTTGGCCGGTCGGCGATCTCGATCGGCAAATCCAGAACTTCGAAGACCCGGCCGAAAAGCGCCAGCGAGGTGGAGACATTCGCGCCAACGGCCTGCAAAGTGCTCGCCGGCGACACGAACCTGTTGGTCATGCTGGTGAAAGCGACCACCGTGCCGAGCGAAATGGTGGTCGCCGCGCCGTGCGCGAACTCCACGCCGGCGAGCCAGTAAACCAGCGCCGGGATGATGGTCAGGCTCATGCCGCGGGTCGCGCCGCGCCACCGGCCGGCCATGGTGGCCTGCACCTCCAGGTCGGAGATCTGCCGGGACTCGGCCGCGAACCGGTCCGCCAGCGCCTGCCGCTGGCCCATCGTTTTGGCCAGCAGCACCCCGGAAACCGAGATGGACTCGGAGATCAGCGTGGTCATCGCGGCGAACCGGTGCGCCCGGCCGCGGATCAGCTTGCGCCGCTCCCGGCCCACCCGCAGCGTGATGAGCAGAAAAAGCGGCACCACCAGCAGGGCGAGCAGCGCCAATCGCCAATCCAGCACGAAAAGGGCGACCGCGACCGCGATCGCGGTGGTGCCGCTCTGCACCGCGGAGGTGGCCGTCGTGGTGATGACGTTGTTGATGCCGCCGATGTCGTTGGCGATCCGGGACTGGATCTCGCCGGTCCGGGTACGCGTGAAGAAGGCCAGCGAAAGGCGCTGGAGGTGCTCGTAAACCGAGACGCGTACGTCGTGCATGACTTTCTGCCCGACGGTGTTGGAGAGCCGGGTGGTGGCCACGCCGAGCGCGCCGCTGGTCACCGACGCCACGATCATGCCGCCGGCGAACAGGCTGACCAGGGCGAGGTCGCGGGCCGGCAGCGCCCGGTCCAGGATCTCCCGGAGCAGGAACGGCGACGCGATGCCGGCCAGCGCCTGCAGCACCACCACCAGCACCAACAGGACCATCTGGGGCACATATGGCCGGAAGAGCAACAGGATCCGCCGCAGCGGGACCTTGTGGTCCTTCTCGTCGTCCTTCTGCTCGGCGCGCAGGACCGCCGTCGTCATGACGCCTGCCGCAGCGACATGGCCGCCGTGCTGTCCGCGAGCCGCTCCAGCAGCGGCGCCGCGATCCGCAGCAGGGCGATCTCGGTCTCGTTGAGCTCCGCACTCATTGTCATCGCCAGCCACGCCTCTCGTTGCGCGATATCCCGCCTCAGCACCGCAGCTCCAGCTTCGGTGAGGCGTACGACAGTTCTGCGCCGGTCGTGCTCGCTCGTCTCCCGGTTGATCAAGCCGTCCTCCTCCAACGCGGCGAGGATCCGGGTCAGCGCCTGCGGCTGCAGTCGCTCGGCGGCGGCCAGCTCGCCCACAGTCAGCGGCCCGCGAACAGCCAGTTGGCCCATCGCGCTGATCTTCGACGGGCTGACCGAGCGGTCCGGTCGCTCCCGCCGCAACCGCTTGGCCAACTTGCCAGTGGCCCGCCGGACCGCCGTCACCGTTTCCGCATCCATAAGTAGCAGCTTACAAACTCCCGCAACTCATTTGTCCGCATCGACGCGATACGTGCGTCCAGCGCACGCATCGCGTCGATGCGGCCAAGAAAGTAGTAAGTAGGTGGTAAGTAAATGCGCGTACGCGTGCGTGAGGCAGGATTGAGGGGTGGCTAACCTCGTCAACCTGGAGCGCGTCGGCAAGACCTACGGCACCACGGTGCCCCTCGACGGCGTCTCGCTCGGCATCGCGGCCGGGGACCGGGTCGGCGTCGTCGGCCTGAACGGTGCCGGCAAGTCGACCCTGCTGCGGATGGTGACCGGCGCCGAGCCGCCGGACTCCGGCCGGGCGTCCCAGCGCGGCGGGCTGCGACTGGGCAACCTCGACCAGCAGTTGGTGCTTCCGAAGGGCGTCACCGTCAGAGACGTCGTGCTGGGCAACGCCTGGCTGTCCGACGACCTCGGCGCCGAACACGAGTGGGCGTCGGACGCGCGCGTACGGGAGATTCTCGACGGCCTCGGGCTGGACCGGATCGGCTTGGACACGGTCGTCGACCCGCTGTCCGGTGGCGAGCGCCGCCGGGTCGGCCTGGCCGCGTTGCTCGTACGAGACCTCGATCTGCTGGTTCTCGACGAGCCGACGAACCACCTGGACGTTGAGGGTGTCGCGTGGCTGGCCGGGCATCTGAACGCGCGCGCCAAGATCGCGGTCCTGGTCGTCACACACGACCGGTGGTTCCTCGACGAGGTGTGTACGACCACGTGGGAAGTGGTCGACGCGAACGTGCAGAGCTACGAGGGTGGCTACTCGGCGTGGGTGCTGGCGCGGGCCGAGCGGGCCCGGCAGTCGGCGGCGTCCGAGGCGCGGCGGCAGAACCTGATGCGCAAGGAGCTGGCGTGGCTGCGACGCGGTCCGCCGGCTCGTACGAGCAAGCCGAAGTTCCGGATCGACGCGGCCAACGCGCTGATCGCCGACGAGCCGCCGGTTCGGGACACCGTTGAGCTGCGCCGGTTCGCGACCGCGCGGCTGGGGCGCAGCGTGTACGACGCCGAGCACCTGCGGCTGGCCACGCCCGAAGGCCGTGAGCTGCTCGGCGACACGACCTGGCGGATCGGCCCTGGCGACCGCGTCGCCGTCCTTGGTCCGAACGGTTCCGGCAAGACGACGCTGCTGCGTACGCTCGCCGGCCAGCGCGAGCCCGATGGCGGCACCGTCGAGGTCGGCAAGACGGTGAAGGTCGCGTACCTGTCGCAGGAAGCCGTCGAGTTGCCCAACCACCTGCGCGTCTTGGAGGCGATCCAGGAGGTCGCCGGCCGGCTGCAGGTCGGCAAGCGGGAGATGACCGCCGGTCAGCTGGCGGAGCTCTTCGGCTTCGGCTCGTCGTCGCAGTGGACCCCGGTTGGTGACCTTTCCGGTGGTCAGCGCCGCCGGTTGCAGCTGCTCCGGCTGCTGATGGGCGAGCCGAACGTGCTGCTCCTGGACGAGCCGACCAACGACCTCGACACCGACACGCTGGCTGGCCTGGAGGATTTGCTCGACTCTTGGCCGGGCACGCTGATTGTGGTCAGCCACGACCGGTATCTGATCGAGCGAGTCTGCGAAACCGTGTACGCGCTGCTCGGCGACGGTCGGCTGACCATGCTGATCGGCGGCGTCGGGGAGTATGTCCAGCGTCGGGAGAAGATCGAGTCGGCCGCTGTCGCTCCCAGTTCGGTCGCTTCTGTCAGTGGCAAGTCGGCCGGTGAGCAGCGGGCCGCCCGCAAGGAACTGTCGCGGCTAGAGCGCGATCTGTCCAAGCTCGCCGAGTCGGAGAAACGCCTGCTCGCCGACCTGGCCGCCAACGCCACCGACCACGAGAAGGTCAGCGAACTGGACGCGAAGCTCCGGGACGTACGAGCGCAGGTCGAGGCCGCCGAGGAACGCTGGCTCGCCCTCGGCGAGCAAATCGAAGGCTGACCCGCCGCCCGCCAAAACTGTCGCCCCCGACCGGAAGACTCGGATTCGGGGGCGGCATTTTTCGTCGCCAAAGAAGCCGCCCCCGAATCGAGTCTTCGCCGCGGGTGTGACGTTTCCGCCGGCCAGGCCTTTGAGCTGTTGGGGCGGCGTCGAGTGCGGTACAAAATCCCGCAGTCGACGCCGAGTGCGGGATAAAGTCCGCCACTCGACGCTGACCGACCACTCCCGGAAAGTCCGCCACGCCCCGTTGCTTGCAGTACGCCTGGGTCCACCGAGCTTTGAAATCAGGCAAGCGACTGGCAGCCGGCAGCGTACGAGTGAGGGGCGCGAAAGTGTCAGGGCGATGCGGCAGGCTGGTTTCGGGGGCGGCTCGTACGGACGCCGAAAAGCCGCCCCCGAAGTCGAGTCTTCCCGGTGGGGACGACAGTTTCAGGGGCCCGGCGACCGGCGGTGGTGTGATGTCGGCGCGGACTGGTGTGCCCGGTGCGGCGCGGGGGCGGGTCAGCGGATACCGTGATCCCTGAGGAAGTCCGACCGTACGTAGAAGGTCGGCGAGGGCATTGCCGCTGAGGGAGTGATGGATCGATGTCCGAGCACGAGTCCGAGTTCCCGGTCGACCACCGGTTGGGTGCGGTCTATCGGGTCGGTGGCGGGCTGGTCGGCCTGGCGCTGGTGATCTTCGGCGTGATCGGGCTGGTCGAGAAGCTGCCGCTGTTCGCGCTGGTCGGGCAGCGGGTGTTGGGCCTGCCGTCCAACGGGCTGCTCTCGATCATCTCGGTGGTGATCGGCGCACTGCTGTTGATCTCCGCGCTGATCGGCCGCAACTTGGCGCCGGTCGCGAACGTGACCTTCGGCATCCTGTTCCTGCTCAGCGGGCTGATCAACATTTGCCTGCTGCGGACCCAGCTGAACTATTTCGGCTTCCAGATGGAAAACGTCATCTTCAGCTTCGTGGTCGGCTTGATCCTGCTGACCTTCGGCTTCTACGGCCGGGTGTCGAGCAGGGTCCGGGACGCCGCCCGGACCCCGCCCGAATCCGTGCAAGAAGCCGAGTCAGCTCAGGCCTGAGCAGAGCTGCTAAGGGGCGAGCCGCTCCGCGAGCCACCCGAGCGCCATCGGATAGCGGTAGTCGATGCGCATGTGGGTGCCCTCGAAGAGCTCGAAATGTACGACCTCGTCACGTACCCCTACGTCGGTCAGCGCGTCCCGGAACGCCAGCGAGCCCAGGTCGAGCGCGAACTCGTCGTTCTTGCCCGCGTCGATCCATATCGCCTTCAGCCCGCGAAGCGCGTCGGCGTATTTGGGTGCCATCAGCACCGGATCCCAGTCCAGCCACCGCTGCCACAGCTCCGGGATCAGCTCACCGCTGTGCGCCTTGAAAGGCAGCTGCGGCTTCCCGTCCTCAGACGCGGAGAAGGCGGCTGAGCAGCCGAGCGTCACCAGCAGCGGGATGTCGGCCGGTTTGGTGAACGGCGGCCGGCTCTGGAAATCCGCCCACCACTGGAAAATGTCGCCGTCGTAGTCGCGCAGGCTGCGGACCGCGCCAATGAACTCCGGAATGTACGACACCTCGTACAAGCTGTCGCCGGCATGGGTCGCGAGCGCACCGAAAAGGTCCGGCCGCAACATCGGCGTGATCATCGCGCCGAAGCCGCCGGACGACTTCCCGGCGATGCCGCGGTGCGCGGGATCGGCCAGCGTCCGGTAGTGGGCGTCCACATAGGACACGACTTCTTCGCATAGGTACGAGTGATATTTGCCGGTGCCGGGGGAGTCCACGAACTGGCTGCCGCCGTACGCGGTCCAGGCGTCCACGAAGACCACGACCATCGGCGGTGCCCCGTCGACGAAAAGCCGGTCAACCATCTCCGGATAGGGCTGGCTGTACGGGTTTCGGTTCTCCCACATCCCCAGATGGCCGGTGTAGCCCTGAATCACGTACACCGCCGGATAGCGCCGGTCGGTGTCCGCGTCGTAGCCGGGCGGTGTGTAGACCCACAGCGGACGCTCGGCCGGGTCGCCGAGAGGGTTGTCGCGCAGCAGTTCGCTGGTGATCGTCCGCTTGTCGAGCCGGCCGGCGAGTTCGGCTGACCATGGCAGCATTTGCGGCTCCTTATAGCGTTCGTACGGGAGAACGCGCTAGAAAGTGGGCATGATCGCCACCGAACTTACCCGCCGGCTCGGACTGCGACTGCCGATCATCGGCGCACCGATGGCCGGTCCCGGGCTCGGCGCGCTGACCCGCGCGGTGAGCGCCGCCGGTGGGCTCGGCATGCTGGGCGTCTCGAACCGCTCGGACGCCGCGTTCGTACGCGAGGAGGCGGCGATCGCGGCGGCCGGCGGCTCGCCGTTCGGGATCGGCCTGCAGCTGTGGGCGATGGACGGCCAGCCGGGCCTGTTCGACGAGGTCTGCGCCTCGGGAGCTGCCCTGGTGGCGGTCTCCTTCGGCGATCCCGTGTCGTACGTCAGGCCGCTGCACGAGGCGGGCGCGCTGGTCGCCTCGCAGGTGAGTACGGCCGCCGAAGCCGTCGCGGCCGCGCGTGCCGGCGTCGACGTGGTGATCGCGCAGGGCGCTGACGCGGGTGGGCACAGCGGTGCGGTCATCGGCACGTTGCCGCTGCTCCAGACGGTTCTGGAGGCGCTCGAGGGCAGCTCGGCAATGGTGGTGGCGGCCGGCGGGATCGGCACCGGCCGCGGCCTCGCCGCCGTGCTGGCCGCCGGTGCGCAGGCCGGCTTGGTCGGCACCCGGCTGTTGGCCGCCACCGAGGCCGCCGGCAAGCCTTCGGCGAAGCGGAAAGTGATCGAGGCTGACGCCGAGGACACCGTCCTGACCAGGGTTTTCGACATTGGCGCCGGCCTCGCGTGGCCGTCTCGCTATCCCGGCCGGGCGTTGCGCAACGACTTCGCCGACCGCTGGCACGGGCACGAGGAAGCGCTCTCAGTCGACCAGGCCGAGGCACGTACGACTCTCGCGCAGGCCGCTCGCGACGGCGACTACTCGCAGGCCGTCATCTACGCCAGCTCGGCGGCCGAGTTCGTCCGGGCCGAGCAGCCGGTCGCGGAGATCCTCGACCAGCTGGCCGCCGACGCCGAACACCACTTGGCCGCGGTCCGGGACTTGCTCGCCTAAGCCGGCTGGCTAGTCGTTGGACGTCCCAATGACCAGTGTTATTGTTGGTGGCACCAACATTGGTGATACCAACGATAGGGTACGCGATGAGTGACGACATTCGGCCGTACGAGCTGCACGTCCCACAGGAGCGGCTGGACGATCTGCGCGACCGGCTGGATCGGACCCGCTGGCCGGATCAGCCGCGGGAAGCGGCGGACGACGGCCTTCCGCTGGACTACGTGAAAGACCTGGTGGAGCGCTGGCGGGTGTCCTACGACTGGCGGGAAAAAGAGGCGGAGATCAACAAATTTCCGCAGTTCACCACCGAAATCGACGGCACCACGGTGCATTTCCTGCACGTACGCTCGGTCGAACCGGATGCGCTGCCGCTGATTCTGACCCACGGCTGGCCGGGTTCGTTCCTGGAGTTCCTCGACGTGATCGGCCCGCTGACCGACCCGCGTTCGGATGGCGGCGATCCAGCGGACGCTTTCCACCTGGTCATCCCGTCGCTGCCGGGCTACGGACCAGCCGGCCCGCTGCCCGACCGGGGCTGGACCGTCGAGCGGATCGCGCGGACCTGGGTGACGCTGATGAGCCGGCTCGGCTATCACCGTTACGGAGCCCAAGGCGGTGACTGGGGATCGCCGATCTCTCGGGTGGTCGGTCACCTGGCGCCGGCCGAGGTGGTCGGCGTCCACCTGAACTACCTGCCGACCGTGCCAACCGGAGACCAGGCCGGATTTTCCTTGCTCGACGCGGAAAGAGTGGCAGCGGTACGGAAATTCCTCGCGAACCCGTCCGGGCACACCGTCCAGCAGGCGACCCGGCCACAGACTCTGAGCTACGCACTTGTGGACTCGCCGGTGGGGCAGTTGGCGTGGCTCGCCGACAAGATGGTCAGCTGGGCCGACCCGACCACCCCGATCGATGTCGACCGGATCCTCACCAACGTCTCGCTCTACTGGCTGACCGGCACCGGCGCGTCGTCGTCCCGGCTGCATTTCGACAATACGGGCATCCGCGGCCTGCCGATCCCATGCCCGGTGCCGATCGGCGTCGCGGTCTTCCCGCGAGATCTGGTGCCGTCGATCCGGCCGCTCGCCGAACGCTCGTACAAGATCGCGCGCTGGACCGAGTTCGACCGCGGCGGCCACTTCGCCGCGCTGGAGGTGCCGGACCTGCTCACCGCCGACATCCGCGCCTTCTTCCGTGACCTACGGTAACCCTGTGACGTCCGCAACGCCCCGC
>NZ_BAAANY010000015.1:0-144904 GCF_039530045.1 Fodinicola feengrottensis | reverse complement strand
CGCAAGCAACGGGGCGTTGCGGACAAAGCTTGGTGACGGTTAGTTAGTGTGCGGCAGGCGCTCGGTGGGGTGGTCTCCATTGGTGCCGGCGTACGCACCGGCCATCGTGCCGTTCTCTGGGACGGTGCCGTTGCTGACCGGGTGGGTCGGCGCAGCCGCGGCTGGCGGCGGAGTGGTCGCCTTGAGCTCCTGCTCCATGCGGTGCAGCCAGCCGTCCGTACGCTGCTGCATCGGCCGGACCAGGCCGCCGCCAATACCGACGACCAGGATGCCGCCGATCGTGCCGAGCACGAAGATCAGCACCGGGGTGGTGACGGTGGTGGCGATGTCCAACTGGTTCAGCGCCGCGATGATGCCCAGCGCCACCAGGAAAACCTGGGTCAGGGTGCCCAGCAGCGGCGCGTACGCGCGATTGCCCAACGCGGACCTGATCAGGTCGCTGACCACCTTGCCGATCGCCGCCGCGACGACCACCAGCACGATCGCCACCACGATCCGCGGCAGGAACGCGATCACCTGGTTGAGCAGCGCGCTCACCGGGTTGTCGGTGCCGAACGGCAGCAGCGCGAGCTGCAGGGCCATCAGCAGGATGAAGTAGTAGACCAGCTTCACGATCAGCCCGGTGGCGTCGAAACTGGCCCGGCTCATCATCGCGCCCAGCCCGGACTTGTCAATCAGCTTGGGAAAGCCGGTCCGGGTGAGCAGCAGCTGTACGGCTTTGGACACGCCCTTGGCGATCAGCCAACCGATCAGCAGAATGACCAGGAATCCGACCAGTTTCGGGACGAAGGTCGCGATCGACGTCCAGGCCGCGCCCAGTCCACCGATTAGTGCTTGAAGCATCATTCCCCCTCATCTACGCATACGGGACATATGCATTGATAAGGCGATTCTCCCGCTGGCCCATACCGGCAGCAACTTGGCAGCGCGGAAAACCTCAGCGACGGCCGCGCAGCCGCGGTTTCTTCTCCAGGTTCGACAAGCCGTTCCACGCCAGGTTGACCAGATGCGCGGCCACTTCCTCTTTCTTGGGCCGGCGCGCCTCCAGCCACCACTGCCCGGTCAGCGCGACCATCCCGACCAGCGCGTGCGAATAGAGGGTGGCGAGCTTGGGATCGTACGACTGAGCCTTGAATTTGGCGGCGAGGATGTATTCCACCTGGCTCGCGATGTCCCCGATCAGGCTGGAGAAGTTGCCGGTCGCCGAGGTGACCGGCGAGTCTCTCACCAGAATGCGAAAGCCGTCGGTCTGGGTCTCGATATACGTCAGCAGGGCGAGCGCGGCCTGCTCCAACAGGATGCGCGGGTGGCCGGAGGTCAGCGCGCCGGTGACGGTGTCGAGCAGTTGGCGCATCTCCCGGTCGACGACGACGGCGTAGAGGCCCTCCTTACCGCCGAAGTGCTCGTAGACCACCGGTTTGCTGACGTTGGCTCGGGCCGCTATCTCCTCGATCGAGGTCGCCTCGTATCCCCGCTCGGCGAACAGGCTGCGCCCGATATCCAGCAACTGCTCGCGGCGCTGCTTGCCGGTCATCCGGACCCGGGGCACCCGAGACTCCGCTGCCACGGTTCTCCTGCGCTGCTCAGTCACTGCCCCATGGTGACAGGTGCCCCCGACGTTAAAGCGTCTTGGCTGTGGGGCGGTACGGTATGAACGCGTCATTCCCGGGTTGCTCTGTTGGCAGGGGCCGCCAGACTTTGAATCTGGACTAGCGACGTAGGTTCGATTCCTACCCCGGGAGCACAACTGGTGGTCATCGAGGTGCCCTGGCCGGCCGCCGTGCCGGCGCCGGTCCGCGAGGACCTGGACCGGCTGCTGACCGACGCCGTTCGCCCGGCGGACCGGTCGATCCGATGGACGGGTCGCTTCCGTCCGTACGGCTACCAACTGTCCGCCTCTGGTGAGATCACGCCGCTCCCGGTCGACACCAAAGACGTCGACGAAGCCCTCTCCATTCTCCGCGAGTCGGTGTCTTTGGAGGCCCATCGCGCGGTGGTGGTCTGCTACGACACCCGGCTGCGCGAGGAGACCATCGACGCGGTCGCGGTGGAACTCAGCCACCAGGACAGCCCCCCGCTGCTCCTGCTGCGGCGATATCGCCATCGCGGGATCCTGCGAGCAGTCTGGTACGACACACCTGTCGTACACGCCCTCCGCCCCTCCCGCTGAGGCCGTCGACCTCCGCGCCCGAACTCGACGTTTTCGTCGTCAAACCGGCGTGTCGGGGACGAAAACGTCGAGTTCGCGACGGGTACGCCCCACGGAAGGGCCGGCGTACGGGCTACTACCATGTGACCTGGTGAATACGCTGGAAGGGGAAACCCGCGTGAGGAGTGTCCGTCCGGCCGCCGTCGTCGTTCTCGCCGCTGGCCACGGCAAGCGGATGAGGTCGACGATTCCCAAGGCACTGCACGAGATCGGCGGACGTTCGCTGCTCGGGCACGTGCTGGCGGCGGCGGCCCCGCTCGGTGCTGACCGTACGGTGGTGGTCGTCGGCCACGGCCGCGACGAGGTGAAAGCGCATCTGGCCGAGATCGCGCCGGCCGCCGAGGCGGTGGTGCAGGCCGAGCAGCGCGGCACCGGCCATGCCGTGCGGGTGGCGCTGGAGGCGTTGGAGGCCAACGCCGGCACGGTCGTCGTGCTCAACGCCGACGTGCCGTTGTTGCGCCAGGACACGCTGGCCGGGCTGGTCGCCGAGCACGCGTCCTCGGGCCGCGCGGGTACGGTGCTGACCGCGCGCGTCGAGGATCCGACGGGCCTTGGCCGGATCGTCCGTGACGGCGCCGGAGAGCTGGCCGAGATCGTCGAGGAAAGCGACTGCGACGACCTGCAGCGGACCATCCACGAGATCAACGCCGGCATCTACGTCTTCGACGCGGCCGCGGTGCGCGATGCGCTGTCCCGACTGTCGACCACCAACGCGCAGGGTGAGGAATACCTGACCGACGCGGTGGCAATGCTCGTACGCGAAGGCCGTGGCGTCGGGACCTATGCGGGAGCCGCTGAGGAGGCGCTGGGCTGCAACGACCGCATCGAGCTCGCGCGGCTCGGCGCGCTGCTGCGCGACGCCGTGCTGCGCCGCTGGATGGCCGCCGGCGTGACGGTGATCGACCCGGCCACCACCTGGGTGGACGTGACGGTGGAGCTGGCGGCGGACGCGGTGCTGCTGCCCGGCGTCCAGCTGCATGGCGAGACCAGCGTGGCCGCCGGCGCCGAGATCGGCCCGGACAGCACGCTCACCGACACCCTGGTCGGCCCGGGCGCGAAGGTCATCCGCGCGCACTGCATGGGCGCCCGGATCGGCGAGCGGGTCAGCGTCGGCCCGTTCGCCTACCTTCGGCCCGGTACGGTGCTGGACACGGCCGCCAAGATCGGCACGTTTGTCGAGGTCAAGGGCTCGCAGGTGGGCGCGGGCAGCAAAGTCCCGCACCTGTCGTACGTGGGTGACGCGACCATTGGCGAGCAGAGCAACATCGGCGCGGCGAGCGTTTTCGTGAACTACGACGGCGTGCACAAGCATCGGACGGTGGTCGGCAGCCACTGCCGGATGGGGTCGGACAACATGTACGTGGCGCCGGTGACCATCGGCGACGGGGCGTATTCCGGCGCCGGGACGGTGATCCTGGGCGATGTGCCAGCGGGGGCGCTGGCCATACCGGGTGCCAAGCCGCGGGTGATTGAGGGATGGGTCGAGCGCAAGCGGCCGGGGACCGCGGCGGCCGAGGCCGCCGCGCGTGCCGCGGCCGAGCAAAACCAGGGGGAGTAGTCATCGTGAACAGCCTGCAAGCCGAAAACCGCAAGAGCCTGATGTTGTTCTCCGGCCGGGCCTATCCGGAGCTGGCGGACGAGATTGGCGCACACCTCGGGTTGCAGCCCACCCCGACCGCCGCGTACGACTTCGCCAACGGCGAGATCTTCGTCCGGTTCGAGGAGTCGGTACGCGGCTCGGACGCCTTTGTCGTGCAGTCCATGACCACGCCGATCAACCAGTGGCTGGTCGAGGCGTTGATCATGGTCGACGCCCTCAAACGCGGTTCGGCCAAGCGGATCACCGTCGTGCTGCCCTTCTTCCCGTACGCGCGCCAGGACAAGAAGCACCGCGGCCGGGAGCCGATCTCGGCTCGGCTGGTCGCCGACATGTTCAAGACCGCCGGCGCCGACCGGATCCTCACCGTCGACCTGCACACCGCGCAGATCTCCGGGTTCTTCGACGGCCCGGTGGATCACCTGTTCGCGCTGTCGATCCTCGCCGACTACGTGAAGCGGACGTACGAGGGCCGCCAGTTCGCGGTGGTCGCGCCGGACTCCGGCCGGGTCCGGGTGGCCGAGCGGTGGACCGACGAGCTGGGTGGCTGCCCGCTGGCCTTCATCCACAAGACCCGCGATCCGCTGATCCCCAACCAGGTGGTGGCGAACCGGGTCGTCGGCGAGGTCGAGGGCCGTACGTGCGTGCTGGTCGACGACATGATCGACACCGGCGGCACGATTTGCAAGGCGGCCGACGCGCTGTTCGACGCGGGCGCTGGTGACGTGATCGTGGCGGCCACCCACGGCGTGCTGTCCGACCCGGCCACCGAGCGGCTGAAGAACAGCCGGATCAGCGAGGTGGTGCTGACCAACACGCTGCCGGTGCCGCCGGAGAAGAAGTTGGACAAACTGACGCTGCTGTCGATCGCGCCACTGATCGCGCGCGCTATCAGCGAGGTGTTTTCGGACGGATCGGTCACCAGCCTGTTCGGCGGAGTCAGCTGAATTTCTTTTTGTGATCTGGACCATCGAATTCCGTACTGGTTCATTACTTTTCTCGTACGTCCCGCGGAAAACTCTGTCACCGGCGAGAACACTGGTCGCTGTTCGGTAAGCGGACAGACCACAAATTAGCTGTCCGTGATGACGGTGATTGCCAGGTGTTACCAGGAATTCATCCGATCAGTCATTGTTCCCGCTGCGTAAGTATGTTCCGGCACATGCTTTGTCCCCATAGGGTCAGGAAACAGGTCCCGCGATGGGGAGGGCGATTGACCGGCGTGCTGTCTTGTGGTCTGGTTCGTCCAGATGTGCGCGTTCTGACGAAGGGCGCCGGGTGTGACCACAGATCCCCAGACCACTGACCAGACCGTGACGCTCGCGGCTGTCCGCCCGCCGGAGCCGACCGGCCGGCGGCTCTCGCTGACCCACGCGCTCGCCCCGTCCCGGCGCAAAGGCCGAGGTCAGTTCGCTTTCAGCCAGGCCGTGCTGGCGCCGGACCCGGTCGCCGACGTGCACGAACTGCCGGCCTTGCCGGTACGAGTCGAAAAAACCGACTGGGAGCAGCGTTATGTCAGCCTGCTGACGCTGGTCGACGTGGCCGCCGCGGTGGTCGCGGCCGGGCTCGGATTCTGGATCCGGTTCGGTTCGATTCCGCACCACGCCTGGGCTTACGTCATTGGCAGCGCGTTCTTCCCGGCGATCTGGTTGCTGGTCCTGATGTTCGCCCGGGCGTACGAGTCGCGTTATCTTTTCGTCGGCAACGAGGAATACCGGCGCGTACTCAACGCAGGCCTGGTGCTGACCGCCGCGGTCGCCTTTGTCTCATACGTGGCGAGCATAGAGCTGGCCCGCGGTTACGTCGTCGTTGTTCTGCCCGCGGTTACCGTCGCAACTCTGGTTGGTCGCTATCTTTTGCGGCGCTGGCTCGTACGAGAGCGCGCCCACGGCCGCTGCATGCGCCGCGTCATTGTGGTGGGCGACGACACCACGGTCGGTGAGCTGCATCGTCAGTTGGCCCGGCATCAATATCACGGCATGCAGGTGGTCGGAGTTTGCGTGCCACCACAACGAGACGGCCGGAACAGCGTCGACGGCATCGAGGTGGTCGGCACTTTCGACACCATCACCCGCGCGGTCATCGACGTGGCCGCCGACACCGTCGCGATCCTGCCCTGTCCGGAGCTGAGCTCGGCGATGCTGCGCCGATTGGTGTGGTCGCTGGAAAGCACCGGCACCGACATCATCGTGGCCGGCGCGCTGCTGGATGTGGCCGGCCCGCGTACGTCCCTGCGCCCGATCGACGGGCTGCCGATGCTGCACCTGGACCACGCCGAGCTGGCCGGCAGCCGGTGGATGATCAAGCGGCTTTTCGACGTCTTTTCCGCTTCGCTGCTGCTGATCCTGCTTTCCCCACTGCTGCTCGCGGTGGCGCTGGCGATCCGGGTCACCTCGTCCGGTCCGGCGTTTTTCCGGCAGACCCGGGTCGGCAAGGACGGCGAGAATTTCACCATTCTCAAACTGCGCACCATGTATCTGGACGCGGAAAGCCGGCTCGGCGAGCTGGCCGCGTTGAATGAGCACGACGGGCTGCTTTTCAAGATCCGGCACGATCCCCGGGTGACCCCGCTTGGCCGGTGGCTCCGTCGCTTCTCCATCGACGAGCTGCCCCAGCTTTTCAACGTGGTGGCCGGCCAGATGAGCCTGGTCGGACCGCGCCCGCCGCTGCCGTCCGAGGTCGCCGAATATCCCGACGACCTGATGCGCCGCCTGGTGGTGAAGCCGGGGGTGACCGGCCTGTGGCAGGTCAGCGGCCGCGCCGACCTGTCGTGGGAAGACTCGATGCGGCTCGACCTGCGCTATGTGGAGAACTGGTCGCTGACCCTCGACCTGGTCGTCCTGTTGCGCACCGTCACCGCTGTCGTTCGCAGCGCGGGAGCGTATTGATAGCCTTTTAGCATCCATTTTACTTTTAGGGTGCGAAAGGACCATTTCCTCACATGCGTACTCTCCGGACCGGGGCCGGGCTCGCGCTCGCTGGCCTGCTGCTCACGCTGGCCGCACCCGGCGCGGCCACCGCCGCGCCGCCCATCATCCCGCCGCCGTTCGGCGCCGAGCTTCCTGACTCGTACGGGCAAACGCCGCGGGTCAGCGGCAACCTTGGCCCGATGCCGCAGCTGCCGCCAGCGCCACGGCCGGTGCCGTTCAGCGCGGCCGCCGGCGGTGAGTACGCGCAGACCGTCCTGCGAGTCCCGGTCAACGGGAACGTCGTTTTCATTACCATCGACGACGGCGGTTACCAGCCGCCGGAGGCGGCCCGGGTGCTCGAAGAGGCACACATTCCGACCTCGCTTTTCCTGATCTCGTCACCGGCCGTGCAGCACGCCGATTTCTTTCGCAGCCTGCAGCCCGAAGGCGCCACCATCGAGGCGCACACCCAGTCACACCGCAAACTCAAAGGGTTGCCCGAGGACGTACAACGCTTCGAGATTTGTGGCTCGGTCGACAAACTCCAGGGCGTCGCCGGCCGCCGGCCGACCCTGTTCCGTCCGCCGTACGGCGAATATGACCTGACCACGCTGAAAGTCATCCAGAGCTGCGGTGGCATCGCCGCCAACACCCTCTGGGAGGGTTCGGTCATCGGCGGCACGCTCTACATCGCGCAACACGCCTTCGGCCCGCACAATCCGCTCTATCCCGGGATGATCCTGCTGATGCACTTCACGCCCGACTTCGAGCGTGACATGCACGTGCTGCTGGCCGCGGTCGCCGCCTCTCCCGGGTTTTCCGTCGGACGCCTCGAAGATTACATCCACTAAGACAACTAGCGGGCGATGAGAGCGCGCAGGGCGGTGCTGGAGGTGTGGGCGGTGTACGGAAAGTAGACGACGCGCACGCCGACGGAGGCCATGTCGGCCTCCAGTCGGCGGCCCTTTTCGGTGCCTTTCCAGTCGTCGCCCTTGAAAAGCACGTCGAACTTGAGCAGCTCCCACATGACCCGCTTGTCGGTGGACAGATCGGTGACCGCGCGATCGACGAAGGCGATGGCGGACACGATCTCCAGCCGCTCCGCCAGCGGTACGACCGGCGGCTTTCCCTTTGCTCGTACGACAGTCTCGTCGGTGACCACACCGGCGACCAGAACGTCACAGCCTTCGCGGGCCCGGCGCAGGATGTTCAGGTGGCCGACGTGGAACATGTCGTACGCGCCGGGGACATAGCCGACGACCGTCACGGGTGCCGCCCGGGAATGGCGCTGCCGCCGATGCTTTTGGTGATGGCGTCGGCGTTGGGCGTACGGCCGGCGGGGATGTTGATGACGGTGTCGGCGATCAGCGGTTTGTGGACCACGTCGGCATTGGGCGCCGGCGCCTGCGCCGCGTCGGCGGCGGCGATCTCCCGGAACCACTTGATTCCGGCGGCGGCCAGGAAAAGTGCGTTGGTGACTAGCAGGAAACCGTAGATGCCCACGAAAACCAGGCCAGTGCCGTAGAGCACGAAGACCAGGCACATCAAACCGTAGTCGGTGGGAATCACCAGCACCGATCGCACGATCGACGGCCGCCCGACGGGTTTGGCCGTGACGCCCCGCCGGAGCAGGTCCTTCAAGATCATCCCGAAGAACAACACCGTTGCCACGCAACAGAAGACCAGCGGGATCAACAGAAGTGCCGGTGGCAGCGCGAAAAATCGGTAGAACGACACCAGGACGGCCGCGTGCAGCGTGACGATTTTCGCGCTGTCCACGAAATGGTCCAGCCACTCGCCGGCCCGCGAACCGCGGCCGGTGAGCCGGGCCAGCTGCCCGTCGGCGGAGTCCAACGCGTAGCCGATGACCAGCAGCAGGCAGACCGCGATGCCCATCGGCAGCGACGGGCGTACCAGCGCGATCATCGCGATGGCGGCGAAACTGAACAGCGCGCTGATGATCGTCACCTGGTTGGGCGACATGCGTACGCGATAGGCGAAAGCGGCCAGATAGCGGCCGAGTTTGCGGTTCACAAAACGTGAATAGGCGGGCGCGCCTTTGGCGCTTTTCTGCGCCGCTGGCAGCCTGCGCAGCGCGTCCCGGAATCCAGTGCCCTCGCTGGTTGTCATGCCACCGCCGTCCAGTCCGCGTCCAATGCCTGTCGCAGGATCGGGCTGCCAGTTTCGGCCTTCGGCTCGATCGTGACAACCCCGATGCCGGTCAGTGACTGGCTCAGCTGGTCGGCGGTCGGCGTGCCGTCCCGGCCTGGACCGACCATCACCAGGTCGGCCGCGACCGCCTCGGCGGCGGCCGGAATGTCCAGCGATGACAACGCGATCACGTCGTCGACGAAGCGCAGGTTGGCGAGAATGTCCAGCCTTTCGGCCAGCGGCACGTACGGCGTGGACCGCCAGGTGTGCTCGGCCAGTTCGTCCGTGTACGCGCCGACCACCAGCCGGTCGCAGCGCGCGGCGGACTGCCGGAGCAGGTCCAGGTCGCCGACGTGGAAAAGATCGAAAAGCCCGAAGGTGAAGCCGGTCAGCATGCTCAGTCCTCCGTGCCGGTCGACGCGACCACGGCCGCCCGCAGCGGTGCGCGATGCGGGGCGCCGCGACGGCCGGACACCCGTGGTTGGCGGATGCCTCGGGCCAGCCGGTCGCACAGTTGCTCGTACTTCTCGGCCACCGCGTCCCAGTCGTAACGGTCCGCCCCGGCCCGGGATCCCCGGCCGCGCGACGCGGTGCCGTCCGGGTCCGCTTCGGCCTCGGTGATCTCGGTGGCCAGCGCGGTGGCGTCGGCGAAATAGCGGCCGGCCGAACCCAGCACCTCGCGGTTGAAGCGAACATCGAAAGCGATCGTCGGTGCGCCGGCGCCCATCGCGCGCAGCAGCGACGGATTCGTACCGCCAACGGAATGGCCATGCAGGTATGTGTACGCGCCAGCGTAAAGCTGGTCGAGTTGTTCCTGGTCCCACACCGCGCCGAGGAACCGGACACTGTCGTTGCCAGCGGCCAACTCCCGGATCCGCGCGGTGTGTTCCGCGCCATATGGCGCGGATCCAACCACCAGGAGCGGCCGTTTGGCGCCGGAGCGTACATATCCGTCCACGGTCACGTCGACATGGTTTTCCGGCTCGAATCGGGCCACCACCAGGTGATAGCCACCGGGCTCGACTTCCAGTTCGGCCAGCTTGGCCGAGCCGATGCCGTCCAGAATCGGTGCGCCGTACGCGATGTAGTCCGAGCCGGCGCCGAACTCGTCCTGGTAGTACTCCTGAATGCCGATCGCGTCGGCGATCAGGTCATCCGACCAGCGGACCGCCATCGCTTCGGCGGCCCGGTAGTAACGCCGGCCAGCGCCGCCCCATTTCGCGCGTTTCCATTCCAGGCCGTCCACGTGGGTGGCCACCGGAATGTGGCGCATCCGCAGCAGCGGCAAAAACAATGCGTTCGCTGCATTGAAAACAATGGCCGCGTCGACGCGTTGGGTCAGCAGGTGGGCGACCGACAACGCGGTGTGGCTGAGAGTTTCCAGCGCTTTGTGACGTACGGCTGGAAGATGCGTGAGCCGCATTCCGCGATAGCTGCTCAACCGGTCCGCGGGGTCGCCCGCACGCCGGGTGTAGACGAGAACATCGTGCCCGCGACCAGCCAACCGGGCGCCAACTTCTTCCACGCAGGTCTCAAAACCGCCGTACCGGGCTGGCACCCCGCGGGTGCCGACCAGTGCTATCCGCATAAAACTCCTGTCCGGACGGCCGCCGGCGAGACGATTCTTTGTTCACCCGATCGCCGCCCAGCCACTCTGGACAGCACCCCACCGACCGTATCCAGGTGCCGGTCCGAATGGATCGAATTTACGGCTTCTCCTTATCGTCCATCCGGCTGATCGTTACGCTGCGCCCGGGAGGTTCTGATGGCGACCGAAGGCACGCCGGCCCGGCGAGTGGTCGGCCGGGCCGCGGTCATCCGCACTGGTTTTCGCCTGCATCTGGTCCGTGACCAGGTCATTCAGCGCTGGGAACAGTGGGTTCCGGTGTGTTTGCTGGCGATGATCGTGGCCAGCGACTACAAAGTGCGCACCCGGTCGGTCGACGATGCGGTGGGTGGTCAGGCAGATCCGTTTGTGTTACTGGAAATCGTCATATATCTGACAGTTGGGGCTTTTTGCGTTTTACGCTACGGCCGTCCGCCGCGCCCTCGCCGGGTCAGTCCGATGGTTTTCCTGCTGTACGCGTACGTAACTGTGATGGCCGTCTCAGCGCTTTATTCGCCGTACACGCAGCTCGCGCTCGTACGCGCCGCGCAATTCGTCATTGTGTTGGTCGTCACTCGCTGTATTGCCAAACACGCCGGCCGTCGGGAGTTGCACAATTTCGCGCACGCCTTCCTCGTGCTGGTTGCCGGTTCTGTCGTCTTTGGTGCCATTATTCCGTTTCAACATGCCCAGCAGGAGGAAGGCCGGTTCAGCTGGCTGGCCATCCACCCGGTGACGGCCGGCATTTTTCTCGGCATCGCCACCATGATCGTGGTCGGCTATTTGTTGAGCCATCGCGGCGACCGGGAAGGGCCGCGCTGGCCGCTGAGTGTTTATCTCCTTTTGCTCGCGCTGGTCGGCGGCGGACTGATCGCGACCCAGACCCGCGGCGCGGTGGTGGGTGCGGCGGCCGGTCTCGCGGTGCTCGGCTGGACGTTCTGGCGGGGCCGCCGCAAAATGGAGATCACCCTGGTGGCCGGGTTGGTGACCGGCCTGGTCGCGCTCGTCGCGGCGCCGGCGATCCTGGCCTTTTTCCAGCGCGGCGAATCGGTCGCCCGGCTGGAGACGCTGAATTCCCGTACCGACCTGTGGGCGCAGGCGTGGGAGTTTTTTGTGCAAAAGCCCCTCTTTGGCTGGGGGCTGACCGCGACCCGCGGACTTTTCCTGCAGACCATTGGCCTTGGCGGCGGTCACAACGCGCTGGTGAATGTGCTGGTGGACGGCGGTTTGGTGGCCACGGTGGCCTGGGTGGGGCTGCTGGTGATGATGGTCTTCACGCTTTATCGCATTCGCCGGATTCCGCCCTCGATCGCCCCAGATAGGGCTATTCTGTTGGGACTGGTCGCCTTCCTGGTGGTGGACGGCATGTTCGTGGAGAGCCTCGGGGCCGCCGCTAATGTCGCGAGCACCTGGCTTTTCGTGATGGTGGCCTGGACCGAATTGCTGCGCGCAGACAGTGAACGGATCGCGCCTGTCGGACAGGCCGGCCCGCAGTCCCCCGCGGTGCCGATGACGCCCCGCCCGATGCCGGTGAGGCCGCGTTAATGCGCAAAAGGGCAGTCCTGGTCGCAAATCCCTCCACCGATCTCTACGGCGCCGACAAAATGGCGATCGAAACCGTGGCCGCGCTGTGTGAGCGAGGCATCGAGGTCGTGGTGACCGTGCCGGCCGATGGGCCGTTAAGCGATCGGGTGAGAGAGCTTGGTGCGCGGGTTGTGGTGCTGCCGGTGCCGGTGCTGCGCCGCGGATATCTGTCCGCCGGCGGCATTTTGCGCATTCTGCGCGAGAGTGCGGTCGCGCTGCCGGCCTGCGTTCGGTTGGTACGCAAGGTCAAACCAAGTGTCGTGTACGTGAACACCGTGACGATTCCGATTTGGGTGTTGGCTGGCCGGGTAGCCGGTCGCCCGGTGATCGGCCACGTGCACGAACTGGAAGCTGGCGTTGGCCGGTTGGTGAGACTCGGACTGACTGGTCCGTTGTGGGCGGCCCGCAAGGTGATCGCCAACAGCGCGGCCACCAAGGACTTCCTGTCCGCCGGCAGCCGCCGGCTGGCTCGCCGAACCGTGTTGATTTACAACGGGGTTCCAGGCCCGCCCCGGCCGCTGAAGGATCTTCCGGCCAGCCCCTCGACGCCGTTGGGGCTGCTGTATGTCGGCCGGCTGTCCGAGCGTAAAGGCACCGACGTCGCGATCGACGCGCTGAGTTTGCTTGTCGAGCGGGGGATTCCGGCCACCCTGGAGCTGGTGGGCTCGGTTTTTCCAGGGAACGAAGCATTCGAGGCCGCCCTACGCGATCGCGTACGCGACCGTGGCCTGTCTGATGCGGTGACTTTCGCTGGTTTCACCGACGATGTGTGGGGCGCGTACGAGCGAGCCGACATCGTGGTGGTGCCGTCCCGGCTGGAGCCGTTCGGACTGGTCGCGGTCGAGGCCCAATTGGCCGTACGCCCGGTGGTCAGTTCCGACGCGCAAGGTCTGGTGGAGGCGGTGGCGGCCGGCGAAACCGGGCTGGTGGTGCCGGCCGGCGACCCGGCGGCGCTGGCCGACGCGGTGACCGGCCTGGTCAAGGACTGGCCGCGGGCCCGGGAAATGGCTCAACAAGGACAGGAAAGAGCGGTCCGACTCTTCTCGCCGGACGGCTATCGCGCGGCTATCGCGGAGCTTCTGACGGAAGGACCTCAACGGTGAGACTCGGATATTTCGCCAGACACAGACCGAAAATGCTTGTCCTCGCGGTGGCCGCGGTGTTGGTCGCCGGCATCGGCGCGGCCGGGCCGGTGGCCGCCGACACCGCCCCGCCGGCCGGCACCCTGGAAACCGCGACCGCGGACCCGCAGCCGACCTGGCAGACCGACGGGATCGTGTGGGCGCTGGCACGGTCCGGCTCCACGGTTATCGCGGGCGGCGACTTCGGTTCGATCCGGCCGCCGGGCACCTCGGTGGGCGACTCCCATCAGCAGGTCCGGCACGGCGTCGCGGCTTTCGACATCGCGACCGGCAACCCGACCGCCTTCCAGCCGGACATCGGCGGAACGCCGTTCGCAGCGGCCAGCAATCCGTCTCCCGGCGAGTGCGACGCGGCCGGTACCGGCACGTACGTGTGCAAGGAAGTGTTGCGGGTCAAGACATCCCCGGACGGCAAGACGATCTACCTGGGTGGCGACTTCGATCACGCCGAAGGGCAGGTGCGGCAGAAACTCGCCGCGTACGACCTCGCGACCGGTGCCTTGGTGACGAACCTCGCGCCAAGTATCAACAGTCGCGTACGCGCCATCGCGGTTTCCAACACGACTGTCTACATTGGTGGCGATTTCACCAGCGTCAACGGGCAGCCTCGGACCCGGCTGGCCGCTTTTGACCGCGCCACCGGTGCTTTGCTGCCGTGGGCCCCGACCGCCGATCACACGGTCTACACCATGGCGTTGAGTACAGACGGATCGCACGTCATCGTCGGCGGCGTTTTCGACCACATCAACAGCACCACGATCAACGGCATCGCGACGGTGGACGCCACCTCCGGTGCGACGATGCCCTGGAGCAGCCGGCCGGTGCCGCCGCGGAACACCGCCGCCGACACGTATTCGACCGTCTGGGACCTGGTGGTGGACGGAAACACCGTCTACGCGGGCGCGAACGGCCACGGTCCGAACATTTTCGACGGCCGCTTTGCCGCGGACGTGAACACCGGCAACCTGATCTGGAAAGACAACTGTTACGGCGCGACCTCGGCGATCGCGCTGATGAAGGGCGTTCTTTACAGCGCCTCGCACGCGCACGACTGCAGCGATTTGGGCGCTTTCGGGGAAGTGACCCCGCGCCGCTATCAGCGATTGCTGGCCGAGACCGCGGATTCCCACGGTGCGGCCAAACCGACGCTGCTGCATTGGTTCCCCACCGTGAATCCGGGCCCGCCGAACTCGTACTATCTGCAGGGACCGTGGGCGATGGCCAACGATGACACCGATTTGTGGGTCGGCGGCGAGTTCACCACCGCGAACGGCCAGCCACAGCAGGGCCTCACTCGGTACGTTTACAAGGCCACCGCGCCGGACGTCAACCCGCCGGAGCCGATGCTGGCGCCGATGGTGACCCCGCGCGGCACGACTTCGTTGGGCGTCAACTGGCAGGCCACCTGGGACCGGGACAACGCGAACCTGACCTATTCGCTTTACCGCGATGGTGGCAGCACGCCGATCTACACCGTCTCGGCGAACTCGAATTTCTGGACGCTGCCAGTGCTCAGATATGTGGACAATGGCCTCGCCGCCGGCAGTTCGCATACGTACACCGTGAAAGTCACCGATCCGTTCGGTAATTCGCGTACGTCACCAGCCTCGGCCGCGGTGGCCGGGTCGGTCAGCCCGCTGGGCAGGTACGGCGGTGCGGTCGCCGCGTCCGGGCCCAGTCCTTACTGGCAACTGAACGAAAAGAGTGGCACCACGGCGGCCGACGCGACCGGCTCCAAGACCGGCAGATTCGGCAGCGGGATCCAGCTGAACCAGTCCGGTGCGCCGGGAGTGCTGCCGAACGCGGCCATTCGTACGAACGGGACCTCGAACGGCATTCTGACCACCCCGTCCGCCGCTGCGGCACCCACCACGTACTCCATCGAGTTCTGGTTTGGTACGGCCTATCCGACCGGTGGGAAACTGGTCGGTTTTGGGAACGCGGCCACCGGTAACAGCACCAACTACGACCGGCAGATATATATCAACAACGCTGGGAAACTGGTGTTCGGTGTGTGGAATAACGGGCCGCAGACCATCACGTCGCCGGGTTCGTACCAGAGTGGTGGATGGCATCACGTGGTGGCGACTCAGGGCGCGACCGGAATGGCGCTCTACGTCGATGGTGCGCTGGTGGGGACCAACCCGACGACGACCGCGCAGGCCATTACCGGTTATTGGCGGCTGGGTGGCGACAATCTCGCGTACTGGCCGGGCGTGCCGGCGAGCAACTGGTTCCACGGTGGCATTGACGATGTGGCCTTCTATCCGACCGCATTGACCGCACTTCAGGTCGGTACGCACTACTCGGCCGGTAACAACTAGTTCAGGCTAAAAGCAGCGCCGCTCCATTTTGGGGGCGGCGCTGTTCACCGGCCGGCCACCGCCTCGGCGAGGGCCCGGAAGATCAGCGCGGTCGAAGTGGCGCCCGGGTCCTGGTGGCCGACACTGCGCTGGCCGAGATAGGACGCGCGGCCTTTGCGGGCGACCAGCGGCGCGGTCGCCCGCATGCCTTTCTCGGCCGCTTCCGCTGCCCGCGAGGTGGCGCAAACGAGGTCGCCGCCGGCCGCCAGCTCATCTTCGAAGGCGGCCAGCGCCGGCGCGTACGCATCGACGATCGTCTTGTCGCCGGGCGCCGCCGCGCCTAGCCGCTGGATCGCGGCGAGACCGTCGGTCAAGCCCACCAGCAGCTGTTTCGGGTCGGCGTTGGGGTCAGGGAGGGCCTTGCCGATGGCCCGGAAAGCGCTGCCGAACAGCGGTCCGGCGGCGCCGCCGACGCTGCTGATCAAGGTCATGCCGGTGGTCACGAGGAGGTCCCCGACCGTGGCCACCTCGCGGCCTTCGAGCGCGGCCACGACGGCGGCGAACCCGCGGTGCATATTCGCGCCGTGGTCGGCGTCGCCGATCGCCGAGTCGAGTTGGGTCAGCAGGTCGGTGTGCTCGTCGATGGCCGCGGCGATGCCGTGCACCCAGTCGCGCGTGGCGGCTACGTCCATCGTTTTCTCCTCCAGATAACACCGATTCCGACCAGCGTACGGGCGATCGCGATCCCGTCGCCGACCAATGCGGGCACGACCCCGCCGAAACCATGGATAGCTCTATCGATGGATATGCCGATCGTACGATTAGCAGCGGCCAGGTGTCACCGCTGACCATCGCCGCAGAGGGTTGGACGCGCGAGAGGCCGTCCGGGCGCTCGCGGACACCTTCGACGCGCTGCCGACTGACAGGGCACTCTTTTCTGACTAGAAGGACGAGTCTGGCCGGAAGGACGAGTCGAGCCGTAAGGTGCCATTAGTTTTTGACGAGAATGATGGCGTAATGTCCGGTTGTCGGTCAGGGTTTCTTTTGCTGCCGCCGTTTTGTTTGCCGCGAACATCGTTCGTACCGCCGGCCACCGTATTTCGGCCGGTCGAGCGGCGCTACATTGTGCTTCGACCGATCGCTTTCGAGCAGCCCGACGGCGCGCTGCTGGCAGGTCCTGGACAGCAAAGGTGCTGCGCAATGTCAGGTGCCCGAAAGCGGCTCTGGAAGCCACTGGCCGTCGCCGCCGGCTCGATCGCCGTGGTGACCGTCGCGTCCGTGCTCGCCACCGCCTGGGGCGACACCTCGCCCAAGGCTGGCACGCCGGAAACCGTCACCGCCGATCCACTGTCGACCTGGCAGACCGATGGCATCGTGTGGAGTTTGGCGCAGGCCGGCTCGACGGTTTTCGCCGGCGGCAATTTCGACTTCGTACGACCGCCCGGCACCACGCCTGGCGACTACGCTCAGCTCAGCCGTAGCAATCTCGCCGCTTTCGATGTGGCGACTGGAAAACCGACCACCTTCGCGCACGCGGTGACCGGCACGGCTTACGTCTCCAAGACGAACCCCGGCTCGGAATGCCAGACGATCGGCACCGACGAATACCTCTGTGACGCGGTCTTTCGGGCCAAGACCTCGCCAGACGGCAAGGCGCTCTATATCGGTGGCGATTTCACCCACGTGGATGGCCAGGCCCGCAGCCGGCTCGCCGGTTTCGACCTGACCACCGGAAAGCTCGACGCCAAGATGAGCGCGCTGGTGAACAACCGGATCCGCGGCATCGCGGTTTCGGCCACCACGGTCTACATCGGTGGTGACTTCACCACGGTTAACGGGCAGCCGCGTACGAGGCTGGCCGCGCTCGACCGGGCCACCGGCGCGTTGTTGCCGTGGGCGCCGACCGCGACCGACACCGTACGGGCGCTGGCCCTGTCCGCCGACGGCGGCCGGGTCATCGTCGGCGGCGATTTCGCAAAACTCAATGGCAGCAACGAAAACAGCGTTGGCGCGGTGAGTGCGACCGGCACCGGCGCGCTGACGCAGTGGAACAGTCGGCCGGTGCCGGCGCCGTCCGGCAGCAAATACTCCGGGGTGACAGACCTGGTGGTGGCCGGCTCGACCGTCTACGGCGGAGCGCACGGCGAGGGTGGCGGCGTTTTCGACGGCCGGTTCGCGGTCGACACGAATACCGGCAACACCCTGTGGACGGACACGTGTCTTGGCGCCACCACAGCGATTGCGGTGCAGGGCAGTGTTGTCTACAGCGGATCGCATGGGCACGACTGCAGCTCGATGGGTGGCTGGCCGCAGACGAATCCGTCGACTTATCAGCGGCTGGTAGCCGAAACCGCCGGCAGTGGCAGCAAGAGCACGCTGCTGCACTGGTTCCCGTATGTCAACTACGGCCCGGAAACCTCGTATTACAAGCAGGGTCCGTGGGCACTGGTCGCGGACAGCAACTACCTGTGGGTCGGCGGTGAATTCACCAGGGCCGGCGACGCCGATCAGCAGGGCCTCACCCGGTTCGCGACCAAGAGCGTGGCGCCGGACACCAACCCGCCGGAAACGCCGTTCGCAGCCGCCACCGTCGGCGCGGTCGGCAGCACCGCGCTGAAGGTCACCTGGAAGGCTACCTGGGACCGGGATAACGCGGACCTGACCTATCAGGTCTTCCGTGACAACGGCACGACCCCGATCTACACGACGACGGCAACGTCCAACTTCTGGACCCTGCCGACGCTGACTTTCACCGACTCGGGCCTGGCCGCCGGAAGTTCTCACTACTACCGGGTAAAAGTGAGCGATCCGTATCACAACACCCGATCAAACCCCAATTCCGTCACGGTGCCGGCATAGCCATCAGCAAGTAAAAAAGAATCTTCCGTACGCTCCGGGAGTTGCCCTTAGGGGCGGCTCCCGGAGCGTTTTTGTGCCCGTTTTGCTGGCTGTTGCGGGGATTTTCGGCACTTCATTAACGCGCACAATTGGCCGTCGAAAGAGTCATAAAGAATAGCGGTCCGGCTATCTGGAGTGGACGAACAGACTATTCGCGCCATGGTGGGAAAGAGTTAGCGTGGCGCGGACCGATCGCTTTCCGTGAGCGGCTCTTTCGCTGCCGTCGCGGGCCCTTTCCAGCAAGGACCACAGATGCCAGCTGCGTTATCGTCGCCCGCGTCCCCGTCACCAAAGGCCAGGTTCCGACGAGGTCTGATCGTCGCGGCTGGCGCTGCCCTGACCTTGATCGCCAGCCTCGCGCTGGCGCCGCTCGCGCACGCGGACACCGCGCCGCCGGCCGGTACGCCCGAGACGGTCACCGCCGACAACCTGCCGACCTGGCAGACCAACGGCATTGTCTGGAGCCTCACCCAGAGCGGCGGAACGGTTTACGCCGGTGGGAATTTCGACCACATTCGCCCGCCCGGCACGGCTGACGGCGATCCCAGCCAGCTGACCAGGTCCAACCTCGCGGCCTTCAATGTGGCCACTGGGCAACCGACCGGTTTCGACCACGCGGTGACCGGCACGGCGTATAGCTCGACCACCAACCCGGGCCCCGAATGTGACTCGGTGGGCACCAACGAATGGCTCTGCCAGGCAATTTTCCGGGTCAAGGCGGCGCCGGACGGCAGCGCGCTGTATTTCGGCGGCGATTTCACCCACGTCGACGGCGAGCCGCGCAGCCGGCTGGCCGGTGTCAGTCTTTCCACCGGGCAGCTGGACCCGGCGATGACCCCGGACATCAACGGGCGGGTGCGAGGAATCGCCGTCTCGGCGACGACCGTCTACATTGGCGGCGATTTCACCCAGGTGGACGGACAAACCAGGACTCGGCTGGCCGCGTTGGACCGGGCCACCGGAGCGTTGCTGCCGTGGGCACCGGCCGCGGATGACACCGTGCGTACGCTCGCGCTCAGCTCGGACGGCAGCCGGGTCATCGTCGGTGGAGACTTCCCGCATCTCAATGGCAGCAACGAAAACGCGATCGGCGCGGTGGACGCCAGCACTGGCGCACTGACCACCTGGAACAGCCGGCCGATCCAGTCGCCCAACGGCAGCCAGTTCTCTGGCGTGACCGAGCTGGTCGTCGTCGGACCGACGGTTTTCGGTGGCGCACACGGTGAAGGCGGCGGTGTTTTCGACGGCCGGTTCGCGGTGGACACCAACACTGGTACGACCCAATGGAAAGACACCTGCCTGGGCGCCACCACGACGATCGCGGTGCAAGGCGGCATTGTCTACAGCGGCTCCCATGCGCATGACTGCAGCTCGATGGGTGGCTGGTCGCAGACCAACCCGGCGACCTACCAGCGGCTGCTGGCCGAGACCGCGGATTCCGGCGGTGCCTCGAAAAACAAGCTGCTGCACTGGTTCCCCTCGGTGAACACCGGCCCGGCGGACTCGTACTACAAACAGGGCCCGTGGGCGATGGCCAACGACGACACGTATTTGTGGGTCGCCGGCGAATTCACCAAGGTCGGCGGCGTCGACCAGCAGGGCTTGACCCGGTTCGCGCCCAAGAGCGTGGCACCGGACATCAACCCGCCCGAAGCGCCCTTCGCCGCGCCGGTCGCCACCAATGCCAGCAAAACCTCGCTGAAGGTCAGCTGGGACGCGACCTGGGACCGGGACAACACGGCCACCACGTACCAGCTTTTCCGAGACGACGGAACCACGCCGATCTACACCACGACGGTGAACACGAATTTCTGGACGCTGCCCACGCTTTCCTTCACGGACACGGGTCTGGTCACCGGCAGCTCGCACTACTACCGGGTGAAGGTCGCGGATCCGTTCAACAACAAGCGTTCCTCGCCGTACGGCGACGCGGTAACCGTCAAATGCCCGTGGTTCATCTGCTTGTAAGCGCACAGGCCGCGGCTTGTCAACAATAGGAAGTGATTCCCAGTGTCCTGGAAATTTCGTGCCCTGACAGCCGCGGTCGCGCTGTCGGCCGGTCTCGCGCTGGCGGTGCCGGCTGCGGTGCCGGCCAATGCCGACACCGCGCCACCGGCCGGCACCCCGGCCACCGTGACCGCCGATCCGCTGTCGACGTGGCAGACGGACGGCATCGTCTGGGCGCTGGCACGGTCCGGGTCGACCGTTTTCGCCGGCGGGAACTTCAACGATATCCGGCCGCCGGGCGCGGCGGCCGGCGCGTCCAGCCAGCAGTCCCGGTCGAACCTGGCCGCGTTTGACATCGCTTCCGGCGCGCCGACCACCTTCAATCACCCGGTGACCGGAACGGCGTACACGTCGACGACCAACCCCGGCCCGGAATGCGACTCGGTGGGTACGAACAAGTGGCTCTGCGACGCGATTTTCGGCGTCGCGGCGGCGCCGGACGGCAAAGCCGTCTACTTCGGTGGCGATTTCACCGCGGTGGACGGGCATGCCCGCAGCCGGTTCGCCGGCATCAACCTGAGCACCGGCGCGCTGGAGCCGATTTCGGCGACCATCAACAGTCGCGTACGAGCAGTCGCCGTCTCGGCGACGACGGTCTACATCGGCGGCAACTTCACCACCGTCAACGGCCAGCCGCGGACTCGGCTGGCCGCCTTCGACCGGGCCACCGGCGCTTTGCTGCCGTGGAACCCGTCGACGGACAACACCGTTCGTACGATGGCGCTCAGCACCGACGGCAGTCGGGTCATCGTCGGCGGCGACTTCGACCATCTCAACGGCAGCAACGAAAACAGCATCGGCGCGGTCAGCTCCACTGGCACCGGCGCGCTCACCCCATGGAGCACCCCGCGGCCGATCCCGCCGCGCAACGGCACCCAGTATTCCGGTGTCACCGATGTGGTCGTGGTCGGTCCGACGGTTTTCGCCGGCGCGCATGGTGAAGGCGGCGGAGTTTTCGACGGTCGGCTGGCGGTCGACACGGCCACCGGAAAGCTGTTATGGAAGGACACCTGCCTCGGCGCCACGACGACGATCGCGGTGCAGAACGGCGTTGTCTACAGTGGATCGCACGCGCATGACTGCAGTTCGATGGGCGGTTGGGGACAGACCAACCCGGCGACGTACCAGCGGTTGCTGGCCGAGACCGCGGATTCCGGCGGCGCCTCGAAAAACCAGCTGCTGCACTGGTTCCCGCAGATCAACTACGGCCCGACCAGCTCGTATTACAAGCAGGGCCCGTGGTCGATGGCGAACGACGACAAATATCTCTGGGTGGGCGGCGAGTTCACTCAGGTCGGCGGGGTCGCGCAGCAGGGCCTGACGCATTTCGCGACGACCGCGGTGAAGCCGGACATCAACGCGCCGGAGGTGCCGTTCGCGGCCCCCACGGTGGCCACCGCTGGCAGCAAGACGCTGAAGGTGACCTGGAAGACCACGTGGGACCGCGACAACGCGAAACTCACGTACGAGGTGATCCGCGACAACGGGTCGACGCCGGTTTACACCACCACCGCGTCGACGAATTTCTGGACGCTGCCATCGCTGTCGTTCACCGACACCGGCCTCGCCAGCGGCAGTTCGCATTACTACCGGATCAGGGTCTCCGATCCGTACGGGAACGCCCGCTCCTCACCGAACTCCACAGCAGTGGTCGCCAGTTGAATTAGCATGGTGGCATGACACTGCCATTAAGTACGCGGCTCCGGGTACGGGCTCGACAGGGCCTGTCGCGGGGCCTTCGTGCGGTGCCACCGGGAGTGGTCGCACAGGTGCACCGGCGGTTCGCTGGATCCTCCGGCGTCCAGCAGCGGTTGTGGGCGCCGGCGGTTTCGCTGCTGCGGCACCGGCCGTTGGCGCCGATGCGCGACTTCGCGCTTCCCGACAACCCGGGGCTGCGGCTCACCGCGGTCGAGTCGCGGCTGGCCCGATTGCTTTACTGGTACGGGGAATCCGGCTATGAGGGCTGCGAAACGTTGTGGTGGCGGCGATTGTGTGAGCGGGCCACCGGGATCCTGGAGCTCGGCGCCAATATCGGTTACTACACCGTGCAGGGCGCGGCGGCCGCGCCGGACGCGAAATATGTGGCGGTGGAGGCGAATCCGGAGTCGGCGGACATCGTACGGGCGAACGTACGGCTGAATGCACTACGGAATGTGGACATCGTGCAGGCCGCCGTGGTGGGTGACGACGCTCCGGAAACGATGGAGCTTTCGCTGCCGGACCAGGAACAGTATTCGGCGCCTACTGGGGCTTATCTGTCGGCCGGAAACGAGGGCGTCGGCAACCGGCCGTCCACTCGTGCGGTCACGGTCCCGACCGTCCGCATGTCGTCCCTTGTGGACGGTGTGGACCTGCTGAAGCTGGACATCGAGGGCTATGAGGCCCAGGTGCTGGAGTCGGTACGGTCGAGGATCGCCGAGACCCGCCCCACGATCGTGGTGGAGGTGCTGAAAAAGGTGCCGCGGCTGCGAGCAGTGATCAGCGACCTGCACGCCACCGGATATCTGGTTTTCGCTATTGGCGACGACTCGCTGCACCTGCTGACCGCCGACGAGCTGGCCAACCCGGCGCCCCTTCCGCGCTATGGCAGCCGCGATGTGGTGCTCGTACCAGCCGAACGCGCGAAAGAACTTTAGTCGACGCCCGGCCCGACCAGAGCACCGCGAGCTGGGCTGGCCGTCGTCGTCAGGCCAAGCGCGGATGCCACCTCGGACGGCAGTGGCTGACCGCCGTGCGCGGCCGGGGAACTGGGTTGTGGGCGGAAATTCAGCGCGCCCGGATTGACGAAGACATCGCCCGGCCCACCGGTCAGTTCCTGGCCGTGTGCCTCCAAGCCGGTGGCCTGTCGCCATTGCGCCAGCGATCCGTACGCGTCCACATCGGACGGTGAATTCCACCAGGAAACCAGCACGCTGGGAAGGTGGGCGTTGGCGCGTACGTAACAACCGCCGTCACTGGCCACGATCATCTGGGCGGCACTGGTCCGCGGTGGGTTCTTGTAGTCCGCGGTGATCACGAACGGCTGGTCGGAATCCACGTCACCGACCATCAAGTTGTTCAGCAGCCGGGTGTTGCGGCTGTCCCAGACCTGGCCCATGCCGTTGGAGTACGGGTCGCTGTCCGGTCCGCGCGGATCGTTGTAGACGCCGAGGTTGCTCTGGTTGCCGACCATCGTGTTGTTGACCACCCGAACGTTGTCCGAGCTGGAGATTTTCAGGCCCAGCTTGGCATTGCCCGCCATCACGTTGGACGCGACCAAGGCCCGTGCGGAAATCTCGTAGAACAGGCCGTTGACCTGGTTGCCGCTCGCGAGGTTCCCGATCACCACCGCGTCGCTGCAGCCCAGGTCGCACCACCAGCCGTTGGAGTGGTTGTCCCGAAAGATGTTCCTGGCGATGTACGGCCGTTTGGTACGGGTGATCTTGGTGCCGGCGGCCCCCACCGAATCACCGGAGATGGCGAAATGCTCGGCGTTGTTGCCGACCATGGTGTTGCCGACGATCCTGATGTTGTCGGCTTTGTTGGCGACGATGCCGGCGAGGCCGTTGCGGTCGAAGAGGCTGCTACTGATGGTCGCGTCCGGCTGCGCGATCAGCAGCCCGGTGGCGGCGGAGCCGAGGAAAACATCCTTTTCGAAAGTGACCTTCCGAGCATTGACCGAGACCATCGCCGGATGGTCTTTGTAGTCCTGGTTGGACGCGAAAGAACGGAATCCGACGCCCCGGATGACCGCGCCGGCGGCGCCGGAGTCCAGCACCGCGAACTGGGTGCGTACGGCCGATTCCACCGTCTTGCCGGCTGGCGAGGTGCCGACGTACAGGACATGGCGGCTTTGGTCGACGAAGAACGTGCCGGCCTGCACCTTGTCGCGGCTGCCGACCTGGCGCAATGGCTGGCCGTTTATCAGCACCATGTCAGGGAAACCGGCCTGCGGGTAGGCCGGATCGATGATGTTCGGCAGGAAACAGCTGTGGCACAGCTGGACATCCCAGTTGTCGTGCCGCCAGGTCGACCCGTCGGCGACCCAGCCGGTGACCACGTCGGCGCCGGATATCCACGCCTGCTCGCCCGGATACGGCTGCAGGATGAACGGTTTTCCCAGCCCGTCCACGGATTCCCGGTAGACGCCGGCGCGGAGCACCACGGTGCCGCCGGAGGGCACCCGGTCCAGGGCGGCGCCGACCGTACGCAGGGGGGTGTCCTTGCCGCCGTCCGCGCTGTCATTCCCGGCGGGGGAGACGTAGAGGCTGCCCGGTGGGATCGGGTAGTCGGTGGTCGGAATCGCTACCGGAACAGTGTTCGCACGGTCCGCCCGGGAGGTGTCCACTCCCGGCGGCTCCGAGCTCTCCGAACTCATCGCCCGGGGCAGGTCGACCAGCAGGAGCCGGCCGCCGACCACAATGGTGACCGCGCCGACCAGCACCACCACGGCCCATACCGCCAACCGCCGACGCCAGTGGGCGTCCGGTGGCGCGTCTCTTTGGACCGGTCTGGAGGGCATCGGTGGGATGCTACGCCCAAACCACCCGTATCACCGCTTGGCCGACGCCGGCTCGCCATCCGCCCGTCGCCCGGTGGATGTTCGGCCGACGTTTGTCGCCGTTCGGAGCGGCGCACTCGTACGGCCGCATCGAATACCCTGGTCTGGGCACCGGTTTCGTCCGTTTCGGCCGTGACGGCCAGTGGTGGACGTAGCCTTAAAGGGCTAAGTACCTGGGGTCGGGAATGGGCGGTGGCTGTGAGCCGGAGTGAGCGCGATGGATGAGCGCTCCGCGCCGGGCATCCTGGAGGCGTTCTGGCGCTACCGGGCGACCTCGGCCGCGATCGTGCTGCTGGCGGTGGCGCTGAGCGTCGGCGTGACTTTCGTGCTGAAAGGGCAGGCCACCGCTAAGGCGGTGATGACGCTGTCGACCCCCGGCCCGGACAACGTCATTGGCGTGAACATCAACAGCGAGGCCGCTTTCGTCCGGTATGTGAAGCAGCGCGCGATCTACGTGACCTCGGACAAGGTGCTGCAGCAGGCCGCGAAGTCGCTCGGCGACACCAGCGTGGCGGACCTTCGTACGAGCGTGACCGCGACCGCCAGCGACACCGGCGAGGACATCGCGGTGACCGCCACCGCGCTGAGCGCGACGACCGCGGCGCGGAACGCGAACGCCGTGGTGAAGGCGTATCAGGACGAGACCCAGGCAGACGTCACGGACGCGACCACGTCCGCGCTGGCCGCGATCTCGGCCGCTCGGTCCAAAGTGGTGTCGCAGCTGTCTGGCGGCGACGCCGGCACCCCCAAGACGGCGACCAGCAGCATCGACAAGGCCGACCAGAGCTCGGCCACCCAGACGCTGTCCGCGCTCGACGTGCAGGCCAGCCACATCCGGCTCTGGTCCACGCTGTTCAACAACGGCGTCTCGCTGGTGAACCCGGCGAGCGCGGACAGTGCGGCCGGCGGCGGCCTGCCGTACAAGGAGGCGGGCATCGGCTTGCTGCTTGGCCTGCTGCTGGCCGGCGCACTCGCCTGGCTGCGGGCCGACCGGGACCGGCGGGCCCGGGCCGCCGAGGACGCCGGCGAGATCATCGGCGCGCCGCTGCTCGGCGAGGTTCCCGAGGTCACCCGCGCGGAGGCGGTCACCCTCGACCACGTGGCGAACATGCCGTCCGAGAGCTACCAGCTGGTCGCGTCCGGCCTGCAGGCCACCATGGGCGGCGGGGTTCTGCTGGTCACCGGCGCGACCCGCGGCGAGGGGCGTACGACCACCGCCCTGCACCTCGCGGCCGCGGCGGCTCGCGATGGCGCGCGCGTACTGATCGTCGACGGCGACATCCGGGTGCAGCGGCTGTCCGAGTTGTTCGGGCTGGCCCGGGAGGCCCGCGGGCTGACCGCACTGGCCGCCCAGCACGCGACCGTCGACGAATGCACGTATTCGGTGGACCTCGGCGGCGACAACGCGCTGTGGCTGATGCCGGCCGGTGCCGCTGTCGGCAACGTGCCGGGCGTCTTCGGGTCGGCCGCGATGGCCAAGGCGCTGGTGGAGATGCGGACCAAGTACGACATGGTCATCGTCGACTCGTCGCCGCTGGTCAGCTCCCCGGACGCGGCCGCGATGGCCCGGCACTGCGGGGCCGCCCTGGTGGTCACCCGGCGGGGTACGACGCTCGGCCCGCTCCGCCGGCTGGTGCAGCAGCTTGACCTCTACTCGGTGACGGTCGTCGGTCACGTCTTCACCTTCAGCGGCACGTCCCGGCCGGCTCGCCGCGCCGCCGCGCCGCAGGCGTGAGCCCACCGGGCCGCGGGCTGCTGGCCCGGCGGGCCAGCTCGGCGCTGGTCTCGCAGGGGATCACCGCGTTCGCGAGCCTGGTGTTGCAGCTGGTCGCGGCACGTACGCTCGGCGCCGCCGGCCTCGGTTTGTACGCGCTGTGCGTCTCGGTGTTGATCACCGCGACCGCGCTCTACACCGGCTGGGTCGGCGACAGCGTGACCGTGTTGGACCGCTTCGAACCCCAGATCCGGGCGGCGATTTCGGTCAGCGTGATCATCGGCGCCGCCGGCGGATTCCTGGCCGGGCTGGCATATCTGCTGTTCTTTGGCGGCGGCACGTTGTCGGCCGCTTTCCTGCTGGGTGTCCTCATCACTTGTTGGCTGCTGGAGGAGACCGGCCGGCGGACGCTGATGGCGCGGCAGGAATTCGGCAAGCTGGTCGCGAACGACGGCACGTACTTCGCCGTCACGCTGCTGGCGTTGGCCGTCGGCTGGCTGCTCGGCGTGCCCTGGTCGCTGACCGAGCTGCTCGGCGCGATGACCGTCGGCGCGGTCGCCGCCATCTTGTTGGCTGTCATTCAGTTGCCCCGTGCGGAACTGTCCGCGCTCCGACCGGGTTTCGCCGGCCTGCGTACGGTGGCCGCCTTCGCCGCCTGGCGATCCGGGCAGGCCACCATGCGACCGGCGACGTTGCTGGTGGCGCGGCTGATGGTGCAGATTTTCGGCTCGCTGGCCGCGGTCGGCGCGATGGAAGCCGCGCGGCTGCTGTTGGCGCCCGCGCAGACGGTCATCAGCGGCGCCGGCAGCTTCCTGCTGTCCACGTTCGTGTCCGCCGAAAAGTCCGGCGAGCGCGGCCGTACCCAGAAGAAGCTGGCGAACCGTGCGGTCTGGGCGCTGGTGGCGGTGGTGATCATGGTCGGCGTGGTGGCGGCTGCGCTGCGCGGCCCACTCGGGTGGCTGGTCACCGGCGGGAAGTACGAGCTGTCCGCGATCGCGGTCGTCGGCTGGGCCGTCTACCTGGCCACCTGGGCGGCGACCCTGCCGTATGTCACGGAGATCGTCGCCCGGCAGCGTTCGCGCGATGTTTTCGTCGTAAGGCTGGTGGACTCGGTCCTGGGCGTGGTCGCCACGCTCGTTGTGCTGGCCGCGGGGCTCGGATATCCGTGGGTGCCGTGGGGGATGTCGGTCGGCGGCCTGGTGGCGGCGGTGTGGCTGCGTCAGATCGCGGTGCGTACGCGACCCGACGCCCGCATCGGCGGCCGCCACCGGATGAGCCGCCGGCGTACCGGCGTCGCCGCCTGACCCAGCGTTCGCGCCGGGCCAGGCGGGAATCGCTCAGGCCCGGCGGGCGTCCATGCTGAAGGTCAGCACGTTGCCGGACCCGGTCTCGGTCTGCCCGTAAAGCACTCCGGTGCCGCCATTGGTGTAAGCGCAACCGACCGTGCCGCTGGCCCGGCCGTTGCCATCGAGCTGCAGAACGTTGGGGGAAGTGGCGGTGTGGCAGATGGTCGCGCCGTTGACCGAGAGCTCGGCGTAGACCAGGGCTCCGGCCGGGCCACTGACGTCGTAGTCCAGGTAGTAGTTCCCAGCCGAGACCGGACTGGACAGGGACTGGCAGTGGTCGGACTGCGCGGTGGTGTGGCAGACCGCGCTGAACGCGGGTTGGGCTGTGGTGGCTGAGGCCGCGGACGGCACGGCCAGGAGTACCAGCGCGCCGGCGACCGCTGCTATTTTCCTCACTGGTGCCGCCAATCGAGGGAGATGTCGCTGGCCTGGTTCGAAGTGGCGCTGAGCTGCGCATCGCCGGCTGGCAGCTCGCACCCAATCGTGCCGCTCGCATGTCCACGCGCGGGTATTTCGATCGGCGCCACCGTGAGGCAGATCGAGAACCCGACGGCAAGTCTGGCGGTCGCTTCCGCGGGCGTCTTGGTGTCGTTGGTGATGTCGTAGTCCAGGTAGTAGTTCCCGGCATCGACGTGCTGCGGCAGCCCCTGACAGTCCCGCACACTCGCGCAGAAGACACTCGCTGCCGGTTGCAACGTCGCGGCCGACGCCGCTGCTGGCGCCGCCGCGACCATCGCCAGGCCGGCGGTGACCATTCCAGCTCTTCGGACCCACTCGCTGATCACGCGTAACTCCCTGTTGAGGTGATTTGGGGTACGCCCGATCTTGCTGTTCAAATGTCCGGAAAACAATCGATAAATGTCATAAGTAGTGGTTATCAGATGTCATTACCACCTTCCCCGCCAGTGACAGGCCCGACCTCGAGTGCGGGACTTTAACCCACACTCGACGCCGAGAGAGGCACAAAGTCCCACACTCGACGAAAACCCAGCCCCACCGGGGTTAGCGCAGGTCGATGGTGGGTGGCGCCAGGTAGTCGGGGAGGGTGCCGGCGGCGAGTGCCTCCGCCAGACTCGGCGCGTCCGCGTCCTTGGGGGACAGGATCGGCCGGTCGGTGGGCCAGTCGATGGCGAGTTCGGAGTCGAGCGGGTTGACGGCGTGCTCGAACTGCGGTGCGTACGTCTGCGAGCAAAGGTAGACGACGGTCGCGTTGTCGGTCAGGGAGCAGAAAGAATGGCCCAGTCCCTCGGAAAGGTAGACCGCTCGGCGCTCGGTGTCGTCCAGCCTTACGGCTTCCCATTTCCCGTACGTCGGTGAGCCAACCCGCACGTCGACGACGACATCAAGCACCGCGCCGGACACGCAGGAGACGTATTTTGCCTGTCCTGGAGGAACATCGGCGAAATGAATGCCGCGGACCACCCCGAGCGCGGACGTGGAAAGGTTGGCCTGGGCCAGTTCCAGCGGGTGACCGACCACATCGGACAGTTGGTCGAAGCGATACCACTCGGCGAAACTGCCGCGGTTGTCGGTGTGCTGGTCGGGAAGGATCTGATAAGCCCCGGGAATGCCGAGCTCGACGATCTTCACCGGGACAGCACCTCCGCCGACGGCCGGGTCTCGCGGTCGTCCGCGGCCAGCAGTTCATAAAGATAGTCGCCATAACCGCTCTTGCGCAGCGGCTCGGCCAGTGCCCGCAACTGGTCGTCGTCGATCAGGCCGGCCCGCCACGCGACCTCTTCCAGGCAGCCGATCTTCAGGCCCTGCCGCTCGGAGACCACCCGGACATATTCCGAAGCCTGCACCATCGCCTCGAACGTACCGGTGTCCAGCCAGGCCGTGCCGCGGTCCAACACCGAGACCCGCAACCGGCCCGCGCGCCGATAAATCTCGTTCACCGCGGTGATTTCCAGCTCGCCGCGGGCACTGGGCCGCAGCTCGCGGGCGATGTCGACCACGTCACGGTCGTAGAAATACAGGCCTGGCACGACATAGCGGGACCGTGGCCGGGCCGGCTTCTCCTCGATGGAGACGACCTGGCCGTCCTGGTCGAATTCGACCACGCCGTAGTCCTGCGGATTCGCCACCGGATACGCGAAAATCTGGCCGCCGTCGACCTCGGAATAGGCAGCTAACTGGGATCCGAGACCGACGCCGTGGAAAATGTTGTCGCCCAGAATCAGCGCGACCGGCTCGCCGGCGAGGAAATTGGCGCCCAGCACGAACGCCTGCGCGATGCCCTCCGGACGACTCTGCTCCGCATACTCCAGCCGTAGCCCGAACTGGCTGCCGTCACCCAGCAACCGGCTGAACAGCGGACGGTCGTCGGGGGTGGTGATGATCAGGATCTCCGAAATTCCGGCGGCGACCAGAACCGAGAGCGGATAATAAATCATCGGCTTGTCGAACACCGGCAGCAGTTGTTTGGAGACCGCACGTGTCACCGGCCACAGTCGGCTCCCGGTTCCGCCGGCCAGCACTATTCCACGCATCTTCGCGACATTAGTTGTCGAATCGGGATCGGTGATCCGCCGAACGGGCACGGTTACCCGCTCGTACGGCCAGCACCCCCGGTGTCGGCGCGAGCGCGGTCATCGGCGTGGCTACTCTCGACAGGTGCGACTAGTTGTCACCGGCGGCGCCGGATTCATTGGTTCGGAGTTCGTCCGGGCAGCTCTGACGGGTCAGTTGGAGTTCGGGTCGACGGCCGGCGACCTCGACCTGGTCGTCCTGGACGCGCTCACATATTCCGGCAACCGCGCCAATCTGGCGAATGTCGCGGACGATCCGCGGCTGCATTTCGTGACCGGTGACATCTGCGATCCAGTGGTGGTTGCGCAAGTCATGTACGGCGCGGACGCGGTCGTGCATTTCGCCGCCGAATCGCACGTTGACCGCTCCATCGCCGATCCGGCGGCATTCGTGCGTACGAACGCGGTCGGTACCCAGACCCTGTTGGAATCGGCCCGCCGGGCCGGCGTCGGCCGTTTCGTCCATGTCTCCACCGACGAGGTGTACGGCTCGATCGGCACCGGATCCTGGACACCGGACCAGCCGCTCGCGCCGAATTCCCCTTATGCCGCTTCGAAAGCGGCCGGCGACCTGATGGCCTTGGCGTATTTCCGGACGTACGGCATGGATGTCGTGGTGACCCGTGGCTCCAACACCTACGGCCCTTTCCAGTTCCCGGAGAAGATCATTCCGCTGTTCGTGACGAATCTCATGGACGGTGGCACAGTGCCGCTTTATGGCGATGGTGCGAATGTCCGTGACTGGCTGCATGTCACCGACCACTGTCAGGGTGTGGCCGCGGCGCTGCGACACGGTCGGGCTGGTGGCGTCTATCACCTCGGCGGCGGCACCGAGCTCAGCAACCGGGAGCTGACCGGGCGGCTGCTGGAGCTGTGCGGCGCCGGCTGGGACAGCGTCCGGCACGTCGAGGACCGCAAGGGACACGACCTGCGCTACTCGCTGGACATCGCGGCCAGCCGCGCTGAGCTGGGCTACCAGCCGTCCGTCGATATCGACGCCGGGCTGGCCGCGACTGTCGACTGGTATCGCACCCACCGCGCCTGGTGGGAGCCGCTGCGCGCCACCGCGTCTTGATCACTTGGACCTCAGGTGCGGCCGGACCGGCCCTGCTGGCATCCTCCGGAGTTGAGCGAAGCAGGGAAAGAAGGAGTCGCACCGTGACCCGATGGCTGATCGCCGGCGGCGGCGGGATGCTCGGCCGCGAGTTGGAGCAGTTGCTGGCCCAGTCGCGGCTGGATGACATCGTGGTCGCGCTACCACACGCCGACCTGGACATCACCGACCCGTCGGAGGTCGGCGCGGCCGTACGGCAGAACGTCGGACCCGGGGACGTGGTGGTCAACTCCGCCGCGTACACGAACGTCGACGCCGCCGAGGCCGACCAGGCCACCGCGTACGCGGTGAACGCCGAGGGGCCGGCGGCGCTGGCCGGCGCGTGCGGCCAGGTGGGCGCCCGGCTCGTACACATCTCCACCGACTACGTCTTCGACGGCAAGGCCACTCGGCCGTACGAAGAGGACGCCAACACCGGGCCGGTCAACGCGTACGGGGCGAGCAAGCTGGCCGGCGAACGGGCCGTACTTATGGCGTTGCCCAACGGCGGTTATGTGGTGCGTACGTGCTGGCTCTACGGCCGTTATGGGGCGAACTTCGTGTCGACCGTGCTGGCCGCCGGCCGGGCCGGCAAGCAGCTGACGCTGCCGACGACCCAGGTCGGCCAGCCGACCTGGACCCGGCCGGTGGCCGAGCAGATCCTGGCGCTGGTCGAGTCGGACGCGATGCCCGGGCTTTACCACGGCTCAGCGTCCGGGGCGGCCAGCCGCTACGAGCAGGCCTTCGCCGCCTTCGAAGCCGCCGGACTCGACACCTCGCTGCTGACCCCCACCGTCACCCCGTCACTGCGGCCCGCCGCCCGCCCGTCGTACACCGCGCTGGCCCACACCCGCTGGATCCGCGCCGGTCTGCCGCGCTGGCCCCAGTGGCGGACCATGCTCGACACCGCCATCCGCACCGGCACCTTCGACTGACCTCCTCCGCTTCCTCGCGCGGAGGGAGATCAGGAGCCGATCGGGCCGGCGGGGAAGAGGTCGGCGAGGTAACCGGCGAGGTCCGGGATCTCGGGTTTGAGCAGGTGGCGGACCCACGAGGAGCGCTCGTGCTCCAACGGCGGCAGCTCCCACACGCAGCCGATCCAGGGCTTCCGGACGGGTACGAAGTTCGTCGGGTCCTCGTCCGGGCAGCCCAGGAACGGGATGCCGGCGGCCACGTTGTGGTATTCGATGACGTTGTCCCAGACCCACGAGTAGACATTGAGGTAGGCAGCGTTCGAGCTGCGGTGCAGCACGGTGAACGCGGCCGGCGGGGTCTCGTCCACGTCGGCCAGCAGCTGGGGTAGGCAAGCGTAGGCGGCCTCTTCGACGGCCGGCTCGAGGGCGACACCCTCGGCCCGTACGTGGTACCGCTTGATGGACCGCCCGGCGACCACGACAACGCCCGGGCTGGTCAGGTTCTTCTCGATGAACGACATGGCCGAAAGGTAGCCGCGTACGCCTGACATCTTCTGTCAGTCGGCCCCGCGCGTACCTGATGGGGACATCTCCCAGAGGGTCGTCTAGACTTGCGAGGTTGCCCGGCGAGGGACGCCCAATGACGGCTCCGTTATCGACGCGCAGGTGAGCTGCTGCGTTGTCACTGATGCGGCGGTCGGCGTTGGCGTACCGAGGATGGACGACAGCTGACCGGGTGGGTGACGGACGTGGCTGACCCCGTCGGTGCCTCCCAGTCCACTACCAGACCAGCAGTGCAGGCGCGCCCGAGCGCCGCATACCGCAGCTTGTAAGGAGCATCAGTCGTGTCCGAGGTCCTCATCACCGCCGAGCCGCGCACCGAGTTCGGGAAGGGCGGCGCCCGCCGCACCCGCCGCGCGGGCAAGATCCCGGCCGTGCTGTACGGCCACGGCACCGCTCCCCGGCACGTGGCGCTGCCGGCCCGCGAGTTCACCATGGTCATGCGCGGCGGGGTGAACACCCTGCTGACCGTCGAGATCGACGGCACGAAGGAGCTGGCGCTGCCCAAGGCCATCCAGCGTGACCCGATCAAGGGCACCTTCGAGCACGTCGACCTGCTGCTGGTCCGCAGCGGCGAGAAGGTCACCGTCGACATCCCGATCAGCATCGTCGGCGACCCGTTCCCCGGCGGCATGATCAACCAGGAGCTCGACCGGCTGACCGTGGAGGCCGAGGCGACCCACCTGCCCGACGGCGTCGAGGTGTCGGTCGAGGGCTTCGAGGTCGGCAGCACCATCACCGCCGGGCAGATCACGCTGCCCACCGGCACCACGCTGTCGATCGACCCGGAGGCGTACGTCGTCGGCATCGTCGCCGCGCAGGAGACCTCCACCGAGCCCACCGCGGAGGCGACCGCTGACGCCGGTTCCGGGGACGACGCCTGACCGGCGCCGGCTCGCCTGACGGCGCCGCACTGATCGTCGGGCTCGGGAACCCCGGGCCCGAGTACGCCGGCAACCGGCACAACGTCGGCGCCATGGTGCTGGACGTGCTGTCCGCCCGAGTGGGCGGCAAGTTCAAGGTGGCCCGCAAGGGTCGTGCTCACGTAGTAGAAGGCCGGCTGGGCCCGTTGCCCGGCCGGCGAGTGGTGTTGGCCAAGCCGCTGTCGTACATGAACGTCTCCGGCGGTCCGGTCGCCGCGCTCCGCCAGTTCTATCGCGTGGAGCCGGCCGCGATCGTGGTCGTCCACGACGAACTCGACCTGCCCTTTGGCGTCGTACGCCTCAAACAGGGCGGCGGCGAAGGTGGCCACAACGGCCTGCGCTCCATCAGCCAGTCGATCGGGACGAAGGACTACGTCCGCGTCCGCGTCGGCATCGGCCGCCCACCCGGCCGCCAGGACCCGGCCGACTTCGTACTCCGCGACTTCTCGTCGACCGAGCGCAAGGAACTCGACCTCCTCACCGACCTCGCCGCCGACGCCACCGAGGCGATCATCACCGAGGGACTGCTCGCCGCCCAGAATTCCTTCCACGCCTCCTGACACTTTTCACCCGGTGCGGCTCGAAACTGTCGTAGGTGTCTGTTTTTCTTTCCCCCTCCCTTTGAACGGGCGGGGGGTGGGTCGAGAGGTGGACCTTAATTTTTAGTTGAATATTGGTCCTCGAACCCGCCCCCCACCCGTCACTGGGTGGGGGTGATTTTTGGGGGTGGGTACGACAGTTTTGGGCCGCACCCTGTGTAGAGCTGCACAATCGGATTCCGATTGTGCAGTGGGGTGGTTCAGGACCCGTGTGGGTGCGGCTTTTGGCTGTGGGTGAGCGGGTACTGGGTGGGGGACATAGGTGGCGGCGTTATTTGCGGAATCCGGTTACTGGCGGTGAAAGTTGATCCCACCAGTCCCAATAAGAACAGCGGAATGTGCCTGACTGGATTCTGGTCCACATCTTGGGATTGGCGTCCCGTACCCTGGACCGCCGGTTACCCTTGCGACTCAAGTGATTCCTGCGCACTCAAGCGCGGGGGCTAGGCGGGGTCAGTCAAGGCGGCCTCGGTCAGCTTGGTCAGCACTCGGTCGCGCAATGTCTCGTACTGCTCTCGGCAGCGTCGGGGCGGTCCGTCGGGGCGTACGACGGCATGGCCGGCGCTCACGTGTTCGTCCGGTCGGAACTGCTCGCGGGTGAGGTCGACTTCCATTCTGCCGCCGAACCGGTTCCAGTAGTGGTAGCCGACCTTCGCGCTCTCGACCAGCACCTCGCCGAGCATCAGGTCGCCGCCGAAGAAATCGTGCAGCACCAGGGCCGTCACGCCGCATTGACCCCTGGACGGGTTCTCCGGATGCCAGTCGGCGAGATCGGCGGGATCGCAGGTGTCGGCGCCCCAACTCGCCCGGACCAGACTTTCGAACTGGGCGAGGGTCATCGCCCGCAGTCTGCCAGCGAGGTCTGACGATTTGCGTGGTCACCAACCGCGGATTGTGCAGTGCGCACAGGTCTGGACGTCCCAGGTCTGTCCTACATGGACACTCGAGCCGCGAAACACCTGCCTACAAGCGATACCAGCGTTCGACAGCTGTACTATGCCGCTCTATCACGGTATTGGCTGATATTTCGGACATTGGAGGGCGGTCAGGTGTCGATCGTTGACTACGCCGACTCAGCGTCGGAGGACGTCGACGGTCGGCCGATGGCCGCGCCACCCAAGGACGATCTGCGGATCATCTTTCCCGACCAGCCGGAGAAGAAGGCCACCTGGCCCGCGCCGGGGAACTGGGCGCGCCGGTACGTGCACCGGTTGGTCGTGCTCGACGCCAGCGTCGGGCTGCTGGCCGGTGGGGTCGCTTTCGCCGTACGGTTCGGAAAATTCCGCGACTTCACGGTGCCGTATTTGATCTTCTCGGCCGCCCTGCCGCTGCTGTGGCTGGCCGCGCTCGCCCTCGGTCGGGCGTACGAACAGCGGTTCCTCTTCGACGGCAACGACGAGTACCGCAGGGTGCTCAACGCCGTCACCGGCCTCACCGCGACGCTCGCGTTGTTCTCGTACGCCACTGGGACGGAGGTGGCTCGCGGGTACGTTTTGATAGCGCTGCCATTGCTCACCGCCGCTGACATCACCGCCCGCTACGCGATGCGGCTGTGGCTGGTCCGCAGCCGGGCCCGCGGCCAGAGCATGCGCAAGGTCGTGGTCGTCGGGTACGAGCGCGCGGTGCTGGACCTGTGTCGGGAACTGCGCCGCAACTTCCACCACGGCTTGTCGGTGGTCGGCGCGTGCGTGCCGTTCGCGCCGGTCACCGGGCCGGCCGACACCACCCGGCTGCTCGACCAGGGCCGGGTCGCGGTGCTGGGCAGCTTCGACGATGTCGAGACCGCGGTACGCCGGACCGGTGCCGACATCGTCGCGGTGCTGGCGTGCCCGGAGATGGACGCGCCGGCGATGCGGCGGCTGTCCTGGCGACTGGAACGCACCGGCACCGACCTGATGGTGGCCGGCGCGCTGCTCGACGTGGCCGGCCCCCGTACGACCATCCGGCCGGTCGACGGGCTGCCGATGATGCACCTCGAGCACGCCGAGCTCTCCGGGGTGCGAAGGCTGGTCAAGGGCATCTTCGACCGGGTACTGGCGGCCGCCGGGCTGGTCGTGCTGGCGCCGGCGCTGTTGCTGATCGGGGCCGCCATCCGGCTCACCAGCCCGGGGCCGATGCTGTTTCGGCAGGTCCGGGTCGGCCACAACGGCACCGAGTTCGTGGTGCTGAAGCTGCGGACCATGGTCGCCGACGCGGAGCAGCAGTTGGCGGACCTGCGGGATCGTACGGACACCGACGGCGCGATGTTCAAGATGCGGCTGGACCCCCGGGTGACCCCGGTCGGCCGGTTCCTTCGCCGGTTCTCCATCGACGAGTTGCCGCAGCTGGTGAACGTTCTGCGCGGCGAGATGTCGCTGGTCGGCCCGCGGCCGCTGCCGGCTCGCGAGATGGGCCACCGCTACGAGGAGTTCCGCCGCCGGATGGTCGTTAAACCCGGCATCACCGGCTTGTGGCAGGTCGGCGGCCGGTCCGACCTGTCGTGGGAGGACGCCGTACGGCTCGACCTGCGGTACGTGGAGAACTGGTCCCTCAGCCTCGACCTGGTGATCCTGCTGCGTACGGTCACCGCGGTCATCCGGCACGCCGGCGCGTACTGACGGGCTCATGAGCGAACGTCCGAATAGCGGAAAATGCCTGTTGATCATGTGTTTCACTAGATAGGTATGACTGACAACCAGGTGTTGCCCGAGCCAACAGACCTCGTCGCCGCGTTCGTGACCGCTTTCAACAGCGGTTCAGCGGAGGCCGTGGACGAGTTGTACGAGGACGCGGCCGTCCTCGTGCCAGCACCTGGTCAGCCGATGTCCGGCCCGGCCCGATCGGCCGCCAATCGGCACCTGCTGGACTTCGGCCTTCCCATGGAGGTCGCCGTGCAGCATGTCTATGTCGTCGGCGATCTCGCGTTGCTGCTGGTGGACTGGTCCATCGACGGCACCACCACGGCGGGCATCGAGATCCACCTGAAAGCCACCGCGACCGATGTGGCCCGGCGTGGCGCCGACGGGATGTGGCGCTATGTGATCGACAACCCCTTCGGCGTCGGCCGGTAGCCGCCGGCCGATGGGGCCGTACCGGCTTGCCTGCTCGACTGCCTCTTCGGACGCAGAGATCCTGGGCAGGGTCGGACAATCTCCCAGTCATGACAAGAAAAGCCATCGTCAGTTGGTTGGCCGCCGTGGTCGGGCTGGTGCTGCTCGGGAGTGGCTGCACCACCGCTGGCGGATCCGCCAGCGGATCTGCCGCCGCGACGGGGCACCGCGGCGGCATTCTGCATTTGTTGATGGCGAGCGACTTGGAACACCTCGACCCGGCCCGAGCCAACACCGAAACCCAGCTGCAGCTGCAGACGCTTTACAGCCCCACGCTCACTTCGTACGTCAACGCCGCCGGGACCGCGGGCACGGCGATCGGGCCGGATGCGGCGACCGGCACCGGCCGGTCGAACGCCGACAGGACCAAGTGGAGTTTCACCGTCCGGCCGAACCTGCGGTGGCAGGACGGCAAACCGGTCACCTGCGAGGACTTCCGGTACGGCGTCAACAGATCGTTCTCCGACCTGTTGACCGACGGACCCAGCTATCAGAAGGCACTCCTGAAAGGCGGTCAGACGTACCGCGGGATTTACCTTGATCCGCACGGAATCCCGTCCGTCACCTGCGTCGGTGACACGATCACCTACGAGCTGGCCCAGCCGCTTGCCGATTTCCCGTACGCGGTGACGATGAGCAGTTTCGCCGCCGTACGCCAGGACCGCGACGCCAGGACCGGCTATGACGCGATGCCTTTTTCTTACGGGCCGTACGAATTCGCCAGTCATGTTCGAGACAAGAGTATCCGGATGGTACGTAACCCGCACTGGGACCAGAGCGCCGATCACATTCGTCTCAACCTTCCTGACGAGCTGGATTTCGAGCTCAGCGTGGAAGGATCCGTGATCACCGACCGGCTGGTCCGTGGCCAGGGCACCGACCAGCAGGCGGTCTCGTTCGGCAGCAGCGCGATCGCACCCGAACAAGCCGCACAGATCCTCGCGAGTCCCGCGCTCAAACAGCGTACGATCACCGGGTTTGGCGGGTCGACGACGTTTATCGCTATCAACACGAAGAAAGTCCCGGACCTCGCCTGCCGGCGAGCGTACGTCTATGCGATGAACAAGAAAACCTACCTCACGGTCCAGGGCGGGCCGACTTTTGGCGACTACGCCACCACAATCGCGGCGCCGACAGTCAAGGCGTACCGCAAAATCGACCCGTACGGGTTGGCTGGAAAACCGGAAGGCGATCCGGCGAAAGCGCGAGAACTCCTCGCGCAGTCACGCAACTGCCCGCAGGACATCAAGCTCGACTATTCGCAGTCTGCCACCGGCGACCGGATCGCCGCCGCCATCGCGGACGCGTTCGCTCGCGTGGGCCTCGCCGTGCATCCCAATCCGTTGCCGCGCAAGTCGTTTCACACCATCGTTGGGCGCCCCGCCGCGCAAAACGAACTCCTGCTGACCAGTTGGATCGCGGACTGGCCGTCCGGCGAGGCGATCTTCCCGCCGCAGTTCAGCGGCGACCGCATCCGGCCCGACGGCAACGTCAACTTCTCCCAACTGAACGACCCGAAAATCAACCAGGCGATCAAGGCCGCCGAAGCCGTCCCCGACACCGACAGCGCGCAGGCAAGCTGGGCAACCGTCGACCAGCTGATCCAGGAAGACGCCGCGGCGATCCCCATCCGCTACAACAAGCAGGTCCTGATTGTCGGCCCGAGGGTCACCGGCGCGCGAATCAGCTCCCAGTATCTCGACGTGAGCCTGCAAAACGTGGGTGTCGAGTAGCGCCCGTACGAGGACCAACTGCGCTCGAATGTAACGATAAGGCGAGGCTTTGTCCCGTTTCGTTACCTTCGCGGGTGGCGTAGAGGTATCCGTACCAAGGCCCATCCGGGCCGGGTGGGGAAGGTATTCGGGGTGGGCGCGTTGTGACGTACGTGACCCCGGCGACCGGGGTGGCCGGTGAAGGGGAAGATAGACAACCGATGAACGACGATGAGCTGGCGCGGCGGTTGGCCGACGAAGCGGGTGCGGAGCTGGTGGCGCTGCGGGAGCGGCGCGGCTTCGGGGACCCGAAGGCGTTGCGGGACGAAGCGGACGCGATGTCGCACCGCCTCCTGATGAAGCGGCTGGCGGAGACTCGCCCAGCGGACGCCGTGCTGTCGGAGGAGGGCCACGACGACCAGACCCGGCTGGCGTCTGACCGGGTGTGGATCGTGGACCCGCTGGACGGCACGCGGGAGTACGGCGAGGCCGGCCGCACTGACTGGGCCGTGCATGTCGCGCTCTGGCAGCGGGGACAGCTGGTCGCCGGCGCGGTCGCGCTGCCGGCTCAGGGCGTCACGTTGGCCACCGACGACCCGCCGCCGCCGCCGAAGCCGCACGACGGCCCGATCCGGCTGGCGGTCAGCCGCAGCCGGGCCACCGCGATGGTGACGGCGGTGGGCCAGCGCCTCGCCGCCGAGCTGGTGCCGATGGGCTCGGCCGGCGCGAAGGCGGCCGCGGTCATCCGCGGTGAGGCTGATGCGTACGTCCACGCCGGCGGTCAGTACGAGTGGGACTCCGCGGCGCCGGTCGTTGTGGCGAATGCCGCATCCGTCTTCACCTCGCGGATCGATGGCTCACCATTGACCTACAACCACGCTGACCCGTGGCTGCCGGACCTGGTGGTGTGCCGTGCCGACCTGGCCACGGCGGTGCTGGCGGCGATCGCCGAAGCGGGCGAGTGAGGGAGACGAGAGAGTGCGTGCGGACTACCGGCTGAGCCAGCTCGACGTCCTGGAAGCGGAGTCGATCCACATCATCCGCGAGGTGGCGGCGGTGATGCAGCGGCCCTGCCTGCTGTTCTCCGGCGGCAAGGACTCGATCACCATGCTCCGGCTCGCGCAGAAGGCGTTCTGGCCGGCGCCGGTGCCGTTCCCGGTGATGCACATCGACACCGGCCACAACTTCAGCGAGGTCATCGACTACCGCGACCGCCGGGTCGCCGAACTGGGCATCCAGCTGATCGTGGCCAGCGTGCAGGACGGCATCGACCGCGGCCTCGCGGTCGAGGAGCCCAACGGCTCGCGTAACCGGGCGCAGACGCCAGTTCTGTTGGATGCGGTGGAAAAACACAAGTTCGACGCACTTTTCGGCGGCGCCCGCCGGGACGAGGAAAAGGCCCGCGCGAAAGAACGGGTTTTCTCGTTCCGCGACGATTTCGGTCAGTGGGACCCGAAAAACCAGCGGCCGGAGGTCTGGAGTCTCTACAACGGCCGGGTGCATCAGGGCGAGAGCATCCGGGTTTTCCCGCTCTCCAACTGGACCGAGCTCGACATCTGGCAGTACATCGCGCGCGAGAACATTCCGTTGCCGGAGATCTACTACGCGGCGCCGCGGCAGGTTTTCGACCGGGACGGCATGCTTTTCCAGGTGAACGAGTTCTGCCAGCCGCGCGACGGTGAGGTCGTACGCACCGAGACCGTCCGCTACCGCACGGTCGGCGACGCGACTCTGACCGCCGCCGTACGGTCGGACGCCACCACCGTCACGGCGATCATCGACGAGATCGCGATCACCCGGATCACCGAGCGGGGCGCCACCCGCGGCGACGACAAGTTCTCCGAATCAGCCATGGAAGACCGCAAGCGCGAGGGGTATTTCTAAGCCATGACTTCCACAGTCGAGGAATCTTCGCGTACGCAGCTGCCCGGCAAGGAGCTGCTCCGGTTCGCCACCGCCGGGTCGGTCGACGACGGCAAGTCGACCCTGATCGGCCGGCTGTTGTACGACTCGAAGGCGATCTTCTCCGACCAGCTGGAAGCGGTCGAGCGCACCAGCCGCGACCGCGGCGACGAATACACCAACCTGGCGCTGCTCACCGACGGCCTGCGAGCCGAGCGCGAGCAGGGCATCACGATCGACGTGGCCTATCGCTATTTCGCCACCCCGCGGCGGACTTTCATTATCGCGGACACCCCCGGACACATCCAGTACACCCGGAACATGGTCACCGGCGCCTCCACCGCGGACCTCGCGATCATTCTGGTCGACGCCCGCAAAGGCCTGCTGGAGCAGAGCCGTCGGCATGCTTTCCTGGCCAGCCTGCTTCGGGTGCCACATTTGGTGTTGGCGGTCAACAAAATGGACCTCGTCGACTACGACGAGCAGATTTTCAACCGGATCAAGGACGAGTTCACCTCGTTCGCGGCGAAACTGGAGGTCACCGACCTCACCGCGATCCCGATTTCGGCGCTGCGCGGCGACAATATCGTCAGCCGGTCGGAGAACACCCCGTGGTACGAGGGAAGTTCGCTGCTGCATCACCTTGAGCACGTCCACGTCGCCAGTGACCGCAACCTGGTGGACGTACGTTTCCCCGTCCAGTATGTGATCCGCCCGCAGTCCAGCGCATATCCGGACTACCGTGGTTATGCCGGTACGGTCGCCGGCGGCGTCATCAAACCCGGCGACGAGGTGCTCGTACTGCCCAGCGGATTCTCCACCACCGTCGCCGGGATCGACACCGCCGACGGGCCGGTCAGCGAGGCTTTCGCGCCGATGTCCGTGGTGCTCCGGCTGGCCGATGACCTGGACGTGTCCCGCGGCGACCTGATTTGCCGGCCCAACAACGCGCCGAGCGTCACCCAGGACCTGGACGCGATGGTCTGCTGGATGGATGACCGGCATCCGCTGGAGGTCGGCCGCAAGTACGTCGTCGCGCACACCACCCGATCCGTGCGAGCCGTGGTTCGCGAGATGCGCTATCGGTTGGACGTGAATACACTCCATCGCGACGAGTCGGCGACGGAATTGAGGTTGAACGACATCGGCCGGCTGCGGCTGCGTACTACCCTGCCGCTGCTGTGTGACGACTACGGCCGGAACCGCACCACGGGTTCTTTCATTCTGATCGACGAGGCCAGCAACGTCACGGTCGGTGCCGGCACTCTGCTGCGTCCGTAATATTGCCCCTATGGACGTGCCGGTAATTTTCCGGTTGCGGAATGTTATAACACAGGGTAATGGCCGCTATTCGCCGTCTCACCTGCTGGCATGTCATCTTCCGGTCAGCTCTTTCGAGTTGACGTATTGCTCCTTTACTCACACCATGGCATTTGTTCTTCCGTGCTGACCAGGGCCGGAACAGATAACGGGCGATGGATGTGGGAATGCATTCCAGCGGGATCGGAAAGACGCACCGACGCGCCGATGGAATGCGCGCGCGGTGGTCTTGGGTTCCGCGAAGGCGTTCATTACGCCTAGTAGCGATCTGTTCCGCGGTGTTGGTGCCGCTCGGTGCCTCCGGCGTGGTGCTCGCGAATGTGGCCACCACCGATCCGGCGCCCGACGCGGTGATTAACGCGGTCGCCGATTCCTATGTGGACCATGACCACCCGACTGTCAACTTTGGACAGTCGCGTCAGCTGATGGTCGGCGGCGGGTCCTGGTCGATGTCGTACATTCGTTTTCAGCTCCCGGCCGAACCCGCCGGCCTCGCTTTGACCGCCCACCTGGTGCTGACATACGCCGACCGTTCGTCGGCCAGCGACTTTTCCGCCGGGCTGGCCGGATCCTGGTGGTCCGAGAATGGTGTCGACGCCGCCAACGGACCGACTCCCGGTTTCGCGGTCGGGCGGGCATCTGGCGCGGCCCATTCGTCCACGGTGAGTATTGACGTAAGCCACGCGATCCACGGCGGCGGCGCGGTCACGCTCGCAGTCTGGGGCAGTGGCCCGGCCAGCGCGTTCGACTCCCGGGAAAGTGGCTCCGCGCCGGTGCTGCAACTGTGGTCGAACGGCCAGGTCGGCACCGTTGACACCACCGCCAGCCCGTTCGTCGGGACTTCGGTGTCTCCCGGCCCCACCGGCTCCGCCAGCCCTGCTGGCGCACCGTCGCCCTCTGGTACGCCCTCGCCGAGCGGTTCCCCTACTCCCAGCGGTTCTCCGGCACCCAGCGGTTCTCCGTCGCCGAGCGGATCTCCGGCACCACCCAGCGGGTCTCCGGCGCCAGGTGGGTCACCGCCACCGAGCCAGTCGCCCTGCCCGGTCTCGGCCACCCTGGTGCCGTCCTGCGGTGCCTGGTGGGGAGTGGCCGCCAACCCGCTCGACGACGAGAGCTGGGACCAGGCGCTGTCCAACTTCGAGAACCAGATCGGCCGCTCGGTCGACATCGCGCACTATTATCACAAGGCGCCGGAACTTTTCCCGCCAGCGGGCGAAATCGCCCGGGCGCACCAGAAGGACCACGAGCGGATCCTTTACCTGAACTGGAAACCGGAAATGGGCCGCAGCTGGGCGCAGGTAGCGGCCGGCGATCCCCAGGTCGACGCGTATATCGACAAAGAAGCGGCCTATCTCAAGCAGAAGTTCACTGACAAGTTCTACTTGGCGATTCACCACGAGCCTGAGCTGAATGTCAAACCCGCCGCCGGTTCCGGATTCACTGCCAAGGACTATGCCGCCATGTTCCGGCACGTGGTCCTGCGGTTGCGGGCCGACGGCGTGCAGAACGCGGTTTTCGTGGTCAACTACCTGGGCACTCCGCCGTGGGGCAGTCAGCCGTGGTTCAACGATCTCTACCCAGGCGATGACGTGGTCGACTGGGTCGCCGAAGATCCGTATGTCATCAGCGGATCCGGCGCTTGGTGGGCCACCACTTTCGGTGCCACCGTGGACCGCAAGCTCAGTAATTACCCGAACTGGCCGGGATTTTACAGCTGGGCCAAGCAGTTCCACCCGGACAAGCCGATCATGCTGGGCGAGTGGGGCGTCGACGAGGAGCCGAATCTGCCGAACGGGAAAGCCGCCCTTTTCCTCGCGGACATGAGCGGCATGCAGGAATACCCGAACGTCAAGGCGTTGGTCTACTGGAATTCGGTGCCGATGCACCCGGTCGGGATTACCCGCATCGACTCGTCGCAGGCCGCGTTGCAAGCGTACCGCCAGCTTTCCGATGTCCCGCTGGTCAATCAGCCCGTCGACTAGTTCTATGTCGGCGTGAGGGCCACATCGTCGACCTGGATCCAGGAATCCGCGCCGGGCGACCAATATCCGGCATAGATCGTCATCGTCGTGTTGGATCCGGAGGTGAACGGGACGGTCAGCTGCCCGTACGAGGGCTGGCTGCCGTAGTGAGTTTCGGCGAGGACACTGGAGGTCGTGCCAGCCCGTACGCCGAAATAGCCGCCGCTGACGTTGGCGGTGTCGCGGATCCAACCGGTCAGCCGGTAGCTGGTGTTCGGTTTCACCGGCACCACCTGGGTCACCGCATTCCAATTCTTGCTGCTCGTACGGATCCATGCGTTGTTCGTCCCGCTGTGCTGCTGGCCACCGCGGTCGATGCCGTGCTGGTCCGGCCCTTCGACGGTCCAGGGCGCGGAAACCGTGCTGGTCGGCTGCTTCTCGAAGCCGGGATCGGTGACCGCGCCGCCGTAATAGACCTGCAATTCAGCGATTGAGGTAAATGTCCGCGTACCGCCGGCGCCGCCGATGATTCGTACGCCATCGGCGGTCGTCGGATCGAAGGAAAACACATAGGTCTTGTTGGGGCCGGCGGTGTTGTTCGTCGGGTAGGCCGGTGTCGACTGTTGGCCGGTGACGGTGGTCCACACCCCGTTCACCCGGACCTGGACTGTCGGCGCGGTGCCGAACCAGCCGCCGTCGCTGAACATGTTTCCAGTGGTGTAGGCGACTTTGTTGACGGTGTAAGACCGCGGCCAGGTGTAACCCCACCAACTGGTGGACTTGTTCTCGTCGTTCCAGTCATCGTCGGTCTGCGCCAGAACACCGTCGTTGTAATAGGCCACATTGCCGTAATGCAGGGATTTCTCGATGGGTACGGTGCCGGGTTCCTGAGCCAGGTTGCGGCCGTCGTCCGGCGCGTTGGTCGGGGTGGTCGGTGCGTACGGACTGACCGTCATTCGACGCAACGAGTAGTTGTAGACGCTGGTGACTCCGGCGCTCGCGCAAGGGCAGACATTGGACTGCAGCCACATGTTCGTGCCGTCCGCGCTGATGAACTTGGACGGGATCGTGACGCCGTAGCCGCCGTGTTTCGCCGTGGTCCAGGGATATCCGCCGAAGTCCTTGGTGAGGAAATGCTGCCACGGCCCGTACGGCGTCGGGGAATCGTAGAACTCGAAGGTGAATTCGGTCCAGGAAGTGTAGATGTAACGGTTGAGCGGCTTGTCGTAGACGACTCCGCCCTGGCCGATCACGCTGTAGCCGCCGGGCGGGGGCGTCCCGGTGTACATCGCCGAATAGCGCCGGCTGGTGTCCGTCAGCACCGGCACCCGGGCATTGATGTCCGAGGACCAGGTCGGCGCGCTGGCGGAGGTGCCCGCGTAGAACTGCCAGGCCGCGCGGTTTTGCACACTGTCCTTGGGAACCCGACCCAGATACATGTCCTGCGGGTCGGCGACAACACCGCTGTAGGAGTCGCGCCAGTTGTTGTCCAGCCCGTACGCGTACACATATCCGTCGGTGTTGTTGGCGCCGCTTTTCCCGTAATCCAGGAACATGATCGTGGTGAACGCGAAGTTGCCGAACATGGGCGCCGAATGATCCCAGGTCCACGTATGTCCGTGGTCGGTGGATTTGGAAATCGAAGCGGCGTCGGCCTCGTCGAAGGCGTTCGTGTCCTTCTTGAGATCCTGCACCGCGAGGTAGATCGTGCCGTCGACGCAGACCATGCCGGTCGGTTTGCGGTTGTAAGCCGAATTCCAGACCGAGCCGACCGCGTCACCGCCGGCGATGGTGGCGCCGGTCAGGTTGCCGGGCGTGCCACTGATCCGGCTGACCGCGGTGTCATAGCCGGTGCTGCCGCTGAACCCCTTCCCGTCGCCATTGGCCGCGTAGAGGTTGTCGTCGTCGGACCAACACGACGGCCAGAGGTCGCCGTCGCTCGCCGTGTTGGCGGTGCCGTGTTCCTCGACGCCGGCGGTCGCGAAGAAGGTGCTCTCCGGCGGCGCGGTCGCACTGGCCGGCGGGCTGGCGGCGACCAGGCCGCCGGCGACTGTCACGAGCGTGACCAGGCACGTACCGATCCGCATCCGGGCCTCTTTCCGGCGGCAGGAAATCGGTTTCCCGCAGTGCGTCGCACGCTAACCGGGGTGGATTTGTGCGTCAAGAGGCGGGCGCGGATGGCAGACTGGCTTCATGGCGTACGAACTCGCACAGGTGAACTTCTCCCGGCTGCTCGCCCCACTGGAAAGCCCGCAGCTCGCGGACTTCGTCGCAGGGCTGGAGCCGGTCAACGCGCTGGCGGACGCGGCGCCCGGCTTCCTCTGGCGGATGCAGACCGAGGACGGCGACGCGACCGCGATCCGCGCCTTCCAATGGGACGTGGGCGACAGCGCCGGCATCATCGTCAACATGTCCGTGTGGACCTCGGTCGAGGCGCTGGCCGACTTCGTCTACTCCGGCGACCACCTCGCCGCGCTGCGTCGCCGCCGCGAATGGTTCGCGAAGATTCCGGTCCCCGCGACCGCCCTCTGGTGGGTCCCCACCGGCCACCGCCCCACCACCGACGATGCCGAGGACCGCGTCCGGCACCTGCGCCTGCACGGCCCCACCGCGTACACCTTCACCCTCAAACAGCACTTCCCGACCCCTGAAGCCGCGCCCGCGGTCGTACGGGAAGGCGACCCGGGGTGGCTCTGCCCCGCCTGACGAGTTGATGGCCGCAGTGCTGAGTTGTTGGCCGCAGTTCCTGCGGCGGCGCATCCGGTTCGCGTCGCCGAGGCGCCCAAAAACCGGGCACCCCACCGCCACGAACCTGGGCGACCTCCGGTCGCCGCGCGAACCTGGGCGGCCTCCGGTCGCCGCGCGGGCGGGGTCGGGATGGAAACCCGTGGGGCTGGTTTAGCCGCGACAAGCCGTAGCGGCGCGAAATTGTCGTAGGTGTCTGTTTTTCTTTCCCCCTCCCTTTGAACGGGCGGGGGGTGGGTTGAGAGGTGGACCTTAATTTTTAGTTGAACATTGGCCCTCGAACCCGCCCCCCACCCGTTCTTGGGTGGGGGTGATTTTTCGGGGTGGGTACGACAGTTTCGCGCCGCACCCAGTGGAGAGGGCTGCACAATCGGATTCCGATTGTGCAGTGGGTGGGGTGCCCTTCGGACGGAGCCTCAAGGAAGAACGGGGTCGACGGGTGGGATGGGGTTTGGGTGCGGGGAGAACGAACCAGCGTTACGTTTGCGGGTGGGAAGACCGGTGGCCGTGCGGTTTTGACTGTGAGCGAGTGGGTACTGGGTGGGGGTATGTCCGATTGTGACGTTGTTGCCGATTCTGGGGCCGCTATTCGCGGAACCCGGTTACTGGCGGTGAAAGTTGATCCCATCAGTCCCAATAAGAACAGCGGAATGTGCCTGACCGGATTCTGGCCCACATCTTGGGATTAGTGTCCTGCACTCCGGACCCGTCGGTTACCTCTGCGGCTCAAGTGATTCCTGCACACTCGACCAATCGTAAACGTAACAAAAAGGGACAAAGTCGAGCGTTCGCGAAGCGGTGCAAGGGCGTGGTGACGACCGAGGCCTGGACGTGGTAGTCCCCACCGACCACGGGGGGAGTCGGTGGGGACTGGGTCAAGCCTGACACGTCGCGCCGGGTTCGTTCAACTGGTCATTTGGGCAGCCCGGGCAGGGTCGAAAGTCTCAGCGGTAGCTGGCGCGGGTGCGCACAGCGGACAATCCGACCAATACCAGCAGGGTGGTCACCAGCAGGACGACGGCGACGGCGCTTGCTTGCAGGACGCTGCCGCGGCCGGTCAGGGCCCCGATGGTGACTGGCAGGGTCTGCCAGGTCGGCGGGTAGACGAACGAGGTGGCGCCGAGTTCGCCCATGCTGAGCGCGAAAGCCAGCCCACCGGAGGCGAGCAGGGACGGCGCGAGCAGCGGCAGCGTGATGCGGCGCAGGATCGTCGCCGGGCCGGCGCCGAGGCTGGCCGCGACGTGCGCCAGCAGCGGGTCGAGGCGGTCCAGGCCAGCGCTGACCGACGCGTACGTGAAGGGCAGCACCAGCGCGACGTGGGCGACGATCACGATGACGGCGGTGCCGGACAGGACGGTGTTGAAGGCCGCCAGCACGCCGAGTCCCATCACCACCGACGGCACCGCGATCGGCAGCAGGAAGGCCGCGTCGAGGACGCCGCGGGCACCGCGCGGCAACGCTCGTACGGACATCGCCGCCCAGCTGCCCACCACGATCGACACCGCGCTCGCCGCCGCCGCGGTCTGCACGCTGACCGAAAGCGACGCGAGATCGTTGCCCGATAACGCGTCCACGAGGCGCCCGAGGGTGAGCCCGGTGGGCAACGCGCCGCTCCACTGACGGGAAAATCCGGCCACCGCGATGGTGGCCAGCGGCAGCCCGAAAACCACCGCGGCGATGAGGACGGTGCTGCCCCAGACCAACCAGCGGCCCCGCCTAGACCACACCAGCACGACGACCTCCGATCCGCGCCAAAGCCGCTCGGTAGACCAGATAAAGCGCCAGCGACAGGAGGGTGTTGATCACCGCGACCGCGGCTGCTGTGCCGGCCTGCGCGGACGAGCCGAGCACAGCGTACGAGTAGACCAGCACCGGCAGTGTCTGTACGCCTTTGACGCCAAGGAAAAGCACGATCCCAAATTCGTTCAGCGTGAGCAGCAGACAAAGACTCCCGCCGGCCAGCAGCGCTGGCAGCGCCTCCGGCAGCACCACCCGGCGCAACACCCGGCCCGGCCGTGCGCCCAAACTCGCTGCTACTTCTAACAAAGCCGGGTCGAGCTGGCTGAAAGCGGCAAGCAGTGGACGTACGACAAAAGGCGTATAGAAAGTGATTTCGGCGACGACCAAAGCCCACCAACTGCCGGTCAGGTCGGGCAGTCCGAGCGGCCCGGTCAGCAATCCCGCGCCACCGTAGAGAAAAGCCAGCGAGAGGGTGATCAGGAAGGACGGGAAAGCGACCACGGTGTCGATAATCCGGGCCACCGCGCTGGCGCCGGGAAAAGGTACGAGCGACACCACGATCGCGATCGCGGCGCCGAGCACCAGGCAGCCGATGGTGGCTGTCACCGCGACTTTCACAGTGGTGAAAAGCGCGTCCACGAAGGTGCTGGACGACAGCAGACCGGTGTAGCCGGCGGCCGTCACGGTGCCGGCCGCGAGCGGCCCGTCGCGGTGCAGGAACGACTCCCGTACGACCATGACCAGCGGATATCCGACGACGCCGAGCAGGATCAGCAGTGGTGGGAGCACCCACAGCAGCGGCCCGGGAGCCGCGGTCCTGCGCGGGCTCGGCCGCGTCGCGGGCCGAGCCATCGAGGTCGCAACCGCGGTCATGACGCGACCAGCTCGGCCGGTACGACGACACCGTCGGTGGGGTCGAAGACAAGGACGGCTCGCTCGCCGGCGGTCGGTGCGGATCCGGTCGCCGGCGACTCGACGACCACCTCGCCGCCGCCGTCCAGGGCCACTGTCGTACGGAAACTCGAGCCGCGCCACTGTACGGCGCTGATCCGGCCGGGCAGCCGATTGGTGCCGTCGCTGTGGTCCGTCTCGATCCGCAGCCGGTGCGGCCGGATCGCCAGCTGTGCGGCGCCCGGCCGATGGTCGGCTGGCCCGGCCGCGGTCAGGATGTGCTCACCGAGCTGGATGCGCAGCACATTCGTACGCTCAGCGCCCAAAACCTGCACCGGCAGCACGTTCGCGGCGCCCAGGAAACTCGCGGTGAACGCGGACGGCGGCCGGAGGTAGAGATCCTGCGCGGTGCCCACGTCGACCAGTTTTCCGGCGGCCAACACGGCGATGCGGTCGGCCAGCGTCAACGCCTCGGTCTGGTCGTGGGTGACGTAAAGGATCGACACCGCCGGCAGGGCCCGGTGCAGCCGGTCGATCTCGGCGGTCATTTCCGACCGCAGGGCCGCGTCCAATGCGGACAGTGGTTCGTCCAGCAGCAGGACTTTTGGCTTCACCGCTAGTGCCCTGGCGATCGCCACTCGCTGCTGCTGGCCGCCCGACAGCTGCCGGGGAGCCCGGTCAGCGAAGCTGGCCATGCCGACCATGGCCAGCGACTCGCGGACTCTCTCGGCGATGTCGACTTTCCGTACGCCTCGGGATTTTGGCCCGAACGCGACGTTTTCCGCGACGCTCATGTGCGGGAACAGTGCGTACGACTGCACCACGAGGCCGAGGTCGCGGCGGTGCGGTGGCATCCCGGTGACGTCTCGGCCGGACAACCGTACGGTGCCGGACGCCAGCGGGACGAAGCCGGCCACCGCTCGCAGCGCGGTCGTCTTCCCCGAGCCGCTAGGCCCCAGGACCGCCACCAGCTCGCCCGCGTCGACGGTCAGGCTGAAGCCATCCAGAACGGTGTTTCGTTGGTACGTAACGGTTGCCTGATCGAGCTCGATGCCGGGAGTCATCTCAGGCCTGGCCGGTGGCGGTGTTGTACGCGGCGACGTCCTGGTCCAGCGACGCGAGCACCGCGTTCCAGTCCGGGTGGTAGATCTGCACACCGTCCATCGTCGTTTGCAGCTTGCCCAGCGCTGGATCGGCCGGCAGCCCGGTCAGCACCGGTACGCCGAACGCGGTCTTGGCCACAGTGGACTGTGCGTCTTTTGAGAGCAGGTAGGACAGAAGCTGTTTTCCAGCGTCGCCGTGCGGTGCCTTGGTGACCAGCCCGGCCGCGTACGGCAGTGCCAAGGTCTCCGGTTTTCCGGTGCTGTTCCGCGGGAACCAGAGGTCCAAGCCCGCTTTTTCGTTGGCGATCAAGGCCAGATCCATCTGCACGTCCCCGTTGGCCACGTAAAGCTCACCCTTGGTGACCAGCGGCTGCAACTTGCCGGTGGAGGCGGACGGCCCCTTGTTGTTGGTCTGCAGCTTCTTCAGATACTGCAGGGCGGCCGGGGTGCCACCCAGCTGATGGCTCGCCAACACCAGGACCGCGGTGCCGTCCCCGGCCTGGCCGGGCGTCGAATACTGCAGCTTGCCGGCCAGTTTCGGGCTCAGCAGGTCGTTCCAGCCGGTCGGCTTGGCCAGGTATTTGGGGTTGTAGACGAAACACAGATAGTTGTTGACCACCGAAGTCCACAGACCTTTCGGGTCGCGGTCGGCGGCCGGCACCGCGCTCACCCCGTCCACTGTGGACAGGTCGGTCACCACACCGGCCTTCGCGGCCTTCTGAATGAAGGGTGGGAGGGTGATCAGCAGGTCGGCCTGCGGGTTGTGGGCCTCCTTTTCCACCCGGGATTCCACCACTCCGGAACCGTCTTCGACGATCTGCACCTTGATGCCGGTCTTCTTGGTGAAGGCAGCGAAAGTCGGGGTGTACCAGTCGGCGAGACCATCGGCTGTGTAAACGGTCACAGTGGTGGCATTCGTGGTGGCACCGGCGGTGCCACCGCAGCCGGCGGTCAGTCCGAGCAGCACGCAGCCAGCCGCGACGGCCAGCGTACGAGCACGGGAGAAGCGACTCATGGCGAAACCCTTCCAGATTCTTTTAGGCATTCTCGGTGAGCAACGGAACGAGGTCGTGAACGCTGGGCAGAATGTGGGTGTGCGGTGCGTGGGTCAACTGGTCGGCGGTGTGCGCGCCGGTGGTCACGCCGGCCACCAGAGCGGCGCCGGCCCGGGTGCCGGCCAAGAGGTCGGAAACCGTGTCGCCGGCGACGGCGACCGTGCGTACGTCGTCAATGGCGAGCCGCAGGACGGCCGTGAGGATCATGTCGGGAAAGGGCCGGCCGCGACCGGCGTCGGCCGGCGACAGTGCCAGGTCGACCAGCGAGGTCCACTGCAGGACTTCGAGGATAGCTTCCCTCGTGGCGGGCGAAAATCCGGTGGTGAGACAGATCTTCAACCCACCTTCGCGCAGTTCGGCAAAGGTTTCGACCGCGCCCGGCAGAGCAGTCACCTGACCGGACGCGATCGCCGCGGTCATGTCCTTTTCGAAGATCTGAACGGCGTTCTCGGCTCGGTCGGCGCCGAACAGATGGGTGAACACGTCGATCTTGCTTTGCCCCATCGTCTCGCGTACGTACGACAGAGCCTCATCGAACGCCGAGGTGCCCTGGGCTAGGCCGAGAGCTTGCGCGGCGCCCGCGAACGCCGTTTCCACCACCCCGTCGTCGCGTACGGTGGTGCCAGCCATGTCCAGGCATACCAACGAAAATCCGGTCACCAGTTCAGCTCCTTCGCGGTTGTTTCGGCGACCGCTGGCGACGCGGTCATGCCGCGGCCGCCCAGCCCGGTGATCAGGTGGACCCCGGCGGTGAGGACGTGCCGGGATTCCACCGCTGCCACCGGTTCGGGTTGCTGGGAGTAGACACCGGCCCAGCGGGTCACGGTTTTCGGGATCGTACGGCCGAGAATCCGTTCGGCCCGGCCGCGCAGCTCGTCGTACGCCTCCTCGGCGACACCAACGTCGAACGGTTCGTCGTACGCGTGCGTGTCGCCGATCGTCAGCCCGCCATCGGCCCGCTGGACACACAGCAACTGCATCCGCCAGCGGTCCGTGGCTGGACTCGGAGCTGGCAGGTTTTTCCGTGCTGGTACGTCGAAAACGGGGTAGTAGCGGAGCGAGTCGCCATCTGCGAGCGCTGTTCGCAGTGGGATGTCCAACGGCGCGGTCTGCATCATCTGCAGCCGGCAGCGGTGCAGCCCCGACAGTGCTTTTCCGCCCAGGATCGAATGTTCGGCGCCCGGGCAGATCACCACCGCGTCGCCGTGGTGGGTGTCGCCGAGGTGATCACGAACGATCCCGGTGTCGGCATCCACGACCGTACGCCCCGGCAGGAACTGATAGCGCCCGGAAGCCGCTAGCGCCTGGCGGAGGGCGCCAGGCACCAGTCGTGGTTCCACGATGGCGTCCCGTCCGCACCAGAGCGCGGCCCGAAGGTCCGCGCCCAACGCCGGCTCCAGGGCTCGCGCCTCGCCCGCGTCGAGCAGCTTCAGCTCTCGATCGGCGGCGTCCGGCAACGCCATCACCTGTTCCAGCACGGCTACTTCGGCGTCTGTGTTGACAATTGTCAGAGATCCGGCGGCGCGGAATTTCAGCCCTCGGGCGGCTTTCCCGATCTCCTCCCAGAGCTCTCGCGCCCGCAGTGCCACCGTGGTCTCGGCACCAGGGGCGCGGCCGGACACCCATACCAGTCCGAAGTTGCGGACGGTTGCCGCCCGCGGACCCGCGTCACGTTCGAGTTGGACGACCTGGTGGCCGCGGCGGACCGCATGCCACGCATGCATGGTGCCGAGCACTCCGCCGCCCACGATGAGTATTCGCATGTCCAAGAGGGTGCCCGGCGCGGCTGACCCCAACTGGACACCTGGTCGCCATCGGGATGACCTAGAGGTGAACAGTTGTCTAGACCTGTTATTATCTCGTTATAGTCAGTCAACTGACCTATTCCTGGCATCTGCCCTGCGGTCAGGAAAGTTTCCGGGAAACGAAATTCGCTGGTACGGCGAATCCTGCCTTGACAACGGACATTTCTCGCTGATACGTATATGCGGCCCATTTGGCGGGCGAGCCACGCCGCTCTTGACAATCGTCACCATGTCACGCGTTCACTCTTTCAGCGAAGCCGGAAACATTCCTGTCCGCAGCACGAAAGGACCGGTGTTTGTTGAGGTCAGCGACATCCCTCGAGAAAATCGAGAATAACTTCGCGAAACATTGAACCGTTCCGACCGGCCACTCGTGTATTGCGCTGACGACCATCGGCGTGGCTCGTTTGCATCCCTGTCCTCACAAAGATTGGTGATCCCTTGTCTGTTCGGCGAAAGATGACAACGTTCGCAGTCGCCGCGACCGCTGCCGTGTCCGCGCTCGTCCTCGCCTCCACTGCGCCGGCCGCCGCCGACCCGCCGCCGCTGGCCACCGTCCCGCTGCCGTTGCAGCAGGTCGCGCTGGTCAACCCGGAGCTTCCCTACAGCGCCAGCTACACGTTGAACCCGGTGGTGCCTTTCGACCAGGCCCCGGCCGGGACGGTGCCAGCGTGCTGGCACCCCAGCAGGCCACTGGGCGACCTCGACGGTGTCTACGGTTCCGGGATCATCGAGGATCCGCTGCTGCCCGACCTGCCTTACCTGGTCGAGTCGAACATCGTCCTGCGCTACCCGAACGCGGCCGCCGCTTCGGCCGTGGCCGCCCAGTGGAACACCGACCTCGCCGGATGTTCGGCGCCGCCGGCCCGGATCAATGTTCACAAGGTCACCACGATCCAGAACATTCCAGTCTGGGCGTACGAGCAGACACTCCCCGGCAGGACCGTCACCGGCTACCGGCAGTTCGCGTTGGTCCAGGACGACAACGTGCTCGACTTCCTGGCGGTGCAGGACACCGTCACCCAGGCGCCGCATCCGCTGATGCCTTTCACCACCTCGATCACGGCGATGAAACAGCACCTCGCCGGCCTCATCTGAGCCGCGAGAACGAGGAGAACACGATGCGTTTCAGGAAAAGACTCATCGCCGCGGGACTGCTCGCGGCGGCGCTCGTACCAGCGGCGAGTACGCCAGCGGCCGCCGCGCCCACGCTCAGCAACACCCTGTGCGGTTGGCTGCCACTGACCGCGGGGGCCACTGGCCGCAATGTGACCTCGGCGCAGTTCCTGCTGGCCGCCGCCGGTGAGCTGCCGGCGACCGCCCAGCCGACCGGTTCGTACGACGCGGCGACCGTACGAGCCGTGAAGTTTCTCCAGTTCCACCACCAAATCAAAATCGACGGCGTGCTCGGACCGTCCACCTGGGACGCCCTCGCGGTGACTGTTGGCAAGACCAGCGATGGACCCGCGGTGAAGGCCGTGCAGGTGGAGCTGGGGCTGGCGGTCACCGGCACGTACGACAGTGCCACCGAGCAGGCGATCAAGACTTTCCAAGCGGATCCAGCGATCGACCTGCCCGCCGACGGTGTCGTTGAGGGCCGGACGTGGCGCGAACTCGTCGAGCGCGGCACCGATTCGGTATGTTCCTGGCCCATTCGCAAGGAAGGAGCCTCCGACGCGAGTGTTTCGGCCGCGCAGTTTCTGCTCACCGCTGCCGGTGCGTCGATTCCCGCCGCGGGCGACGGCAAATTCGGCCCGGAAACCACTGCCGCGCTCAAAACTTTCCAGGCCGCGCACGGATTGCCGGCCGACGGCACGCTGAATGCGCACACCTGGGACGCGCTGCTGGTCACGGTCCGCAGCAATGACACCGGCGACGCCGTCAAGGCCGTGCAGGAAGAGTTGCTCAACAACGGATACGAGGTGTTCGAATCGCCAGGCATTGACGCCGGCACCGGGGTTTACGACGCGGGCACCGAGGCGGTCGTGAAGCGATTCCAGACCCACTTCGACCTTGCGGTGACCGGCGTCGTGGACGCCGCCACCTGGCGCACCCTCGCCGCCACGGGTACGTGACGGGGTAACAAATAACAAAGCCGGCTCCCGGCGCCACCGGGAGCCGGCTTTTCCTATCCCCGCAGGGCCGTGGTGACGGCGTACCGGTCGCCGCGCCACAACGCGCGTACGTGCTCGACCGGCTCACCAGCCTCGTCCCAGGTGTCGCGGTGCATCAGCAACATCGGCAACGCCGGGTTGGTGCCGAGCAGTTGCGCCTCCCGGGGCGACGCGAGCACGGTCTCGATGATTTCCTGGCCGGTCGTGAGCCGAATCCCGTACGCCGTCACGTACGTACGGTAAAGCGAGGTGGTCGGGTCGAAATCTTCAAGGATGGTGGGAAACCTGGCCAGCGAGACGTAGGTGCTCTCCAGCCCGATCGGCTCGTTCTCAGCGATCAGTAACCGCTCCAGGTGCACGACCTTGTCACCGTTGGCGATGCCGAGCTTGCCGGCCAGCACCGGGCCGGCGGCGATCACCTCACCGCGCACCGGCCGCCGCTGCGGGCTCATCCCGGCGTCGGCGAGCGACTCGGTGTAGCTGCGCAACACCAACGGCAGGATCAGTTTCGGCTCCGCGACGGTGGTTCCGCGACCGCGCGTACGGTGCAGCCGGCCGGCCAGCACCAGCTCGTCCAGTGCGCGTCTGAGCGTCTCGCGGGCACATCCCAGCTGCTCGACCAGCTCGCGTTCGGTCGGCACTGGATCGCCCGGCCGCAGGTCCGCCAGCATGGCCGACACCTGCCGGGCCACCGCGAAGTACTTGGGCACCCGGCCATGCTCCGGCACGCCGTTGTTGACCGGCGGCAGCCCGGTCCGGCCACGCCACGGAATATCAGAAGGCACGACCGCAGCCTACGCACCACAAGCGAGGCCGTAGGCTCGGCCGGTGCGGCGGTTTGTCCGGATAAGTTGTTGTTGCCTGGCGATGGTGCTGGTGCTCGCGGGTTGCGCCGCTGCGCCGCGTCCAGAGCCGGCCTGCCGAGTTTCCCAGACGTTGGTGCCGTCGTGCGGCGTTTGGTGGGGCGTGGCAGCGAATCCGCTGGCGGGAGAGTCGTGGGATCAGGCGCTGCTGGCGTACGAGTCGCGGATGGGCCGGCGGGTGGACATCGCGCATTTCTACCACCGCGACCGCGAACTGTTCCCGACCGCTGACGAAATCCGCCGCGCCGACCAGCGTTTTCTTCTGGAGAACTGGAAACCCGAAGCCGGTCACAGCTGGGCGCAGGTGGCCGCTGGTGCGGTCGACGGCGAGATCGATCGGGAAGCGGCGTACCTGAAGGCAAACTTCACCAAGCCGTTCTTTCTCGTCGTCCACCACGAGCCGGAGAACGAGGTCGACCAGGCGAGTTCTGGCTTCACCGCGAAGGACTACGCGGCGATGTTCCGGCATGTCGTGGTGCGCCTGCGATCCGACGGCGTACGCAACGCCGTGACGGTGATGAACTACCTCGGCACCCCGAAATGGGGCGGCCAGCCATGGTTCGACCAGCTCTATCCCGGCGATGATGTGGTGGACTGGGTCGCTGAGGATCCGTACGTCTTCGGCTCCAACCCGCTGTGGCGTACGGGCTTCGCCGGCACCGTGAATCGGCGAGACTTCGCGGACCCGTCCTGGCCGGGCTTCTATGACTGGGCAATGCGAAAACATCCCGGCAAGCCGATCATTCTGGCCGAGTGGGGAGTGGACGAGCAGCCCGGCCAGCCGGCCGCCAAGTCCGGCTATTTCGCCGCGGTGCCGGCCGGGTTGCGACATTTTCCTGCTGTCAAAGCGCTTGTCTACTGGAACGCGGCCGCAACCAACCCGGTCGGCGCCACCCGGATCGACTCGTCCGGCCGGTCGTTGACCGCTTTTCGTTCGCTGTCAGGAAACACCGTCGTGAACGTACGACACTAGTTGCTGCTCCATCTGCTCCAGTACGAGCGGCCAAGCGGCTTCGGCACGGTCGCGCAGCTCCGCCCGCGGGAAACCGGCGTGGGTGAGGCGTACCAACGTGCCCTCGGCGGCCGGGGAGAACTCGACCGTGACGACCGTCTCGGCACCCTCGGTGCCGCCGGCTCCGGTCACCCAGGTGAGCTCGACCAGCCGGCCGGGCTCCAAACGCAGAAACCGGCCGTAATGCGGGTGCAGGGTGCCTTGGAACGCGGTGGCGAAGAAGAACGGCACGTCGATCGCCGGCTTCATCAGCACCGACTCCGGGACCGCGAACCAGACACCGAACTGTTCGGTCCAGGCGGTGAAAAGCGCGTCGGGAGTGAGCGGCATTCGCCGCTGGACGGTCAGGGCGTATGGCCGGTCGGACAAATCCGGTACGCAGCGAGTCATAAAATGCCTCCTCAGGTATATGACCTACTGAGAATATAGTGAGGACGAGAGATGGTCAAACCGTGAGAGGGCAAAAAAAAGAACGAGCATCCGACAAGGGAGGCTCGTTGTGGTAAATTATGTTGCTGAGAAAACTACAAAAACGACACATAAATCCATTGGCATCAAAGATACCAAGGAGCTGCTTCGTTGTCAAGCCCAGTGTCCGGCACTAAGCCGGATCCTTTGAGTAACGGTACCGAATTTCGCGAGAGTGAGCTGGAAAGCGAGCGTAAGTATCTGGCCGTTCTGTACCGCCATCTCGACGGGCAGCGGGAAACCACCGAGCAGCGGCTCCGTGAGGTGCTGGGCCAGGGCATTGGCGGGACGCCCGGTGCGCAGGTCGAGCGGGATGCCTCGTACTCGATGTATGCCGATCGGCTGGCGCAGCTCCGGTCGGTCGACTACGGGCTGTGTTTCGGCCGGCTCGACCTGACCAACGACGACCGGTTCTACGTCGGCCGGCTCGGTCTTTTCGACCCTGCCAACGACTATGAGCCGCTGCTGGTGGACTGGCGGGCGCCGGCCGCGCAACCGTTCTACACGGCGACCGCCGCGACTTCCAGCGGAGTACGGCGGCGCCGGCACGTGAAGATGCGCGGCCGGCAGGTCACCGGCATCGACGACGAGATCTTCGATTTGGCGTCTTTGAATGACGCCGATATCAGCACACTGAACGGCGAAGGCGCGCTGCTCGCTGCCCTCAACGCCAACCGTACGGGCACGATGGGTGACATCGTGGCGACCATTCAGGCCGAGCAGGACGCGGTGATCCGCGCCCATTCCGACGGTGTTCTGGTCGTACAAGGTGGTCCTGGCACCGGAAAGACCGCGGTCGCTCTGCACCGCGCCGCGTTTTTGCTTTACACCCACCGCAAACGGCTGCGCAAGCAGGGCGTTCTGGTGCTCGGGCCCAATGCCACCTTCGTTCGCTACATCGCCGATGTGCTGCCATCGCTGGGCGAAACCGACGTCTTGCTCTCCGACCTCGGCGACCTGCTGCCCGGGCTGACCGCGACCGGCACCGAGTCGCCCAAGGTGGCCGCGGTGAAGGGCCGCGCGGCGATGGTCGGGGTGCTGGCCGCGGCCGTACGAGACCGGCAGGAGCTGCCCGAGTCGATGCTGGAGGTGACCGTCGACAGCTACCCGTTGCGGCTGAACAGGCAGACCTGCGTGAAAGCGCGCGACCGCGCCCGGTCGTCCCGGCAGCCCCACAACCTCGCCAGGGCGAATTTCGCCCGTGCCATCGTCCGGGCGTTGAGCGACCAGTACGCACGCAAGCTCGGTGACAAGTTCCTGCAGCGTGGGGACATGGAGGACGTGCGTTCCGAGCTTCGGGAGGACCCGGCCGTCCAAGCCGCGATCAACAACCTGTGGCCGCTGCTCACGCCGGAGCGGCTGCTCACCGATCTTTTCGCCAGCGACCGCCGGTTGCAGATCGCCGCCGGCCGTTTTTCCGCCCAGGACAGGGCATTGCTGCGGCGCCGGCCCGGATCGCCGTGGACGCCGGCGGACGTACCGCTGCTGGACGAGGCCGCCGAGCTGCTCGGGCAGGACAACCGGGAGGCCGAGCGGCAGGCCGCGCTGGCCGCCGCCCGCGAGGTCGAATACGCGCAGGGTGTGCTGGAAGTGATGACCCCGGCGGACCACGCCGACGAGGAAGTCCTGCAGGCGATGGACGCGATTTCCGCGCAGCAGCTGGCAAATCGCTATAGCAGCAAGGAATATGAGACGACCGCGGAAAAGGCCGCCGCGGATCGGCAGTGGACCTTCGGACACGTCATCGTCGATGAGGCGCAGGAGCTGTCCTCGATGGCGTGGCGGTCGCTGATGCGGCGCTGCCCGAGCCGGTCGATGACCATTGTCGGTGACATCTCGCAGCGGTCGGTGGCGGCCGGCGCCGGCTCGTGGGCCGAGGTTTTGCGGCCGTACGTCAGGGATCGCTGGCGGATGGCCGAGCTGACGGTGAACTACCGGACGCCGGACGAGATCATGTCCGTGGCCGCCGACGTGTTGGCCGAGGTCAGCACTGATGCGACCGCGCCCCGGTCGGTACGCAGCACCGGCGTGCCGCCGTGGCGTCTGGCCGTGTCAGCCGCCACGCTGGCCGACGAGGTGGCCCGCGCGGTGCAGACCGAGCTGGCCGCGATCGGCGAGGGCACCCTCGCCGTCATCGTCCCGGAGGCCCAGGTGGGCGCGCTGGCCCTGGCGCTCGCGCAGGCTCTGCCGGCGGCTTTCCTGGCACCCAAGGGATCTCTCGCCCGAGCCGCGGTGATGTCCGCGACCCAGTCCAAGGGCCTGGAATTCGATGCCGTCGTGCTGGTCGAACCACAGTCCATTGTGGACGAGTCGGAATATGGCTGGAACGACCTCTACGTCGGCATGACGCGACCCACCCAGCGGCTCGGTGTCCTGCACAGCACGCCGTTGCCAGCGGCACTGGCCGGTCTGTCCGATCGGTCGCTGGAGCCGGCCTAGGTTTTCCCGCTGGGGCCGCCTGACCGGCGGCCCCGCTGCCCTGCTGGTCTGCGTCAGACTGATCTGGTTGTGTTGCGTCAGGCTGGTCCTGCGACCCCGATCAGGTGGCCCTCGGGGTCGGTGAACTGGCCGACGACCAGCTTGCCGGGCGCCCCCTCCGGTCCCATCCGGCGTTTCCCGCCGAGGCTCTCGGCCTTACGCAGCGCCGCCTCCACATCCGGGACGCCCACGTAGAACAGGACCCGGCTCTCGTATCCCTGCCCACCGGCAACCCCACCGTTGATCCCGTCCGCGCCGCCGGTGACGAACCCGTACTGCCCCGGCGCCGACACCGCTTCGGTGGAGGCGTCCCCGACGTCGTACGTCCAGCCGAACAGCTCGCCGTAGTAACCGCGAAGCATGGCCGGGTCCTGGCCGATGATCTCGAAATGCACCACTGCGTCTGCCATGACTCTCCTCTTGTGACGCCATCGGTTGGGCGCTTCACCAGATAGTCGGAACCGGATCCAAGATTTCGACAGTGCTGACCTTAGTGAGGGTGGTGGAAAAACGGGGCATTTCGGCCCCAAACGTCACCCTCGTGGAAGGGATAGGGGTTAGTGGCGGATGCAGGCGAAGAGGTGGCGGCCGTAGTTGCCGGCGTACGGGCCGACGCCGTCGCTGTCCGGGCCGAGGTTGATGATTTCGTCGAAGGTGCCGTGTTCGGCGAGGAAGCCGGCGATGCGGGGGGTGTCCCAGCCGGCGAGGCTGGTGCCGAACCAGGCTTCGTGGTCCTGGCCGGTGTCCAAAAAGAGCACCTTGCCGGTCACCTCGTCCAGCAGCCGGACGAGTTCGGCTGGACCGATGGTGCCGCGGCCGAGGGCGAAGTGGTGCAGGAGGCTGAAGCAGGAGACCACGTCCCAGCGGCGGCCGGCGGCGGCCAGGAAGTCCTCGCACTGTCTAATGTGGACGACGCTGGCTGGCAGGCCGTAGACGGCCGAGCCGAGCGGTTGGGCGAGCGGGTCACGTTCGACGCCTTCGGCGAGGAATCCGGCGGCGCTCATCTGGGCGACGAACCATCCGTAGCAACTCGCCACGTCCAGATAGGATCCAGGCGAAATTCCGCGCGCGGAAAGGAAAGCCTGCATCTTTTCCAGCCGGTCCGTGCACTGGCGGACCAACGTCCAGCCGCGCTCCAGCTCCGGCGCTGGCAGAGGCTGATAAAGCTCCTTCGTTCCGTCCAGCCAGCTCATCCGCAGCAACAGATCCTGCAGTGGAGTGCTCGCGGTGGTCCGCTTCACCGTCACCGGGACAGTGGTTTCCCCAGCGGCATAAGCCAAAGCGATCCGGTGGTGGCCGTCGAGTACGCCGAAATACTCCGAGCCTCGGATGCGTTCCACCAGGATCGGGTCGGCCGGGCCGCTTTGGTTCGCTCTTGGCTCGTACGATGAACTTTCCTTGCGAGCAAGGAAATCGCGGGCGACCTCGACAACCCCGGCCGGCGCGTCGGCCCAGAAATAGCTGCCGCTGGTTTTCAGGCAACGCAACCCGAGCTGTCCGTACGGGCTGGCCAGGATCTGCTCGTCGGTGAGGGCGCCATCCGCGGCGAGCAACTGTACGTGTGGACCGGCGGCGAGGGGCGTCGACGGCCACAGCAAATCGCCGGTGGCCTGGGAAAATTCCTTGGGACTGAGCCCGCCCTGCGCGCCCAGCAACAGCTGATCGATAGCGACCATCGAAGATTGCGACGGTCGCAGGAAAGTCCGCGACAGCCGCAGGCGTACCGGCGCGGGCACCGATCGGCGAGCGGCCCCAGTCGCCCGGTCGGCCAGTGCGACAGCGGTTACCCGGCCGCGGGCGGCGGCCCGGCGGCCACGGAACCGGGCCGCGTTCAGGGCTCGGCGGGGGAGAGACTTCATGAGTAGTTTTCCTTTAGCGAAGCGGGTCGATGGGTGATCAGTGGCCGCAGCCTGCGCGGCACCATGCTGGCGAAAGAGTCGAGGGCGAGCAGGTCCGGCCGGCTCAGCAGGGCCACCGCGTAGACGACGCAGCTCACGCCGACGACGAGGGCGGCGGACCACCAGTGCAGGCCGAAGAAAAACCGCAGGGCCAGTGGCGGCAAGCCGAAGCAGACCACAGTCAGGCCGGCAACCCACCACACCGCGTTGGTGAAGGGGGTCATCTGTAGTTGGCCGCGGACCTGAAGCAGCGGCAGGACGTTGCGAACAACGATCGCGGCCGCCCATCCGATGGCCGCGCCGAGCATGCCCATGGACGGGATCAACAGGATGTCCAGCGCCAGGTCGACCAGCAGCGCGAGAGCGTTGTTGATCAGGCTGCGCCCGCTGCCGCCGGCCATCAACAATACGGTGTCCACCGGCCCGCAGACCGCGGAAACCACCGTTGAGACAGCCAAAAGTACGACGACGAGGTCACCGGTCGCGTACGTGCCGCCGAAAATCGACAGCAGCAGCGGCGCGAGGCCAATGCTGATCAGATAGAGCGGCCAGGTCACCGCCATGGTCCAGGCGGTGGTCACCTGGAAGACCCGCTCGGCGGCCACTCGGTCGCCGCGGGCCAGTAGTTTTGAGAGCTGTGGAGCCAAAACGTTCTGTACTGCCAACGCGACCAACTGGCCGAGCACCAGAAATCGGGTGGCCGCGGTGTAAACGGCGGCTTCGGTGGGCGAGCGCAGCACCGCCACCAGGATGATATCGGCGCGCTGCAACAGGATCTGGCAGATCCGGGCGATCGCCCGCGGCATCGTGTACGCCCAGTATTCGCGGGTCACCGCGGCTGCCCCGATCGGGCTTGGCCGGCGTTGGGTCTCGGCCTCCCGTACCAGCCGGAGCAGCCACCACCAGCCGACCACCAGCCCGACGCCGTACGGGATGGCCCAGGCGATCGACAGCCAGGCGAGCGAGGCCCCGGCAAGCGCGGCCAGCGCCACCGCGGCGACCTGCAGCAGGCTCCGCCCGACCCGTTCCACCAGCGCGGACGGTCGCATCGACCCGTAGCCGCGGGTTGCCGCGATGACCGTGTCGTAAACCCCGGCGACAGGAACGAAAACCGCCAACGCGAGCAGTCCCACGACGACTTCGTGCTGGTCGGTCGCGCCGCCCACCAGCGGTGCCAGCGGCGGGCCGGCGACCAGCATCGCGGCCCCACACACCAGGCCGGCGATGAGCACGGACCGCAGGCACACCCGCAGGCAGACGCGGGCCGCGGACGTACGTCGCTCCACCAGGTAGTGCGGCAGCCAGCGGGCCAGCGACACGTCCGACCCGAGTTCGGCGATCGCGATGGCGACCAGGAAAACCGAGGTGGAGGCGAAAAAACTGCCGGCCACCTCGGCCGGCACCCGGTTGGTGACGATCGCGACCACCGCGAAGGTGGCGACCGCGGAGATGCCGGCACCGATCAGGTTCGCGGTGCCGCCGCGGGCGATCGCCCCGAGGCTGCCGGCCGGGGAGCCGGTGACCGGGGTGATCCGGGCCGTCGTCACGACCGGTCGGCCCCCGCCGGCTCGGGTTCGGCCGGCGCCTTGGACCGTGGTGACGGCCGTTTCGGCGCGACGGCTGCCGCGGCGTCTGGCGCGTGCGTACGCGCGACTGGCCCACCATCGGACACCGACGGGCCAGCGTCCGGAGCGGTCAGGAACACCCCGAGCACCTCGCCGCCGCAACGGGTCAGCTCGTCGCTCGCGGCCCGCAGGTCGCGCAGCCGGGTACGGCCGGAAGTCGCGGACAGGATGACGGCGGTCGCTGAGTTCGCCAGCGCCAAACCGTCGGCACCGGCCGCTTCTCGTGCGCACAACACGACATAGTCGGCGTGCTGCGTAAGGACCCCCAGCTGCCCGCCCCACCGCTCGGAGAGCAGCCGATCGGCGGCCTCTTCCGGTTCGGTGCCGCTGGCCAGGAAAGACAGCCGCGGCTGCGGCCGGCGCAGCACCTTCAACGCCTCCCGGCGGCGCAGCAGCACCTCGGACAGGCCTGGCGACGGCATTTCCTCGACCAGGTCGGTCAGCCCGCCGCGGGCCGAGTCGACCAGGATCACCGAGCTGTCGGCGCGTACGAGTGAGACCGCCAACCGGACCGCGGCCGGCAACGCCGAGTCGTCGCACACGCCAGCGACCAGCAGCGTCGCCGGTACGGACGGGACGCCGACGGCGACCGTGATCCGCCGGGACCGATCGTCCTCGGTGATGGGCGCGGCCGGGTCGGAGAACAGTTTGGGCAGGTCAGCGCCGGTGCGTACGATCGGACCAAGGCCTGCGAAACCGGCCCGTTCCAGGTCGGCGGGCGCGTGCACGCGGTCGTCGGCGAGCGCCAGCCAACCGGCCAGCGCGGCCGCCGCGAGCAGCCCGAGCACCAGCCCAGCCAGCGCGTAGACCGCGAGGCCCAGGCCGGTCGACGCGGTCGCCGCCGGCGTGATGACCTCGCCCGGGTCCGGCGGGTTGGTTCGCAGGTCGCTGAGGGTGGCCTGCAGCTTCGCCAGCTGCGCCGAGTAGACGGTCAGCTGCTGCGTCAGCACCTGCCCGCGCGGCGAGGTGGCCGGAGTCTTCGCGAGCTCGCCGGCGGTCGACGACATGGACGCCTGCACTTTGGCCGCTTCGGTGGTGTAAAGGCGCAGCTCGGCGGCATCGTTCACGGCCGCCCGCTGGGCCCGTACGGCCAAATACGCGGTAGCGAAGGCGTTCGCCCCGTGAAGTGCGCTGTCGTTCGTACGCGCCGCATAACTGATCTCAAGCACCTGCGTGTTGCTCGGGTTGTCGACCGTCACCCGGCTCGCCAGCGTCGCGTTGTCGTCGGTGGACCCGAGGTCCTTCTTCGCCGCGTTGACGACCGCGTCGCCGCTGATCAGCGCGGCCTCGGTCTGCAGGTTGGTGAGGTTCTGCCCGCGCGCGCCGGTCGAGTACGGGTTGCCGTCCAGCGGGTTGATCAGTACGGCCGCGGTCGCCACCGTGCTGCCGGGACGGACCAGCCCAGCGGCTACCGCGCAACCGGCCACCGCGACCAGGACGACCAGAAGCACCGGCCACCGGCCGCGCAGCCGGGGCCAGATCCAGCCGAGGCCGCGTCGGTGGGGGGACACGTATCCAGGCTCACTCACCGCAGTCACCTACCGCATTGTTCCGGTATGGATAAGGACAATTCGACCGACCCCCTATCGGCCCCAACCCGTTCAAATCCCCCGACCCGCGGTGTGCGCGAGGTGCAGCACGGTGGCCGCCGACACGACTCGCGCGCTGACCAGAATCGCCAGGTACGAGCGCTGCTCGGTCGGGTGCAGCCGCAGCGATCGGATCGCCCACCGGCGGGCGTCCGCGCGCTGCCCGAGTGCCGCGTAGGCGAACGCTTTTTGGCCGTAGATCCGGGAAAGTCCGCGCGAGCTGTTCCGTAGCGCCGGATGCTTGTCGACGCAGTAGTCCAACGCGTCGATGATCGTCTGCCATCGATCGGCGAAGTACGAACCGCGATGCCACAGCACGTGGACCAGCGGCTCCGGGACCGTACCCACCGAAGAATGCGCCACCGCCCGCAGCATCCAGTCGTAGTCCTCGGCATAACTGCCGGGCAGTTTTTCGTCCACCTCACCAATACGGGCGAAGGCCTCGCGGGTCACCAGCACTGTCGAGGGGTGCGCCTCCATCACCCGGCGACGGGCCAGCTCGGCCAGCGTGAGGTCCTCCTGGCGCGGGATCCGAACGTGCGTACGCTCCTGTTTTCCCGTCCCGTAACGGATCTCGATGCCACACACGACAAGGTCGTGGTTGCCCTGCTGCAGCAGCGCGATCTGCCGGCTGAGCTTGTCCGGCCGCCAGCTGTCGTCGTCGTCGCAGAAAGCCAGCAGCTGCCCCGAACTCGCCGCCACGCCAGCGTTGCGGGCGCCGGCGAGGCCGGGCGTACGGTCGTTCGCGATGACCACCAGCGACCGGTCCGGCCCCAGCGGCGCGAACTCCTGCGCCAGCCCGATTTCCGGTTCGCAGCGGTCATAAACGACGACGCATTCGACCGGGCCACAGCAGTCCTGCGAGAGGATCGATCGTACGGCCGCGCGTAGGAGCTCGGGCCGCCGGTGCGTGGCCACGACGACGCTCGTTGTCAGTGCGGTCATCTATTTCTTGCCTTTCGTGGTGCGGGTTTTGTTTCCCCAAAGGGATTTTCTGGGGCGACGGGCGCCAGAGTCGGTACGCCGGCGGGCCAGCCCAAGGCCGACCAGTGCGCCGAGCACGGCCCCCGAAGCTGGCGCGGTCGGCCGGTTGGCGTCGCCGTCCGCGCTCACCTGCGGCCCGCGCAGTTCCTCGCCCGGATAGGCGCTGAGGTTCGCGCTGTTGACCATCGCGGTCTGCAGTTGGCCAATACGGTTGTAAAGCTGCTGCCGGGCCGCTTTTCCGGCCGGCGTCTTGGGAGTCGCGGCGAGTTCGACGGTGAGCCGGTCGACATTGCCACCCAGTCCGGCGATCGCGGTGGTTTGCCGTTGACTGAGAAATGCCTGCCGAGCGGCCAAATATCCGGTGGCCGCGGCTCGTACGCCAGCGCTGGCCCCGCTGGCCGAACCGGACCGGTAGCCGATGGTGAGAACCTTCGTGCCCGGCACCGCGCCCACCTCCAGCCGGTCGGCCGGATCGGGATCGCCGGTGGCCCGGATGATGCCGGCCAGTACGCCGGTCTGCGTCACCCGGCGAGCCTCGGTGTCGACGGTGATCCACTTCGGCGTGCCGTCGCCGGGCGGCGCCACCGTGACCGGCGCGTCGGCGACGAAAACCGTGACGGTGGCCCGAAAGGTGGCCGGCTGGGCCAGCAGGACAGCGGCGCCGACGAGGAGCCCGGCCAGTGCGCCGCCCAGGACGACGGCCCCGCCGCGACGCGAGATCCGCAGGTAGTCGGCGACCGGGACGCTCGGATTCATCGTCGCCAGCTCGGAACATCGCCGAGAAACTCGACCAGCTCCTGATCGGCCGCCTCGAATCCGTTCATCAGACGCTGCCGAAGATCGGTCGGCAGCGGCCGGCCCGGCCGGGCGTTGAGTTTCGGGAAAACCTCGGGGATCCACACCGGCAGGCCGAGCCATTCCTGCAGGCGTACGAACTGTTTCTCCGGTTCCGCGAAGAAAGCGTCCGCGTCCAGCGTGAACAGCCGGTCGGGGCTCACCGCGTCCCGCAGCCGGCGCAGCTGCGGGGTGTAAAGGCTGCGCCGGGCGTAGGCGTGGTGCCGGTGGCCGAAGCTCTGGTAAGCCGGATCCTCCCGGATGCGGTGCTCTTCCCCCAAAAGCCGCTCGTCCTCGAGCTCAAGCGCGCGACCGAAGTCCGCCTCGGTCTCAAAGCCACGGGCGAATTCGTGCCGGTACGCCGAATAGGCCCGCTCGACCGGGTCGCGTACCAGCGCGACCAGCCGGGTTTCGGGCAGGTCACGGGCAATCCGGCCGGCTGCGAGCGGGTGGAACATGTAGTAGCCGGAGGACTCGAAGGTGACCGGCTCGGCGGAGTGCGTCCGCGCCCGGGCCAGCGACCGGACCGGGAAGTGACCCCGATACCAGGACCAGCCGCGGTCGTACCAGAGGTCGAAGAAGTTGGTGCCCTTGTGGAAAAGTGGCGGGCTGATCGCCGGATGTCCGCTCAGCAGCCGGTGCAGGGTGGTGGTGCCAGCACGTTGCGCGCCCACCACCAGGAAAGTCGGCAGCAGCCGTACGGCCGGAGTGAGCCGGCCGACCGAGCGGACCATTTTCTGGCCGGCGGCCCGCATCGGAGCTGGCGCGGAGCGCCGCAGGCGGGGGAGCAGAGCGGTCATCGGCACCGTCCTTGGACATCTGGTTCCACCGAGCCGGCGCGCCGGCCGGCGATCCGCAGCATCAGCCGGGCCTGCTCGCGCAGCGGCGCCCCGGTGGCGGCCTGCGCCGCATAGAGATAGCGGGCCGCGATAGTGGCCGTGTAGAGCGTGCCAATCAGGTCGCCGTCCGGCCCGAGCCGCTGCCCGGCGAGCGTCACCGCGCGCTCGATCACCGGCGCGCTGATGCCGTGCCGCTGGGCGGCCGCCTGCACCAGGAAATGCATCAGGTCGAAGCCGACCGGTACGCCGGTGTCGAACCGTTCCCAGTCCCACAGCCCGACCTGCTGGCCGCGTACCGACATGTTCCACGGCGTCCAGTCGCCGTGCCAGCCGCCCAATGGCAGCCGCACGTCCGCGCAGCGATTGGCGATCTTCTCCAGCGCGAGCCGCAGCTCCTCGGCGTGGTGCCCGTCGGTCAGCGTGTCGACGGTTTCCCGCAGTCGTACGAAAAGTGGGCTGTCGGCGACCGGGCACACGCCGCTGTCGAAGCCGGCGGCCAGCTCCGCCATCGCCGCGACCGGTGGTCCGCTGGGCCGGCCGAGCCGGGGCCGGCTGGCCGCCGGCACCGGGGAGACCACCAGCAATCGCAGGTCGCGCCAGCCGCCGTCGTGCACGACCGTCGGCGTCCGTAGCCGCTGCCAGCAACGGCTGGTCACCTCGCGCAGCGCGCGCGCTTCGCGCTCTACCAACTGCCGTGAGATCGGGCCGTCGCCGACCTTCACGAAGGCCACTGTCCGGCCGGTCCGGTCGAAGACCTGCAGAACCGGCTTCTGGTTCGCCCGCAGCGCGCCGACCCCGATGCTGACCAGCACCGGCATGCCCAGCAGCTCGGACAGGTGGGTCTCGATGTTCTCCGCGCAGTGCCCGGCCGAGCTGATCCGCAGCCGGTCCGCGAGCAGCCGGCCGGCGCCGGGTAGCCGGAGCGCGAGGCCAGCGGCCAGCCGGGTCAGGTGTTCGGTACGGCTCAGGCCCGCGCTGAACCGGCGGACCGCGCCGGACGCGGCTCGCGGCAGGTCGGCCGGCACCAGCATCCGCGGTTCCCGGACATTGGGCACGAAGGCCAGCTCGCGAACCGGCCGCCGGTCCGACGGCAGTGGCGTACGACGCGATGCCACCTCGACCCGCGACGGCTCCGGCCACAGCCGGCGAGCCACCCGGGCCAGGTCCACGGCGGCTCGGTTCGACAGCCGCTCGTCGAGGATCGCGATCGCTGGACTGTCCGGCAGTGCGGCGAGCCCGATGTCCGCGTCGATGTCGCTCACCCCCTCACTCCGGTCAGCCGGCGAGGCTTCGTACGGGTGGAGGTCCCAGTGTTCGAGGGCATTGCGGCATCCCCATTCGCCGGAACTGTGGTGCCTCGATGTACTTGAAGCGGTATTGCAGTGTTTTCGAGTATTTTGCCCTGTCCGATTCCAGCTCTTCGCTCGGCCCGCCAGGCCAGCCCCAGAGCGAGCATCAGGGTGAAGACCGGCGGGCCGAGAACGTCGTACACGAACATCTCGATCCCGAAGAAAATCAGCAGCGCGAGCGCGATGACCGCCATCGGATCTCGGCTCCGGTACGCGTACCGGCCGCGGATCAGCAGGAACGCCAGGAAGAGCAGGGTGCCGATCAGGCCCTGCGAGAACAGCAGCAGCCACAGGTGGCCCTGGGTGCCCAGCGGCGGCACCGCGCAGGCGGGGCAGTCGGGCGTGCCGGAGCCGGCGATCGAGAAGAAGTTGCCCTGCACGTCCCGGGTGTTGCCGAAGCCCAGCAGCGGCGAGCCCCGCATCATCGAATCGACGGTGGCGACCGCGAGCGCGGATCGCCGGTTGTTGCTGTGCGGGTGCTGCAGCCGTTCGTTGATCAGCTCGCCGAGCGGCGAGACGACGACGAGCAGGGCCACCACCAACACGGCGCTGACGGCCGCTCCCACCACCCAGGTCCGGCCGGCCCGGGCGAGCTGGAAGATCGCGTACGCGACGCCGACCGCCAGCGCGATCCAGAGCCCGCGGTTCAGCGAGTAGACGACGGGAACGGCCGCTGTCGCGAGGACGAGCGGTGCCACGTACCGGCGCCAACCGGAGTTTTTGCGGCACCACGAATAAAGGAAGAATGGCAGGAAAAACGACAGGTTGGCGCCCCAGGAGTTGACGTACGTGAACGGCGCTTTTGGTCGAGGCTCGACATATCCGAGCACGTTCTGCACCTCAGCGCTGGCCGGGTGCACGATCACGTGCATGAATTCCTTGCTGGACACCGAATGTGGCAGCAACATTTCCAGCGGGGAACGGAATTCCAGGTGTGGTGCCACCACACCGAGCAGTCCGCCGATGGTGGTGACCACGAACATGTAGCCCAGCAGCCGAGAAATCCGCAGGTCGCTGACGGTTTTCTCTTCGGTGTTCCCGATGTACAGCAGTGCGACGGTCACCGCCGCGTACCAGAGCACCCGGTAGCCGAAGGTCAGCGGCGAACCCGGCTCGGGCACGGCCCCGGGCGCGTACGTCGTCAGGACGGCGGCGCTGGCCACCACCACGGCGAGGAACAGCAGCCACCAACCGAAACCGCGCGGCGCCAGCAGCCGCCGCCAGCCGGTGCGTTTGAGCAGGCTCACCGCCAGCGGCACCGCCGCCAGCAGGAACACGAACTCGCCGACCCCGAGCGCCCACCAGAGCGGGTAGCCGAGGAAGGCCACCGACAGTGGCCAGCCCGCCGGCAGTGACCGCCGTCGTGTCGTACGCACATCCGCCCCCACAGGTCGCCGTTGGCCATAGGTCCGCCGGCGGGAGAGCCTACGCGACCCGCCGGGTCGCTCCGAGTAGTGTGCACGACACTACGTACTCTGGCCGCGACGGTGAGTGGATAATATTTGCCGTCAAGCCGGGCGAGTTGGGCAACGTGCGGAGGAGTCACTGTGGACGATCGATCGCGCAGCGTGTTCGGCAGCTGGGCTCGCCGGGTGTTCACCGCCCTGGTGGCGCTCACCTGCGCGGCCTCGGTCGGCGGCCTCGCGACCGCCGCACACGCCTCGCAGGCGGCGCAGGGCAAGGTCGTCAGCGCCGGCCCGGCGTCGTACACCCCGAACGTGTTGGACGGTCAGGTCGACTCGATCGCGCAGGTGGGCGGCACGGTCATCCTCGGCGGCACGTTCACCCAGGCGCAGAACGCCGGCGGTGGCGCCAAAGTGACCCGCCAGCACCTGCTCGCCTTCAATGCCACCACCGGCGCGCTCAGCGCGTTCAACCCCGGCACCGACGGCGAGGTCACCAAGGTGCAGTCGGCCGGCGACGGCCAGACGGTTTACGTCGGCGGCTATTTCAAGACCGTCCGTGGCGTCGCCCGGCCGGGCCTGGCCCGCGTACGGCTGAGCGACGGCGCGGTGATGGGCGGTTTCACGCCCAGCCTCGATGGCGGCGTCACCGACTTGAAACTGGTCGGCGGTCGGCTCTGGGTAGCCGGCCGATTCACCAAGGTCGGTGGGGTGGCGCAGCCGGCGCTGGCCACCGTCAACCCGACCACCGGCGCTTATTTGCCGTACATGAGCCTGAAATTCGCCGAGCCGCAGGACGGCGCGCCGCTGCAGGTGACCAAAATGGACGTCAATCCGGCCGGCACCCGGCTGGTCGCGGTGGGCAGTTTCAACACGATCAACGGCTACGCCCGGGCCCAGATCGCGCAGTTGACGACCACCGGCTCGCAGGCCGGATTGGCCTGGTGGGCCACCGATTTCTACGACCAGGCCTGTGACGACGAGTTCCCGTCGATCATGCGCAACGTCAGCTTTTCGCCGGACGGCGGCTATTTCGTGGTCGTCACCACCGGCGGCCCGCGTGGCCCCGACTCACCTTGTGACGAGTCGGCTCGCTGGGAAACGTCCTCGACCGGCGGTGGCCTGCGGCCCAGCTGGGTGGACTTCACCGGCGGCGACACGGCCTATTCGGTGGTGGTGACCGGCACCGCGATCTATCTTGGTGGGCATTTTCGCTGGGAGAACAACCCGAACGGCAACAACGCGGAGGCCGCCGGCGCGGTGTCCCGGCCGGGCATCTCCGCACTCGACCCGTCCAACGGCCTGCCCTTCACGTGGAATCCGACCAGGAATCCGCTCGGTGTCGGCGTGTTGGACCTGCTCGCGACTTCTGCTGGGCTGTGGGTGGCCAGCGACACCGACCACATCGCCAACCAATATCACGCCCGGATCGCTTTCATGCCGCTCAGTGGTGGCTTTTCGGTACGGGGAACGGCTGCTCCGGGCCTGCCTGCCAAGGTTTACAAGCAGGGTGGCTCGAATCCGTACGCGAGCGGCAGCTTCACGTTTAACGGCAGCAAAATCACCCAGACGATGGGTGGCGCCGGTGGCGGGATCAACTGGTCCGACGTACGCGGCTCGTTCATGCTGAACGGCCAAGTCTACATCGGACAGTCGAATGGGCAGCTGGTCCGCCGGGCGTTTGGCGGTGGCGCATTCGGTGGCCAGGTGGGCGTGACCGGCGCGGACCGGGTGGTCGCCGACCAGGACTGGCACCAGGACGTACAGTCGATCACCTCGATGTATTTCCATCAGGGCCGGCTTTATTACACGCTGGCTGGCCAGAATCAGCTCTATTACCGGTATTTCACCGCCCAGAGTGACGTGGTCGGCGCGCTCCGGTTCACCGCCGGCACGAGTTCGGCTTTCGGGCAGGTGAAATCCGGTTTCTACGCGGGCGGACGTTACTGCTATTCGGTGAGTTCGGACGCCAACCTGCGCTGCATGTCCGTGTCGTACGGCACGGTCACCTCCGGACCGGCCGTGGTGTCCGGGCCCGGCGTGGACGGCCGCAACTGGCAGTCGTCCGCGATGTTCGCCTTCCAGACGTAACAGGTGTTGTGATGGCTTCTTCGACGCTGCCTCCGATCGGACCGTCGGCTGTGCCTTCGGCCCGGACCGGCCAGATTTCCCCGGTGCCGCGACTGCCGGACGAGGCCGAGCCGGCCCGCGTACCGGTCGGCCCGTTCTCGGTGGTCGACCTGCCCCGACTGCCGCTGGCCGACTACATCGCCCGGTCCGCGGTCGCCGCGGTGCCATCCCGGCCGTATTTGGCCTTCGCCTTGCATGTTGGCGGCCTTAACCACCGCACTGACGCCGATTTCGTGGCGTCCATGCGAAAGGCCGACGTGATCTACGCCGACGGCGCTTCGGTGGTCGGACTGGCCCGACTGGCCGGCGCCCGCGTCATCGGCCGGTCGGTGACCACCGACCTCGGCTGGGACGTGTTGCGCCGCTTGGAAACCCGGCAGGGCCGGCCGCTGCGGCTGGCTCTGATCGGCGGCCCGATCGGCCTCGCCGGCGAGGCCGGGGCGGTGCTCGCCGAGAAACTGCGGGCACAGATCGTGGTTGCCGAACACGGCTACCAGCCGGACTGGGCCCCGGTGGTCAACCGGCTCCGCGCCGCCCGCCCGGACGCGCTCATCGTCGGCCTCGGCGCGCCCGCCGAGATGCGCTGGGTGATGCAGTGGCTCGACCGCCTGCCGCCCACGCTCGTGCTCACCTGCGGCGGCTGGTTCGGCTTCCTCGCCGGCAACGAGCGCCGCGCACCCGCCTTCATGCGCGCCGCCGGGATGGAATGGGTGGCCCGGATCGCCCAGGCCCCCGCCCGCCTCGCCCCCCGGTACGCCCGCGGCGCCCTCTCCACCGCCGCCCTCGCTGCCGCCTGCCTCCGCTCCCGGTTTTCCTCCTCCTAACTCACAGTCACCCTCCCGCCGTTTTGTCCGCAACGCTGATGCGCCCCGATCCCACCGGCCCGACGCCGAGTGCGGGACTTTATCCCGCACTCGACGTCGAGTGCGGCACAAAATCCCGCACTCGACGAAAACCCAGCCGCACCGCTGGCCAAACTCGGCATGTCGTACGAGGGCCAACTGCGGGAGAACGTCCTCGCTCGCGAGGGCTGGCGGGACTCGGACCTCTACAGCGTGCTGGAATACGAGTGGCGAGGCGGCTGGCGCTAGTGTGATGGGTGCCACGGGTCGTGGGTCTCGTTGGTAAACATGGGATGCGTTATTGACCCGCATCGGGCACGGAATGTGTATTCATGTATCTGAATTGTGTTCATATTCAAGAATTACTTCGCCCTGGCATCTTGTCTTCAGGTCTGTGTCATGTGACCGTTGGCACAGCCCAAGCGTGGACGGCGTGTACGACTCACCGTTCGTGATGGCATCGGCACTATCTGGCACCCGGGGCGGCCGTACGTCCACCGGGCAGCGGAACGAGACGAGGGCGGATTCGACGTGCAACAAGCGACGGCTGCGCCAGCGAGGCGCTTATTCACCAGCACCTGGCTGTTCTATTTCTTCGGAGCCCTGGGCGGCATCCTTTTCGGCTATGACCTTGGCGTTATCTCTGGTGTCTTGTTGTTCGTCAACAAGATCTGGAAGTTGGGTACGTTCGAACAGGGCGTGGTCGGCGGCTGCCTGGCCGCCGGCGCGGTGGTCGGCGCGATTTTCGCCGGCCGTCTGACCGACCGCCTCGGCCGCCGCCAGACGATCATGCTGGCCGCGGTGATCTTCGCGCTGGGCACTCTGGGCTGTACGTTCGCGCCGAACGTGACGGTCCTGGTGATCTCCCGGTTCATCGTCGGCATCGCCGTCGGCTGCTCGTCGGCCACCGTGCCGACGTACCTGTCCGAGCTCGCCCCGGCCCGGATCCGTGGCGCTCTCTCGACCCTGAACCAGCTGATGATCGTCTCCGGCATCCTGCTGGCTTACATCGTCGACTGGGCTCTGACCCCGTCGGCCAACTGGCGCGCGATGTTCGCCGCCGCGCTGATTCCCGCGGTTGTTCTTTTCCTTGGCATGCTGGGTATGCCCGAGACGCCCCGCTGGTTGCTCAAGGCCGGCCGCGACGATGAGGCCCGTTCGGTGCTCGCGAGTACGAACAGGGCCGGCGACGTGGAGGCCGAGCTGGCCAACATCCGCGAGGTGATCCAGCTCGACTCCGAGCGGCAGGGCCGGTTGCGTGACCTGGTCACGAAATGGGCCAAGCCGGCACTGATCGTCGCCTTGCTGCTGGCCGTCGGTCAGCAACTGTCCGGTGTCAACGCGATCAACATCTACGCACCGCAGATGTTCACCAACCTCGGCTTCACCAACGGCACCTCCCTGCTCGCCGCGATCGTGCTCGGCGCGGTCAAGGTCGCGTTCACCGCGTGGGTCATCTTCATGGTCGACCGCTGGGGCCGCAAACCGTTGCTGTTGCTGGGAAGTGCGTGCATGGCACTGACCCTCGGGCTGCTCGGAGTGGCCATTCTGGTCATCCACAACCACACCGCCGTCGGCCTGACCACACTCATTCTGCTGATCATCTACCTGGCCGGCTACGAACTCGGCTGGGGCGCGGTGGTCTGGGTCATGATGGCCGAGGTCTTCCCGCTCAAGGTTCGTGGCATCGGCATGGGCACGAGCAGCGTCGCACTGTGGGCGGCCACCTTCGCCATCACGTTCATTTTCCCAGCGATGAACAAGGGCCTCGGCCTGTCCAACTCGGTGTTCATCTTCGCCGCGATCAGCGTGGTCCTGTTCTTCCTCGTCCAGCGCATCGTCCCGGAAACCAAGGGCCGCAGCCTGGAGGAAATCGAACTCGACCTCCGTGCTCGTACTGGCGGTCGTTAACCATCCCAAAGACAAGTGGTGGGCACCGTGATCCCCCTCCGGTGCTCACCACTTTCTTTATGCGTACGTTCTTGTGATCGCGGCAGACGTTAGAGCACACCACCGACATTTTTCAAGCGAGAAAAGGGAACCTGTGCGAATGTCAATCTTGCGGTAGCCAGTCGGTGTTCGCGCCACAAAGGATGATGCATGGCAACGCGTTGTATAAGCGCGCGTTCAACCATGCTGCGAGAGGTGCCGCGGCGGCTGGTTCGACCGCGAGCCGATATTCCTCCCACAGATAATCGCGGGCTTCGATCAGCTCCTTATCGCTTACCAGAAGAGACGTCGTCTTCTTGTTATTAAGCACCGCGAATGGCAATGCGCCCGTACGAGTGGCGCCCAGCGCGGAGGAAGCCACCGAGTCGACTGGAGAATCGATGGGTTCGCCGGCCTTCAATGCGCGGTGCAGCGCGCAACAGCCTTCCGGTTCCACGGCTACGGTCGTACGATCGCCAATCGCCACCGCGGTTCCGGCGGCGAGTCCGCCGCCGCCAACCGCCACATAAAAGGCGTCGACGCCCGGGAAGTCCTCGATGACCTCGGCGGCCGCGGTGCCTTGGCCGGCGATGACCGAAGGATCGTCGTAGGCGTGCACATAATGACTTCCCTGCGTACGCGCCTCAATAACGGCGGCCGCCGCTGCTTCGGCATAGGTCGAGCCGTGTCGTACGAGCCGGGCGCCGGCGGCTTCGATGCGCCGGGCCTTCGCGGTCGGCACTGTTTCCGGTACGTAGACGGTCACAGGCAGTGCGAGCAGCGCCGACGCGGTGGCTACCGCGAGGCCATGGTTTCCGCCGGAAGCAGTGATAACTCGGGCAGGACGCGCAGTCAGCAACGCGTTCAAGGCGCCCCGCAGTTTGAAGGATCCGCTGCGCTGCAGGTGTTCCAGCTTCAGGATCACTGGCCGCCCGTCGATTTCCACGCGCATTGCTGGAGTCCGTCGCGCGTACGGCCGGATCCGCTCGGCCGCCGCTGCCACGTCGGCCGCGGTGGGGACATTCACGCAAGTTGTCATGGACCCACCATGGAGGAAAACCAGCCATAATCGCTAGTGACGTTTCCTGGTCAGACATTAGGAGCGCTTAATGGACGTGGCCCGCCTGCGGGTGTTGGTAGAGGTGGCGCACGCGGGGTCGATCGCGGCGGCCGCGCAGCGGATGTCCTTCACACCGTCGGCGTTGTCGCAGCAGCTGGCGAAGCTGGAGCGTGAGGTGGGCTCGGCGCTGCTCGACCGTGGGCCTACCGGCGTCAGGCTGACATCTGCCGGTGAGGTGCTGGTCCAGCACGGCGAGCGGGTGATCGGCGAGCTGCGCGATGCGGAGGTGGCGGTCGCGGCGGCGGCCGGCAGGGCGCCGCAACGGCTCGCCATCGGTACGTTCGCGACCGCCGGCAAGACGCTCGTGCCGCGCGCGCTCGCGGCCCTACGCCGTCGCCATCCGGCCGCGGACCTGTCCCTGCTCGACCTCGAACCGCCGGCCGGCTATGGCCTGGTGACCTCCCGTGACCTGGATGTTCTCATCACCCATCGCTATCCGGGCGTGGCGCTGCCGGACGCGGCCGGCTTGCACCGGCAGCGGTTGCTGCTGGACCGGCTGCGGCTGACGATGCCGGCCGGCCATCCGCGCGCGGGCAGTCGGAACCGCCTCGCCGACCTGGCCGGCGACCAGTGGATCTCCAGTGCCCGCGGAGTGGCGAACCGGACCTGCCTGCAGACGCTCGCCGGCGATCTGGCCTTGCACGTGGCGTACGAGACAACCGACTACGAGGTGATTCTGGAGCTGGTGGCGGCCGGGTTGGGCATCGCGCTGGTGCCGGCCAGCATTCTGGCCAGCCGCCGGGACAACCGGATCGCGGTCGGCGACCTGGTCGGCACTCGGGCCGCGCGAGAGGTCCACCTGGTGCACCGTAAGCGCCCGACTCCGCTGGTGGCCGACTTTATCGACCTCCTGCAGCCAAAGTGAACGCGATCTCCTGCACCGGGTAGGGCGTTGCCCTGCTTCCTGACTGCAACTTCTTGAAAAACGTCATCATCACGTCGGCGATGGGCGCGTACCGCTGGATCAGCACAGCCACCGATTTCGGTACGTCGTCCAGGTTTCGGCCCTCGACGCAGTCGCGTAGAAAGGCTTGGTGGGCGCCCCACTCCACGCCGTGGAAGGTGGCGATCAGCCAGCGTACGAGATGGGTCATCGCGTAACACCAGTCATATGTCCGGTGGTCGTCGAAGAACTCCCGTTCAGCCGCGGAAAGGTCGAATCCAGTGCTGATCGCCAACCCGAAGTCAGTGAAAAAGATCCGCTCACCGTCGGTGAGAATATTGCTGAAATGCGCGTCGAAATGCAACAGACCCCGCGACTCCATGAAGGAGATGCCCGCGGCCAGTTCGCGTTCCACCATCTCGCAAGCCGCGTCCACCTGGCCGCTGGCCACTTGGATGGCAAGCCATTCGTCCAGCTGCTGTGGCAGATATTCCAGGAAAATCGCGACACACGCAGATGCGCCGCGAAGCCCTTCCAGTCGTTCGCCAATGGCCGCCGATCCGCCCCAATAGCCAACCGCCTTCTCGGTGTCGGCCAGATCATCGCGTAGCGGCTGCGGATCGTCGGGCAGCACTCGCCAGTGGTACATCAGTGGGAATCCCTCGTACGCGCCGGAAAGCACCCAGTTGGTGGTCATCACATGGACGGCCAGCTCGCGCCAGACGCCGAAACCCGTCGACCCGATGCCGTATTGGTAGAAGGTCGGCAGCCGGTAGAAGTTAGCGGTGGAACGAAGATTCTCCGGCTGCCTGTCCAGATCCGTCAGTGGCACCTTCTTGACGAAAACCTGGACTCCTTCGACTTCCAGCGTCGCCCGGGCGCCTCCGATGCCACTGCCGGCCGGCGTGGCCCCAGCCACCAGCTCGGCGACCTGCCGATCACTGAGCAGTGCCAGATGGTTGGAAACGGCTCTGTACGAGGAAAGTCGCATCGCCTCACGATAGCTTCCGCGGTCACCGAAGGGCAGTCATCGACGTCTCGATGGGACGGTTGATCGAGTGGAAGCTGTCGCCGGTCTGGTCGAGCAAAAACACCTCGGCGCCGTCGATATCGAAATAGAGACCGGCTAGCCGCAGCTGACCGGCCGCGACTTTCGTCCGTACGGTGGGATAAGTCAGCAAGTTGTCCAGCTGCTCACGGATGTTCACGTGACAGAGCCGCTCCACCGAATCCGAGTCGGGATCACCGGCGAGCCAGCGCTCCCGGCTGCTCGCCGCGTAGCCGAGCCAGTCCGACAGTGCGCTGGCCGGCCCGAGGTCGGCCGGATCGGATGGGCTCGCGAGCGCTTTCATAGCGCCACAACCGGAATGCCCGCAGACGGTGATCAGCCGTATGCCCAGCACTTCCACCGCGTACTCGATGGCGGCGCCCACCGACCGGTCCGCTGACCCGCAAGCCGGCACCAGGTTTCCGATGTTCCGCAACGTGAAAAGATCGCCGGGACCGCTCGCGGTGATCAGGTTCGGCACGATCCGCGAATCGGCGCAGGTCAGGAAAAGCTGCGCGGGTCGCTGGCCTTCGCGGGCGAGTTTGCGCAAATACGGGTGCACCAGTCGGCGGGCCCGCCGATGGTAGTCGCGGGCGCCGACCATCAGCGGCTCCAGCTCGGCGGGCTGACCGTTCGTACGGGCGTCCGGCCGCTGGCTCTGCCAGGTCGACCAGGGCGCGAACCAGCGGGGCGACGGCGCTTTTTCGGCAGCGGGATGGGGAGGCGTGCCGCCCGCGGACGGGTGATACCAACGCTCGTGAATCTCGTCGATGTCCACGATTCCGCCGCGCCGCTGGTGGTCGAGCCGCCACGAATGCAACGCGTCGAAGGCCGCGTGGTCCATGAAATCCACGTAAAGATCGATGTCGACGGCCGCGCCCTCCGGGATTTCGGCCAGTTCGCGGGAAAGTCTCGGCACCGACAGGAAGGTCAGTGAGCCGGCCACTCGGACGTGCCAGCGTTCGCCGGACCGCTCGGTGTGGATGCTCGTACGCCCGAGCCGGCGCAGCGCGATCAGCACGGTGAGGCCGACACCGAGCAGCACGCCTTCGATCAGGTTGAGCGCGAGGACACCGACCACCGTCACCACGTAGACCGGCAGTTCGCGATGATGCCGCAGGTGCCGGATGTGTTTGATGTTGACCAACTGCAGGCCGATCACCACCAGCAGCCCGGCGAGTGCGGCGACCGGAATGCGCTCGATGTGGGCGGCCAGGAGGGCGACGGCCGCGACGATCCAGACGCCGTGCAGGACAGCTGACACCCGCGAGCGTGCGCCCGCTTTTACGTTGGTGGAGCTGCGTACGATGACTCCGGTCACCGGATATCCGCCCAGTGCACCGGAAACCACGTTCGCGGTGCCCTGCCCGATCAGCTCGCGGTCAAGTTTCACCCGCGGCCCGTCGTGCAGTTTGTCCACCGCCACCGCCGAAAGCAACGATTCGACGCTGGCGACCAGGGCCACCGTGAACACCGCGAGGATGACACCCTGGATCTGTCCGGCGGCTGGCAGCTGTGGGAGCGCGAACGACTGCAACGGATGATCCGGCAGGCTGATCCGGGGCACGTCCCAACCAAGGACGGCCGCGGTCGCGGTCGGCACCGCCACCGCGATCAGCGCCGCCGGGATTTTCTGGACCATCGAGGGAAGTCGCGGCCATAGCAGCATCAGCGCGATCGCGGCCAGCCCGATCGCCGCGGTCAGCGGATTCGGGCGCAGGATTTCAGCGGGCATTTCAAGGATATTCTCGATTGCCGAGCTCTGCGGCCGGGCGCCGAGCAGGACGTGCAGCTGCGCGAGCGCGATGGTCAGGCCGACGCCGGCGAGCATGCCGTGCACGATGGCGGGGGAGACGGCCAACGCCGTACGGGCCACCCGGACAGCGCCCAACCCGATCTGGATGAGCCCGGCCGCGAGCGTGATCAGGCAGGTCACGGCCCAGCCGTACTGCAGGTTGATCTCCGCCACGATCACCGTCAGCCCGGCCGCCGGCCCGCTGACCTGAACCACCGAGCCGCCCATCGCACCGGCCACGATGCCGCCGACCGCGGCCGCGATCAACCCGGCCACCACCGGTGCGCCGGAGGCGACCGCGATGCCCAACGACAGTGGCAGGGCAATCAGGAAGACGACCAGTGAGGCCGGTACGTCGTAGCGCAGAGCGCTCCTGACCTGGTCCTGCCATCCCGCCACGGTCGCGCTCGAAGTCATGGGGTAGGTCGCCTTCCCGTCGTTTCCGGCCGAAGACAGACGTGATGATCACGCCGCACGACAGGTCATACGGGACAGTCGATCCAAAAGTTCCCTTTACTCAAAATTGACGTACGCAACACGTGAAACGGTCCACATAGTGAGAAGGTGGGATATATGGGACGAACAGTCTCACGTAATTATCCATTACTGTATCCGGTATCCAAACGCCTGTCGCTCCGCCACTTCGTCGATGCGGACAAAAGCGGCTACTGGGAGTGGGAGTCCAGGAGGGTCAGGACGGCGGTGATGGCGGCCTGTTCGGACATGGTGGACGTGTCAAGGGTGAGGTTGGCGTCGGTGGGGGCCTCGTACGGGTCGCTGATGCCGGTGAATTCCGGGATCAGGCCGGCTCGCGCCTTGGCGTACAGACCCTTGCGGTCACGCGCTTCGCAGACTTCCAGCGGCGTCGAGACGTGGATGAGCAGCAGCTCGCCGCCGGCCCCGGTCACCATCGCGCGGACCTCGGCGCGGGTAGCCGCATAGGGCGCGATCGGCGCGCAGACCGCGATCCCGCCATGGCGGGCCACCTCGGCGGCGACGAAGCCGATCCGGCGGATGTTCAGGTCGCGGTCGGCGCGGCTGAAGGTCAGGCCCTGCGACAACATCCGGCGTACGACGTCGCCGTCGAGCATCGTGACCGTACGTCCGCCGCGCTCGTGTAACCGGTCGACCACGCCGCGGGCGACTGTCGACTTGCCGGAGCCGGACAGGCCGGTGAAGAAGATGACCAGCCCGCGCCGGTCCTTCGGTGGGTGGACCTGCCGGAGCTGCTCGGCGACCGCCGCCGATGCGATCTCGGCCGGGATTCGCGCACCCGCGGCCAGGAGTTTTTCCGCGGTGACAACCGTTTCCGTACGCCGCAGCCGGATCAGCCGCGCAGCGCCGTAGTTCCGCGCCACCACCTCGGCCAGCGTCGGGTCGGGCAGCGGTATGACCACCAACTCGGCCGGCCCCGTCAGCTCGGCGACTCCGGCTCTTACGGCCCTGACCAGCGCTTCCTGCCCGTCTATCGCCGGCACCATCACTAACAACCGAGAAGCCTCGGAGGTGTCGAGAGAGAGAAGGTCATCGGTGAGGAGGGGGCGGTCGGCGAGTACGGCGATCGAGCCGGCTGGAAGCGCGACCTCGGCGGGCGTACGGCGCAGCGATAGAAAGGCGCCATAAGAGACAGGCCGCAACGGCGTCAGCGGGCCGGCGAGGAAGCCGTCCCAGTGCTCGGTGACCGTCAGCAGTGCGACCGGCGCGCCCTCCGGGTCGCTGAGCTCGACCTGATCCCCAGCGTCGGCGGTGTCACCGGTGTCACCGGCGAGAGTGACCGGCGCCGGCCACGGCGTGCCGTCGGCGAGCGTGCCGTTGGCGGCCACGGCGAAAGCGTCGGCTCGCGACATGAAGCCGGTCAGCGGCGCGTACGCACCGGACATCAGCGACTCGGCATGGCCGAGCGCGGCCCCTTGCAGAGCGAGCCGCACGTCAGCTCGCCTCGGCGCCGCGGGCGCGGTTCAGGCTGCGAAAACCGGGATGGACACCGGCGATGAGCCCCTGATCGTTGGCGAGCCGCCGCAGGGTAGCGATCAGCTCGGCACGTTCGGATTCGCTAAGAACGCCACAAATATCCTTTTCGTGTTCGGCGCCAACCCTCCCGATCTCGGCCAGCTTGCGCTTGCCCGCGGTCGTCAGCTCCAGCGCGTAGTTCCGTCGGTCCTTACTGCTGCGCACCCGCTCCACCAGTCCCTGGTCTTCGAGATCGTCGACGAACGCGACCAGTCGGCTGGGCAGCAGGCCCAGCGTGGTGGCCACGGACTGCTGGCTCTGTCCAGGGGCCCGCGCGATCAAACCGAGGATGCCGACCTGCGGCGGAGTGAGGCCGATGGCCTGCACCCGCTCGGCGAACTTGGACGCGCAGTGCGTTCCCAGCTGCGTGAGCAAGAATGCGGCGCCCATCGCAGGGGGGCCGCCGGGGGAGTCCGAAGTCGCCATGCTCTAACAGTAGCAACCCGCAATCGTTCGTGCTATGAATGGTTCATCAAGAAAATCGTTTTTTCGAGAGGTGATCAAATGTCCACCGAAACGTCCCCTCAACAGGCCACCGACCAACCCCGAGCGCTGCCTGGCCCGCCGCTTCTGACCGTCGGCATCGTGTTCGTGGTGCTCTTCCTGGCTGGTCTGATCGGGTCGACCGTGGTTGCCGGTACGACGTTCCCGTCGCCGTTCGACGCCCCGAGCCGCATCCTGGGATATTTCACGCAGCACCAGAGCGCGACCCTGCTCGTCGGCTTCTTCCAGTTCGCCGCCGCGGTGCCGCTGATGTTGTTCACCGCGACGGTCTACGCGCGGCTAAGGCATTTCGGGGTCGCCGTCGCGGGATCGGTGATCGCGCTGACCGGCGGCTTGGCCGCCTCGGTCTTTCTGATGCTGTCCGGCATCCTGACCTGGCCGCTGGCCCGGCCGGAGGTGCTCGGTGACCCCGCTGTCGTACGAGCGGTGCAGGACCTGTCGTTCCTCACCGGCGGTCCCGCGCACGTGGTCTTCTTCGGCCTCTTCATGGCCGGAGTTTCGGTGGTCGCGCTGTTCACTCGGATGCTGCCGCGCTGGGTGGCCATTCTCGGAGTGGTGCTGGCCGTCATCGCCGAGTTCTCCACGCTCAGCCTGGTCGTACCAGCACTGGCCATCCTGCTGCCGCTGGCCCGTTTCCCCGGTTTCGTCTGGCTGATCGCGGTCGGGGCGCTGCTGCCGCGCCAGTTCACCGTCCGGCGCGGACGCTAGACTGACATTTCGTCGACACGGGGGTGGTGGAAATGGCCGGAACTTCGGTGACTTTCGCGCGGACTGCGATGCGGGGAGAACTGCTGGTCGTGCTGGTCGGTGGATTGTTCCTGATCCCGCTGCTGACCCTGATGTCCTTGACCTTCACTGACGTTTGTGCCGACAATCCGGGTCCGTTCCTCTGCCGGTCCGGCTCGATGCTGAACACCGCTGTTTTCGGCCCGGTGCTGGGGTGGTTCGCGGCTCTCGCGCTCGGTGTGTGGGGGCAGCGGGTGCGGCGGGCCGGCGGCGGCCGCACCTGGTTGTTCGTCAGCCTGGCGGTTTTCGCCGCCGCGGTGACATCGGCCGTGGTCACCCTGACTTATCTGAACTCGCTTTAACACCAAGGCCTTGTAGTGTCATACACCCATGGGGGATGGCTTTCCTGTCGGCAAGTGAGGGGAAGTCGTAGGTGTTGACTTTGTCGAGCTCTCCAGTCCGGTGCCATTCCCTGAACTTTGAATCCCGGCGAGGTCAACTCCACGAACAAGTTTCGCGTTGACTTGGTCGTCCACATCCACGCTGATTCCGGGTCGCTCCGCCGACTGGCATCCACAAGTCGGTCCAATTCCTCAAGCATTCCTGCCTGCGCGACTTCAGCTCCTTCACTCACCGGACTTGGGTTAGAACGGTGGTGGTGGGTATTCGTCGTTGGGTGTGACGTCGTACGTGCGTCCGGTGGGGCTGGTCCAAAGGAAATGGCCCGGCGTTGGCTGGGTGACGGTCCAGCCGTGTTCTTTGATGTCGTTGTGGAATTTGCATGCTGGTCCGGTGCTGTCGTACGCGGTTTTGCCTTCCGGGTCGCGGAAGGGGGTGGTGTGGTCGAATTCGCAGGTCGCCGCCGGCCGGTTGCAGGCGGGTCCGCAGCATCGTTGGTCTCGGGCGTTGACCAGGTCGCGTAGCGCTTTGGTGGGGCGGTAGCGTGTACGGCCGTGGTCGATGACCACTCCGCTGACGGGGTCGGTGAGGATTCGGTACCATTCGCTGTTCTGGTCGCCGGCGAGTTCGCGGGCGCGTTGCGCGGTCATCGGCCCGTATCCACTGAGGATCGCGGGGTTGTCGTCCAGGCCCATCAAGGTGGTGGCGTCGACGCGGAGTTCGATTTTGGTGCGTACGTTGCTCGGCACACCCAGACAAAGGTCGGTAAGAGCGTCGGCGCGGAGCGCGTCCATGGTGCGGGACTCGTCTTTGGCTTTAAGCTTGCGAGCGATCGCGTCGATAAGACGGTAGATCGCCTCCGCTGATTCGGCGGGCAGGAAAGCGCCCAGCAGAGCCATGCCGTCTTCGCAGGGTTGTTTTTCTACTCGCCTCTCGGCGACCAGTTTCTTGCGGCGGGCTTCGGCAGCGGCTGGGTCGATTTTGATGACCTCTCGCCGTGCCCGGTCTCGGATCGATCGAGGCGTCTTGGAGTCGGCACCGGGCAGGACCTTTTCTTCGACTTTCTGTGCGTCTTCGGGTGTGAGGTGGCCGACTTGGTCCGCGAACGTGAATGCCTTGCGCAGGTCAAGGTGACCGTGAGACATCCCCGTCATGGTGCCGGGGAGTTCGTGGACGAGTTGGTACGCCAAATTCAGCCGCTTCTGGGCCGCGGGCACGCTCCAGGTCAGCATTGCGGCGATTTCACCGGCCGCGTATTTGGAGAATGGTGCGCCGACGGCTGGGCGGGCGTTGGTGAAGCGGTCCATGAACCGCATCTGCATCGCCTGGGTATACGAAATCACCTTGTCCAGTGTCTCGACCGCGGCCAGCGCGGTGTCAGCGTCGGCTCGGCCGTACCTGTCGAGTTCTTCCAACATGGACAAGGGAACTCCGCTGGGTGGCATGGTGCGCCATGGTTGTTTGTTGGGGTCGGTGAATTCCGGTCGCCGTCGTTTTCTGCTCATAACCCGATTTTACTGGCTGCCACCGACAGTCGGGGACGCTGATTTCGTTTCTGTGGATAAGAAAGCCGCCTGTGGAAAAGGGCTACTTATTGCGAAGCGCGCGCTCTGCTAACCAAAGCCGAGTGAGGCGTTGGTGGCTACGGTGAACAACTAGTCGACGTTGAGTACGCCGGCTTGCCGAGTTGGTCGTGCTTGACGTTTTTCGGTCCCATTTGTCAGGATTGAACTCTGGTGAGTGGGAGAGAGCAGCCAAGCGCCAACTACGACGATGCCGCATTTCCGTCCGGGACTGCGGCATCGTCGTTCTGGTCAGGTATATACGTCCGCCGCGCCGATTCAGCGGTGGAATGTCTCGGTCCGTCCCATGTGGATGGTCAGGGCACGGTGTTTGGGGCTGTATTCCGCCTTGGCCTTCTGGTAGTAGACCTCGCCCGCGGACAGGCAACGGAGACTGAAGAGATAGTGGTTGTTGCCAGTCGCGCGGACCGAGCCGGTGCAGTCGTAGAGGTTGTCGGGTTGGCCGCCGAGCCGAATCGAGCCATTCTTCTTCACGGTCAGCTGATCGAAGTTCGGGCCGTCGTCCGCCTGCAGGTCGCGGGCCCAGTTTCCGCTGATCGCATTAATGCCCGCGGCGCTGGGCTGCGCGTGCGCCGGCGCGGCACTTGCCGCGGTCGCGCCGGCGAACGGAAGTGCCAGCAACGCGCTGATCGTGAGCGTACGAGCAATGGTCTTTCGCATGTGATCCTCCTGATCGCGTCCACACCGCGTTGGGTGGACACCTCCAAGACGGGAACCCCATGCGAACTGGTTGCATGCCGTTGTGCGGCTCTGCCCGAATGGCCCAACCGGGTGTCAGCTGATCGTCAGTGGCGCCTCTTCGAGAAAGTACGCCTCGGCGTCGTCGAGTTGGCAACAAAGCGCGTTCACCTGCTTTGGCGTGAGCCGCACCTCGGGCCCGTCGCCACACCGCAGGGTCACCGCCGGCCGGTGAATGGTGATGACCAGTGGGACCTCACCTTCGACGGTCCATTTTCGCAACGCTGCCTGTTGTTCCACTGATACGGGATCCATTTCTTTCCTCCAGTTTCCTAGCGTTTATCGTTGCCGCTGCTGCGCTTTGCATTTCCGGCGATGACCGCTACTTTGGCATGCGAAAGGCCGGGAGCGCACGTTTATGCCACCCCGGAATTTTCTTCGGACAATCACGAGGGGAGGAACAGGGGCAGTGGCGGGACAGGCCAAGCCGACCGTACGATCCAGGCAAGTGTCGTCGGAGTTGCGCCGGTTGCGCCGGGCGCGAGGGCTCACCACCGGCGATGTCGGCTCCGCGCTGGGAGTTTCGCAGAGCAAGATCAGTCGGATCGAGAACAGTCAGCTCGGCCTGCACCTCGAAGAAGTCGCCGCCATGCTTGGCCTTTACCACGTCTCGTTCACCCGCCGGGAGGAAATTCTGGACATGGTAAGGCAAGCTGGCAAACCAGGCTGGGTCGAAGTCCACGGGCGGGGGTTGTCTGAACAATGGAAGGCGCTTATAGACTTCGAAAAGATGGCCACCGCACTGTGGAACTACGAGCCTTTTGTCGTTCCGGGCCTGTTGCAGACTCCCGACTACGCTCGGGCGGTCATCCAGATGACCGACGTCCGGCAACGTACCGACGCCGAGATCGAAACGATGGTCGCGGCGCGGCTGGATCGGCAGCGCATCCTCAGCCGACCGCTGGGCGCCGACCTCCAGGTTTTGTTGTACGAGCCGGTGTTGCGGATGCCGGTCGGCGGATATGCGGTGCTGGCCGCGCAACTGCGTCATCTTGCCGAAGTGTGTCGTCGGTCGCGGGTGTCAGTGCATGTGGTGCCGGTCGCGGCGGGCGCGCATCCCGGTCTGGAGAGCCCGTTCGTGATCATGGAGTTCGAGTCGTACTCGACCTTGGTCTATCTGGAGAACAAGGTTCTGAGCGTTTTCCTGGAAGAGGAGCCGCATATCGACGCCTATCAGCTCGCGTGGGAAGCAATTCTGGCAAGTGCGTTGTCCGCTCAGCAATCAGCGGAATTCATCGGTCAAATAGTCAATGAAGTGACCAGACAGGCGAAGGAGTCAACATGACTACCGTAGGTTCTTGGCGTAAAAGCATCCGCAGCGGCAACTCGACCTCCTGTGTCGAGGTCGCATCCGGGGAACAGGTGGTGGGGATCCGGGATTCCAAGAATCGGGCCGGCGCTGTCCTGCTCGTTCCGGCCGGCGGTTGGGCTACCTTTGTGACCTGGGTCAACAGGTAGCCGGTGGATAACTAGCCGGCGGCCGGCTCGGAATGTGCCACGCTCTGGGCAAGCGTTTGGAGGGATTTGTGACTGCACTCCCGGTTCCTGAGGACCAGCTGGCCAAGCTGCTGACGGTTGCCGAGTATGCGGCCCTTCCCCAGAACGCTTTGCGCCCCTGGGAGCTTCAGGAAGGCATCCTCTTCAGGTCGCCGCGACCCGGCTATGACCATGTGGACGCGTCGTTAGAGCTGGCGATCCAGATCAAGGCTCAGCTGCCGGGAGACCTGTGGGTCATGCAGGATGCGTCTGTCGATCTGGAGCTCGCCGCTCCCGACGAGCCAGGATTCGTCAGGGCTCCTGACCTGTTCATCGTTGAGCGCGCTGTGCGGGACGAGGTGCGTCGGCGCAAGCGGTTGATCCGGGCGGCCGAGGTTCTCTTGGCTGTCGAGATCATCTCGCCTGGGTCAAAACGAATGGACCTGGTGGTCAAGCGAGCTGAATATGCCGACGCCGGCATTGGGCAGTACTGGATCATCGACCTGGATCCACCGACCTCGCTCACTGCCTGCCATCTGACCGAGGGCTTCGGCTATATGGATGGCGGAACTGTCACGGGCAAGTACGAGGCGGCACTGCCAGTGCCGTTGGTGGTGGATCTCGACAGGTTGTGCTGAAAGGCAGGTGGGCATCTCTCGTACGAGAGATGCCCACCCGTGAAGCGGAAAATCTCTAGTGGCCGCCGGGGTTGCCGTCGCCGTTGATGGTGCCACCCATGCCGCTGGTCTGGCCGGGCGCGCTGTCGCCGTTGATCGTGCCGACGTGGCTGCTCGCGCTGGCCGGGGTAGCCATCAGGGCGCCGGTGGCGACGGTCGCGCCCAGAGTCAGGACGGCCGCGGCGGCGATTTTGACAATTGTCCTCTGCATGATGGTTCCTCCTGCATTGTGCCCACCCGTGAGTGGTGAGCTTCTCTATGTAGTGATGCGTGAGACGGGAAATCGGTTTCTTGCTTTTCCAACGTTGTACCACGCGGTGTCCAGTAGTGTCTGGGGAAATCGCCTGTCAGCCGGTGTTTCGCATGCCGGCGGCGATGCCGTTCACGGTGAGCAGGAGTGCGCGGGAGAGCGCGAGGTCCGGTTCGCCGGCTTTGCGGCGGCGGGCCATCAGCTCCAGCTGCAGCTGGTGCAGCGGTGAGAGATAGCGGTCCCTGACGCCCAGCGTCCGAGCCAGTTGCGGCTGGCTGGCCAGCGGGTGTTCCTCGCCGGTCAGCCGGAGCAACTCGGCGATGGTCAGGTCGTACTCCTGCTGGATCCGCTCGAAGATGTGGTGCAGCTCGCCGGGGACCAGCCGCTCCACGTACTGCGCGGCTATCCGCAGGTCGGTTTTGGTGAGGGTCATCTCGACGTTGGAGATGAACGTACGGAAGAAGTGCCACTCGGCGTGCATTTCGGCCAGCAGGCTGTCCAGCCCCGCCGAGCGGGCCGCCGCGAGGCCCGAGCCGACCCCGTACCAACCGGGCACGATCTGCCGCGACTGGGTCCAGCCGAACACCCACGGAATGGCCCGCAAACCAGCCAGCCCGGCGTCCGCGTTCGGTCGTTTCGCTGGCCTGGAGCCGATGTTCAGCTCGCCGAGCAGTTCCGCCGGAGTGGAGGCCCAGAAGTATTTCGGCAGGTCCTCGTCGGTGATCAACGCGCGGTAGCGGCCGTACGCGGAATCGCTGATCGCTTCCATTGCGGCGTTCCAGCGGGCCAGCTGGTCGCCGGACTGGCGCGGCTCGGTGTGCAGTACCGACGCCTGCAGGACGGCTGCGACGGTCAGCTCCAGGTTTTCCCTTGCCAGCGTGGGCAACATGTACTTGTCGCTGATCACCTCGCCCTGCTCGGTGACCTTGATGGCGCCGTCCAGGGTGCCCCAGGGCTGCGCCAGGATGGCGTCGTGAGTCGGGCCGCCGCCACGGCCAACAGTGCCACCGCGGCCGTGGAAAAGCTGCAGTCTCACGCCATGTTTCGCGGCCACATCACGCAAAGCGCGCTGGGCTTTGTGGATTTCCCACTGACTGGTGGCGATCCCGGCGTCCTTGTTGGAGTCGGAATAGCCGAGCATGACCTCTTGGACCTGGTCCCGGGCAGCGACGATCCGTCGGTACGCTGGAATGGACAGAAGTTTGTCAAGAATATCGCCAGCGGCCCGCAGCTCGGCCGCTTGTTCCAGCAGTGGGACGAAACCGATCCGCGATGTTCCACTGTGGACATCGAGCAGGCCGGCCTCGCGGGCCAGCAGAACGGCCGCGAGCACGTCGTCGATGCCCTGCGTCATCGAGATGATGTACGACTCGACCACCTCCGGGCCAAAGTCGTTCAGCGCGTCCCGAATGGTGGTGAAAACGCCAAAAGTCTTCGCGTCGGCGCCGTCCAGCTGGGTCGCCAGGCCAGTCAGCGGCCGCCGACTGGAGAGCTCACTGACCAGCAGTGCCGTCCTCTGTGGACGGTCCAGGTCGGCGTACTTGCGGTCCATTTCGCCGAGCCGGTCGAAAAGCGTGGCGAGCACGGCGTGATGGGCGTCGGCGTGCTCCCGCACGTCCATAGTGGCCAGGTGCAGGCCAAAAGCGCGGACCACCCGGATCGCCTCGGTGAGCCGGCCCTGCCCAATCAGCGAGCCGCGATGTGCCAGCAGTGAGCGGCGCATGACCTCCAGGTCTTCGAGCAGCGCCGCGCTGCCCAGGTAGTCCAGGCCAGGAGTGTGCCCGAGTCCAGCCGCGAGGCGCTGCCTGGTGCGCTGGAGTTTTGCTTGGATGCAACGGATCTTCAGCCTGTACGGCTCTTCGACGTTGATTCGCCGGAAGCGCTGCTCGACTTCCGACAGGGCGGCGAGGTCCAGTCTCACACTCTCGCGCAGTTCGTTGGACGCACCGGCGACCCGACTGGAAACGCTCAGCTCGTCGACCAACAACGCGAGCATCCGCTCGGCGTCCCGGATGCCGTGTTCGTGCTGCAGCCGCAGGACGCGCATGGTGACCTCGGCCGACACGTACGGATTGCCGTCCCGGTCGCCGCCGGTCCAGGTGCCGAAGGTCAGCGGGCGGGCGTCCGCGGGCAGCGGGCCGCCCAGCTCGGCGAGCCGATCGGCGAGCTCGGTGAGCACCTCGGGAGCGGCCTCGGCGTAGAGATCGTCGAGGTAGTAGATCGCGTTGCGGGCCTCGTCGTCCGGCTCCGGGCGCTCCAACCGCAGGTCGTCGGTCTGCCACAGCAGGTCGATCAGCTCGGCGAGCCGCTGCTCGGTGCGGCTGGTCGAGCCGCCGGCCGCCTCGGCGTCCAGCAGGTCGCCGACCGCGCGCTGCTTGGCCAGCACCGAGCGCCGAGCGGCTTCGGTAGGATGAGCGGTGAAAACCGGACGTACAGCCAGATTTCGAGCCGCCGCCGCGACTTCATGGGATGGCACACCACGTTCGCGGATCATCCGCGCGGTGCCTTCCAGCCAGCCACCCTCGGCGCGCCGCTTGGCGGCCAGCTCGCGGCCGCGGTGCGTCTGCTCGGTGACGTTGGCCAGGTGGAAGAACTCCGAAAAGGCGCGTACCAGCCGGCTCGCGGTCGGCACGTCCAGGTCCCGGAGCAGCTCAGCGGCCTTGTCCGGGTCGGAGCGGGTCAGCCGGCGGACCGTCTCGACCAGCTCCAGCAGCGCCGGGCCCTCCTGCCGGACGAGCGACTCGCCCAGCAGCTTGCCCAGCCGGCGGATGTCCCGGCGCAGCTCCGCGTCGGCGGGCGGCTGCTCCCGCGGGCCGTCTTCGGGTTCGGCGAGCTGATGGTCGGCAGTGGACTCGACGGTCATGCCGCTGACCTTACTGAATCGGTTCTTCCACGTCTCTTCGCTTCGTCCGCTCTTCACTCCACGCGATGTGTCATAACCCTCGGCCACCACCGCGAACGTAACGGAACAGCTAGGTTTTGTCCGTTTCGTTACCTTTGCTGAGCGGCGTCATAGCCAGCCTCGGCGAGCGGCTTGGGCGCCGGCTTGGAACCGGGTCGTCGCGCCGAGCTGTTCCAGTAGTCCAGCCACGATTCTGACGACCGTACGCCTGGAGAGGCCGAGCCGGCGGGCGATCGCGTCGTCGGTGGCGCCGCTGGCCATCATGGTCAGGATTTCCCGGGTACGGTCGTTGAGGTCCTGGTTCAGCTGGGCCAGGTTGATCGGCACGGCGAGGCGCCACAAGGACTCGAAGACCTTCGTGAAGGCTTCCAACAGCCCAGGCCCGTACACCAGTTGGATGACCAAGGTCCCTTCCGCGCCGGCTGGCGGATCCATCGCGACAATGGCCACCTCGTCGTCGACGATCGTCATTTTGACCGGCGGATCGGTCAGGACACGGGCAATCTCACCGCCGGTGATGGTACGCATCATGCTGGCATTGCGGACCGGCGAATCGCTCGCGGATTCCTGGTAAATGGTCCGATAACCGATGCCGGCGGCCATTTGCTCGCACTGCAGCTTTTCCTGTCGATCTATCTCGGTCGCGTCCCAGTAATACGGCGGCCGGTCGATCGCCAGCACGTGGGATTTCGCGGCTTCCTGGATTTTCTGGAAGCGGGCGAAGAACGTTGCCTGCCCGTGCACCAACTCAACGTCCATGGAGCCGGCGCTTTCCAGTCGGGCAAAGCGAAAAGCGTCCATCAGGCTGGCTTCGGCCTGGTGCAGGCGGACCCGCCAGCTGTCGTGTTTGCGCAGCACACCGGCCACCACGAGATCCGGGCGCCGGGCCTCCCAAAGGTCGCCGTCGCAGTCGAGGGACACCACTATTTCGGCTTGCTGGAGTTCACCGAGAAGATCGCGGACGACGTCTTCGGGCAGGGACGTACGGTTGGCAAGCGACTGGACCGAACCGCGCGGCTCCGACACCAGGGCGCGATAGACGCGGCCGTGGTCGGCTTCGGGGTCAAAGACGTCGAACATGCTCCAGCCTCACCCCTTCCAGGTCGGACATGGGGTGAGGCTAGAGCACGACAAGGCCTACTACTAGGCCCGGTCTGGTTATTGCGGCGGGCGATAGCCGAGCCCAGGAGCCGGCTGGCGGCACCGCGGGAAAGCCCCCATAGCGCTGCTATGAAGGCTTCCCCGCGGCACCACCAGCCAACTCCTGGACCTCGACTCTCATCCCACCGCAATAACCAGACAGGACCTAAACCGAACCGACCCATTGCGTGACGTCGTACGCGAAACTCTGCCCGTTGATTTGTGGCCACCGCGAGACCAACAGGTGAAGATCGTTGGGCGCGCTGCTGGAATACGGATGAATGAATCCGCCGTAAATCGCCGGCTGCTGCAGCTGGGTGACCTGCACGTTCTCATCCGTCCATGCCTTGTCCGGGCCGTCCGCGCGGCGGGTCACGATGGAGCCGCTGCCGCCGTTCAGATAGGACATCACCCAGGTGCCGTCGTTGAGTCTGCGGACCGACGGCTCACCGAACCTGGACTCGGGCAGGATTGACGTGCACGGCCGACCCCAGTCCCAGTTGGTGCCGTTCCAGCCCCAGCCTTGGTACGCGCCGGAGTCGAACATCGAGTTCACCGGCACCCGGCGCAGCATCATCGGACCGGTTTGGCGGCCGGCTCGCACCGAGAAGATGTAGACCCAGTCGCCATCGCGCTGCATTGTCCACATCTGAAACGGGTCGGTGTTGCTGCCATCATTCCACCACACTGTCGGAGTGCGCTGGAAACTGTTGCCGTCGTGGGAAATTGCGAGCCCGGCGTAATTCGTCCGCCACTGGATGTTCACGTCGTTATACCACTGGGCGATGCTCATATACGACATCACATGGGTGCCATCCGGGAATGCCACCGCGTCGTTCGGAATAACGGTGACTTCGAACGTACCAGCGCCGTCGCTGCCGTTGTGGCCGTTGTACGTGATTTCCGGTGCGCGCCCGTCGCCGGCGACCATTGCCGCGCTGTCGAAAACAATGCCGCCGGGATCGCCGGGATGGATGTTGGAGCGCAGCATCACCGGCGACCGCCAGTCGTTGGGCAGCGGCGGGTCGTTGTACCAGCGGGTATTGAAGGTGTCGCCGAAAAGGAAACCGACGGAGTTGTTTTCCAGCAAGTACGCGATGCCGAGGTCGGTGCCGCCGACCTGCCACCGCTGCGACGGTGGCATGTCCACGCCGGTGAGTCGTTTCTTGCTACTGGCCAGCTGCGGGCTCACTTTCGGGCTGGCGGCGGCGGTTTGCGGCAATGCCAGGGCGGCGGCGCCGATCGCGGCCGCGCCGGTGATCAGGGTGCGTCGATTGATTCCCATGGAGCGAGTCCCTTCTCAGGTGCGTGAAACCGGCGCCGATCTGGCCACGGCTGCAGTACGCATCAGTTGCTCGGCGGGGGAAGCGGGATCGGGAACTTGTCGAAGCAGACCATTCCACAGCCGAGCGCGACACCGGCGATGCAGCCGGCGCACTGCGCGCAGGCCAGCGCGTTCTCGCCGCCGGAAGCGCCGCAGGTCACACAGAAACCGCCGCAGGCCGGAATGTGCGGTGCGGCGCATCCCGCCACGCAAAGGAAAAACGCCATCCAGGCATCGGGGCTGGTGGGGTCGGACAGCGGGCCGGAACGGACGCCGTTCTTTTCGGTACGTACCCAACTTCCGTGGGGTGTCGAGGAAGTCGCCGATCCGCTTGGATCGACTTCGGTACGCAGCACGTGCTCACCGTTGTCCGGGCGCAGCCAGTCAACTTGCGGAAGACCCGACGAGGTCCGTACCCGGAAGCAGAAGCCCAGCACGTTTTCGGTGACTGGGTCGCAGATCGCGGTGAAAGCGTCGGGGTGGCTGAGGACGTAGAAAGGCGCGCTGTCCGGGCCGCCGCGATAAACCTGGTCCCAGTTCGGGGCGCCGAAGGTCCTGGTGGCGGCCTGGACGACCCCGGTGCGGCGGAGGCGGTCCAGGATGGCCGGGTCGGTGACCCATTCGCCGCTGGTGGAGACGCCGGTGGTGTGGGCGCCGGCTGGGCCGGCGACCGCGAGAATGCCGGTGCCCAGCAGCGCCACGCCGGCGATCCTGGCAAGCAGCTTGCGGCGGCCGATCGCACTGGCTGGGACAGCCGCGGGTTCGCTGTCGATCAGCCGCTCCACCAGGCGGAAGGCCCGGCCGGGGCCGAGGACGCCAAGCAGTCGCACCCGCATCGCGAGGCCTGATCGGACCCGTACGCGCTCGCCGTCCACCTCCAGCAGCAGCGGCTCGGATCCCCAGTTCGGATGGTCGGCCAGCGCCCGCATCAACGGGTCGTGCAGGCTCCTCGCCTCGACCTTGCCCTGCGCGGTTTCCCGTACGGCGCGGGCGGTCCGCGAACACTGGGCGCAATGCCCGTCGAACAGCAGATAACGCTGCATAACTTTTCCCCTCGGTTCGGTGCCAATCAGGGGAAAACCATGACCCAGCCGGCAGGTAGTGGCAATAAGTCGGATGTGGCGCAGATAAGACATTGCGCACATCGGCCATCCGTACGTGAAATCGTTTTCACGTACGCCCGCCTGATGCCCGGTTTTGTCGGCCCCGACCGGCAGCATCGATTCGGGGGCGGCATTTTTCGAGCCGACCCAGCCGACCCAGCTCCGACCGAGCCGACCCTGACCCGACCAGCAAGACGGACCGGGCCAGCCGGCAAGGGCCGGCGGGAATGTCGGAGGGCGCGGGTACGCTGGGTCGTACAACCCCCTGTCGACCAAGACTGGGGGCATTCGTGCGTGCCGCTGGGGCTTCTCAGCATGTGGTTGGAGGCAGGGTCTCATGTCCGGATCGCTCACCGGCATCCTCGACGCGCTTCTCGAAGAGGGAGGGCTGGCGGACGCGGTGGAGGCCGCGAAGAACAGGACCACCGAGCTGGCGTTGACCGGTCCGGCGGTGGCGGCGCCGTACGCGATCGCCGCGCTTGCCGCCGCGCAGAGCCGCAACGGCGCTGGCAAGGCGGTGCTGGCGGTGACCGCGACCGGCCGGGAGGCGGACGACCTGGCGGCGGCGCTGGGCGACCTGCTGCCGGCCGACGAGGTGGTCTCCTATCCGGCTTGGGAAACCCTGCCGCACGAGCGGTTGTCGCCGCGGGCGGACACCATCGGTCGGCGGCTCGCGGTGCTGCGCCGGCTGAAGCACCCGAGCGCCGACGACGCCACCACCGGGCCGATCAAGGTGGTCTGCGCGCCGATCCGCAGCGTGCTGCAGCCGCAGCCGGCCGGGCTCGCCGACCTCGTGCCGGTGCAACTGCACCAGGGCGACGACGCCGACTTGGACGACATCGTCGAGAAGCTCGCCGACATCGCGTACGCGCGTGTGGAGCTGGTCGGCAAGCGCGGCGAGTTCGCGGTGCGGGGTGGCATCCTGGACGTCTTCCCGCCGACCGAGGAGCACCCGATCCGGGTGGAGTTCTGGGGCGACGAGATCGAGGAAATCCGGTATTTCGCGGTCGCCGACCAGCGGTCGCTGGAGGTCGCCACCCACGGGCTGTGGGCGCCGCCGTGCCGTGAGCTGCTGCTGACCCCGGCCGTCCGAAAGCGGGCCGCCGAGCTGGCTGCGGAGCACCCTGGGCTGGCCGAGATGCTGGACAAGGTCGCCGAGGGCATCGCGGTGGACGGCATGGAGTCGCTGACTCCGGCCCTGATCGGCTCGGACCAGCTGCGGCTGGTGCTGCACGAGATGCCGGCCGACACCCACATCGTGCTGGTCGAGCCGGAGCGGATTCGCCGCCGGGCCCGGGACCTGGTGGCGACCAGCGAGGAGTTCCTGCAGGCGTCCTGGGCGACCGCGGCGATCGGTGGCGAGGCTCCGATCGACCTGGGCGCGGCCGCTTTCCACACCCTCCCGGACGTGCGAGCGACCGCGGTCGCGCTCGGGCTGCCGTGGTGGTCGGTCAGCCCGTTCGCCGAGGCGCCGACGGTCCAGGAGCAGCAGGGCGACCTGGATGACGACGACGCGTACGACATCGCGATGCCGGCCATCACCGTCGTCGAGGACAGCGCGCCGATCCTGACGTTGCCCACGCACCCGGTCGAGCCGTATCGCGGCGACATCGAGCGGGCCGTCAACGACATCCGCAAGCGGGCCGCTGACGGCTGGCGGCAGGTGCTGGTCTTCCCTGGTCACGGGCCTGCCAAGCGTGCCGTCGAGGTGCTTGCGGAGCAGGAAATCGGGGCCCGACTGGTCGGTGAGATCCTGGACCCGCCCAAGGCGGGCGATGTCCTGGTCACCACCGGCAGCGTCGACCGAGGCGTCCTCGACGACCAGCTGAAGCTGGCGATCCTCGGCGAAGCCGACCTGACCGGCGCTCGGACGGGCCCGGCGACGCGGACGAACCGGATGCCATCTCGTCGACGCAACGCCGTCGATCTGCTGCAGCTGCAGCCCGGCGACTACGTCGTGCACGAGCAGCACGGCGTCGGGAAATATGTCGAGATGATCCGCCGGACCATCGGCGGCGCCGAGCGCGAATACCTGGTTTTGGAGTATGCGCCCAGCAAACGCGGCCAGCCGGGCGACCGGCTTTTCATGCCGACGGACGCGCTCGACCAGCTGACCCGCTATGTCGGCGGCGAGGCGCCGAGCCTGCACCGGCTCGGTGGCGCCGACTGGCAGAAGGCCAAGGGCCGGGCCCGCAAGGCGGTCAAGGAGATCGCCGCCGAGCTAATCCGGCTGTACGCGGCCCGCGCGGCCACCGAGGGACATGCGTTCGCGCCGGACACGCCGTGGCAGCGCGAGCTCGAAGACGCGTTCCCGTACACCGAAACCCCGGATCAGCTGGCCGCCATTCAGGAAGTCAAGGCGGACATGGAAAAGCCGTTCCCGATGGACCGGGTGATCTGCGGTGACGTCGGTTACGGCAAGACCGAGATCGCCGTACGGGCCGCGTTCAAGGCCGTGCAGGACGGAAAACAGGTCGCGATCCTGGTCCCCACCACGTTGTTGGCGAGGCAGCATTACGCCACTTTCGCCGAGCGGCTCGCGCAGTTCCCGGTCTCGGTGAAACAACTTTCCCGGTTCCAGAGCGATTCCGAGGCCAACCAGGTGCTCACCGGGCTCGCCGACGGGAGTGTGGACATTGTCGTCGGCACCCACCGGCTGCTGCAGAACAGCACCAGGTTCAAGGCGCTTGGACTGGCCATTGTGGACGAGGAACAGCGTTTTGGCGTGGAACACAAGGAACATCTGAAGCAGATGCGCGCGTCGATCGACGTGCTGACGCTGTCGGCGACGCCCATTCCGCGTACGCTGGAAATGAGCCTGACCGGCATCCGCGAGATGTCGACGATCCTCACCCCGCCGGAGGAGCGGCATCCGGTGCTGACCTATGTCGGCGCGTACGAGGACAAGCAGGTCGGTGCCGCGATCCGTCGCGAACTGCTCCGCGACGGCCAGATTTTCTACCTGCACAACAGGGTTGAGTCGATCGAGCGGGCCGCCGCTCGAGTACGCGGGCTGGTCCCGGAGGCGCGCGTCGCGGTCGCGCACGGGCAAATGCACGAGGACGCGCTGGAGCGGGTGATGGTCGGATTCTGGGAAAAGGAGTTCGACGTTCTCGTCTCGACCACGATCGTCGAGTCCGGGCTCGACATTCCGAACGCGAACACGCTGGTGGTCGAGCGCGCGGACACCTTCGGCCTCTCGCAACTGCACCAGATCCGTGGCCGGGTCGGCCGCAGCCGCGAGCGCGCGTACGCGTATTTCCTTTATCCGCCGGAGAAACCGCTGACCGAGACGGCCCATGACCGGCTCGCCACCATCGCCCAGAACACCGACCTCGGCGCCGGCATGGCGGTCGCGATGAAGGACCTGGAGATCCGCGGCGCCGGCAACCTGCTCGGCGGCGAACAGTCCGGCCATGTCGCCAACATCGGCTTCGACCTCTATGTCCGGCTGGTCGGGGAAGCGGTCGCCGAGTTCAAGGGCACTCAGGAGGCTCCGCCCGCTGACGTCAAGGTCGATCTGCCGGTGACCGCGCACCTGCCACATGAGTACGTGCCGGCCGAGCGGCTGCGGATGGAGACGTATCGCAAGCTCGCGTCCGTACAGACGGACGAGGAACTGCAGGCCCTGCGCGAGGAGGTCACCGACCGTTACGGTCCAATGCCCGATCCGGTGCAGAACCTGTTCGCGGTGGCGGCTTTCCGGCTGGTTGCCCGGCGGGCCGGGCTGACCGAGGTGTCGACGCAGGGCAAGACCATTCGGTTCTCGCCGTGGGCGTTGCCCGACTCCAAGGTGATGCGAATGCAGCGACTTTATCCTGGTACGGCGTACAAACAGACGGTGAACACGCTCGCGGTGCCGCAGCCGACCACGGCACGGATAGGTGGCACGCCGCTACGGGACGTGGCCATCTTGGAGTGGTGTGCCAAAGTCCTCAAGACCGTGGCCGAATAGGCGGTATCACCTGCCCGCACGTCCTGACCGCGGGCGCGACCAACCGACAGGCCTGCCAGCGACGCTACGGTGGCAGATCGATATCGTTCGTGTCGCGGACCAGGGGCCGAGCCCGCTTGTCCCCTTTCCGTGCCAGTTCCGCGAGCGCCTGCGGCTCGTACGCGCAAGCGGTGGCTAGGCTGCGAAGCTGACACATGTTAAAGGATGTCTTAACCGCGAGGGAGCTCGGAGAACCCATGTCGACGCAGTATCCCGGCGGCGTTGAGCAACGTCATGGAGCCCCGCCGCCCGGTTACCCGCAGGGCCCTGGCCAGCCTGGACCTGGCTATCCGCCACCACCCGGCCAGCCCGCCTACCCACCGGCGCCCGGCTATCCGCCGGCACCGCCCGGTTACCCTCCGCAGCCGCCGGGGCAACCGGCGTACCCGCCGCCTCCGGGCCAGCCCGCGTACCCGCCACCTGGGCAGCCGGCGTATCCGCCGCCTCCGCCCGGTCAGCCGGGTCAGCCGGCGTACCCACCGCCGCCTCCGGGTCAGCCCGGCCCGCCGCCTGGCCCGCCTGGTCAGCCCGGTCCGCCGCCTGGACAGCCTGGCTACCCGACCCAGCCGTCGTACCCACCGCCGGGCCAGCCCGCCCAGCAGCCGCCGCACCAGCCGCCAGCGCGGCCGGTCGAGCCACCGGCGCCGATCCCCAAGGGCGCCCCGCCGGGCAGCGGTGACCTCACCGACACCCTGCTGCAGCAGGACTTCTGGGCCGATCCGATGCTGCAGGAAGCCGCCATCCCGGTCTACGACGTGCCGTTCATCAGCATCGGCGGCGGCATCGGTTCGTTCGTCACTGTCGACTACCTGCGGGTGGCCGGTGTGCCGACCAGCCAGATGAAGGTGCTCACCAACCTCGAATATCCCTGGCAGACGTACGAATACCTGACCCGCGTCTCGCAGATCCCGCGGACCGCGCGGATCCGCTCGGACTCGGCCTCCCGGCCCGACAACCTGTGGGGCTTCCCGTCGTACGCGCTGGCCGAGGCCTGGCATGAGAAGACCATCGCGCCGCTGTGGCAGGTGTTCGTCGAGCCCATGTGGGCCGACTTCTACACTCCCAAAGCCGGCCAGGTCTTCGGGCAGATGGAGCGCGAGTTCAAGCGGATCAACTTCCGCGACATGCTCGTCAACGGCCAGGTCCGGATGATCCGGCGACGGATCGGTGGCGGCTACTTCGTCATCCTGACCCCACCCGAGGGCGCCGCGCAGACCAAGCGGATCGCGTTCCGGGCCCGCCACGTGCACATGGCGATCGGCTACCCGGGTCTGCGGTTCCTGCCGGACCTGCAGGAGTTCCGCACCAAGAGCGGTGACTACACACACGTGGTCAACGCGTACGAGCCGCACGAGCACGTCTACGACTTCCTGAAGACCCGTCCAGGCACGGTGGTCGTGCGCGGCGGCGGCATCGTGGCGTCCCGGGTGCTGCAGCGGCTGATGGACGACCGGGCGAACAACAACCTGGAAACCCGGATCGTGCACATTTTCCGTACGTTCATCAACGGTTCGCACGGCAAGAACGCGTGGAACCGCCGCAAGGGCGGTCACGGCTTCGCGTACCAGGGCTTCAACTACCCGAAGTCGGTGTGGGGCGGTCAGCTCAAGAGCCGCGTCCGCAAGACCGAGGGCGAAGCGCGGGCCAAGCTCTACAAGGAGATGGGCGGCACCAACACGCCGTATAGGCGCTCCTGGCAGAAGCAGATGAAGCGGGGCCGGCAGGGCGGTTGGTACGTCACGATGGCCGGCGAGGTCCGTGAGGTCACCGCGCACACCGACGGCACGCTGGTCAGCCGGGTGGAGACGCCGCAGGGCGTGGTCGACGTACCGGCGCACTACATCATCGACTGCACCGGCCTGGAAGCCGACATCGCCGAGCACCGGGTCATCAAGGACCTGCTCGACCACGGCGGCGCCGCGCGTAACCCGGTCGGCCGGCTGGACGTGGAGCGGGACTTCGAGGTCCGCGGTACGCGTAGTGGCGAGGGCGTGCTCTACGCGTCCGGAACGGCCACCCTCGGTGGCTACTTCCCGGGGGTCGACACCTTCCTGGGGCTGCAGATCGCCGCCCAGGAGATCGCCGACTCGCTGGCCCGGCACAAGTTCTGTAAGAAGATCGGGCCGATCAAGTCCACGATCGGCTGGTTCAAGTGGCTATTCAACAAGGCGCCGTAGGCGACTGAGTAAGGAGAACACCGTGCTGCCCACCCTTTTCGGGCGGATCCAGATCCGGATCGTTTTGCTGCTGGTCGTCGGAGGCTTCTGGACCACCCTGCTGACGCCGATCCTGCCCGGCCTGCAGGGCTCGATCGGCCTGCGCTACGCGACCACGTACATGATCCTGGTGACGACCATCGTCGTCGGGATCCTTTGGGAGTTGCTCTACCACCTGCTGATGCAGTTCCGCTGGGAGAAGGACTGGCCGACGTTCTTCGGGCTGGTCACCATCATCCCGGAGGGGCTGCTCATCTGGGGGCTGCTCAAGCTCAACCTGGTGCCGTTCATCCACGGACCGGACGTGCCACTGCTGGCGTTCATCATCCTGTTCGTGATTGTGTGGATCGCTCAGTGGCTTACCGCGAACGGACCGCTGCGGGTTCCGTTCGTACGCTGGCGATTCCGCGGCGGGAGGTTCGTGTGACCGGCTGGACAGTGCGCCCAGCCCCCGGCAACGGGGTGCTGGCGCGGTTGGGGGACCTGGTCCTGCTTTTCGGGGCCGAGCCGGATGCCGCGGTGACGCGGCTGCTGGAAATGCTCGACGCCGTCGACGCGGAGGGTGGTGACGGCCGCCGGCTGGGGCGTCGGCTGGCCGGCGTGCTCTCCAGCCTCGACGAAGCTCCCGCGCTGGTCGCCTTCGGACCGACCGGCGACCAGGTGGCGGTGCTCGTACACGGTGACGCGGTGCTGGTCGCCAACACGTCCGGCGGCGAGGTCCGGTTGGACGGCAGCCAGTCGGTCACCTGGGTCGACCGGGTGATCGCCGACGTGACGAGCGTGTCCGCTTCGCTGGCCGGTGCCGGCGGCGGCGCGCCGCAGCGGTTCCGGCTGGACGACGGTGTCGTGCCGGCCGGCGGTTTCGTGCTGAAACAGGGCGGCGGGCGCGTACGTACACCCCCTCCGCCACCGGTGGCCGTGGTGGCCGAGGTGGCCCCGATTCCGGCTGAGCCAGTCCCGGTGCCGATGCCCCCGCCGGCTCCGGGCACCGCCCCGCAGCCAGTCGTCACCAGTGGGTCGATGCCGGAGCCGGAGTCCTTCCTGGACGAGCCGGCGGACCAGTTCTCCGCACCCGCCGCGACCGTCGCACCGGTTGCCTCGACTCCGCCGGTCCAGGATTTCTCGGCGCCGCCCGTGCAGGATTTCACCGCATCGCAGGCCGACCAGTTCTCCACGCCGGTTTCCTCGGCGCCGCCGGCGCAGGATTTCTCGGCCCCGCCGGTGCAGGACTTCACTTCGGCGCCAGTCGAGGATTTCTCCTCGCCGCCAGTGCAGAACTTCTCGGCGCCGCCGGCCCAGGATTTCTCGGCTCCACCAGTGCAGGACTTCACTGCCCCGCCGGTCCAGGACTTCAGCTCGCCGCCGGTCCAGGACTTCACCGCGCCACCGGTCCAGGACTTCAGCTCGCCGATGGGCGAGCCGGTCGTCGCCGCGCCGGCATTCGTACCACCTCCGCCGCCGCCCCCACCGGCGCCGGAACCGCCGGCTCCGCCGGCCCCCGCGTCGATGCCGGAGGCGTTCGCCGAGCCCAGCTCCGCGGTGTCCTTCGACCAGCCGGTCGAGGCTGTTCCGCTGGCTGCCGGCCCGCTGCCGACCCGACCGGCCGAGCCTGGCCCGGCCGCTGGCGTGGACCGCGGCGAGCCGTTCGAGTCGGTGCTGCTGGCCGGCCCGGAGGCGGACCTGTCTGGCCTACCGATGCCCGAGCCGTTGCCGATGGCGGACCAGGAGCCGGAGGAGGTTGGGCAGGAGGTTCTCGGGATCTACTGCAAGAACGACCACTTCAACGACCCGCGCGCGCCGTACTGCGGCGTCTGTGGCATTTCGATGGTGCAGCTCACCCACATCGCCCGGCCCGGCATCCGGCCGCCACTGGGTGTGCTGGTGCTGGACGACGGCGCCACCTTCCGGCTGGACACCAGCTACGTGATTGGCCGGGAACCCGAGCGCAACCCGGAGGTCGCCGATGGGCGGGCGCGGTCCGTACGCCTCTATGACCCCGAAGGCCTGGTGTCGCGCGCGCACGCGTCGATCGAGCTGGCCGACTGGGACGTGGTGGTCAACGACCTCGGATCGGCCAACGGCACGTACGTCTTCCCGCCCGGCGCCGACGGCTGGATCCGCGTCCTGCCGAATGCCCCGATCATCATCACCCCAGGCACTCGGGTCGGCCTCGGCCGCCGCGGGTTCCTTTACGAGTCGCACACCAAGTCAGCAGCCTTCGAGGCATCGACCGCACCTCGTTGACCTGCTTTCCGGTCGTCGCCCGCGGTGCTCATCGCGTGCACCACACGTACGCGATGAGGCACCGCGGCCAACGCCGTGTTCCGCAAAGTGCCGCCCCCGAACCGATCCTTCTGGCTGCTGCCGACAAAACTGTCGACCACGGCCTAGGCCGAGCGGGCCGCGCGCCAGGCGGGGCTGTCCAGGAAATGGTTGTCGAACCGCTCCTGGGAATCCAGGATTTCCTGCGGATCGGCCTGGCCGTGGGCCACTCGGTCCAGCAGTCGGAAGTAGTCGAATCTTTCCAGTCCTGGAGTGAAAACAATCAGCACGTCTGCCGGTGACCCCTCGGGGGCCGCGAACGCGTGTGGCATTTTTGGCGGCACTACGAGAAAATCGCCCTTGTTTGCGGTGATGACGTCGTCGCCGGCGAGCACCTGCAACGATCCTTCGACGACGAAGAAAAGCTCCGACGACTTGGTGTGAAAATGCGGTGCGGCGCCGTCGCGGCCGGCCGCCATTGTCGCCCGGTTGGCGCTGACCGCACCGCCGGTGGTCTCGTAGTCGGCGTAAAGCGTCATCTTGATGGGGCCTTCGCCGAGGGTCTCCGCGTCCGCGAACCGTACGTGCACGGCTCCCTGTGAGTCCGCCTGGATATAGGACATCTCGCCTCCTTGAATTGTTCGCTCTCTGATAGTACGGCATCGAACTATCATCCGTCGAACAAAAGAGGGTTGAGTCGGGTGCAGAGGCTCAGAGCTGTGCCGGTTAGGGCTGCGCCGATTAGGGCTGTGCTGGCTTGGGGCCAGGCGCGGCGTGCGCGGGCGACCAGCCGAGCCGTTGCCGGGTCTTCGCGAGGCTCATCGTCCGCCCGGAGACGTCCCCGCTGATGGCGAAGGCCTCGAAGCCGTGCCCGCGGTACGCCAGCGCCGCCTCCAGTGCGGCGGCGCAGTCACTGCCGGAGGTGGCGATGAGCCGGTGGAACAGCGGATCCACCGGCGGCCACTGATGGTCCGGGATCGGGAAGGACAGCCGCAGGCAGACCACGTCGAGGTCCCACTCGACGGCCGCCGACCGACACACCTCCTCGCCCAGCCGCTTGGCCAGGCCGTAGAAATCCCGGGCGTCCGGTGGGGTGTCGTCGTCCGGGAACCGGCCGATCTCGTGCCGGGTAGCCGCCCGCTCCGTACCCGGGATGAGGTAGCGGAAAACGGACATGCTGCTGGTGTAGATCGCATGTCGTACGCCTGCCTCGTGCGCCGCCCGCAGCGCCAGGTAGACGCCGCTGACCGCGACCTCCAGATGGGTACGAACGGTCGGCGGGGTGTCCCAGCCGTCCACCGGCCCCATCGCCATGTAAAGCACTGAGTCGGCGCCGGCGGCCAGCCGTTTGGTCAGCTCGATGTCGCGGGCGTCGCCGACGTGATATTCCACGCCGGGCAGCGGCTCGGCTGGCGCCCTCAGGTCGAGCACGATGAGCCGGTGCCGGTCGGCCAGGATCGGCAGCACCATCCGCCCGACCGTGCCGCAACCGCCGATGACCAGGACCCGCATGGCGACCCTTAGGTGTTCCGGGAATTCGGGAAAAGCCGGGATGTAGGGATATCCCCGATGCTGTTAAGGGAATGAATGTGCATGGCGACTCCAGGTGCGATGACAAAGACCGAAATAGGACAGAAATGCATTCTCTCCCGGAAGTTATTGGCTCTGTTTCGAGGATTCATCGGTTGCCTCTCGCGTCGACCAAGGACGCCCTGCTGGTGTCGGGCCACTGGTGGGGCCGTCGTACCGAAACTAGCTCGCGAATCCGAAGCCGGTCAACCGGGCCAATGGACAGTCAATCTTTTCCGATAATCACTTCGTTCTTGACGGCCCGTGTCGGCGCGCCCTACTGTCTGCCGTCATAGCACGATTTTCCGCCGTGCTGGGCGCTGCGCTTTTCCAGTCGCCGACTGTCATCTGAGGGGAGATGGGCATGGCGCGTTTGTCGATCCGTCGCGCGGTCGCCGCGGCGTCGGCCGGCTTGCTGGCGGCCGGGATGCTCGCGGCCTGTTCGTTTTCTGGTGGTGGTGGGCCGACCGGCTCGTTGTCGGTGGAGTACAACGACGTCAGCACTCTTGATCCGCAGGTGGTGACCTGGGGTGAGTGGCTGGACAGCGCGGCACTGCTGGAGGGCTTGGTGGTGCTCAACTCCACCGGCACCGGCGTGGTGCCTGGTGTGGCACAGTCGTGGACGGAGTCCGCGGACGGGCTGACCTACACCTTCGCCTTGCGGGACACCAAATGGTCCGACGGTCAGCCGCTGACCGCGCAGGATTTCCTTTTCGCGTACCAACGCCTGCTGAAGCCGTCCACCGCCGGGACCGGCGTCACCCAGGGCGCGAGGAGCTTCGTTCCCTCGATCGGGATCAAGGGCGCGCAGGATTTCGTGTTGGGTAAAACGAAAGACTGGAAGTCGGTGGGCATCCAGGCGCCGGACGACCGGACTGTACGGTTCACCCTGGCGAGCCCGAACAACGACTTCCTGATCGGGCTGACCCATCCGTCGATGCTGCCGCTGCCGGCGCACGTGCTGAAGGCGAAGCCAAAAGACTGGGAGAAACCAGCGAACTGGGTCGGCAACGGTGCGTACGTGGTGAAGACCTGGACGCTCAACTCGGCCATGACACTGGTGCCCAACAAGCAGTATTGGGACCAGAGCGGTGTCAAACTCTCCCAGATCACCCTGCACCTGACCGACGATCTCACCCAGGCGGGCGTGCATTACCAGAGCAAACAGGTCGATGTCGCGCTGCTGCTTTCCCCGGACGTCAAGCGCTTCCAGGCCGATCCGGCGTTGCGCGCCCGGCTGGTTCCGGTGCGCAACGCTTACAGCAGCTATTTGGCGGTCCTGCACAGCAAAAATCCAGCGCTCGATGACGTGCGGGTGCGCCAAGCGCTGTCTCTCGCGATGGGCCGAGAGGGCATCGTCCAGACCTGTTCGGCCTGCCGGCCCAGCTACTCGCTGGTGAGCGACACCGTGCCGGCGGCCCGAGAGGCGGCCGGAGTGACCGAGAATGTGGGGCAGGCAAAGGCCTTGCTCGCACAGGCCGGCTATCGGAACGGCGCTGGCTTACCGACCGTGCACATTCTTGTCAACAACACCCCCAATCCGCTGCTTGAGGCGATAGTGGACACCTGGCAGCGAAATCTCGGCATCAAGGCCAAGGTCGACGTGCTGGAGACCGGTGTCTACGTCCAGCGCCGGCAGGCGCTCCAGGAGGCCGACACGATCGGCTTCTACGAGGGTTCCTTTGCCTCGTACAGCACCTGGCGATCGTGGACCGCCACTTTGTGGGATCCTCCGTCGGTGAAGAAGTTCAGCATCCCGAGCTCGAAATGGCAGGGATATCTGACCGCGCAAGCCAGCGGCGATCCAGTGGCCTATGCGAACGCCAACGCGAGCCCACCGGCCACCCAGTTCGGCACCTTGGTGGATCAGGCGATCGCGACGAAAGATCCAGCGGCCGCCATCAAACTCTTCCAGCAGGCCGCCCGGGTCCGGCAGGACACCTATCTGATCCTGCCGACCATCTACACGGACTCGATGTATGTGGTACGCAGCGGAGTGACCGGCTTGCAGCCGCGGCTCGGGCCGCTGCTTCCGTTCACTTTCAAGGGCGTCGGGGTGACCGCCCAGTCCGGTAAATAGACCAGATGCTGGTTTTCCTGCTCCGCCGGCTGCTCCGGATCGCGATCTCGATGATCGCGGTGTCGCTGATCACCTTCGGTTTGCTGCAGCTGGCACCCGGCAGTTTCGCCGACATATCCCGGATAACCAGTGGCGGCAGTGGGGCGGTGGATGCCGACGCGATCGGCAGCCTGCAGGCCCGTTATGGCGACAGTGTGCCGGTCTGGCAGCAGTATCTGAAGTTCATGGCCGGCTTCGTGACCGCGAACATGGGTCCGTCGTACAAATACCCGTCCCGGGACATCCAGGAGATCATCGCCACCGCCTTTCCCAACTCCGCCGGGATCGCGATCCTCGCGGTGGTGCTGGCGCTGGCGATCGCGGTGCCGCTGGGCGTGGTCGCGGCGCTGCGGCGCAACGGGATCCTTGACTACACCACGATGTTCACCGTGACCGCGCTGCACAGCCTGCCGAGCTACTTGTTCGGGGTCATTCTCATTCTGGTCTTCTCGGTCGGACTGCAGTGGCTGCCGGTGGCCGGCTGGGACGGTCCACAGAACGCCGTCCTCCCGGTGCTGGCGCTGGGGTTGACGGCCGCCTCGGTGCTCGCCAGATATGTACGCAGCAGCATGCTGGAGGTGTTGCAGGAGGAGTACGTGACGGCCGCGCTGGCCAAGGGAGGCCGGTTCGGGACGGTGATTTTCCGGCACGCGCTGCGAAACTCACTCGTCCCGCTGGTCACCGCGGCCGGACCGCTGTTGGCTACCCTGATGACTGGCACGGTCTTCGTCGAGACGCTTTTCCAGATCCCCGGCCTCGGGTTCTTCTTCGCGGACGCGGCGCGATCTCGGGACATGCCGTTGCTGATGGGCTGCACTTTGTTTTACGCGCTCATCATCATGGTGATGAACCTGCTGGTGGATCTCGCGTACGGATGGCTCGACCCACGCATCCGCTACGGCGAAGGGGGGTGGGTGACATCGCGACCTCGTCGGCTGCGAACCACCTGACCGAAGCCAACCCGGCCCCGCGGGCCGAAAGCGTCTGGGCTCGCGCGGTCCGCCGCTACAGCGGCAACAAACTCGCGGTGGTGAGCCTTTTCGTCTGTGTGATTCTGGTGCTGGCCGCGATTTTCGCGCCACTCATCGCGCCGTACGGCTATGCCCAGACGGACCTCACCCATCCGCTGCTGCCGGCCGGCCAGCTCGGGCACCTGTTCGGCACCGACCAGCTCGGCCGGGACGTGTTGTCACGGCTGGTCTACAGCCTGCGAACCGCCTTCTTGGTCGCCTTCGTCTCACAGCTTTTCGCGCTGGCGCTGGCATTGCTGGTTGGATTGGTAGCCGGCTATCTCGGCGGCCGGGCGGACCAGTTGCTGATGGCCGGCACGGACGTCATGTTCGCCTTCCCTGCGTACCTTTTCACCGTCATCCTGGTGACCGTCTTCGGGCAGAGCACCTGGGCGGTGGCACTGGCGATCGGGATCGCCAGCTGGGTGGTGCTCGCGCGGCTGGTCCGCGGCCAGGTTCTTTCCCTGAAAGTCAAGGAATACGTGGAAGCCGGACGGGCGATGGGCGCCGGCGGGGTGACGATCGCCTGCCGCTACATCCTGCCGAACGCGGTGGGCCCGATCCTGGTCACCGTCAGTTTCGGGGTGCCGGCGGCAATTGTCGCGGAGGCCGGGCTGGCGCTGCTCGGTCTCGGCGTCGGCCCGCCGGTGCCCTCCTGGGGCGGGATGATCAATGATGGCCGCGGCTATGTGCTGGCCGCACCGCACATGCTGATACCGGTGACGGTCCTTTTCGGCATCACCGTGCTGGCTTTTTCCTGGGTCGGAGACGGTCTTCGGGACGCTTTTGATGTGAGCGAGTCATGACCGCTCCGCTGCTGGACGTGCGGGACCTGCGGGTTTCTTTCCAACAAGGGAAAAATCTGCTGCGAGCGGTTGATGGCCTGACCTACACCGTGGATGCGGGTCAGGCGCTGGCCATTGTGGGGGAAAGTGGCAGCGGGAAGACGATGGGCGTGCGGGCGTTGCTGGGACTCCTGCCGCCGGGCGGGAAAGTCGAGTCCGGCCAAGCCTGGTTCGGCGGCACCGACCTGCTGGCGGCTCGGCCGGAGCAGGTCCGTCGGGTTCGTGGCCGCGAGGTCGCGATGGTTTTTCAGAACGCCATGCAGGCTTTGAATCCCACTGTCACCTTGCAAAGACAGCTCACCGAGCACCTCAGGTGGCACCGGATCTGTGGTCGCTCCGAAGCCGTCGAACGAGCCGCGCAGGCGCTCGCCGACGTGGGCATCCCAGAGCCGCGGCGCCGGCTGCGCATGTATCCTTTCCAGCTTTCCGGCGGAATGCGCCAGCGGGCGATGATCGCGATGGCGATGGTCACCCGGCCGCGGCTGTTGATCGCGGACGAGCCCACCACCGCGGTCGACGTTACCGTGCAACGCCAGATCATCGATCTGCTGGGAAGACTCCGGGACGAAGGGACCGCGATCGTGATGATCACGCACGATCTCGGGGTGGCTCGGGCGTTGTGTGACGATCTTTTGGTGATGTACGCCGGACATGCCGTGGAGCGCGGGCCGACTGTCGAGGTCGTTTCGGCGCCCCTGCACCCGTACACGCGCGGGCTCGTCGGGTGCTCGGTGCAGGTGGGCACTTCCGGCCGTCCGCTGCGGCCGATCGCCGGCAACCCGCCGGAACTGGTTTTGCTGCCGGCCGGTTGTCCCTTCCAACCGCGCTGCCCGGAGGCGGACGGGCCGGCCTGCGACCGTGACCAGTTGCTCGTACGGGCGGCCGATGGCCGAAAAGCGGCGTGCTGGCGGGTCGATGGCCGCTGACCCGGTGGTGTCCGTCGACGCGGTCAGCAAGGTCTTCGCGACCCGTGCTGGACCTGTGCATGCCCTGCGGGACGTGTCTTTTTCGGTGCCCCGTGGGCACACTCTCGGCTTGGTGGGGGAAAGTGGCAGCGGCAAGTCGACGATCGCCCGGCTGGTGCTCGGCCTGGAGCGACCGACCACCGGTGCCGTGCGTTTCGAGAGCGTCGATCTCAGCGCTGCCGGTCGTGCTGCCCGCAAACGAATGCGGCGCCGGATGCAGATGGTTTTCCAGGATCCGTACAGCTCTTTGCTGCCGCACCTGACCGTGCTGTCCAATGTGGTCGAACCGTTGCGGTTGCATGGCATCGGCACGGTGGCGCAGCGCCGTGAGCGTGCGACGCAAATGCTGGTCAGGGTGGGCATCGGCGCGGCGAGCGCTGGTTTCTATCCCCGTCAGTTCTCCGGCGGGCAGCAACAGCGGATCGCGATCGCCCGCGCTTTGGTCCTGGAGCCCGAATTTCTGGTCTGTGACGAGCCGACCTCGTCGTTGGACGTGTCCGTCCAGGCGCAAATTCTCGGACTGTTACAGGGATTGCAGCGCGACTTGGGGCTGACTTGCTTGTTCGTCTCGCATAATCTCGCGGTGATCGAACGAATGGCCACCGAGGTGGTGGTGATGTGTGGTGGCCGGGTGGTCGAGTCCGCATCCACCGAGGAGCTTTTCGCGCATCCGGCGCACCCGTACACCCGGCGGTTGCTCGCCGCCGTGCTGCCTTTGGAAGGAGACGCGCCGCCGCTGCCGGCGGATGACTGGGATCCGGCCTCGCTTGACGACGATGAGCGAGAAGTGGTGCGGATCTCGCCTGGCCATTATTTACGCGCTTGACTCTTCCGTAACGTCAGACTTTAGCGTCCCTCTCTGTCAGCGATAACAGATGAGGGAAAGGACGAGCGATGCCGCCGGCCAAGAAGGTCGTCAATCGGGTCACGATCCAGCTGCGTGGTGGCAACGCGGCGATGGTCGACCTGGGCAAGATGCTGGGGCCGACCGGCGTGAACATGGCCCTGGTAAAGAAAGAGTACGACGCGGCGACCGCGGGACAGCGTGATGACATCGTCCCGGTGGTGGTCGAGATTTTCGAGGATCGCGGATTCCAGCTGGTATACAAGACGCCGCCGGCGGCTTTCCTGATCCGCCGCGAGTTGGGCATTGAGAGCGCCTCGGCCAAACCAGGTCAGGTGAGCGCCGGCACTCTTAGCCAGGCCGCACTTCGCCGTGTCGCGGAACGAAAGCTCCCGGATCTGAACACCACGGACCTGGAAAAGGCGATGCGGATCATTGCCGGGACCGCGCGCTCGATGGGTGTCGCGGTGGGCGAGTAGCCGGCATGCGTCCAGCCGGCTTTCTCGGTGGCGTCGGGCCGCCGTTTCGGATGCTCGACCCCGGTCTGGACCTCGCGGAGCACCTGCTCGCCGGTGAGGTTCCAGACCGCGAGATCGGTCTTTCCCAAGTGGTCGCCGCGCTGCCCGACGAGGATGCCGCCGCCGTACATCTCAATGATTCATTGGAAATCCTGGGCGTACGGCCACGGCTGCGGCGCTCGGAGAACGGCTGGCGGCTCGCCATCGGCGAGGCTTCCGCCGATTTTTCGTCCGAGCTCGCCGAAGCGGTGACCATGCTGGCTGTGCTGGTGGCCGCCACCGGCTGGCAACGCATCGGCCGGTGTGGCCACCACAACTGCGGACGCCCGTTCATCGACCGTACGATGGGCGCGACCACCCGCTCCTGCCCGTACCACCGCCGAAAGACCAGTGGTTAGGGCGTGTCTCCTCATTCCAGGTGGATGAGGGTCGAGATCCAAGCGTCGTCCTGCGAGTGCCGGGCGGTCGCGCTCATACCTCTGTTGTATGGGTGTGATCGTCCGGTGCTCGCAGGCGGCGTTTGGGCTCGGCCCTCGCCGCCCGGGATGAGGAGACGCGCCCTAGGTCCTTTCTGGCGCGGGGAGCACGCAGTACCTTGGCTGAAGACTCGCCGGGTCCGGCGATGCCAGAGGTGGGGAGGGTTTTTGCTGCGGCCTGGGCTGGTTTCGGTGACGTTTCGGCAGCTTTCCGTGCCGGAGGTGGTGGGAGTGGCCGCGAAAGCGGGCCTCGCGGCGGTGGAGTGGGGTGGCGACATTCACGTACCCGATCCGGCGGCGGCCGCCATCGCACGGACTCTCACCGCCGATGCCGGCCTCTCGGTGGCCGCGTACGGGTCGTATTTTCGGGCTGGTGTCAGCGATCCCGCCGATCTTGAGGCGATTTTGACGACGGCCGCGGAGTTGGGTGCGCCGTATGTCCGGGTGTGGGCGGGCACCGTCGGCTCCGCGGACGCGAGCGCCGAACAGCGATTGGCGGTCGTCGACGCGCTGGCGGCGGCCTCGCGACAGGCGGCGGCCCATGGCGTCGGGATCGTGGTGGAGTATCACCCGAAGACGCTGACGGACACGCTCGACTCGGCTTTGCGGCTGTTCGACGAGGTCGGGCCGGACGTGCGGCCGTACTGGCAGCCGTGGGACTGCTTCCAGGTGGCCGAAGCCCGCACCGAGGTCCGTGCGCTGCTCGCCCGCGGCCTGCCGACCGTCCACGTTTTCAGCTGGGATACCGATGGCCGCCGGCTGCCGCTCGCCGCCGGCGAGGCGATGTGGCGCGGCGTCCTGGAGGAACTGGCCGCCGCCGGTGGCCCCCGCAACGCCCTGCTGGAATTCGTCGCCGCCGACGACCCGGCCACCTTCGCCGCCGACGCCGAGACGCTGCTCACCTGGCTGCGATAGCGGCCGGCGTGCCCCGCATGGCGTGTCGCGGGGTGCGGCGCGAAAGTGTCGTACGTGTCTGTTTTTCTTTCCCCCTCCCTTTGAACGGGCGGGGGGTGGGTCGAGAGGCAGACCTAATTTTTAGTTGAACATCGGTCCTCAAACCCACCCCCCACCCGTTCTTGGGTGGGGGTGATTTTTCGGGGTCGGTACGACAGTTTCGCGCCGCACCTGGTCTTGACCGATCGTTACGTGGTGGCTGGAGCGGCGGCGGGGGTGCCGACGATGTCGTCCCAGTTGGGTTCGTCGGCGTCCAGGGCGGGTCGTACGAGGAGGTGCAGGCCGGGAGCGGCCGGGGTGCCGTCGTCGGGGGCGACCAAAACGGCGGCCCAGCCGGCGGTCGGGTCGGTGGGCAGGTCCGCGGTCGACATCGCGCGAGTCGGCAGGCCGCGGGTGGTCAGGGCGGCGGCGAGCGTGACGGACCGGCGGCTGGGCTTGCCGGGCTCGGCCAGCAGAAGCTCGGTGCCGCGGGCGGCGGCGATCGAGGCGGCGGCTTCGATGGCGGCCTCCGCCGTACGGCCGGCGGCGCCCATGACGACGACTGGGCCACCGTCCGGTGGTTCGGACACCAGCGTGAACAGCTGGCCGGTGGTGGCCGCGCGGATCTGGTCGTAGCCGGGATCGTCCTGGGCGACCAGGACGGCCTGCGGGTTGGCGGCGGTGACCTGCTCGGCCACCTCCCGCACGGGATCGTCGGAGAACCGGCTGAGCACCGGAGCACCCAGTCCGCGGCTCTTCGGATAGGTGGTGAGCTGCTCCAACTCGCCCATCGTGCCGGCCATCTCGGCCAACTCGCCGGACAATCCCGTACCGACTTCCAGGTTCGGCGTCGCGTACCGCTTGATGTGCGTGAGGACGACCTCAGCCGGTCGCCGCCCGCCGGTGAGGTCCGCGGCCAGACGGGCGCGGCCGGAGCCCTGCGAGGGTTCGGGGATCAGCGTGAGGACGCGATGCGCGGCCGACACGCCGAGCGCCGCGGCCTCCGCCTCGGCCACGTCCTTGGCGATCCGGCGATCCGGATACACCCATTTGAGCAGCGGGCCGGTCATCACGGTGGTGACGACCGCCATCACGACCATCAGCGAATAGAGCTTGGTGTCGAGTACGAACAGCTGCACACCAACGGTCAGGATGATCAGCTCGGTCAGCCCACGGGTGTTCATCAGCGTCGCCAGCGCGAGCGCCTGCTGGTTGCGTACCTTGTTCAGCTTGGCGCCGATGAACGCGCCGACGAACTTGCCGCCGATTGCTACCGCGAGGATGGCCAGCAGCTGCACCAGCCCGTCCCAGCCAACCTTGGACAGGTCGACCTTCAGTCCCGCGGTGACGAAGAAGAGCGGCAGCAGGAGCAGCACGGACACCTGCTCCAGCCGCTCCAGGATCTCGTGCCGGAGCTGCTCCACCGCGGCCCGCGGCATCACCACGCCGAACAGGAACGCGCCGAAGATGAAGTGGATCCCCATCCATTCGGTCGCCCAAGCCGACACCAGCAGGCCTACCAGGACGACCGCGAGGATGGTGGGGGTGAGCCGCCCGGCTTTCTCCCGTGCCGCGACGAGACGCTTGAGCAGGGGGCGTACGACGCCGAACATCAGCGCCAGGTAAGGGATCGCGAAGAGAATGTGCCACGACGTTGTGGACTCGCCGGCGGCGGCGATCGCCACCACGACCGCCAGCAGGCTCCACGCGAGGATGTCGTCGACCGCGGCGCTGGCCAATGCGAGGCCGCCGAGTTGCGTACGGTGCATCCCGCGGTCGGTCAGGATCCGTGCCAGTACGGGAAAGGCCGTGACCGACATCGCGGCGCCGATGAAGAGAACGAACGCGAGCGTGCCGGTCTTCGTGGGGTGCGTCATGATCAGCCACGTCGCGAGGAACGCGCCGAGCAGGAAAGGCAGGACCAGCGAGCCGATCGAGACGCTGGCGGCGATCCGGCCCTTGCCCCGGATCAGGGTGTGATCCAGCTCGAAGCCGACGATGAACATGAACAGCACCAGGCCGAGGTTCGCCAGTGCGGTCAGGAACGGTCGTACGTCAGTGGGCACCAACGTGTTCGAGATCAGCCCGTGGAAGAGCGTCGGGCCGAGCAGGATGCCGGCGATGATCTCGCCGATCACCGCGGGCTGTCCGAGTTTGCGTGCCACCCAGCCGAGCAGCCGGGCCAGCACGAGGATCAACGCGATGTCCAGCAGGACGATCCCGGTCTGTTCGGAAGTCACTCGATTTCTCCAGATTCCCAGGTGGTGCCGTCCGCCGTAACGTAGCTCAGTCCCGCACCCTGCCGCCGCTCAGTGGGCTCAGTGCGTACGTCCGTCGACTGGTTGTCAGGTCTGCGTAGGCTGGGCGGGCATGCCTGCCTGGCGCGGGGTGAGTTCCGTGGGACGATACGCAACTGTGAGGCAACACCGGCCGCGGGTGGCAAGGGCCGGTGCGAGACGAGTCAGGAGGGGCCGTGGACGGCATTGCCGACTACGAGTTCGTACGATCGCTGGGCACCGGGAACCACGGTGAGTTCTTCCTGGCCAAGACCCCGCAGCGGCTGCCGGTGCAGTCGCAGTTCGTGGCGGTGAAGGTGCTCTCCGGGGAGAAGTCGGAGGACGTCTTCCGGCGCGCGACCCGCGAGCTGAAGGCCTTCGCGGCGGTACGCTCGCCGCACCTGGTCGCGCTCTACGACGCGGGTCAGCAGGCCGGCGTGGTCTATTACTCGATGGAGTTCCTGTCCGACGGTTCGCTGGCCGAGCCGGCCAACACGCTGGACACCAGTCGCAAGTTGCTCGCCGTCGCGAGTGCGGCGCGGGCGGCGCACGCCCTGCACGAGGCCGGCATCGTGCACAACGACATCAAGCCCGCGAACATCCTGCTCGGCGGTGACGGCAGCGCGAAACTGTCCGACCTCGGGCTCAGCCGCGTACTCGCCCCCGGCATGACGATGACCGGCATGGGCTCGCTCGGCTCGGTCGAGTTCACCGACCCGACCCTGCTGCACGGAGACCCGCCGTCCCGGGCCAGCGACATCTTCTCGATCGGCGGCACGCTGCACCGGGTGATGACCGGCCGCGGCCTGTTCGGCGACCTGCCCAACTCCGATCCGGTGCTGGTCCTGCGTCGCGTCCTGTCCAGCAAGCCAGAAGTGTCCGCGGACCTCGACCAGAACATCGCCGCGATCATCCGCGACTGCATCGCCGAGGACCGCGCCGAGCGCCCGACCTCCGCCGCCGAGGTCGCCGACCGTTTGGAAGCTCTCGCCGCCTGACCGGGTGGGACGTTTTCGTTGTTCATCATGGGGTAGTCCCGCACTTTTTCTCGAGACTCGCCATGATCAACAACGCTGTCCGTCGGTGGGGGGCCATCTGGAAACTCAGCAGCCAAAAGACTCAGGTGCGGCGCGAAACTGTCGTACCCAACCGCAAAAAGTTGCCGCCACCCAGTGCGGGGCTGGGGTCAATGCCCTTAAGTTAAGCGTTTCGCCTGCTCAGAATGGGTGTCGTTGTGCCGGAGGGTCGCCGGCTGCCTGGTCGGGAACGGCGGAGTCGGTGTCGAAGTTGTTGATCTTGCTCACTTTGCCTATCCAAAAAGGACAATTCAGTCCTATGTCCGTTTTGGGTAGGCAAAGTGAACAAGATCAACAACGAATCTCACCACTAGTAGCAACAAGCACATGGCTGGGTGACGCTGAGTGTTGTGGGCTGCTGACGTGCGTCGCGCTCGTCCCCCTTGCGCCGACCGAGACCGCGGCGGTATCTCGCCGACCTGCGAAAAGACCCAGGTGCGGCGCGAAACTGTCGTACCCCTCCGGCAGATTTGCCCCCACCCAGTGACGGGCGGGGGGCGGGGCGAGAGGTAAGGGCTGATTTTTAGTAAGACGTCGGTCCTCAAACCCACCCCCCGCCCGTTTAAAGGGAGGGGGCTAGAAAACAGCATCGGTACGACAGTTTCGCGCCGCACCCCAGTAGACGGGCCAGACCTGCGTAGACGGAAACCCGGAAACACGGGCGAAAGCGCGGTCAGTCCTGTGCTTCGAGGATGTCGGCGAGGCGTTTGACCCAGTTGGCGTCGACGCCGTCGGCGATGCCGCCCAGGGATGCGCTGGGGGTGCCGGCGTGGACGACGACGGCGGCTGGGCCGGGGCCCTGGATGTCGATGCAGTAGCCGCACGTACGGGGCACCCGGCGGTGCGGGGCGAGGACGCGTACGACGTGGATGCCCAGCGCTGGGCCGGTGGCGGTCAGCTCGTCGGTTTTCGGGCTGTCGGCGCTGTCGTCCAAAATCGCGAGCACCCGGGGGTGTTTGGCGATGTTCTGGTTCTGCGGTCCGCCGGCGGCGACTACCCGGCGGCGCTCGATGATCATCAGCAGCCGGTTGACCAGGTCGGCGGCGCCCTCGCTGTCGGACGTCACGTGCGGGCCCTGCAGCGGTCCGCGGCCCGGGCGGGCGTGCGGGAGCGCGCGCACCCAGGACCAGCGCTCGGGTCCGATCGGTACGAGTGCGGTGGCCAGGCACAGATCACGTGGGTCGTGCAGCGCGGCGGCCTGCCCGATCACCCAGCGCACCAGCGCGGCGACCTGTTCGGGGTTGCCGCGGATGGCGGCGCCGGTGGATTCGCCGAGCGGCATCGCCATCACCCGCGGCGGCCGTTCGTGCCGCCAACCGACCCGGGTGAGCAGGGTGCGTGGGTGCTGCGGGCCGCGTCGCAGCAGCGAGCCCTCGCGGACGATGGAGGCCATGATCGACACCGGGTCGGGCAGCGCGAGGTCGGCGCCGGCCCGGCTCAGCCGGTCGCTGGGACGCACCTCCATAAGAGACGAACCCGCGTCGATGATCTGGGTTGGCTGGATGGGGCGTGGACCGGTCAGCTGGACGCCGTCCAGCCGCACCGAGGCGCTGCCGACCGGCTCGGCGGTGACCACCCAGCCGTTGATCCGGAACCGTACGTGCTGGGCGTCCAGTGCCGAGTCCTCGATCGTCAGCGGTCCGCTGTTGGCGCCGATCACCGCTTCGCCCAGCGGCAGCGGGAGCACGTGCCCGGCGGCCGGGCCGGCGACGACCACCACGGACAACGCGCCGGCCGCCGGCGGCGCGCTCGGGGCGCCGAAGCCGGCGGCGGGTCGGCTGGCCGGCCCGGTCTGTGGTGGCCGCGCGGGCTGCGCCTGCGGAAAGGGCTGCGGTGGCAGCTGGTTCTGCGGCAGCGGCGCCGACTGGTACGCGGCCGGCGGCAGGTAACTCTGCGGCACCGGCGTACGGCTGGGGATCCCGCCGGACTGCGCCGGCGGCGGACGCTGACCCGGATATCCCTGCCCGGGCGGCTGCTGCTGGGGGTAAGGCTGCGGGGGAGGCGGCGCGCCTTGCTGGCTCGGATACGGGGTGGGTTGCGGCGCGCGCAGCGGCACGCCTGGGCCGGGCTGCTGATACGGCAGACCGGCGGGTCCGCTCGGCGGCGCGGCCGGCGCCTGTGGTGGACCAGCGGCGGGCCGTCGGGTGTTGACCGGGCCAGTCGGCGGCGCCGAAGGCGGGCCTGACGGTGGTACGGACGGTGGCCCGGACTGTGGTCGGGCCGCTGGTGGCGCCGAGAAGGGCGCCGGTGGCGCGGACAGCGATGCCGGTGGGCCCGAGCGCGGCGCGACCACCGGTGGGTGCAGCGCGTCGGCCAGTGCCTGGACGAAGTCGGCGCAGCTCGGGTAGCGGTCCTCGACCTTCTTGGCCATGCCCCGGATGATCACCGCGTCCATCGCCTTGGGCAGGTCCGGACGCAGCTCGGTGACCGCCGGCGGCGGCGCGCTCAGGTGCGCCGAGATGGACGCGACCGGGTTCTCCCGTACGAACGGGATCCGGCCGCTGAGCACCTCGAACGCCACGCAGGCCAGCGCGTACTGGTCGACACTGCCGCCTTTGTCGACGCCGTCGATCTGCTCGGGGGCGATGTACGCCAGCGAGCCCAGGACCTGGCCGGTCGCGGTGATTTGCTGGTCCTCGACGGAGTGCGCCTTGGTCAGCCCGAAGTCCACCAGGTAGGCCTTTTCGGCCTTCGAGCCCGGGTCGCCGACCAGGATGTTGCCGGGTTTCACGTCCCGGTGCGCCATCCCGAGCGAGTGCGCGGAGTCCAGTGCCTGCGCGGTCTCGGCGAGCAGCCGGATCACCCGGTCCGGGTCCAGCGGCCCGTCGGTGTGCAGCACACTCGCGAGGTCGGCGCCCTCGATGTATTCCATCGCCAGGTAGAGCTGCTCGTCCACCTCGTCCGCCGTGTAGACGGTGACGATGTGCGGATGCCGCAGCCGGGCGGCGGACAACGCCTCGCGTAGGAAGCGGCGGCGGAAGGCTTCGTCCGAGCTCAGATGTGGCCGCAGGACCTTCAGCGCGTCGATGCGGTCCAGCAGCCGGTGACGTGCGCGGTAGACCTCGCCCATACCGCCGACGGCGAGGCGGTCCAGCACCTCGTACGCGGCGAATCGCGATCCCGGCTCCAGCACACCTCACAGGTTGGCACGTCGTGTCTCGTCTTGTAACGGCGGGACGGATTTAGGGGCTGTTTGTATGGTCCGCCCGCACCGTCAGGGCGGCTTCGGCCCTGATGGATCATCGGCGGCCGGCGTTGGGGCAGCTCCGGCTGCCCGTACGGTTGCCCATAATGGCTGGGCACGCGTGCTGGCGCGGATCGCCGTGTGGGAGCCTTGAGGCCACTTTCAAGTATCGCTTCCGGAGGTCAATCGATGCAGGTCCGACGGCCCCTGCGGCTGGTGGCGGTGGCAGTGCTGGCGGTGCTCGCCCTGAGCGCGGCCGCCGGCTGCCAGAACAGGTTCGGCGCGGCCGCGTTCGTCGGCGACGACCGGTTCGCCGCGCACGATGTCGACGCCATGGTCAGCCAGGTCCTCAACGACCCGATCTATCACGGTCAGCTTGAGGGTCATAAGGACATAGTGCAGGCGCAGCTGATGACCGCCCTGATCCAGACCGACCTGTTCGAGAAGTTGGCCGCGCAACTGCACACCGGCGTCGGCGACAAGGACCTCGCGGCCGCGAGAACCCAGCCGGAGAACGTCGGGCAGGCGCAGCAGTACGACCTGCCGCTCGATGTCTTCGTGCGGTACACCCTGCTTTACGACGCGATCGGCAGGAAGATCGACCCGCAGCTCTATCGGGACGGTGTCGCATTGCAGGACACCCAGTCGTTGCAGACGCTGCACCAGGATCTGGCCACCCGGATGGCGTCCGTGCTGCGTGCCAACGAAGTTGTGGTGAACCCGGCCTACGGCGCCTTCGACGGCGTGCACCTCGTCGTCCAGGCGCCGGACGACGCGGTGCCGACCATGGAGCCCTGGATCCACCCGCTGACCAACCTGCCGTCGTCGCAGAACAGGTAGTCCCGGTGGCGGTCCTTACCCTGCTCGCCACCTCGCAGCGGTTGCCGGCCGGGTTGCTGAGCGGTCCGGCCTGGCGGCTGCTGGCCTCGTCGACGGTCTTGGCTGGCGCGGAGTCCGCGCTGGTCACGGCCGTACGTGATGCTGGCTCTGAGGTGCGTGTCGAGGTCTTTGACGCGGTACGCCTCGCCGCTGTCACCAAGGAGTCCGGCGCGGCCCTGTGGCTGCTGGACGGCGCAGATCCGGCCGAGTTCGCGGCCGCGGTGACGGCGGCCGACCCGGGCGTGACCGTCGAGGAGCTGGTGGGCAGCTGGGACCCACCCGGCGCGCAACTGCTCGACGTGGTGGCCGTGATGGACCGGCTGCGCTCGCCCGGCGGCTGCCCATGGGATGCCGAGCAGACGCACCAGACGCTCGCGCCTTATCTGCTGGAAGAGGCGTACGAGGCCTACGACGCGCTGGTAGACCAGGACCTCGCCGGGCTGCGTGAGGAGCTCGGTGACGTGCTTCTGCAGGTCGCCTTCCATTCCCGGCTGGCGCAGGAGCTGCCGCCCGGCCAGCGCTGGTCGATCGACGACGTGGCCGCCGGACTGGTGACCAAGCTGGTCACCCGCCACCCGCATGTGTTCGCGTCGACGGTCGTCGCGGACGCCGAAGAGGTGCACGAGAACTGGGAACAGATCAAGCGGCGGGAGAAGGCCCGCGAGTCGTCGATGGACGGCATCGCGCGTACGCAGCCAGCCCTCGCGTTGGTCGCGAAGATGCTTTCCCGCGCCACCCGGGCCGGTGTGGAGGCGTCCCTGCCAGCCGCTGAGGGGCCCGCAGAGCAGCTCGGCCAGCGACTCTTCGACATCGTCGCGCAGGCGCGTACGGCCGGCCTCGACGCCGAAGCCGCCCTGCGTGCCGCCGCCATCGCGTACGCCGACGCCGTACGCGCCGCCGAGCGCTCCTGACCGTCCCAGGTAGCGTTTCGGGCATGCCACTGAACTTCGTGCACACGGTCGAACGGGTCGTCGACGATCTGCTGGACTCCAGCCCGACGGTGGCGTTGTGGGCCGGCGACCACCGCGCCGACGACCGGTTGGCGGACTTCTCGCCCGATGGCGTGCGGGCCCAGATCACCCGGCTCAAAGAGGATTCGCACACGCTGTCGGAGATCGACGCCGACGACCTGGCCGGCGAGGAGGCCGTCGACCTGGAGCTGCTGCAGTCCACAGTGGACAGTCAGCTTTTCGCGCTGTCCGAGCTGCGTGAGCACGAGTGGAACCCGCTGTTGCACATCCCCGGTTTCCTGCTCAACTCGCTGCTGCTGCGGCCCAGCGCGCCGGCCGTGGACCGGCTCGGGTCGGTGGTGGCGCGATTGTCGGCGCTGCCTGACGCGCTGGCCACCGCCGACGTGGTGCTGGCCGACTGCCCGCACGTGCATGTCACCACCGCGCTGTCGCAATGGGACGGCACAGCCGCGCTGATCAGGGACCAGGTGCCGCGCCTGGCCGCCGAGGCTGGTCAGCCACACCGCGCCGACGACGCGATCGAGCAGGCTCTGGCGGCCGTCGAGCGGCATCGCGGCACGCTGCGCCGGCTGGCCGAGGAGACCGGCCGGTCGGCCCGGCTCGGCGACCGGCTGTGGGAGGCCAAGCTCTGGCACAGCCTCGACTCGCCCCGCTCGGCCGCCGACCTCTACGCTGCCGCCGAGGCCGCGCTGGCCCGGGTGTCCGCCGAGATCGTCGAGGTTTCCGCTCAGCTGATCGGAAAACCCGATCCTCGGGCGGCCCTGGACGCGCTCTCGCAGCAGCGCCCGGACGACGACACCATGGTGCCGGAGTTCGAGCGGGCGATGGCCGAAGTGACCGCTTTCGTACGGGAGCACGACCTGGTCACGATGGTCGACGACCCGTACGAAATCCTGGTGATGCCGGAGTTCGCCCGCGGTGTCGCGGGGGCTTATTGCGACTCACCCGGCCCGCTGGAACAGGCCGCGGTGCCGACTTTCCTGGCTGTCTCGCCGGCCCCGCCGCACTGGTCGCCCGACCGCGTCACTTCGTACTATCGCGAGCTCAACAACCACATGGTCCGCAATCTCGCGGTGCATGAGGCGATGCCAGGCCACTACCTGCAGTTGGCGCACGCCGGCCGGTTCGCCGGCCCGACCCGGGCCCGCGCGGTGTGCGGCAGCGGCACCTTCATCGAAGGCTGGGCGGTCTACGCGGAGGAGCTGATGGCCGGCGCCGGCTACGGCGGCCTCGCCGTACGGATGCAGCACCTCAAGATGGCGCTGCGGATGATCATCAACACCATCATCGACCGCCGGGTGCACTGCGAGGACATGGCCGAGGAAGAGGCGCTTGCGCTGATGATGGACCGCGGGTTCCAGGAGGAGGGCGAGGCGGTCGCCAAGTGGCAGCGCGCCCTGCTCACGTCGACGCAGCTCTCCACGTATTTCTCCGGCTACACCGACGTGTCCGCCATCGCCGCCGCCCGACCGGCCACCACGTCCGTACGCGACTGGCACGACCAGATGCTGGCGCACGGTTCACCGCCGCCGCGCCACCTCGCCACTCTCCTCGGCCTTCACTAGCCCCTTGTCGCAACGCCCCGCCAGTGACAGGCCTGGCGTCGAGTGCGGGACTTTAACCCCCACTCGACGCCGAGCGCGGCACAAAATCCCACACTCGACGAAAACCCAGCCGCTGGACCGGTGGGAGGCGGAGAAAACCCGTCTCTCACCGCCAAGCTACTCCAGAACCTACAGCCCCAGAAACCTCAAAAATCACAAAAATTCTCGCGCGCGCGACCTCAAACCCACCCCCCACCCAAACACTGGGTGGGGGCTACAGAATCAGGTAACTACGACAGTTTCTCGCCGTAGCAGGTATTTCGGGGCCCGATGCAAGCAACGGGGCGAGGGAGGTGCGCGCGATTAAGGTGCGTGTGCTCCGGTCATGAGAGCCGCCAAGTCATCCGGGTGCAGGAATGACGGCGGTGGCGGCGGGCCCCAGTTGAACAGGCCCTTGGCGCCTTCGAAGACTTCGGGCTTCCATAGCTGGTCTTCGAGGATGCAGTCGAGATCACTGTAATATTCGGAAAAGTTGCCGGCCGGGTCCTTCAGATACCAGAAGAAGTTGGACCCCACGTGGTGCCGGCCAAGGCCCCAGATGTGCCGTTCCGGGTGGTCTTCGAGCATCCGGCTGGCGCCCCGGCCGACCTCGTCGATGTCGTCGACCTGCCACGAGGTGTGGTGCAGGAAGCTGACTGGGGCCTTCAGTAGCAGCAGGTTGTGGTGGTCGGTGGAGCATCGTAGGAACGCGCCTGCATCGTTCATCAGATCGCTGATCTTGAACCCGATCCCGTCGACGAAAAACCGTTGCGACATTGCGAAATCCGTGGTGCCGAGCACCACATGTCCGAGCTTTCGTGGTCGTACGGCATTCGTACGCACCACGCCGTCGGCCCGGCCGGTCCGATCGACGCGGCCTGGCCCGTTGTATGCGGTGGCCGGCACGACGGGTTGTCGCAGCCGGGGCCGCACCTCCAGGGCCACCGTGACACCTCCGACGGGGTCGGTGGCCGTCAGGCGATCGGGGCCGCGCTCGTACGCCGCGCCGATGCCTCGCAGCCGTGCCTGGGTGCGGTCGAGGTCATCGGGGGAGTCGACGCCGACGGTGAACGAGACCAGCCGGCGGGTGCTGGCTGGAGTCACCCGCAGCTGGTTTCCGCCGTCGGCGGTGGAAAACCAGCCGTCGCTGGTCGGCGCGAGCCCGAATTCGGCGTAGTAGGCGCTGGTCTCGGCCACGTTCGGGACGCCGATGACGACCGCCGCCATCTGGTGCAGGGCCACGATGCACGTTCCTTTGCTGTCGTAGCGGTTAAACCCTGGGGGCGAGCATGCGTTGGCGCATTTCGCCGATGCCGCGGACGTAGCTGGTCAGCTCGTCGCCGGGCTGCAGGAACCAGCGCGGTGTGCGGGCCATCCCCACGCCGGCCGGGGTGCCGGTGAAGATCACGTCGCCGGGGTACAGATCGACGATACGGGACAGGTAGGCGATCAGCTCCGGAATGGGAAACACCATGTCCCGCGTCCGGCCTTTCTGCACTTGCTCGCCGTTGACCGCGGAACCCAGCTCGAGGTCGTCGGGATGGTCGACCTCATCCAGGGTCACCAGCCACGGACCGATCGGGGAGAAGCCCGGAAACGACTTGCCGAGGCCAAACTGCGGCGCTGGACCGGCCATCTGGACGACCCGATCGGACAGGTCCTGACCCACTGAGAGCCCCGCGACGTACGTCCAAGCGTCCGTCACCGCGATATCGCGACCGGGTTTTCCCACCACGGCCACCAGTTCGACCTCCCAGTCGACCGAGTCGCCGGACAGCGTGATGTCGCTGTACGCGCCGGTGAAACTCGACACGTATTTGGTGAAAACCGTCGGCGACTCGGGCACCGCGAACGCCGCTTCGGCCGAATGGTCGGAGTAGTTGAGCCCGATCGCGAAAACTTGTCGCGGGTGCGGACAGGGCGGGCCGAGCTGGGACTCGTCGATCGTGACAATGTCCGCCTCGCTGTACTGTTTTGCCAGCTCCTGTACGGAATCCCACACGTCGAACAGCTCGTTGAGCGTGGACGGCAGTCGTCCGCCGCTCGCTTGATGGACGTCGATCACACCGCCGGGAACCGAAATAACGGCCCGACCGTCCAGGTTTCCGATTCTCATCAGACGATCTTCGGCTTGCCGCCGGAGTAGAACAGCTGCACCGAGTACGTTCCTTCGTTCAGCAGCCACAGCCGGACCTTGAAACTCCGTGCGCCGGCGATGTGCATCGGGTCGGCCTCTGCGAGTTTTGTGGCCGCTTCAAATGATTCGGCGCGATAGACGAACATGCCCTCGCCGTGCCATTGCGCCAGGTCGCCGTCGCCGGCGAACGGGCCGGCGGCGAACATCACGCCTTCCAGCTCCATTTTCGTCTGGTACGCGACATGCGGGTCGAGGTTCTCCAGCACCGGACCAAGCCCGTTGGTCGGTGTCGAGAACACCACGTACAACTGCTTCGCCAGCAGCTCGTGCGTTTCGGAATATTCGACGAGGTCCTTCCACGCCATTTGTGGTTGCGTCATGACACATCGAGACGCTGGCACCGCGGTGGCGGTCCTCATCGAGCACATCCGGCACACCACCCGCGTACTGCTGCGCAACCAGGACGAGCCCGCGGCCGGCGACGGTTCGGCGACCGCTTAAACCTCCTTCCGGTTGTGTCCAGAGCATCGCGACGCGGGCGCGAGCGCACAATCCGCGACGCGCGGCGCTATCCGCATCACGCTGGGAAGTTGCGCATGCGCAAAGCCGTCGACGGCGTCACGCCGAACCTTCGCCGGTACGCCTGCGCGAACCGGCCGAGGTGCACGAAACCCACCTGGTAGGCGACCTCCGACACTCGTACGGGCGCCGGTTCGCCCTGTTCGATCAGCGTGCGGGCGCGGGTCAGGCGTACGTCGGTCAGGTATTCGGTCGGGGTGACGCCGTAGTGGCGACGGAAACCCTCCTGGAGCGCTCTTACGCTCACGCCCGCCTGGCCGGCGAGGTCCGCGACGGTGAACTCGCGTTCCGGCGCGTCCTGGATGAGTTCGGCGACTCGGCGTACGGCTGTGAGGGACGCCGACGGTACCGGCTGGAGCAGCTGTTCGGAGCACGAGTTTGGTTGCCGCAGCAGCAAAGTCGTCATCGCCATCTGCTCGATCTGCCGGGCCACCGGCGCCGGCACAATGCCGCCAGGGGACAGTCGCAGGGTCTGGTCTGCCAGCCGTACCACCTCGACCCACGAATCGCCGCTGGCCGGCGTCACCGCGAGGCGGGGCTCGAAGCGTACCGGCCGCAACGGTCTTGGGGTCAGCCGTCGTGCGTGTTCCTGCAGGGCCTTCGCGTCGATCTTGACGCAGAGTTGCCGCAGGTCGCCGCTCCAGGTCATGGTCACGTGCTCGACCGGCGAAAACACCGACGCCGTGGTGGGGGTCATCGCGACGTCGGCGGTCCCGCAGCGGATCCGCGCGGCCCCGCTCAACGGCAGGTTCACCGCGTAGTAGTCCAGTGGTGCCCGGGTGTCGATGGTCACCGCCGCGCCACACTCGAGGTAGATGAACCGCAACGCCCCGAGGTCGGCGCTGTGCAGCCGGGCGTCCAGCGGCGCTGAGCGGCCCGGCCGGATCAGATGCGGTGAGAACACCCGGCTCGCCACCGTCTCGACGGCCCCGACATCGGCCGAGCGCAGCACCTGGAACGTGGAGAGTGGACGCTGGCTCGCATCCCGCTGGGGAACCGTCATGGCGGACGCTCCTGGCACTGGCCGATCGTGGGTCCAACCCGGGACCACACACGCATGATAGTGCGTACGTCCTTATGAGCGGCGGTTCAGCAGCACGTACGGGAAATGGCCGACACGATGGCGCGCGTGCCGGGCGGGCCGTCCAGGTGAACCGATTCCGATTCGTTAGTCTCGCGGGTAGAGAGCGGCTGACAGCAGATTCCTTGAGTAAGGGGAGCGACCCGAGTGGCCACCATTTCCGGCATCACCGCCCGCGAGATCCTGGACTCGCGCGGCAACCCCACCGTCGAGGTCGAGGTGGTGCTCGACGACGACACCGTCGGCCGCGCGTCGGTGCCGTCCGGCGCTTCGACCGGCGCGTTCGAGGCGGTCGAGCTGCGCGACGGTGAGGACCGCTACGGCGGCAAGGGCGTCGAAGGCGCCGTACGGGCCGTCGTGGACACCATCGAGCCGGAACTGGTCGGCTACGAGGCGTCCGAGCAGCGGATGATCGACTACGAGCTGATTGACTTGGACGGCACGGACAACAAGTCCAACCTGGGCGCCAACGCGATCCTGGGCGTCTCGCTGGCCGTCGCGCGGGCGGCCGCCGACTCCGCGGGCCTGCCGTTGTTCCGCTACCTGGGCGGACCCAACGCGCACCTGCTGCCGGTGCCGATGCTGAACATCGTCAACGGCGGCGCGCACGCTGACTCCAACGTCGACGTGCAGGAGTTCATGATCGCGCCGGCCGGCGCGGCGACCTTCGCCGAGGCGCTGCGCTGGGGCGCCGAGACGTACCACTCGCTCAAGTCCGTGCTGAAGGCCCGCGGCCTGTCCACCGGCCTGGGCGACGAGGGCGGTTTCGCGCCGAACCTGGACAGCAACCGGGAAGCGCTGGACCTGATCGCCGAGGCGATCCAGAAGGCCGGCTTCTCGCTCGGCCAGGACATCGTGTTCGCGCTGGACGTGGCCGCCACCGAGCTGTACGCGGACGGCGTCTACACGCTGGAAGGCAAGCCGCACACTGCCGAGGAAATGACCGCGTACTACGCCGACCTGGTCTCCTCGTACCCGATCGTCTCCATCGAGGACCCGCTGTCCGAGGAGGACTGGGAGGGCTGGGTGGCGATGACCGACAAGCTCGGCGACACCATCCAGATCGTGGGCGACGACCTGTTCGTCACCAACCCGGAGCGGCTCGCCCGCGGTATCAACGCCGGCGCGGCGAACGCGCTGCTGGTCAAGGTCAACCAGATCGGCACCCTGACTGAGACCTTCGACGCCGTCTCGCTGGCGCAACGCAGCGGCTACACTACGATGATGAGCCACCGGTCCGGCGAGACCGAGGACACCACTATCGCCGACCTCGCGGTCGCGGTGAACGCCGGCCAGATCAAGACTGGAGCGCCGGCCCGGTCCGAGCGGGTCGCCAAATACAACCAGCTGCTGCGGATTGAGGAGGAGCTGGACGACGCGGCCGCGTACGCCGGCTTCAGCGCCTTCCCCCGCTTCGAGCCGGAGGCGCGTTCGTAGTGTCCACCCCACGCCCGACCCGCCGCGCGACCGCAGGCTCCGGCCGTCGTACGCCCGGCAGCCAGCAGCCGGGTGGCCCGCGGGCCGGCCGGGGCCGCGGCGAGTCGGCGCGCGGGACCGCACGGGTGCCGTCGGCGGCGAGGCCTGCACGACAGCGGCGGACCAGCGCGAGCATCGCCTCCGCGCTGCCCCGCCGGGGCGGCCGGCTGACCGGCCGCTCGGCCATCCTGGCCGTGGTGGTCTGCCTGCTGGTGCTGACTTTGGCTTATCCCACCCAGAAATACCTGTCCCAGCGCAGCCAGATCGCCCAGTTGGAGCAGGCCCAAGCCACCCAACAGCAACGGATTTCCGGTCTGGCGAAGCAAAAGGCCCAGTGGAACGACCCGAACTACGTGAAGGCGCAGGCCCGCCAGCGGCTGCAGTACGTCGAGCCCGGCGACTCCACTTTCGTGGTGGTCGGCGGTGACCGGTCCACCGCGGCGAGCGGCGGTCCGGCTGGTACGGCGGCGGGAGCTGGTCCCTGGTACGGAAAACTCGCCGGCAGCCTGGCCGGCGCGGACCGCCCGGCCGGCCGGTGACGGCCTCGGTGGACCCGATCAGCGCCGCCGACCTGGCGCTGGTCGGCGAGCAGATCGGCCGCCCGCCGCGAGGCGCCCGCAAGGTGGTTTTCCGTTGTGCCGCAGGACATCCCGCCGTGGTGGAGACGAATCCGCGGGTCGCTGGCGGGACGCCTTTCCCGACGTTGTACTACCTCACCTGCCCGCACGCGGTGAGTGCGGTCAGCACGCTGGAGTCGACCGGCATCATGCGTACGATGACCGAGCGGCTCGCCGTCGAGCCGGAGGTGGCGGCGGCGTACCAGAAAGCGCACGAAAGCTATCTGGCCCGCCGGTACGAGCTCGGTGACGTGCCGGAAATCCACGGGATTTCCGCCGGCGGGATGCCAAACCGAGTGAAGTGCCTGCATGTGCTGGTCGGCCACGCGCTGGCCGCGGGTCCCGGCGTCAACCCGTTCGGCGACGAGGCGCTGGCCGCCATCGCGGACCGCTGGCCGGGGCCGGCCTGCGCGGCCCAGGGTGCATAATTCGTCCACTGTGGACGGTGTGGAGGAGAGCCGATGACCCGGGTGGCGGCGATCGACTGCGGCACCAATTCGATCCGGTTGCTGATCGCCGATGTGGAGAGCATCAGCGCGATGGGCGGACTGTTGTCGGACGTGACCCGGCAAATGCGGATCGTCCGGCTCGGCGAGGGTGTCGACCGCAGCGGCATGCTCGCGCCGGCCGCGATCGCTCGTACCGAGGCGGCTTTGCGTGACTACGCCGGCGAAATCGCCGCGTCCGGCGCCGAGCGGGTCCGGATGGTGGCCACCTCGGCCAGCCGCGATGCCAGCAACGCCAACGAATTCACGTCGATGGTGCGGTCCGTGTTGGGCATCGACCCGGAGGTTATCAGCGGCGACCAGGAGGCCCGGCTGTCCTTCGCCGGCGCGATCCGGGACCTGCCGCCCACGATCGGCCAGCCGCCGTACCTGATCGCCGACATCGGCGGCGGCTCCACCGAGTTGGTGCTCGGCGTCGACACCGTCACGGCCGCCAAGTCGGTCAACGTCGGGTGCGTACGACTGACCGAGCGGCACCTGCACGACGACCCGCCCACCGCCGCCCAGATCGCCGCCGCCGAGGCCGACGTGGTGGCCGCGATCGCCGAGGCCCGGCAGACCGTGCCGTTCGCGCAGGCCCGTACGCTCATCGGCCTCGCCGGCACCGTCACGACGGTGGTGGCGATCGCGCTCGGCCTCGACTCGTACGACTCCACGCGGATCCACCACGCCACCGCCACTTATGAGCAGGTCGACGCGGTGACCCGGATGCTGCTCGCGGCCACCCGGCAGGAGCGGGCCGCGCTCCCGGTCATGCACCCGGGCCGCGTCGACGTGATCGGCGCCGGCGCGACCGTCCTGCGAGTCCTGATGTCGGAGGTCGGCGCCGCCTCCGTGGTCGCCAGCGAACACGACATCCTCGACGGCATCGCGTACTCGCTCGCCTAACTCTTCCACCCATCCGGTCAGTCCGGCGCGAAACTGTCGGAGGTGGCGCGGAGCCTCGATTCGGGGGCGGCATTTTCGCCCGGGCGTGGCGCCGGCGTCGAGTGCCGGACAAAATCCCGCACTCGACGTCGAGTGCGGCACAATGTCCCGCACTCGCTGGAATCCGGACGCCAGCGACTGGTCACCCGCAACAAATGCCGCCCCCGAATCGAGACTTCCAGGGTGGTCGGACAGTTTCGCCGTCCTTGCCTGATGCGTACGACTGATGCGTACGACGATGCCGGTGACATCGTCGAGTCGGCGCGAAAACTTCGCTGGTGAGACCGAGATGACCTTGGTGAATCGAGAAAGTGTGAGGGCGACCTCTGCTTCTGGGCTGGGAACTGTGATTTAGCGTATTGACGCCTTTACTCAGCGCTGCCCGATGTGATTGGGTTCCGGGACCAAGCGATCGCGGTGCCGGGCCGACCCCACCCCGGGAGGTCCTGCTGCCGTGAGCCGGAAAAGACCCTGACCAGGGGTCGTGGCGAAAGGGCCGCTGATGGGTCGGAAAGTGGCGTTCACGGTGGCGGCCTCGGTCGCCGAGGGATATCTGGCGGTGCCCGAGACCGGGTCCGGCCCCGGCCTGCTGGTGGTTGGCCGGACAGCTGGGTTGACCGGCCACGTGAGCAGCGTCGTCGACCGGTTCGCGGCCGAGGGTTTCGTCGCGTTCGCGCCCGATCTCTACCACCCCGCCGCCGATGGCGAGCCCTTCCCGACCGCGGTCGCGCTGCCTAACGTCCTCGCCGACCTCGTCGGCGCGGCCCACCACCTGGACGGCGTGCCGGAGTTCTCCGGCCAGCTCGGGGTGGTCGGATTCGGTGCCGGCGGCGGGCTCGCACTGGCGGCGGCCGCGGAGCTGGCGTCGGCGTCCGCCATGGTCGCGTTCTATCCGGAGCTGGAAGGCCTCGCCGACGTGCCCTGGGCGCGGTTCCGTGGCAAGGCCGCGATCGTCCACCAATCCGGCCGCATGGACACCGCCTCCGCCGCCGTGCAGCGCCGGATCACCGAGGCCGGCGGGTCCTGTCGGGTGTACGAGTACGCGGACGCCGAGCCCGATTTCTTCAACGACGACCGACCCGGCAGCTACCACCCCGAAGACGCTCGTACGGCCTGGGCGCGCACTCTCGAACTGCTACGCCCGACCCTGTTGGCGCGGGCCGCCTGATCGGGCATTTTCGCAGGTAGAAGCCCTCTTGGCGGACAACGCTAGGCCTTGCTTCGGCGTTCGAACATATGTACGATTACAGCAATGGCTATGGCAGCCAGAAATCGTTCTGGCCGAAGGAGATGCCATGGCTTTTCTCGATGCCCTGCACGGGCGGTTCCAGGTCGTGCTGGCCGCGCACACCAAGTCCGGTGAGCTGGCCGCGCTGTCCCACCTGAGCCGCCCGGACGCGGCCGCCATCCAGCCGCTGGCGATCGCGATGCCCCGGCTGGCCCCGCAGAGTCGGTTGATGGTCAGCTTTGTGGCGGCCGCCACCGCGCTCGCCGAATATGGCCGGCCGCTGATGGTCGACCTGGCCCGAATCCCGGCAGGGCACCCGCTGCGGGCCGAGCCGCTGGGTGCGTACGACTTCCTTGACAACGTGGTTCGCGAGGCGTTGGAGGAAAAACACGGCCCGCTGGGCAGTGCGTTGCCCACCCTGTTGCCGGTTTTCTCGGCAGACGGCGAAAATGACCGGCCGGATGTGCTGGCCGCGCAGCGACTGGACGGGCGGGACGGGCGTGGCGCGGTGATCCGGATCGCCGGCCTGACCCGACAAACGCCCGCTGGTTGGGCCGAGCACCTCGGCAAAACCACCGCATCACTGGGAATCGCGCCGCAACGCGTCGATGTGGTCGTCGACGCGTCCTATGTGGACTCTGTGCAGGAACGGCGAGTTGATCAGGTCTGTGACGTGGTGGCCGCGGTCCATCAGGCAATGCCCGTACGATCAGTCACGCTGCTCGCCGGGTCGGTGCCGCCGCGTCGGTTCGTCACCCAGACGATGATCAAGCCACGGTATGAGATGGAGCTGTGGTCTGCCTGCGCGGGCTCGCTCTCCGGCGAGTTGCGCTATGGCGACTATGGCGTGGTCCATCCGCTGCAGGCCGACACCCAACTCGCCGGCCCGGTCTCCACCAACCCGTATTTGTTCTATACGGCCGGCCGCGGCTCGCTCTACCTGAGCCGGCAACTTCCCCGCGACGAGAACAGAAAGATCGCCCGCGGCGGCGGTGCGACCAAGTTCCGGGAGATCTCCACCGAGCTGGCCCGGCTCAGCGAATTCGCTGGCCCGCGTTATTCGTGGGGCGACGCCGAGCTCGCCGGCTGTGCCGCCGGAAACGTGCGAAACGTCGGTACGGTGACCCGCTGGATCGCCATCGCCACCTCACACCACTGCGCCCACCTCGCGGACTCCGCCCGCAGACCCGCCCTCGTCGCCTAACTACCCCCTCAGATGAGGCGGGCGGCGAACTGTTCGTGCGCGAGGCCATAGCCGAGGTCCTCGGTGAGGCGGCGCCGCCACGGCCGCTGGATGATCGCGTGAGTCATCCGGCGAGTCGTGCGCGGCTTTTTCATGATCTCCTCGGCGATTTCCCGCGCTCGCGGCAGTAGCCGATCATTTTCGGTGACCTCGTTGACAAGTCCGAGTCGCAGGGCGGTCTGGGCGTCGATCCGCTCGCCCGAGTAGAGATAGCCGGCCGCCCTTTTCTGCCCGACCAGTTCCTGCAGGACCAGGTGCATCCCGTCGCCGGGCGACTGGCCGCCGGCGGCGAAATTTCCGTCTCCCAGCGTTGTTTCCGGCGTGCACAAGGTCAGGTCGCAGAGTAAAGCCAGCTCGGTCCTGATGCCCGGTCCGTTGATCGCCCCGATAGTCGGGATGTCCACTCCGAACACCAGGTTTTCCAGCATTTTCAGGCCATCCAGGTAGGCGTGCTGGTACGCCGCGTCGGCCGGCCAGCTCGGCACCGGTTGCCCGAACGACGGTGGATGGATGCCGCCGATCCAGCGATCCCCGGTGCCGGTGATGATAAGCACCTCGTTCGCCGGGTCCGCGCTGATCATCGCGAGCACCTGGCTCCAGGTGTTTTTCAACCCCAGTGAGAAAACCGCCGGTCCATTGGCGGTGTGCATCCGCAGTTCGACGATCCCGTCGTGGCGCTGGATCGCGAAATGCTCGGCGTACCGAGCCGCGTACTCTCCCAGGTCCGCCGGCGCCACGAAGCCGCCGACTTGGTCGTCCCACTCTCGCAGACTCTCGCTCATGCCTCTCCTCTAACTGGTGGCTGCCCCCAATTATCTTCCGGTACGATACGGGGGCCAACCCCAGTTAGGCAAGGTGACTGATGCGGGCCGATGCCCAGCGCAACTATCAGCGCGTCTTGGACAGTGCCCGGGCCGCGTTCGAGCGGTTCGGCACCGGCGCGTCGTTGGAGGACATCGCCGCCGAGGCGGATGTGGGGTCAGCGACCTTGCACCGGCATTTTCGCAGTCGGTACGCGCTTATAGACGCCGTCTTCCGGGATCGAGTGGAGGCGTTGTGCGCGAAGGCGGACCGGCATGCAGCGGACCCGGAGAGCGCGCTTCTGGAGTGGCTGCGCTCGCTCGCTGACCACGTCGGTGCGTACAAAGGACTCGCGGCGGCGCTGTTGGAGGCGGACGAGGACCTGTCGTCGTGCCGGGACGCCATCCGTACGACCGGGGCGGCGTTGCTGGTCCGCGCGCAGGAGGTCGGCGCGGTCCGGCCGGACGTGACGGCGACCGAGGTGCTGACGCTCACCACCGCCGTCGCGCTCGCCGCCGAACGAGCCGGCACCGCGCCGGCGACCGGCCGACTGCTGGCGTTGATGATGGAGGGCATGGGCGGCAAACGGTGACAGCGCCGGAATATCTCACCGCACCGGAACGCGACGGCGTGCCGGTGGCCGGGACAGCGGCCGCCGTACGCCGATTTTCCCGGCAGGCAACGGATCTGCCCGCCCTGGACGACGCGATCGCGTGCTGCCGGGCCTGCGACCGGCTGGTCGCGTGGCGCGAGCGGGTTGCCGTCGAGAAACGCGCGGCGTACGTGGGGGAGACCTATTGGGGCCGTCCGGCGCCGGGTTTCGGGCCGCCAGACGCCCGAATCGCGGTGCTCGGCCTGGCGCCGGCCGCGCACGGCGCCAATCGTACGGGCCGGGTCTTCACCGGCGACCGGTCCGGCGACTGGCTTTTCGCCGCCATGCACCGCGCCGGCCTCGCCAACCAGCCGACCTCGGTGCGTGCCGACGACGGCCTGCGGCTCATCGACGCCCGCATCGTCGCGGCCGTACGCTGCGCACCGCCCGAAAACAAGCCGACGCCTGCCGAGCGGGACACCTGCCAGCCCTGGCTGGTACGCGAATTGGCTTTGCTGCGACCGACATTGCGGGTCGTGGTCGTCCTCGGCGGCTTCGGCTGGGCGGCGCTGTGGCCGTCGCTGGTCGCCCTGGGTATCGAGATCCCCAGACCACGGCCCACCTTCGGCCACGGCGTGGAGGTCGACGCGTCCGGGCTCACCATTGTGGGTTGTTTCCATCCCAGCCAACAGAACACTTTCACCGGCAAGCTGACCGAGTCGATGTTGGATGATATTTTCCGCCGTGCGAACGAAATCGTGGCTGCCTGAAAGGCAGCGCAGTGTGCTGGAAAACATGTGTCCGGGGTTACGTATGACGGGGATCGCTATTGATCTCCGAGGTCCGGATGCGGCCGTACGCTTGAGATATGCGAAACGGACGGTCGCGAATTCTCATCGTCGGTGGCGGTTATGTGGGCATGTACACCGCCTTACGTCTCCAGAAGAAACTGTCCCGCCGGGAAGCCGAGATCATGGTGGTGGACCCGCAACCACACATGACATATCAACCCTTCCTGCCCGAGGCCGCCGCCGGCAACATCTCGCCGCGGCACGTGGTCGCGCCGCTGCGCAAGGTGCTGCGGCATTCCACGGTTGTCACCGCGTCGGTGGTCGGCGTCGACCACACCCGCAAGATCGCCTTCGTGCAGCCGCCGGTGGGTCCCGTACGGGAAATCAAATATGACCAGATCGTGATGGCCCCCGGCTCGATCTCGCGGACCCTGCCGATCCCCGGGCTCAAGGAGAACGCGGTCGGCTTCAAGACCATCGGTGAGGCCATCTACCTGCGCAATCACGTGCTTGCCCAGCTCGACGCGGCGGCCAGCACCGACGATGCGGACCTACGCCGTCGGGCACTGACCTTCGTCTTCGTCGGCGGCGGTTACGCCGGCATCGAGGCGATGGCCGAGCTGGAGGACATGGCCCGCGACGCGTTGCGCTACTACCCGGAGCTCAAGCAGGGCGAGATGCGCTGGGTGCTGGTCGAGGCGGCCCAGCGGATCCTGCCCGAGGTCGGCGCCGAGATGGGCGCGTACACGGTCCAGCGGCTGCTCGGACGCGGCATGGACCTGCGGCTGAACACCCGGCTCGACTCGTGCGTGGACGGCCTCGTGATGCTGTCCGACGGCGATGTCTTCGACGCCGGCACCATCGTCTGGACCGCCGGCGTGAAAGCCAACCCGGTCCTGCAGCTCACCGACCTCCCGCTGGACTCCCGCGGCCGGGTCACCTGCGCCGCGACCATGCAGGTCATCACCGCCGACGGCACCGTCGTGCCGGGCGCCTGGGCGGCCGGCGACGGCGCGTCCGTGCCGGACCTCACCGCCGACGACCCGACCGTCACCTGCGCCCCCAACGCACAGCACGCCGTACGCCAGGCGGCCCAGCTCGGCACCAACATCGCGCTGGTCGTGCACGGCGCCGCCCCCGTCCCGTACAAGCACAAATACGTCGGGTCGGTCGCCAGCCTCGGGCTGCACAAGGGTGCCGCGCGGATCTTCGGGATGAACTTCACTGGGCTGGCCGCTTGGCTCCTGCACCGCACGTACCACATGAGCCGGGTCCCCACCCTGAACCGCAAGGTCCGAGTGGTCGCCGACTGGACGCTAGCGCTGTTCCTCAAACGCGAGGTCGTCTCGCTCGGCCAGCTGCACTCGCCGCGGGTGGAGTTCACCGAGGCAGCCACCCCGGCGCCGGCCCGTCCGGTGGCCCGGGAGCACACTCGAGAGGCAGCCGTCACAAGCTAACAGGTTATGACCCCACGACACCGCCCGGTCGCGTAACGTGACCGGGGTTGGGCCCGGGTGGTGGAATGGCAGACACGGTCGTCTTAAACACGACTGCCTTGGTAAGGCGTGCGGGTTCGAGTCCCGCCCCGGGCACTATCCTGAGCAGGGTAAACGCGCTGCGGTGTGATCTCGGGAAGGCCTGCTTTGGCCCATATCGACGGCCGTAGAGGTATGCCAACAAATAGTGCCCGCCACGAAACCGTGGCGGGCACTATTTGTCACTTCATATTCAGCCGGACCATGGAGCCCAACCCGGCGGGGCTCGTCAGCGCAGGACGTACAGCCGGACGAGGTTGGAATGGAACGGGTCCTGGTAGCAGTCCCAGTCACCGGCCTGGTTGTTGCGATACATGTCCACGCCCTGTTCGGCGCAGTGCGCGCAGCTCGCCCCAGCCGTTGGATCCTGGAAGGCGGTCCATTCCTGCCAGCCTGGCAGGCTGGCCCTGAACCCCGGGCAGTCGTGGCCGATGTCGCTGGGCTGCGCATGAACCGCCGGCGCGGCCGCTGATGGTGTCGAAAACGCCAGTCCAGCGAGGGCGGCGAAGCCGACGAGTGAGCTGGCGACGATCCGACGGTGCGATCGCATTCAAGTTCTCCTTTGTTTGAGTGGGTGACCGCGGTTGTAGCTGGAATTCGAGCCGGCAGAATTTTCCAGGGTGTGCGCAGATGAATGCGTACGCGGCCGCCACGGCTTTGTTCGAGGTAGTCGGGAAAAATGCTTACGGGTCAGAAATCGACTGGGAATATGGTCAGTGCCAGCCGATGGTCCAGTTGTGGATCTCGCCGGTGCCTTGGACCGTCAAGGTGACCGGGCCGCCGTTTCCGATGTTGTATATGTGGGTTTGCGGCGGCGCGTTGACGGTGGTTATGCCGCCGCACGTGCCGACTGACCAGCTGATCTGAGTGTTCGCGCCGCCAAGCGCGTCGTAGTCGACCCACATCTGTCCGCGTGGCGCGTTGAACGAAAGCACACATGACGGGGTGCCGGTGCACGACTTGTTTCCCGATGCCGGCGCGGCCGCCGCTGGTGCGGCCGTGGCGCTGAGCGCGACGACGGCTGTCGCGGCCACCAAAAGGGCAGGCATTTTCATACGGTGCCTCCTCAAATCCCGGGGTTGGTCATGCCGCCGCAGTCGCCTCGCGATCTCGGCCGTGTAGATAATGATTGAGCTTTCCGGAAAAATCAATACACACTTGTCATGTCATGTGAAATGAGGCAGGGCCGTGGTGGGAAATCGAGATACACACCGAAGATTGGTCACTCGCGAGGGAATCAATGACGGGTTCGGATCTGACTTTTGTCATCGGCGCATGATGATTTTGCGACGGACCGCGTGCGACGGGTCAAATACTCGCGTACGAATGGATGTCAGTAATTCTCCGCGGTGAAATGGTGGTCTAGGAGCGGTGGCTGACGATGTTGACGGTGTGGCCGTTGGGGTCGCGGACGAAGAATCGGCGTACGCCCCACGGTTCGTCGCGGAGTTCGTAAACGATCTGGTCGCCGCGCCGGACCGCGGCTTCGTGGGCGGCGTCCACGTCGGCGACCTCGATGCTGAAGTCGGCGGTGGGCGAGCTGGCCGGCAACACGATGATCTGGGCGGTGGGATTCGCCCTCGAAACGAGGAACGTCACCCCGCTGGGGTCGCGGTGGACGTCGAGGGCGAGAAGGCCGGTGTAGAAGTCGATCGTCTGCTCCGGGTCTTCGGTGCTGAGGTCGGGAACGATGCGGCGTACGTCCGTTGTCATGGCGGCAACCGTACGTACCCGGCTGGTCGGGTCGCTTGGACAAAATTGTCGTGGCCACCGCAGACTTAAGGAAAGGATCATCCTCGCGGACCAGCCCCGGGACGCTTCGTCGCGTTATTCTCGGGGCGTCGCGCGTTTTGGGCGGCTTTCGGGAGGTCAGTGTGAACAGCAGCAACCCCGTCTTCGGGCGGGACCCGTGGGGCGAGAACCGGGGCCGCGGGCGGGCCCGCGACCGGCAGCAACCTGTCGGTTACGGCGGCTCGAGTCCGTACGGGTACGGGCCGGCCGGCGATCCCACGTACGGTGACCCCGACTACGGCGTCATCGCGCATCCGGGTCCGCGGTCGCTGGCGGCGATGACCGTCGAGGACGTGGTGGTCCGTACGCTCGGCCTGCTGGCCATCACGGTGGCCGCCGCGGCCGCCGCGTGGATTCTGCTGCCGGCCGGCGCGTTGGCGAACTTCGCGCTCATCGGGGCCGTGGTGATCGGCCTGGTCTTGGGCCTGGTGATCTCGTTGGGTCGGATCACCAACCCGGTGGCCATCATCGGCTACGCCGTGGTGGAAGGCGTTCTGCTCGGACTTTTCAGCAGGGTCTTCGAAAATCTCTACTCAGGCATCGTGTTGCAGGCGATTGTCTGCACGCTGGCGGTGTTCGGCGGGATGACGCTGCTCTACCGGTTCCGGATCCTGCGGGCCACGCCTGGGTTTGTCCGCTGGGTAACCGGCGCGGTGATCGGCGTGGGCGTGCTGATGCTCGTCAACTTCGGCCTGTCGATCTTTGGCGTGAACGGCGGCAATGGCCTCGGGCTGCGGGAATATGATCCGACCGCGAAGGCCGGCTGGCTGCCGATCGTGTTCAGCCTGATCTGTGTGGGGCTCGCCGCGCTGACGTTCATCCTCGACTTCGCGGTCGTGGAGGACGGGGTCGCGCGGGGCGTCGACCGGCGGTTCGCCTGGTATGCGTCTTTCGGCATCCTGGTCGGGCTGATCTGGCTCTACCTGGAGTTGCTGAGGTTGCTCGGCTACGCCCGGCGATAGCGTGACGCGTCCCGACGGCCAGCGCCTCCGGGTCGAGACCGACCGGCTGTTGAACGCGACAGCCGGCTGGTCGGCGCGTCGGTGGCGCCCGTACGAGCCGCGGATGCGCGCCGCTCTGCAGGCGCTCGCCGACCTCGACGCAGACGCCGAAGGTATCGAGCGGCGGCCGCTGCCGGCGGTGGACAACCAGGAGATCCTGCCGATGCAGCTCGCCGTCCTGGTGGACGACCTGCTGCGTACGAGCGCGTCCGACGACGCCCTCGCGCGCGCCGCCGACATCGTGACGTCTATCCGCCGGTAACCCTCGATGGCCCATGAGCGGGCCACCGAGGGCGCTCCGAAGGGATTAGAGGCGTTCGAGGATCAGGGCCATGCCCTGGCCGCCGCCGACGCACATCGTCTCCAGGCCGAAGCGCTTGTCGTGCCACTCCAGCGAGTTCAGCAGCGTGGTGGTGATCCGCGCGCCGGTCATTCCGAACGGGTGTCCGACGGCGATCGCGCCGCCGTTGACGTTCAGTTTCTCCAGCGGGATCCCGAGGTCCTGGTACGACGGGATGACCTGCGCGGCGAAGGCCTCGTTGATCTCCACGAGGTCGATGTCGTCGATGGTCATGCCGGCTCGCGCGAGCGCCTGCCGGGATGCCTCCACCGGCCCGTAGCCCATGATTTCCGGCGACAGCCCGGAAACTCCGGTCGCGACGATCCGGGCCAGCGGCTTGATGCCGAGCTCGCGGGCCTTGGTGTCGCTCATCACGACCACCGCGGCGGCGCCGTCGTTGAGCGCGCAGCAGTTGCCGGCGGTGACCCGTCCGTCCGGTCGGAACACCGGCTTCAGGCCGGAAACGCCGTCAACCGTGACGCCTGGCCGCGGGCCGTCGTCGCGGTCCAGGACGTTGCCGTTGGGCAGTGTGATCGGGGTGATCTCGCGGGCCCAGAAGCCGTCCTTGATGGCCTTCTCGGCCAGGTTCTGCGACCGTACGCCGAATTCGTCCATTTCCGCGCGGCTCACGTTTTTGAGCTGTGCCAGGTTTTCCGCGGTCTGACCCATCGCGATGTAGACATCCGGGACAACGCCGTCCTCGCGCGGGTCGTGCCACTGGGTGCCGCCCTGCGGGAGCAGTGCGCTGCGGGCCCCGCCGTCGGCGAAGAACGGGCTGCGGGTGTCCGGCCACGAGTCGGAGCTGCCCTTGCCGAACCGGGACACGCACTCCACGCCGGCGGAGATGAAGGCATCGCCCTCGCCGGCCTTGATGGCGTGGAAGGCCATTCGGGTGGTCTGCAGGCTCGACGAGCAGTAGCGGGTGATCGTGGCGCCCGGCAGCGAGTCGTACCCGAGCTGCACGGCCACCACCCGGGCCATGTTGAAGCCCTGCTCGCCGCCCGGCAGCCCGCAGCCCAGCAGCAGGTCGTCGATGGTGTTCGGGTCCAGCTGCGGGACCTTGCCCAGCGCCGTCTGGACGATGGTGGCGGTCAGGTCGGTCGGCCGTACCTCGGTCATGGAACCTTTGCCAGCCCGGCCGATCGGGGAGCGGGCGGTCGCGACGATCACAGCGTCAGTCATGTACTCGAAAGTAACCCACCGTTGGCGTCCGGTCATCCCCTGCGTACGCGCGTGATCGGTTCACCAGAGTGTGGTTCGGGCCACTTGCCCAGCAGGTTCAGGAACGGGCGGCTGGTACGCGAGCGGTGCGCTCGATCGGCGAGATGGGTGCGGCCTCGGCAACCGCGACCGCTGCCGGAGTGGCCGGGTGGCCGGCGCTGATCGGCCAGCGGGGGAGCCGGATCCGCTGGCGCAGCTGTGCCCAGCGACCCCGGCGGCCCCGCTCGGAGCTGTTGACGGCCGCGCCGGACACCTCCGTGCCGGCGGTGTCGACGGCGTGCACGGCGGCCTTGGGCAGCGGCAGGATGCCGTCGCCGAGCCGGCGGTGCGGCACGTCGGTCTGCGGCTCGGTGCCGGTGACGCTGGCGATGACGGACGGGAGGATGGCGGCGATCGCGGTGGCGTAGCCGAGTGCGGACGGGTGGAACCGGTCGGGCGAGAACATCCGGTCGCGGGCCCGGGCGAACTGCGGGCCGAGCAGGTGGCCGAGCGAGACCGTACGCCCGCCAGCCTCCACGACGGCGATGGTTTGGGCGGCCGCCAGTCGGCGGCTGTCCAGCCGGGCAACCCAGCGCAGCGGCGGCCGGATCGGCTCGATGGTGCCCAGGTCAGGGCACGTGCCGACGATCGGTTGGCAGTCGATGGCGACCAGCTGCTGGACGGTCTCGGACAGGTAGCGGACGGCGTCGGAGATCCGCGCCCGGGTGGTCACGTCGTTGCCGCCGATCATGATCATCGCGACCTCCGGGCGCTCCGGCAGCACCCGCTCGAGCTGCGGCGGCAGGTCGGCGGACACCGCGCCGACGACGGCCGCGACGATCACCCGCACCGGCCGGTGCAGCGTCTGGGAGATCCCGGTCGCGAGCAGCGCGCCGGGCGTTTCGGCGGCCAACTGCACTCCGTAACCGACCGCACTGGAGTCGCCCAGCACGGCTAATACGACCGGCTTGCCGGAATATTGGGTGCCATAAAGACCTGCGCCGGTGGGCGGCTCACCGTACGGGAGTGGCTGGATCGCCCGGCGGGCGAAACTGGCCTCGGCCATTAACAGCCCGTACACACCGGCGCCCAGCAGACCCGCCCCGCCGCCGTACGCAGCGGCGGCGGTGGCGATCCTGCGTGCTGTGCGTGCCCTGCTCATCGCCCCACCACCCCCACTCCCTCGTCGCAGTCCCTAACGATCACTTAAGTGAACTACGGGAATGCCACAATGATCAGCGATTTAATCGTGTCGCGGGAGTTGTTTTCAGCGTGACGCGTGCAATAGGACGTGAGATGCACTAAAGTGCGCCGGCCTCCGCGGCACTGGCTACCGTCGGGTAGAGGGGGCGAAAGCCAAGCTCACGGCGGATCCGCGCGGTGCTCACGGTGTGTAGCCACGGACGCGCCTCCACCGAACGGTCCGCACTTTCTGCCCGCTCGGGCAGCTCGATGCCGTGCAGCTGGAATATCTCGAAAATGGTCATCGGGGCATCGTCGGACAGGTTGTACGTACGGCCGGCGATTCCTTCGGCACGCAGCGCGCGCAAGAGCGCCTGGCCCACGTCCGCGTGGTGGCCGGTGGTCATCCGCTGATGCGCCGGCCAGTCGGCGACCAGCCGGACCGCGTCTGTGACATGTGGGTCGCCGTCTCCGTACACGAAGGGCAGCCGGACGATCCGCAGGTCCAGGCCGCGGGTCTGGTGCAGCGTACGAAGCCGCCGCTCGGCTTCGGCCTTGGCCGAGGGATAGCCGAACAGGTCGGTGCCGACCGGGTCGTCCTCAGTCGCCGGGCGGCCGTAGTCGCAGCCGTCGTAGACCAGGTTCGTACTGGTGTAGACGAATTTGGTGATGCCGGCGTCCAGCGCCGCGTTGGCCAGCATTTCGGTGCCGGCGATGTCTGTGTCGGTCAGTTCCTGCGGCGACCAGGCCCGGAAGGAGCTGGCGATGTGGACGATCGCGGTGATGCCGATGAGTGATTTGCGTACGGCGGCCTCGTCGCGCAGGTCCGCGACCGCGATGTCGGTGGGGAGGTCGATGTTGTCGTTGCGTACGAGCAGTCGGGTTGGTTCGCCGGCGGCGAGCATCCTGCGCGCGAACCTGCTGCCGACCTTGCCGGTGGCCCCGGTGATCAATGTGGTCATGGGTACGACACTGCGGCGAGCCGGTCGGTGCCGGCAGAGGCCTGCTAAGGCTGGGATTGCCGATCCCTGGCTGAGCTGGGCGTAACTCGCGAAGATGGTTCTTATGGACGCTCCGAGCCTGGCCGATTTCCTCCGACGCCGGCGGGCCGCGCTGCAGCCCGACGCAGTGGGACTGCCGGCCGGTCGGCGACGCCGTACGCCTGGATTGCGTCGGGAGGAGGTGGCCGCGCTTACTGGCATGTCCTGCGACTACTACACGCGGCTGGAGCAGGCTCGTGGCCCGCGGCCGTCCCGGCAGCTGCTGGCCGCGCTGGCGCGCGCGTTGCGGCTGACCGACGACGAGCGGGATCACCTGTTTCACCTGGTCGGCGAGGAGGCGCCGCGGCTCGGGATGACTTCGGACCACGTACGCCCCGGCGTTCTGCGGATGCTCGACCGACTCAGGGACCTGCCCGCGTCCGTGTTCGACGACCTCGGCTACATCCTCGCGTGGACCCCGGTGGCGGCCGCTCTGGGCAGCGACTACTCGGAGCTCGCGGACGCCGACCGCAACGTCCACCTGCTCTTCTTCTGTCCACCTTCTGGCCGTCCCCGGCTCGCTGTCCGCGACCGCGAGGCGAACGCGCGAAGTCACGTCGCCGACCTGCGCCTCGCCGTCGCCGCCCACCCTGGCGACCGCCGCGGCCCCGAGCTGGTCCGCCGGTTGCGCGCCGGCAGCCCCGAATTCGCCCGACTGTGGGAGGAACATGAGGTGACCGTGCGCCGCTCGATGACGAAGACTTTCGTCCACCCGGAAATCGGTGAGATCGAGCTGGCCTGCGAAATGTTCCACCTGCCCGAAGCCGGCCAGAAACTGATCGTCCACTCCGCCGCTCCCGGCAGCAGCGCCGAACAGGCTCTGGAGCTGCTGCGCGTCCTGGGCACCCAGACCACCGCCGTGTAGGGCTGGGTTTGCCGTCGAGTGCGGGACTTTATCCCGCACTCGACGCTGAGCGTGGGACAAAGTCCCGCACTCGGCGCGTTTTCTCAGGCGGCGCCGATTTGTGTGCGTACGCGTGTCTGCTTCTACGCGCTTACCACGCGCGCGCTTACTTACGTAACGTTAAAACCCACGTACCCACCCCCCGCCCTTTAAAGGGCGGGGGCCTAATAGTACTTTGTTAGGTTGTTTCGGCGTGTCGAGTCGGAGTTTTTGTTGTTATTCGGGACA
>NZ_BAAANY010000014.1:0-221267 GCF_039530045.1 Fodinicola feengrottensis | reverse complement strand
CCCGCGGTCCTGAGTGGTTACGGGCCGATGACCGCGCAACGCGCCCGCGAACTCGCCGGCGACGACACCAGTGAGTGGTACCGAATCCTCACCGACCCCGTCAGCGGAGTGGTGATCGACCACGGCCGTACGCGCTACCGCCCGACCAAGGCGCTGCGGGACTTGGTGAACGCCCGCGACCAACGATGCTGCGGCCCCGCCTGCAACCGACCGGCGGCGACCTGCGAGTTCGACCACACCATCCCTTTCCGCGAATCGGAAGGGAAGACCGCGTACGACTGTGCCGGACCGGCCTGCAAATTCCACAACGACATCAAAGAACACGGCTGGACCGTCACCCAACCCACACCAGGACGATTCCTCTGGACCAGCCCCACCGGACGCACCTACGACGTCACACCCAACGACGAATACCCACCACCACCGTTCTAGTCCATGGTTCCCAACGTTCGGCCCGATAGGTGGTGAAGGAGAGGCAACCCGGCGTGTTATACCTGCCCGGGCCGCCGGTTGGCGTCCGGTCATCGTCCTGTGTCACTGGCTAATATCGCCTGCTCAGAGGCATTCCGCCGAGGATGGCGACAGTCAGCTGCGGCATCTGGGCCAACAAAACCGGTTGACTGTTCTCTACCTCCGGCCGTGGCAGCGCGGCCGTTTTCGGGGAAGGCGGAACGTGGAAGCCCTGCACGCCATAGAGCTGGCCGATGGGCCGGGCCTTCAGAACGCGCCGGACATCTGGGAGATCCTTCGGGATCTGGTCGGTGACAACCCGTGGCTCGTCCTGCTGATCTCGCTGCTGAGCTGGGCCGCGCTCATCTACGGCCTGTACAAGAAATCCGTCGAGGGCGTCGGGCGGACCAGCGACCTCCTGCGCGATCTGGCTGCCCGTAGTGACCGTCGTAGCCTCATCGTACGATTCGTAGCCGCCGCACTCCTGGCGCTTGTCTCGGCGAGCTGGCTCATTTTGGCGATTCCGTGGGGGAACGTCCTGCTGCACGTGGTTCTCAGTGTGGTGGGCTGGCACGACGACCTGAACTGGTTCACTCTCAGCCCAGGCTCAATCGCCTGCGTCGTCTACTCGATATTCGCCGGTGGGCGCTCGATCCACGCTTACGTCACCGAGAAGCCCGGCACGTGGGCCCTGATAGGCCTCGGCTCAGCGGTTCTCCCCGGAATCCCGATCATTCTGATTATCTGGGGCCCGGGGCCGTTGTGGCTCACCTTCTCAGGAATCAGCTTCATTCTCGGGTTCGTGGTGGCCCCAGCGACCATTATCGGCTGCGTACAACTATGCGGCATCCAACAGCTCGCACCCCGACGCACGAACGCATGAGCCAGAAGTGGGCCCAATCGTCAGAATAATCCTGAAAGATCAGAGCCGGTCCCGATAGCGATAAGCCAACCAGTGGTCGGCCGCTCGTTGCGCCTGGCCTGGAGTGAATTGCGACAGACACCGGTCGTCGCTGTAGTCCATGAAGTTGTGGACTGGCGCCGGAGTGGTGTTGTCACACGCCTTGAGGTCGGTCGGGCAGCCGCTGGTCGGCGCCGCCTCAGCCGGCGTGTCGTCCACATAGTCGCCTGGAGCCGCGCAACCGCCCTCGAAGGTGTGATAGAGCCCGAGCCAGTGCCCCGTCTCGTGGCTCGCTTGCTTGCCCTCGTCGAAGGGTTTGGCGCCACCACCGGGAACTGTGCTGTATTTGAGCATCACACCATCCAGCTCCGGCGCCGCCTGGTAGTCCCAAGGCCAGGTCGCGATGCCGATCAGATCGGCGGGCTTCTCGTAGCCCGGCTCGTTCAAATAGAGGTTGAGCTCGCTGGCGTCGCCCTTGCGCAGCGCGGATTTCATGGCCTTCTCGTCCGGCTGCATCGCCATGGCATAGTGCCAGGCCTTGTTGTCGGTGTAGTCGACGTCGTGGAGCCAGAAGCTGAACATCTTCGCCGGAGTGTTGCCATAGTCCCTGTTCAGCTCGGCGATCTGCCGAAGGATTTCGTTGACCGGAACCATGCCGGTGGCGCCGTCGTGTACGACGTGGACATTTACCGGAATTTTCGCCTGGCCGCTACTCAGCCGGGCGTGGACGTTGCCATCAGGCCCCTTGGTGAGCATGGTCCGCGGCAGCGTGTGCCGGTCGTACGCGGTGCGCAGGATCTCCTCCGCGGCATCCGACCCTTGGATGGAGCGGCTTCCCGAGAGGCTGTTCGGATCGTGCGGAGAGGTCGTGTGCGCCGCCGGCGTGTTAAGGCAATTAGCCTTCGCCGGCGGCGCATCGACTGCTCCGGGAACCAACGCGACCGAGCCGGCCAGTGCCAGGGCCAGCACCATCTTGTGCGCCTTCAACGATTCTCCCAGTTTTCAGCAGGTTACGGCCGTCAGCAGTGACCGTACAGCTGACACTCCACAATATCCAGCGACTCTTTCCACCGCCATTTCTCTAAGCGGAATATCGCTTCCGCGGCGGCCGCGATGGAGGCTCCGGATATTAATCCGGCGCCTCCACCTACTGGCACCAGGGAATCAGGTGTCGCTAGCCGAGAATGGACGAGATCTGGTCATTCGCGTTCGCGGGAACGTTCCGGTATGCCCCTCGGGGGAGTTGCTCAAGGCGCCAGCAGAGGCCGTCATGGCATCCGTAGTGGGCGTCGACGTAGCCGGTGAAGTTCCAGTTGGACGCCCAAGAGGTGAGACTGTCATTGAATGTGCCGGCCCGGCAGCCCAGTGTCACGGGGCACTGTATCTGCGTCAGATCGTTGATTCCCTGACCGTTTGGAATTCGGATCAGCTGGCCTCCACCGTTGGCATCAGCAAAAAAGCACCCGTAGGAATCCCAACAGAGGCTCTCGGCCAGTGCTTCGATTTTACTCTTGTTGTGCATGTAGGACGCGGCAACCTGGTACATCTGCACCTCTGCCGGCACCCCTGGCGCCGGGCTCTGATTGGCGACGACGGTACGCAAATGACCCTGCCGGTCGACGAGAGTGACATTTTGATGGGAGTTGGCAATCAGCGCCGCACCAGCGGGCGATTCCGCCACAGCGAGGAAAGATCCGATCGAGACGGCAGTAGCCACCAGTACAGCAAGAAGCTTTCGCATTTCCGTATTCCTTTCGGAATGGTTCAAGGACAGCAGGGTGGTCCGTGTTCAATGACATTCGTCAGCGGTCGAATACCCCAACAGCCAACGGTCACCCTGAGAAGTCTGGTTCGGGCAGCGACAGATGCCCAATACCTGTTTGGTCTCGGCGAGATACCCTGCGGGCATGTCGATTCAGTATGCGGCGGTGACGATCCGCGCGTGAATCACGTGTTACGCCACGCCCTGAAGGCTTCCATCCGAATGCCCTGACCTGAAGTGCCCACCCAGATGGCGGCACCGCACTGCGCCTGCTGCCAGCCCGTGTTCTGGAGGTATGCCTGCGCGCAAAGGGTCGGGCCTCCCCACGTCAGGATATGAACGCCTTCCAGGCGTAGACCCTGGCCCGTTGTTCCTGCCTCCGCGCGCCGGCGAACAGAGAGGTCCTCGCATTTCCATTCCTGGTCGCCGATGTTCTGAACGTGACCCTGAAGGCAGATGTTTCCCCATCCAACGACCATCTGGATCTCTTCCAAACGAAGACCGCTGCCGGTGCTGCCAGCGTCGCCGCCATCACAGGCCGACGGCTGCCAACCGAGCTCCTGCACGTGGACTTCGTAAACGACTTGACCAACGCAATCAGGATTGGCCTTTGCATGAGCCGCAGCAGCCGACGGCTCAATCTTGTCAGTAGTGCGGACATGCGCCAATGAAGTGTCGGCCGACGCGCTTGTTGTCTGAACCAAGCCCGTCCCCAGTGTCAGAACAAGTGCCACCAAGGCGAGACTGACCTTGCGCCACGCAGGCGACCGGTTTGTGTTGAGCGCGATCATTTCTTCTTCTCCTTAGTTAGCGCACGTCAATCCTGATCGCAATGGCTTCCATTGCCCACGCCATTGCCAGCACGGCAACGCCGGCTCTGCGCCACGCCGACAGTTGCCTTACTCTGGGGATGGTGATGTCATTTGTCATCTGTCTCCTCTATGTCTGCTGATGTACCAAATCAGGACGCTAGAGAAGTACGGCCGGCCGCGTATCGCCGAAGCGAGCGATCTCGGACTCCCTCGCGCGAGCGAGGCCGTGCGAGGGAAGGTCGTTCGTACGAGGGAACCAACCGAAACCGGCCGCGCGCAGGCGGCGGCTACCGTGGCAGTTCTTAGCTGGTCACGATTTCGTCGCGTATCCAGCGCATGTCCACTTTCCCGGCCGGGCTTCGACGGATCTCCGGGACAATCAGCAGGCGGCGTGGTTTCTTGTACGCGGCGAGAAAGTCGCTGACGTGGGCGGCCAGTGCGGCGAGGTCGAGAGTCGCGTCAGGCTGAAGCTGGACGATCGCGACTACCACCTGGCCCCATTGCATGTCAGGCGCTCCCACGACCACTGCCTCGCGGACCGCCGGGTGCCTGGCGACGACCTGTTCGACTTCTTCCGCGTGTACTTTTTCACCACCGGTGTTGATAACGCCGCTGCCCCGACCAAGCAGATGCACGGTGCCATCGGCACGTACGGTGGCCAGGTCGCCGGGCATTGCCCAACGTTGCCCGTCGAACCTACGAAAGGTCAGTTCGGTACGATCCGGATCGCCTTCGTAGTGAACAAAATTGTCCGCCGGCGCGGCCATGATTCCGGTCTGACCGGAACCTGGCTCGACATCGCGGTTGTTCTCGTCGACCACCCTGGCGCCGGGTGCCAGCCGGAGTTCGGCAGGCTTTTCCCTGGTCATTTCGGAGAAGGCGAACGGGCCTCCTTCGGTGGCCGCCACCATCTCCCGGCAGAGAATGTCGCCGTGCGCGAGCAGCCGGGTTTTGATTTCCTTCGACCAGGCCAATCCGACACTTACGATGCGCTTCAGGCTGGAGATGTCGTACGGGTGGGCGTCAAGCTCATCCGCCAGCGGCCTGGCGAAAACGTCGCCGACAATGGACATCGTGTCCACCCGTTCACGTTCGATGGTCCTGGCAACCTCGGCCGGATCGTACGATTTGCCTGCCAAATAGACAATCCTGCCGCTCGCGACCAAGCCACCGAGGGTGGTGTACATGCCGGTCGCGTGCATTAGCGGCGGCGCCGGCAGGTAGACGAGCTGATCTCCGGAGACTTTCCTGGTGGCTGCTCGAAGATCTTCCAGAGTGTCCGGGACCGGCTGTCCTAGCAGGGTGAAACCGTTGACCGTACACACCTTGTAGACCCACGAATGTCTCGTGACGACGGCCTTCGGACTACCGGTCGTGCCGCCGGTGTACGTCACCCAAAGGTCGTCGCCGCTGCGACCGATGCGCGGCGCCGGATCACCGAGGGCTTCTTCGTACGTACCCACCGCGCCGACGACCAAGAAGGTCCGCAACCGCGGGAGGTCGTCGCGTACGGCGTCGAAGCGCTCTTTGAGAGATTCGTCCAGAACCACTGCCCGCGCGCCGGATCCAGCCAGGATCTCCCGCATTTCGGTTGACCGGTAACGATAGTTGACGTTGACCGGCACTCCTCGCAGTTTCAGGACCGCGAAAACGCTCTCGATGTACTCAGGACCGTTGTAGAGCGCGATGGCGACCCGGCTGCCCGGCCCGATGCCGTGGCCGGCCAGGTAGGCAGCCAGCCGGGCCGCGCGATTATCCAGCTCCGCCCAGGTCAACCGCCGGTCGCCCTGGGAGATGGCCAGCCGATCGGCACGCAGGTCCGCGATTGTCTCCAGAATGGTCGCCAGCGATTCGTTCATGGCACCACCCTCACAACGAGGCTGGTGGCTCGCGGGGAACGGCCGTCAAACCTGGTCTCAACTGCTTGTCCAGGAACTGTTCCAGCCCACGTTGCCGACCGTTTTCGGTGTCGTGCAACCTCATCTGGTCGAGCTTGGCATAAAGATAGTCGCGCGCCTGCTCCCAGGGCATGTCATGGGAGATCTTGAAAGCCTCCTTGGCGGCCCGCAGCGTCGCCGGGTTCTTGGCCCGCAGCCGGTCAGCCAGCGCGATCACCTCAGCGCGCAGATCCGCCGCCGGTACGGCCGAATTGACCAACCCCATCGCCGCGGCCTCCCGTCCGTCGAAGGTGCGGCCGGTCATGATGAGGTCCAAGGCCGTGCGATATCCGAGCACCGCCGCGAGATCCCGGGTGACCACACCGGCCGGGATTATTCCCCAGTTGACCTCGGAAAGCCCGAAGGTTGCCGACTCGGCGGCGATCGCCAGGTCACAGGAGACCAGCGGAGTGAACGCGCCACCGAAACACCAGCCGTTGACCATCGCGATCGTCGGCTTCGGGAACATCCGCAGCCGCTCGTACTGCCAGCCGTACGCTTCCCTGCGGACCTGGCGCTGCCGGGCCGGCGGTGCGGAGTCGATTTCGTGGAAATACTCCTTCAGGTCCATGCCGGCCGAGAACGCCGTTCCGGCGCCGGTGAGCACCATGATCTCGATGCTGTCGTCGGCCTCCACCTCGTCGAGTACGTCGAGCATCTCGGCGTTCAACGCGGGATTCATCGCGTTGCGCTTTTCCGGCCGATTCAACACAACCCAGCCGATCGAGCCCTCGCACTCAAGCAGGACGTTGGACATCGTCAGGACTGTCCGACGAGATCCGGCCGGGTGGTCAGGTCTGGCGTCGCCGACTCCAACCGGTCCAGCTCCGGATAGACCGGGCAACCGAAAAGTGGTTCGTACGGAGCGAAAGTCGCGTACTCAGGGAGACCACGCAGGTGGTTGCCCAACGCGTTCTTCGCACTCCAGAAGTCGCCGCCGAGCAGCCTCGCGACCCACACCGGATCCACCCGCACGCCGGTGCTCTTCAGGAATCGGCCGATCTTGAAATCGTGGTCGTAGAAAGCACAGATCAGCCGGAAGTACGTGTCATAGCCGGTCTTGTAAAACCGGCCGTACAGCTCCCCCGCGTCCTCTTCGCTGAGGTGACCACCCAGCAGTTGGTCGGTCATCTCCGCGGCCTTGAGGCCGCTGCTGACCGCGAGATACACGCCGGCCGAGAAAATCGGGTCGATGAAACATCCGGCGTCACCGACCACAAAGAAGCCCGGCCCGGTCACTGTGTCGCTGTAGTAGGAAAAGTCGCTCTCAGTACGCAGCTCGCCGCCGTCCAGTCCGGCGATCCGCTGACGAATCCGTGGAATTCTGGACACGTGGTCGGTGAACAGCTGCTCCGAGGACGCTGCGCTCTGGAGGGTTTCCGGCCGGGTGACCGTACCGACGCTGAGCTTGTTCGGCCGAATCGGGATCGCCCACACCCAACCGTCCCGGTGGCTGCCGATCTGAATGTCACCTTCGACCCCGGGGTTGGTTGTCTCCTGAACCCCGTCGAAATGGTGGAAGACCGCGACCATCTTCAGCCTTTCGGCCATTTTCCTGGACCGCAGGTGCTGGTTCGCGATCACGCCGGCCCGGCCACTCGCGTCCAGTACGTGCCGCGCGGTGACCGTGTGCCGTTCCCCGTCTTTTGTGTACGTGACACCAACAACTCGACCGTCGACCGTGTCGACGTGGTTGACTCGCGCCTCCAACACGACCTGCGCGCCGCGGTCGGTGGCGTGCCGCAACAGGATGTCGTCGAACTCGGAACGCTCCACCTGGAAGGTGGTCAGCGCCCGGCCCTCGCCCTGGTCGGTGAAGTCGACTCGGGTGGCCCGGCCCTGCTCGTCACAGAACTCCGCACCGGTCTTGATCGGGAAGTCGGTCGCCCGGATCCGGTCGCCCAGCTCCAGCCGGTCCAGCAACGCGGCCGTGTACGTCAGCATCGATTCGCCGATGTGGAACCGTGGGAAACGCTGCCGTTCCAGGACCAGCACCGAGTAGCCGCGGCCGGCGAGCATCGCGGCGCTGGTCGAACCGGCCGGTCCGCCGCCGATCACCACCACGTCGTACGAGTCGTTTGTCATCTGCGGGCTCCCTGGATTCTCAGAAGGAACTGACGTTCCGGAGCGCTCCGGAACGGATTTGGGCGACGATCGCGGTGATGTCGCCGTCCATCCGGCGGTCCTGATCGACGAACGAGACCCGGTCGCGGATATGTACGTGCACGGCCCGGGTGGCTGGGCTCAACAGCTCAGGACCGCGCAGGTCAGCCGCCTGGCACAGCGCCAGCAGCTGGATCGCGGTAACCTGCGCGACCAGCTCGCCGATATCGCGCGCGTCCCGGGCGGCGATCGTGCCCATGCTCACCTTGTCCTGGTTGTGCGCCTCGGTGGAACGCGAGAACGCGGTCGCCGGATTGGTGAGTTTCAGTGCCTCGGCGGCCAATGCCGACGCGGTGATCTGCATTCCCTTGAACCCGTGGTGCAGGCCCGCGGCCCAGTCGTGGTCGGCTACCCGCGGGATCAGGTTGGGCGTGAGGCCACGGTTGAACTTCTCGTCCACCACCAGCTCAAGCTGACGGTCCAGCAGGTCACCGACGCTGGCGACCGCGAGCTTCAAGGCGTCCATCGCCTGCCCGACGTGACCGCCGTAGAAGTTTCCGCCGCTGTGCACCAAATCCGCGTCGATGTCGAAAAGCGGGTTGTCGGTGGACGAGTTGATCTCAGCGGTCAGCCATGACTCCACCCAGCCCATCGTGTCCCGCAGAACGCCAATGACGTGCGGCGCGCACCTAACCGAGTAGCGGTCCTGGATGGGTACGTCCAGCTCGCGGAACCCGTTGACGGCAGCGGGCCCGGACCGGCGATCCGGATCGCCCAGCCGGGATCCGGCCAGCAGGGTCCGGACCGTGGCCGCGCTCGCGGCCAGCCCGGGATGCGGCTTCTGGCGCTCCAGGAACTCCGCGAAATGCGCGTGGTTTCCGAGCAATACCTGGGAAGCCAGCGCCGTACAGAGTTCGGCAGCGTACGCCAGCTCGGTGGCCTCCTGCAGGGCCAACACCGCGTACGCGGCCATGAACGACGTGCCGTTGATCAGCGCCAGGCCCTCTTTGGCTTCCAACGTGATGGGCCGCAGGCCGGCTGCGGCCAGCGCGGCACCGGCGGTGATCCGCTTGCCGCCGTACAGCACGTCGCCCTCGCCTATCAGCATGGCGGCGAGGTAACACAGCGGAACCAGGTCACCACTCGCGCCGACCGATCCGCGTTCGGGGATCAGCGGGGTGATGTCGTGCTCCAGGCAGTCGACCAGCAGCTGCACCAGCTCCGGTCTTACGCCGGAATAGCCGCGGGCCAGACAGTTGGCTCGGATGGCCATGTGGCGCGGGCGACCTGTACGGTGGCCACCGGCCCGCTGCCAGTGAGGTGGTAAAGGATCAGATTTCGTTGCAGTTGCGCGGTTTTGGCCGCCGAGATCTGTCGGATGTTGCTGTCCCCGAACCCGGTCGTCACGCCGTAGACCGGCTGTCCCGACTCGACGACACGTTGCCGCACCGCGCGCGACGCCGCCATCCTTCGGACCGCCTCGGCGTCGATGCGCGGCGTCGCCGTACCCCGCGCGATCGCGATCACGTCATCGCAGGTCAGCTGATGCCCGTCCAACGGCGGACGGGTATCAGAAGTGGAATTGAATGCATTCGTGGCCAGCACGGATCGGGACGATACCGCACCGTCAACCTTCAGAACATGGTGAATATCATCACGGCACGAAAATTCACGGCAAGCCGGAAAAGGGTTGCCAACAACTCAGAAACTATATACATTTGTCATATATTTTAGCGCTACAGTCAGTTCCGGTCGACGCGACCGTGGTTGCTGGCGAGGACCTGGACGTACGGATGCCCACGGTCGTCGACGCCGGCGTAGCGCGACGTCGAATGGCCGTCGGACTCGCTCGTCACGCCGTTCGTACGGGACAGGATGCCGTAAGACCGCACGTTTTCGGTAGATGCACCGGCGACGGAGTCGACCAGCGTCTGCGTCATGTCGACCGTGCCGGTCAGCGAGAAGTTCTGGTCGTCCACGTACGCGGCGGCCGAGTAGTCGATCGTGATCGGATAGTCGTACGCGTGCCGCGTACTCGCCACGATCCGTCCACCGGCCGTTGACGTGGCGGTCTGCGTACCCGCGTCCGACTGGACGATCCTCTGCGCCAGGCCATTCGCCGTGACCGTGTCGTCGTTGCGATAGGCCATCGTGCGCACCACGCGCGTGGAGACCCGGCCCGCAGACGTGTCCACATAGCCGGCCGTGACGTCCGTACGCGACGTGCTGTCGACGACGCGCGTACCGCCGCTGATCGCGGACTCCGTCACGTGCTCCACGGCGGTCGGCGCGACGCTGGCGGTCGTGAGCGCTCCGGACGTACGCGCCCAATGGTGATCTGTGTAGAGCAGCAGCGTGGCCACAACGCTCCACGAGTCGCCGTTGTTCTGCACGCTGAACGCAAGATCGTGCGTACGCCCGTCGACCAGCCGGCCCACGAACGGCGTCATGTCTACCCGCTCGGACTGCAGGCTGAACGTGTGGATCGCCGGTATCGGCCGCCACAACGTCGGCACGATCCCACCCGTATAGATGTGCGGGAAGGTGTGCACCGCGGCCATTGACGTGCCGTCGAGAGAGGCGTCAGCCTCGCGGTAGGGGCCGTGCGTACACATGCCGGCGTTCGGGTATTTCGCCGCCACGTCGGCTGGTACGTCGCTGAACCACTGCTCGTCGCAGCCGCCACCTTCGAGCGTGACCTCCAGATAGGCACGCGTGATGTTCCGCGGCAGGTTTTGAAGACTCAGGTGCGTGACATTCGCGGCCGGCGACAGATGCTGGGCCGGGAAGCCGACGACCGCATCCGGGACGTCCGGCGCCGCGCCACGGTAGTACGTGAACGTCACGGTCTGGTCGTAGTTGCCGGTATAAACGCTGCTCAGGTAGTTGCCGATGCCACCAGTGAACGACTGCGGCTCGCCCAGCAGCGCGCTGTATTCGGTCACGTCCTTGGACACCGTGTACGTGATAGGTGTCGGCCCGCCGGGCTCCTCGGTGGTCCCCCAGTAGACCTCGGTGTCGCCGATCCGCAGGTCGCCAATCCGGTCGTACTGACGCCCGCTGACGCTCACCGTGTAGTCCATAACGACCTTCGCCCACGGGCCCGGGCAAGCCGCCGGCGGCGTGAGCGTGCCGGAGAAAGTCTGCGGTGTGCCGTCAGGCGCGTTCGACAGGAAGTGGTTCGCGAGCGTGACCGCGCAATGCGGCCCGGCCGGTCGCGAAACCGGCGGCTCGGCGGTCACCGGATTGTCGGCGCCAGGCTCGACGTAAGCGCCGGCTGGCACCGACAATCCGAGCATCGCCGTGAGTACGGCCAAAACCAGCAGGACACGTCGTACAGTCATCCCGGGGCTCCTCCCGACCAGACTTGCCAGCCGGCAATCTACGCGCCAGTTAACGATCGCGGGCCGAAACCGCCAGGATGCCGGACAAGTCGACAGCCGCCTGACAGTGAAATGCCAGCGGCCGGTGTCACTATCGGACCTCGTGAAAACACTACTAACCGCCGCCCTCGCCACTGGTGTACTGGCCTTCGCCGCACCGGCCTCGGCGGCTCCGGCCTCTCCCGCCGCCTACTGCAACACCTCCACGACCGTGTGCGGATGCACGGACAACGTGAAGATCCGCAGCGGCCCGGGCACCGGCTACGGGGCAGTCGGACTCTGCGCGCGCGACCTGCTGATCATCCACGAGACCGGCTTCGGCGACTCGCCTCCCGGCTGCAACGACCTCGTCTGGGACCGCTCCACCGACCGGCGTACGGGCGTGACCGGTTGGATCTCGGGGTGCTATATCGCCGAATTCGCCTGACCGCCGAGGACTTGGAGCAGCCGATCACGACGGACGCGTCCGTCGTGATCGGCCCGGCTTAGATGGCTCCGGCTATCCGGTTCTCCCACGCCCAGGCGGCGACCTCGACCCGGTTGCGCAGGCCCAGCTTGGCCTGAAATGCCGGACAGGTGGCTTTTGACGGTGCTCAGTGAGATGAACAGCTCCGCGACGATTTCCTGATTGGTACGGCCACGGGCGATCGCCCGGACCACGTCCAGTTCGCGCCCGGACAGCGGTATGTCGCCGGCCGGTGCGACGGCGGCGGCGAGCTGGCGTACGACCGGACCGTGCCGTTCGAACTGGTCGATCAGCTCGCCCAGTTGCTCCGATCTGGGCCTGCCGGTTTCGGTGGTCTCGCGTAGCAGGCCGACGACCCGGCGGATCGCGGCCAGCGCCTCCGCGCCGGCCATCTCGATGCTGGCCACCGACTCGTCCAATTCCTGGGGAGCCTTGCGCTGAATGATCCGGGCGGCGTGCGCCTGCAGCACCATGCCGCTGAGGTGGTGGGCGGCCACGTCGTGCAGTTCCCTGGGCAGCTCCAGCCGCGAAGGTGACGCTGCAAACGCGAGCCGGCTATACGGCTCAGGTGATATGGTTAGCCGTATGAAGACTACTGTGAACCTGCCTGACGAGCTGGTTCGAGAGGCACAGGAGATCGCCCGTCGCGAGCGAACAACACTAAAAGAGCTGGTCGAAGCTGGGCTACGCACCGTCATCAGACAGCGCACCGGCGAGCCGCCATTCACCTTGCCCGACGCCAGCGTTGATGGTCACGGACTGCAGCCGGAATTCCGCGACGCGCATTGGGAACAGGTCCGCGACGAGATCTACTCGCAGCCCGCATGATCGCCGTCGACACGAACATCCTCGTCTACGCGCACCGCCGCGACTCCGAGTTCCACGCCGCAGCGGCCGCCCAGATCAAAGGTCTCGCCGAAGGACGCTCCAGCTGGGCCATCCCCTGGCCGTGCCTGCACGAGTTCTACGCCATCGCCACCCATCGCAAGATCTACGACCCGCCCAGCACCCGCGACCAAGCCATCACCCAACTCGACGGATGGCTGGCAGCTCCCACCCTCACCTTGCTGGGCGAGCCGGCAGGTTACTGGAAACAGCTGAAAATTCTGCTTAACAACGGAAAAGTTATCGGCCCCATGGTTCACGACGCGCGAATTGCCGCTCTTTGCGCCGCACATGGCGTCCAAGAACTCTGGTCGGCCGATCGGGACTTCGGACGCTTCAGCACCGCGATCAAGGTACGAAACCCACTCGTCGACTAAAAGTATCGCCGAGCGATCCGGACCGGCCCCTGACATCGACAATGAGGAAACTGAAGCCGGCAAGGGCCGCCAGCGCCCTCAGCCCAGCATGGTCATACTGTCGGCGGATTCGGCGAGGCTTGGCGACCAGACCACCCGCCGGTCGACGCGAACATCGCCATCCCAGAACGAGTCGGCGCCGGCGACAATGCCACCGCCAGCTCCGGCGCGTACGCCAAGTGCGTCCCTTTCCCGACAAAATTGTCCCGATGCGAGCATGTCGGATGTTCTGTTCGTCGGGGTTGAGTTCGTGGTCGCGTGTGGTTACCATCACAACCCCGGTGTCGATGCGTATCGATGATTGGCAATGACTCAGGTGTTCACCAGCAGGGACGTGGCTCGTATCGCAGGTGTTTCGCAAAGCACCGTGTCGTACGTGATGACTGGCAAGCGGCCGATCTCGGAAGAGACCCGTAAACGGGTGCAGACCGCGATCGAGCAGCTGACCTACCAGCCCAACGCCGGTGCGCGGGCGCTGGCGAGCCGGCGAACTCGAGTGATCGGGCTGGTGGTGCCGTTCGGTGAGGTGTCCGATCCGATGGGGTTGCTGCCGTTTCTGGAGACGATCACCGAGTGTGCCCGCGCGGTCGATTACGACGTACTGCTGGTGACCGCGAACGAAGGCGCCTCGGCTCTGACCAGACTCGGTGGCCGCTCCCTGTGCGACGCAATCGTGCTGATGGATATCGAGGCGCGCGACCCGCGGATCCCGGTGATCGCGGCGCTGCGGGTGCCGGTGATCTTGATCGGCGTGCCGGACGACGCGGACGGCTTGTCCTGCGTGGACCTCGACTTCACCGAAGCCGGCCGGCTCGCGGTCGGCGAACTGGTGGCCGCCGGGCACCACCGGATCGCGGTCATCGGCTATCCGCCGGATGTGGTGTCCCGCGAACTCAATTACGTGGCCCGCTTCCAACGCGGTGTGGACGCGGCGGTGACCGCCGCGGGAGTCGAGTCGCACCTGGTGCAGCCGCTCGAGCGGACCCGGTCCGGTGCTCGCGCCGCGGTGGCCGCGGCATTGGAGGCTGCCGGCGAGGACTGCGGCCTCGTAGTGCCGAACACGGTGGCCGTACCGCACGTGCTGCGTGCGCTGGCCGCCGCCGGCCGGCGGCCGGGTCGGGACGTCTCGGTGGTCGGGGTCTGTACGGACGCCGCCGCGGAGTCGATGGAGCCGGCCGTCACGAACGTCTCTTTGGAGCCACGGGACGTGTCCCGGCGGGCCATGCGCACCCTCTTCGCGTTGCTCGACCCAGATGTCGGTGGCCCACCGCCAAGTGGCGTCGAACTGGTCGTCCCGCGGCTGACCCGGCGCGAGACCACGGGGGGCGGTGCCACCCCTTGACCTCAGCTAGTGCGCCTTCGCATCACCATCGTCGATACGTATCGACGATGTGATCGTCCCCCGGTTGGAAGGACAGGACCATGAACCGACGAGCAACCTGGCTGCCAGCGCTGGTCGCCCTGGCGGTGGCCGTACCGCTGGTCATCGCCGGCTGCAGCAGCGGCAACAGCGCGAGTACGAGCAGCCTGACCGTCGAGGACTACTACAACACCGACCCGGGCATGACCACGTGGGGAAACCTGCTCACCAAGTGCGGTAAAGCGCAGGGCGTCACTATCAAGCGCAACGCGGTGCCCGGCGCGAACCTGATCTCCAAGGTGCTCCAACAGGCGTCCTCACGCACGCTGCCCGACGTGTTGATGCTGGACAACCCCGACCTACAGCAGATCGCCGGGTCCGGCGCGCTCAGCCCGCTGTCCACCTACGGCATCACCACCGACGGGTATGCCAAGGGCGTGGTGCAGGCGTCCACCTACCAGGGGCAGCTGTACGGTCTGCAGCCAATCACCAACACCATCGCGCTCTACTACAACAAGGACATACTCGCCAAGGCCGGCGTACAGCCACCCAAGACCTGGGACGAGCTGAAGGTCGATGCCAAGAAGCTGACCGTCGGCAAGCAGTACGGCATGGCGTTCTCGGCCATCAACACGTACGAAGGCACCTGGCAGTTCCTGCCGTTCATGTGGACCAACGGTGGCGACGAGAAGACGGTCGCGTCGGCGCAGAACGCCCAGGCGCTGCAGCTGTGGGTGGACCTGGTCAAAGACCACTCGGTGTCCGCATCGGCGGTCAACTGGGCGCAGGCCGACGTCAACGACCAGTTCAAGGCCGGTAACGCGGCGATGATGGTGAACGGCCCGTGGCAGCAGCCAGTCCTGGACACCACCGCCGGCCTGCACTACGGGATCGTGCAGATCCCCACCCCCAAGGCCGGCCAGACGACGGTGGCTCCGCTGGGTGGCGAGACCTGGACCGTGCCGCAGACCGGCGACAAGAACCGGCAGGCGGCCGCGGCGAAGTTCGTGACCTGCCTCAACTCCGACGCCAACCAGCTCGCCATCGCCAAGCTGACCCAGACGATCCCGACCAAGACCGCGGTTGCCCAGCAGTTCGCCATCCAGGACCCGGCCATGAAGACGTACGTGGACCTGGTGCCCAGTCTGCGGGCCCGTACCGGCGAACTGGGCGCCGACTGGCCCAAGGCCGCCACCAAGATCTACACCGCGGTCCAGGCGGCGTTGGCCGGCGGCGTACCACCGATGAAGGCGTTGCAGCAGGCCCAGAATGGCTGACACCGCGACCGTCGTCAGACGCCCGGCGGGCAGCGTCCTGGGGACCGGCCGGTGGCGGCGGAACCACCGGTTGCGGACCCGGCTGGGCGAGCTGGCGTTCCTGGTGCCGGCCGCGGCGTACATGCTGTTGTTCTTTGGCTACCCGGTGGTCAAGAACGTGCTGATGAGCTTCGAGTCGTACACCACCCGTACGTTCTACACCGGGGACGCGCCCTGGGTGGGGCTGCGCAACTACGCCGAGGTCATCGCCTCGTCGGTGTTCAGCCAGGCGGTGCTGAACACTGTGCTCTTCACCGTCGGATCGATAGCCGGACAGTTCGTGCTGGGGCTGGGGATGGCGCTGTTCTTCAAGCGCCGGTTCCCGCTGTCCGGAGTTCTGCGGTCCCTGTTGCTGCTGCCGTGGCTGATCCCGCTGCTGGCCTCCTCCACGGTGTGGCGGTGGATCCTGGACCAGGACAACGGCGCGCTGAACCGGCTGTTGTCCGGACTGCATCTGGTGTCGACGCACCCGGGCTGGCTGACCGATACCCGGCTGGCGCTGGTGGCGGTGATCGGCGTGAACATCTGGATCGGCATCCCGTTCAACACCACGATCCTCTACGGCGGGTTGCAGGACATCTCGAACGAGCTGTACGAGGCGGCGGCGATCGACGGCGCCACCCGGTGGCGGGCGTTCCGACACATCACCTGGCCGCTTCTTCGTCCAGTCGTGACGGTGGTGCTGGTGCTGGGTGTGGTGTACACGCTGAAGGTGTTGGACATCATCCTGGGCCTGACCAGAGGTGGCCCCGCGAACGCGACGCAGACCATCGCCACGCAGTCGTACGCGCTGTCGTTCCAGCAGTTCGACTTCGGGCAGGGTGCCGCGTTGGGCAACGTCCTGATCGTTGTCTCGCTGGTCTTCGCGCTGCTCTACCTGCGCGTCAACCGACGCGCTGTGGACGAGTGAGGGCCGCGATGAGTGCCACCAAGTCGGTACGTTCGCTGGGCAACTCCGCGATCGGTCTGTTGCTGCTCGCGGTGCTGCTGTTCCCGCTTTACTGGATGCTCAACGTGTCGCTGCAGGACGGTGGCGCGGCGCAGAGCACTCCGTGGTTCCCGGTGCACCTGAGCCTGCAGGGCTACACCAGCGCGATTTCGCAGCAGGGCGGCCACCTGCTGACCAGCCTGATCGTGTCGCTGGGCACGGTGGTGGCGAGCCTGATGATCGCCACTCCGGCGGCGTACGCGCTGGCGCAGTTCCGCTGGCGCTGGGCCACCGTGGTGCTGTTCGGGATCCTGATCAGCCAGATGGTGCCTGGCATCGTGGTGGCCAACGCACTTTACAGCGCGTACAACGACATCGGGCTGCTCAACTCCTATCCGGGCCTGATCCTCGCCGACGCCACCGCAGGCATCCCGTTCGGCATCCTCGTCATGCGCGCGTTCATGGGAAACCTGCCGGCGTCGGTGATCGAGGCGGCCCGGGTGGACGGCGCCGGGCAGCTGCGCGCCTTCATCTCCATCGTGCTGCCGATGAGCCGGAACGCGCTCATCACCGCGGCGCTGTTCACGTTCCTGTTCAGCTGGAGCGATTTCCTGTTCGCGCTGACGCTGACCACCACCGACACGATCCGGCCGGTGACGCTCGGGCTCTACCAGTACATCGGCACGTACGTCAGCAACTGGAGCGCGGTGATGGCCACCGCCGTACTGGCCTCCATTCCCGCCGTCCTGCTGCTCGTCGTCGCCCAGCGATACGTCGCGGCTGGCGTCACGGGCGGCGCCGTCAAATGAAAGGCAGACCTTTGTCAGACAAGCCGATCCGGGTCACCGTCTGGGGCGAGAACCGCCACGAGAAGCTCGAGGAGCAGGTGGCGAAGATCTATCCCGACGGCATGCACACCACAATCGCCGAGGGCATCGTGGCCAACCTCGGCGACCGCGTACGAGTACGCACCGCGACCCTGGACGATCCCGAGCACGGCCTGACCGAAGAGATCCTCGCCGACACCGACGTACTGACTTGGTGGGGCCACGCCGCGCATGCCGAGGTGGCCGACGAGGTCGTCGAGCGGGTGCACCGCCACGTACTGTCCGGGCTCGGGCTGGTCGTGCTGCACTCCGGACACTGGTCGAAGATCTTCGGCAAGTTGATGGGCACTTCCTGCACCCTGCGCTGGCGCAGTGCGCATGACCGCGAGCTGGTGTGGACGGTGAACCCGACGCACCCGATCGCCCGCGGCATTCCGCACCCGATGATCATCGAAGAGGACGAGATGTACGGGGAGTTCTTCGACATCCCCGCGCCGGACGAGCTGGTGTTCATCTCCAGCTTTTCCGGCGGCGAGGTGTTTCGGTCCGGCTGCACCTTCCGGCGCGGGCACGGCAAGATCTTCTACTTCAAGCCAGGTGACCAGGACTACCCGGTTTACCACCACGAAGGCGTACGCAAGGTCATCTCCAACGCGGTCCAGTGGTGCGTCACGGATCAGCCGACCCGCTCACTGCCCACCCTGCTGCGGTACGAGACCAACGACTTCTATCGCGGGCACGGCTACCAGGGACCGCTGGAGAACCAGGCGTGAACGCGTTCGCCACCCTGCCATCCTCCGTGGACGATCCGCTGCCGGTGTTGTGCGTCGGCGCGGGCTCGATGGGCCGGGCCTGGCTGGCCGCTGTCCAGGCCGACCCGCTGGTACGCCTTGCCGGAGTCGTCGACATCGACCAGGACGCGGCCCGTACCGCTGTCGCCGACCTCGGCATGGACGTCCCCATCGGAGCTGACGCGGTGGCGGTCGCCGCCGCCACCGGCGCCCGGGCGATCGTCAACGTCACGGTTCCGGCCGCGCATCTCCCGGTGACCATGGCCGCGCTGCGTGCGGGACTGCCGGTGCTGGGGGAAAAACCGGCCGCCAGCACTCTCGCGGAGGCCGTCCGGCTCGCCACCGTGGCCGAACAGACCGGGCAGCTGTTCATGGTGAGCCAGTCGCGGCGGTGGAACCCGCGGGTGTTCGCGTTACGCGCCATGGTCGAGGGCCTCGGCGCGGTCGGCTCGGTGACCACTGAGTTCTTTCGGGCGCCCCGGTTCGGCGGCTTCCGTGACCAGATGCGGCAGCCGCTGTTGGTGGACATGGCCATCCACTCGTTCGACACCGCACGGTTTCTGCTTGCCGCCGAACCGGTCTCGGTGACCTGCCAGTCCTGGAACCCGTCGTGGAGTTGGTATCGCGGCGATGCCAACGCGTCGGCTGTGTTCGAAATGTCCGATGGCGCCCGCTACACGTACGTCGGCAGCTGGTGCGCGGCGGGCGCCGAAACCTCTTGGAACGGCACCTGGCGGATCTCCGGCGAGAAAGGCAGCGCGCACTGGGACGGCGACCACGATCCGGAACTCGCCTCCGACCATCCACCGCTGGACCGTCCAGCCTCTCCGTACTCGGGAATCGCCGGCGCGCTTCAGGTCTTCGTCGAGGCGCTGCGTACCGGCGTCGCACCGATGGGCGAAATCCACGAGAACCTGATGAGCCTCGCCATGGTCGAAGCCGCCGTCGAGTCGGCCGACACCGGCGTTGCGGTGACACTCGCCGACGTATTCACCCGGGCCCGGGAATTGCCCCCAACGTCTACCGCAGCCAGCGGCTAACGCGAAGCCCCGACACCGCCGCGCGTACGCACCTTTTTGTCTTGGACGTGACCGAATCCATGCGCTCTACTGGATTTCGGTGACTTTGTACGCGATTCCGCCTTCGACCAGATACCCCGATCCGACAGACACAACGTCATTGAGCCAGGCGTACTCAGGGGCCCCGGTTTCAAACAGCGGGTTTGTTCGGAAATAATATGCTGACGGGTCGATCTGATATCTCTTGACCGGGTCCGTCAGGTCGTTGCGTAAGGCGGCCGGCACCACCCACCGACCACCGTAGGTCATGTGCACCAATGCCTGGTCATGCGTACGAAGCGTCAGCCGCACGTCCAGTGTCATCGTGCCGTCCGGGCGAAACAGTGCCCAGTCGCCGCCTCCTGGCAGCACCTCGCCTTTCAGTTTCGGCCCTTCGAACGTACCGCCCGCGGCCCCAAAAAGAACCCGCCGGCCGAACGGCCCGTGACCGATGTTCAGCGGAGGGTTCAAATCGACGACGATGTCAAAGAGATGTGCGGTCTTAATTGCGCCAACGTCCTGTATTCGCCGGTCTCCGGTCATGCCGCCGCTCCGAAAAGGCGGTCCCGTACGGCGTCGGTGGATACTCCCGACTGAGCACAGAGTTCGGACAGGTCGAAGAAGAACTGCTCGCCGGCAATCAGGTCGTCCTTGAACGAGAACTGGATGAACACTGGCAGTTCGGCACGCCTGCCGTTGGGGACAACGCCGAACCGGTCCCCCGTCATGGTCATCCACAGGCGGCCCCAGCAGACCAGGGTCTGCGCATCACTGGCATGTCCGTCGAGGACCACGTGGTAATCAGGGAACGTCGCGAAAAATCTGGTCAACACCTTGGCGTTCGCGGTCCGGCCACGGGCTTGGGTCCCGAACGCCGGAGTCACCAACACCATGTCCTCATGCAGCAGCCGCACTGCGGCCGACACGTCCTGCCGACTCTTGGCGATCGCCAACGCCTGCGCCAGTTCGAACATCCGATCGCTTTCCACAGACTCCTCATTTCGTCGATCCAACCTCTGACACAAAACATACGATCGGTCGTATTGTTTTACCAAGCAGTGTGACACTCCTGACAGTCTCGGCAGAAGTTGTACGATCGGTCGTACGTAAGTAAGGTCACCGAGACCTAGCGACGGGAGGCTCTGCGATGGATCCGGACGCGGCGACAATCGACCAACGGCTCGCGCGTGGAGCCAAAACCAGGCGCGCGATCACCCGGCGAGCGGTCGACGTGGCATCGATGGAAGGCCTGAACGGGCTCAGCATCGGCCGACTGGCCACTGATCTGGGGTTGAGCAAGAGCGGCGTGCAGACACTGTTCGGCACCAAGGAACAGTTGCAGCTCGCCTCCATCGAGTGCGCGCGCGAAATGTTCACCGAAGCGGTCGTCAAACCCGCCCTGAGCGCGGACCACGGCGTCGCTCGACTGCGCGCACTGGTCGAACGCTGGCTGGTGTACGCCGAAACCCCGCTGTTTCCCGGCGGATGCTTCTGGGTGGCCAACTACGCCGATTTCGACAGTCGACCCGGGCTGGTCCGGGACACCCTCTTCGGCGAACAAGCCCGCTGGCGTGAACTGCTCGCGGACGAACTCCGCCATGCAAAAGAAGAAAAAGGCACTGCCGAACTCGACCCGGAGCTCGCCGCCTTCCAAATCGACGCCGCCCTCTGCGCGACGAATATCGGACTACGGATCAACGACAAGGATATTGTGAGCAAGGCTCGGCGGACAATCGAACAAATACTGCAATCCGCCAACAGGCCGTTGAGTAAATGACATCCGGTGTCTTCGTTCTACACGGCTGTCGGCTACGAGGGAGGGGATGAGGATGAGTAGGACGCCACTGCGGCTTTACATGTCCATGTCGGTCGACGGGTATATCACTGGGCCGGACGACCGACCGGGCCAGGAACTCGGCCGCGACGGAGGTCGACTGTTCAACTGGCTCGACGACCGGATGTCCGAGGGGATCAACGGGCAGGTGTACGCCGAGGCCTGCTCGACCGGCGCCGTGGTGTCCGGACGCCGCACGTTTGAGCTGGCCGGTCGATGGCAAGGCGACCACCACGACGGAGTGCCGATCCACGTGCTCACACACAACATCGACCCGGCCGACGAGCCACCCGGCAGCGCGAAGTTCTACACGGACGTCAACGCGTGTGCCACCGAGGCCCGCGAAGCAGCGGGAGATCGAGCCGTGCTGGTCCACGGCGCGAGTGCGGCGCAGGCATTACTGGCAGCTGGTCAGCTCGACGAACTCGAACTGCACCTCGTGCCCGTACTGCTGGGTGACGGCCGGCGACTGTTCGAGCCGACCGGACTCGGCCACGTCGAACTGGAGCTCGTCCGCCGACTCGAAGGCAACAACGCGACACACCTGCGGTACCGCATCGTCCATTGAGAGGGGAAACAGCCAGACTGGCCGCATTGCTGACCATCGACTGCTCCGCCACCGCGACGATCTCCATGAGCTCGGTGAACACCGCAAACCGCAGGCGCGATGACGCCCTACGGTCAGCCGCTGACATGGGCGGTGTTGTCGAGCCAGTGCTGGGCGAGGTCGGTGTCGCCGTCGACGCTGATGGTGGTGGCTTCGCGGTCGGTGAGCGTGAGTCGTCGGGTCAAGGTCAGCAGCAGTGATCGTGCCGAGCCGGTCACCGTCACATCGGCCTGCTGGGTTCCGGGCCGCCACGTTGCTCCGTCAGGCCGCCGTTCGACGAACCAAGCGCCAGCGTCGTCCGCGGTGTCGGTGGCCAGCCATTGCAGGGTCTGCCCGGTGCCCCGGATGGCGTGGGCGGACTCCGGCCGCTGCATCGCCCATGTGGGAGCGGTGAGCATCGCGAGGTGGTTGCTGATAAGCGCGGCCGCGATGTCGGCGTCAATGTCGGCTGGTCGGTCCGCCGCGGTGGCTGCGTCAAAGCCGTGGACGACCGCTTCGTTGACCATGCTGGCCATCCAGAATCGCGTCCCGGGCCGCTCGTCTCCCGCGGGGTTGAACACCGGCGCGTCGAGCGCCTCATCGGAGCATGCGCTCGCGACCCGCCGCGCGGACTCCGACAGCCACACCTGCCACTGTCGGGGGTCGGCGGGGCGTACGGCCATCTCCGTGGGCAGCTGGGTGGGGTCAGTGATGCGCCGCTCGATGATCTCCGCGACCCAGTGCTGGGTCTGGCCCACGTGCTCGACCAGGTCAGTGATGGTCCACTTCGCGGCTGTCGGCACGGCGGCGTCAGGTCCGGCCGCAGCGGCTGATTCCCCCAGACGGCGGGTATGTTCGACGATCGCTTGCCGCGCACGTTCCACGTTCAGCTCAGTCATTGGATTGCCCTTTCCGTAGGTTCGTTGTGTCGTGCAAGGGCCAACGGAGGATCCGGCCCAAAATAACCGCCAACGCAGATCCGTGGCCTGTTCCATGCTGTGTCGGCCATCAGACGATCGCACGATCACCGTGTCCATGCCGCTGAACTAAGAGCATTTGGCTTAGAGCGAGGTGGACATGCTGATGACACTGCGCCGGGCGGGTGAGCCGTACGAGCTGTCCGCCGGCGCTTTGTTGAAGACCTCGATGGTCACCTCGGGCGCGATCACCGCCCGCATCGACCGGATGGAGTCGAAGTCGCTGGTCGAACGCATACGCGACGACGTCGATCGCCGTTCGGTGCGCGTCCGGCTGACCGCCCACGGCAACGACGTTGTCAACGACCTCATCGGCGAACACGTCGCCAACGAAGAACGCCTGCTCGCCGGCCTCAACCGCCCGGAACTGGACCGACTGTCCGACTCCCTGCGCGCGCTATTGGAATCGCTCGGCGACCGAGGCGTACGCCTCTAGCGGTCTGTCTTTGATTTGGCACGGCGGTTCTGACGCCCAGAAGCCGTCTGGGCGCACCGGATCCACCATCGGCAAATCACAGACAGACCGCTAGCCGACGAGCTCGCAGGCTGTGGTGGCCTTCATCGCCTGCCGCAGGCCCGGCACGCTGTCGGTTTCGACGGCCGACGTGTGCGAGGCGAGGTCGACTCCGGTCACAGTCAGCGCCGCCTTGGCGTACTGGACGCCCCCTCGCGGCAGGAGAGTGCGGTATTGGGTGACCTTGCCTAACAAACCGCTGTAGAAGGTCAACTCGCCCGCTGCCAGCGTGTCCGCGCGTTGCGCCGGGGGCGGCGCCTTCGGGAGTTTCCGCAGCCCGGTGACCGCGGTCGTCAGCGCTGCGTCGAGCGTTTGTAGTCCGGCGGCGGCCTTGGGCAGGTCGGCGTCGGAGTTGATGTCGTACTCCTTCGGCATCACATAGACGCTCAGCTGGATGCGCTTGACCGCACTGCAATAGCCGGTGGCCCACGACACCAGCGCAGGGTCAGGCCCCGTTCTGGACGGCGAGGGCTGCGGAGCTCTCGGCGCCGAGCCGCAGGCGGCGAGTACGCATGAGCCTGCCGCCAGAACCGCAGCGACCTGTAGACGTACGGCGGTATCTCTGATCACGCAGGGATCCTACGAGGCCCCAACCGGGACCCCTCCCCCACGCCATTAATTGCTTAGGGCTTGAATGCGCACGCTCTGCGTTTTGCTTAGATAATTGAGAAAATGACTACATTCCGATCGTACGAACTCGATCTTTTTGACGGTGGTGGCGGTAGAACGGTGTCATGGCCGGCACGGGCGCCCGTACAAGCGGTTGCTTGTTCGGGCAGACCGGACGTTCGATGGGACCTCAAGTCGAGACATTCCAGTTCCCGACGGCAACAATCAACCGGTGACCTTTCTCGGACAGACTCGCCGCCATCCGTTGGCGCGGCCGCCAGGCTCTCTGATCGCGGCGATCATCGTCGGTTTGCTGCTGTTCCCGTACGGATCCTCCGGCCTTTCGGCCACGTTCCGAGAAATTCAGGTTTTGACGAGCCAAGGAGCAGTGGGCACATTCCGGATTGGAGAGTGCCATTGGGGCCGGCAGGGCAAAGGCGGCAGCGAACAGCTCTGCACCGGTGAATTCCAACGGGCCGGGAGCAGGGAGCAGGTGGCCGCCAGTTGGGCGGTCGGGCTCAATCCAGCGCGTTATTACCAGGCTGGCGAAACGATCGCGGCGCGGTATGACGGCGCGCGAAACGTCTATCTCGACAGCGGCGACACACTCAATAACGCGTACGAGGCTTTCCTCTTTTGCCTGGCCGCTACGGCGGCCGGACTGCTCTTTGTCGTCGTCGGCCTACTCCGCCTCCTGATCTGGCTTAACCGCCGGCGGCCCCGCACATAGGCCCGATGTCAGGTCGAGTAAATGAAATCCGTTGCCTCGCAACAGTCAGCGAAGGGCTACCCGTATGAGCAGCGGGCGTCGCCTGGAGATCTCAGTGCCAGCCCTGATTGGCTGCGTCCGCCCGGACCGGCATTCTGAATGCGTTCAAGGTTTCGATGGATGGAGCGGATGATGGACGGGACAACGGCGGTGTGGAATCGCGCCGCATTGACGTACGAGACGGTTGTGCCTTATTTCCAGCCGATGGGTGAGCGGCTGGTCGCCCGCGCCGGGCTGGCGCCAGGTGAGCACGTTCTCGACGTCGCGTGCGGGACCGGATCGTCACTGGTGCCGGCGGCGCTGGCGGTGACGGCCACCGGACGTGCGGTAGGGATTGACTCGGCACCGACCATGGTCGAGCGGGCGAACGGCGCGCTCGCCGAGGCGGGTGCGGGGACGGCGCAGGCGTTGGTGATGGACTGCGGCGAGCTGGAGTTCGCGGACGGCTCCTTCGACGTGGTGCTCTGCGGATGCGCGTTGCCGTTCGTTGGGCTTGACCGCGGGCTGCCCGAGATCGTACGAGTGCTTCGCCCGGGCGGGCGATTTCTGTCCAGTGGGCAGGTTGGCGGCGGACCCGACTGGGATTTCCTCAGCGATCTCTGCCGTGAGTTCGAGCTCCGGCCGATGCCGGAGCTCACGGAACTGCCTTCGCCGGAAAATATCGGGGCGGCTCTCATCAAGGCGGGTTTGACCGACCTGGATGTCACGACCGATCGCATCGACGTCGTGTTCCCAGATGAGGATGCGTGGTGGCGATGGGGTTGGTCTCATGGCTATCGCTGGTATCTCGAGCAGCTCGCGCCCGCGCGGATACCGGATTTCAAGGCTGCCGCCTTTGCCAGGCTAGCCGACATCCGTACGGACGCTGGCATTCCGCTGGTCCAGGAGTTCGTGATCGTACGTGCCGTGGCGGACCGCCCACTGAGCTAGCGAGACCCTGGTCAGTAGACCCAGTTTCAGGTAACTGTTGCGCAAGTGGGTTTCCACCGTCCGTTCGCTGATGAACAATCGGGCCGCGATGCGCGCGTTGGACAGGCCGTCGGACACCAGCAGCGCGATCTCGTACTCACGCGCGGTCAGCGGCTTGGGCGAAGGCGCAAGAGAACCGGCCTCGCTTGCCAGCAATACGCAATACCGATGGATCCGGCTGGTCAACTCGGCGCCGGCCGCCGCGGCTATCCGCTGTCGTGCATCCGGCCGCTGCCCGCGTACGGCTGCGGCGAGGTCGGCCATCCCGGTCCGGATCGCGGCGGCGAGCTTGCCGACTTCGCCGTCGAACGAAGGCAGCTCGCCGTGCTGGCGCACGAGCTGGTCGGTCTCGGGCTCATATGTGTTCGCTCGCATCGGCGCCGCCTCGTGTGGTGTTTGTGCTCGTCGCTGTGGAGGCGTAAATCGGCACCGAACAGTTCGTACGGTCGGCTCAGGTCACCCAGCTCGGACCGTCCGGGCCGGGCTCGTAGCGGCAGACCCGGCCCGTTCGTACGCTGGCACGCAGGTGGACGGCGGTCAGCGGCGCGACTGCTTCGATCTTCTCGATCGCGAGGCGGAGCGTACGGGTGACGTTGACCCGGGCGCGCTCCGCGTCGTCGGACTGTCTGCGCTGCCGGCCGCCGAGCCCAGTGGCTTGCTGGAGTTCGGCGATGATGGCTGAGCGTTCGGCTTCCAGCCCGGTGGCTCGGTCGGCGGCGCCGGCCCGGTCGGCGGACTCCAGGTCGGCGTCGATCTGCTCGATGCGACGCCGGTACGCCGTACGAGCCGCGGTGTCCAGGATCGCCGCTGCGCCACTGCCAGCGACCCCGGCGCCGCCGGCGGCGAGGTCCAGCGCCGGGATGTCCTGACCTGACGCGGCAACCAACGCGCGCAGGTAGCGCAGGCCACGGCTGTCTCGCAGTCGCGCGGTCTCGGCACCGGCGACCAGCAGCCAGTCGTCGCCGTCCTGCCGCAGTGACCAGGCGCCGGAATCCAGCTGCTCAAGCAGGACGGCCATGCCGAGGCGTTCAGCCAGCGTCCGGGCGCGGGTCCTGGCCGTGGCTGCGCGTTCCGGCTCGCCGATCTGGTCCAGCAGGTCGGCGTACGCGGCGGACGTGATGGCCAGCATCGTCAGGCCGCCAGTCTGCTCCTCGAAGGCGATCGCACGCTCGAAATGCGCGCCAGCGTCCGCCAACCGTCCGGCGGTCGCCGCCAGCATGCCAAGGTAGTGGCTGGCTGGCCCGAACTCGATCACCGCGCCGGCCCGGATGACCAACCTTCCCTCGTACGGCAGCAGAGCCCCGTACAGCTGCTCGGCCGCCGTCGCGTCACCGAGCTGGGTCGCGACCGTGGTCAGCTCCACGACGACGCTCAGCCAGCGCGGGCCGGATGCCACCAGCACCTTGGGCAGCAACCGTTCGAGCGTGGCGGCGGCTTCCGCCGTGTGGCCCAACATCACTTCGATCTCGGCCACGTCGGCGTCGAAGAAATGACCGGGACGACGCCTCGCAATCGGCCGCAGCATCTCCAGCGCCCGCGGCCAGACCGCCTTGTTCCGGAAGCGCTGGCTCCACGAACCAACGCCGGTGAGGTTCTGCGTATCGGGATGGCCGATCCGTCGACCGTATTCGGCGATCTCGGCGGCCAGCCGCTCGGCCTCATCGAACCGGCCCCGCATGGTCGCCAACATCGCATGCCGAGCCATCACCATGATCCTGCCGGAGGAGTCACCGGCTCGCTCGGCGGCCCGTTGGTACGCGGACAGCTCGGTCTCCGCCTCGCTGACCCGGCCGAGCTCCATCAACGCGACAAACCGCCAGAACATCGCGTCACGTTCCCGCTCACCGTCGCCCGCGCGGCGCGCCAACCCCACCAGCTCCGCGGCGGCGACCAACCGGTCGTGGGCGGCGCTGGGATCCCAGAGCGCGTACAGCCGGGCACCGAGTGCCTCGACCAGTGCCTGCCAGTCACCTGACCGGCGGGCCAAGTCCAGTGCCTCGTCGACCAGTGCGCGCCGCCGGTTCGCCGCGGTGGCATCGCCCAGAAGTTCACGCGCCAACCGGGCCAGTACGCGAGATCGCGGCGCATCGTCGGCCGGCCGGGCCGCAGCCTCCTCCAGAAGACTCAGCAGATTCGGGTCCACGTCCAGGAACGCCGTCTGCGACGGCGCGCGTAGTGCCAGTTCGACCACCGGATCGTCCTGATCCGTGAGACCCGCCAGCTCGACCGCCAGCTCCCGTGCGGGGCCGGGAAGTCCGCGCGAAGCGAGCCACAACGCGTGCCGTACGGCCGGCCGGTGCTCGGCCACGGCCGTGCCGAGCTGTTCCTCGGTCAGCGACCGCAGCGACATCTCACGTCCGACACCCGGCGGCTCAGTCACGGTCACCACGACCGCCGTACCGCTGCCAGCCAGCCGGCCCGCCACGACTGGAAGCACCGCAAGAGCCTCCGCACCGGCGGCGTCCAGATCGTCGAGGACCACCAGCCGTCGTGTCCCGCGAATGAGCGCCCGAGCCGCAGCGTCCAGCTCGGCGACCGCCGGTTCGACAAGCAGTGCTCGCGCGGCGTCTGCGGCACCGAGATCCTCCAACACCTGCATCCACACCAACCGCGCCGGTTGGCCGCGGACCCCCGCAGCGCGTACTACCTCCAGCCCACGGCTCTTTCCTTGCGCCGCCGCGTATTCGGCCAACGCGGTCTTTCCCGCGCCGGCTGGTCCGACGACGACAAGAAGCCGGCCCTCTCCCGCGGCCGTACGATCCAGCAGTTCGCAGATCTCGGCCTTCTCGCGGTCGCGGCCCACCAGCTCCATGGTGGTGAGTGTAGGAGCCACAGCCTGTCGGTCGACCACCTCGGCGGACGGCGGACGGGCAGGCTAGTTTGCTCGGGTGAGTCTCCTTGATGATGTGGCCGAGCGTGACGGCGGGCGGTGCTGGGTGTGCGACGAACCGGTCGACCCCGACATGGCGGTGAACGACCCGCGGGGTCCCAGCGTCGACAGCCGGACCGCCGACCGCAAGGCCAAGGTCGCCGAGCGCCTCGCGCACCGCGGGTGTAACACCCGCAAGGGCGCGGTCAAGGTGGTCATCGCCTGGCCGGACCGTCTGCGGGTGGTCGAACCCGCGCCGCTGATCACCGTTGCCGGGAGGCTGGAGCGCAAGGGGGGCCGCGAGATGGTGGCCCGTTGCCCGACCAAGCACGACGCCCAAGATGCGGCGGATTGGCTGGTGGACCGGTTCTCCCGACTGGTACCAGGGCTGCCGGTGACCGCCACCATCGAGGCAGGCGGCGGGCAGTTCCTCATCATCCTGGCCACCAGCCGCCGCTGACCGGGATCACCAACCACACATTCGTGCCGAGCTAGCTGTCGGCTCTCGGTCGGCAGCCGAGCAATTTCGGAGTTAGTTGCTGAAAGCGGCCGCGAGCAGCCGCCGTGGGACGGTCATCGGGTCGTTGGTGGTCGTCTCGGCCACCGCGTACTCGCCACGCTCACTGAGGTCACGGGTCGCGAAGACACCGCTGGAATATCCCATGTCCTCGCCGGTCTTTCCCCACAGAACTGTGCCGTTCGGCAGGGTGAGGCTGCCAACGCCCATGCCCAGGCAAGCTTTTCCAGCGTCCAGACCGGTGTTGCAGTTGCCAGCTCCCTGGTACGGCAGGAGGTTGCCGTTCGCGTCGCGCGGCGGGCTGAACATCACTTGATTCTGTGCCGCGGGCAGTAGATCGCCACGGAAAAGCGCCGTCACGAACCGGTCCAAATCCGTGGTCGTGGAGTACATGCTCGACGGGTTGCCATTCTGCTCGCTGACGTCCACGACCTGCCCTTTGCTGTTGGTCAGGTAGCCGTGCAGATACGGCACCGGCAGCCGCGGGCCGACGCCTGGCGCCGCGGTCTGCGTCAGCGACAACGGGCGCACGATCCGCTCGCGGAGCACCGCCGGGTACGGCTTGCCGGTCACCTTCTCGACCAACGCGCCGACCACGCGGTAGTCCAGCGAGTTGTACGACTGCCGGGTGCCGGCCGGAAACCGTGGCCCGGGCCAGACACTTTTCTTGGGGCGCAGCGATTGCTGGATGATCTCGTCGAACAACTGGTAGTCGAAGCGGTTCGCGATGAGCTGGTCGATCGTGACCGACGGTCCGCCAACCTCGGGCAGGCCGCTGGTCATCGTCAAAACCTGTCGTACGGTGACCACCCGGAAGGGTTTGGTCAGCAGTCCGGGCAGATAGTGTTCGACGGTCTGTTCCAGGTCGATCCGGTGCTCGGCGACCAGTTGCAGTGCGATGGTCGCCTCGAACGACTTCGCGACGCTGCCGATCCGGAAATGCGCATTCGGCGCAATAGCTTGGCCGGTCTGCAAATCACCGTCGGTTCCCTGCCAGCTATCCGCACCCGAGACGACCCTGGCGAGGTCACCGGCGGCGTGGTCGACTGGCACGATCTCAATGGCCTTGGCCAACGCGGCCGGGTCGAGCCTGGTCCCGGCCTGCGCCGCAGGCACCACAATCGCGCCAATTGTCAAAAATCCAGCAGTAGCAAATAAAATCGTTCTGATCATTCGCTTCATGGAATGTCGTTTGCTCCCGTTCACGCGGTGTTCTTTCTCCCAGAAAGCCTGGGCCAGCCGAAGATACGGCGCAACACGGCATTCCCCCAGTTGTCGGTAGGATTATCCCCACTCAGCTGTGACACCGTCCGCCAGCACGCAGGCGTACGTGTCGAGGCGACCTCGCCAACGGAGTCCCCATCTCGACGGGCCCCTTGAGGCCGCAGGCGTGGTCGAAGTCGAACTCCTCTAACGACTTGCGGCCGACAGCCCAGCTCGCCGAGGTCCGTGGCTCCTGGTTGCGCCGTCCCGGCGGCAACTCTGGCCGCCGGGACGGCCCGTCCTCAGAACTGCGCGATCGCCGCGTTCAGGGTCGGACTTGGCCGCATGATCTCGTCGGTTTTGGCCTTGTCGACGTAGTAGTAGCCGCCCAGGTCGACGGAGTGGCCTTGTACGCCGTTCAGCTCGCCGACGATCTTCTCCTGGTCGGCCGCCAGCCGCTCAGCGAGCGGACCGAACACCTTCGCCAGCCCAGCATCGACGGTCTGCGCGGCAAGCGCCTGCGCCCAGTAAAGCGCCAGGTAGAAGTGGCTGCCCCGGTTGTCCAGCTCACCGACCCGCCGGGACGGCGACTGGCCGTTCTCCAGCAGCTTGCCGGTGGCGTCATCGAGGGCCTTGCCCAGCACCGCCGCGCCTGGGTTGTCGTCGGAGGTGGCCAGGAACTCCAGTGACACGGCGAGCGCGAGGAACTCACCGAGCGAGTCCCAGCGCAGATGGTTCTCCTTGACCAGCTGCTGGACGTGCTTGGGCGCCGAGCCGCCGGCGCCGGTCTCGAACAGCCCGCCGCCGTTCATCAGCGGCACGATCGAGAGCATCTTGGCGCTGGTGCCCAGCTCCATGATCGGGAACAGGTCGGTGAGGTAGTCCCGCAGCACGTTCCCGGTGACCGAGATGGTGTCCTGCCCGGCCTTGGCCCTGGCCAGGGTGTAGCGGGTGGCCTCGTCGACCGGCAGGATCTCGATGGTCAGTCCGTCGGTGTCCAGCTCGGCCAGCTGCGCGCGTACTTTCCGAAGCACCTCGGCGTCGTGGCCACGGGTCTCGTCCAGCCAGAACACGGCAGGGGCACCGGTGGCGCGGGCCCGGGAAACGGCCAGCTCGACCCAGTTGCGGACCGGGGCGTCCTTGGTCTGGCAGGCCCGCCAGATGTCGCCGGTCTCGACCTGGTGGGACAGCAGCACGTCGCCGGTGGCGGTGTCCACCACGCGTACGGTGCCCGGTGCGGCGATCTCGAACGTCTTGTCGTGGCTGCCATATTCCTCGGCCTTCTGCGCCATCAGCCCGACGTTCGGCGTGGTGCCCATGGTGGCCGGGTCGAACGCGCCGTGCTCGCGGCAGAAGTCGACGGTCTCGGCGTACAGCGGAGCGTACGACGAGTCCGGGATGACGAACTTGGCGTCCTGCTGCTGGTTGTCAGCGTTCCACATCTGCCCGGACGAACGGATCGCGGCCGGCATGGATGCGTCGATGATGATGTCGCTGGGAACGTGCAGGTTGGTGATGCCGCGGTCCGAGTCGACCATGGCAAGCGCTGGGCCGGTACCGTACGCAGCGGTGATGGCCGCCTCGATGGCCTCCCGCTTGTCCGCCGGGAGTTTGGTCAATGCGGTGAGCACGCTGGCCAGGCCGTCGTTGGGGTCAGCGCCCACCGAGGCCAGGTCCGCGCCGTACTCGGCGAACACGTCGGCGAAATACTGCCGCACCGCGTGCCCGAAGATGATCGGGTCGGAGACCTTCATCATCGTGGCCTTGAGGTGCACCGAGAACAGCACACCCTTGGCCTTGGCGTCCGCAACCTGCTCGGCGAGGAAACTCTCGAGCGCGCTTTTGCTCAGTACCGCGGCGTCCACGATCTCGCCGGCCAGCACCGGCAGGGACGGCTTGAGGACGGTCACAGTGCCGTCGGGCGCAGCGTGCTCGATGCGCAGCTCAGCGGCGTCGTGGACGGTCACCGAGGTCTCGGAGTGGCGGAAGTCGCCGTCGCTCATGGTGGACACGTGCGAGGCCGACTCGGTGGACCACTTGCCCATCGAATGCGGGTGGTTGCGGGCGTACTGCTTCACCGACGCGGGCGCGCGGCGGTCCGAGTTGCCCTCGCGCAGCACCGGGTTGACCGCGCTGCCCTTGACCGAGTCGTACGCGGAACGCGCGGCCCGCTCAGCGTCGGTGCTGGGGTCCTCGGGATAGTCCGGTACCGCGTAGCCAGCCCCCTGCAGCTCCTTGATCACGGCCTTGAGCTGGGGAATCGAGGCGCTGACGTTGGGCAGCTTGATAATGTTGGCCGCGGGAGTCTTGGCCAGCTCGCCCAGCTCTGCGAGCGAGTCGGGCACCCGCTGCTCGTCGGTCAACAGGTCGGGGAAGTGCGCCAGCACGCGGGCCGCCAGCGAGATGTCGCGGGTCTCGACGTCGACGCCGGTCTTGCCTGCGTACGCCTCGATGATCGGCAGAAAAGAGTGCGTTGCGAGCGCCGGCGCCTCGTCGGTATAGGTGTAGATGATCTTCATCGTTGCGGTGGCCCTACCTGTGACTCGTAGCGGATGTGGACGGGGCGCGGTGCCTCCCGGCTACCACGCTAACCCGCGGACACCGGCCATCCCCGGATAGGTGGGATACCCGACGTGACCGGTCCGCGCGCAGGCTAGCCGACGGAAGTCGTACGGGCACGAAACGCGCGGCGATACGCCAGCGGCGAGGGTCGTGGCGTGTTTCGCGAAGTGCGATGCTCCGGCCAGGACCACCGGACACCAGATAGGTCCGTACTCGTCCACTCTGGGTCCGCTCAGTGTCCTCTCTCGGCGAGCCATACCCCCTGGTCAGTGGAGGCCTGTAGAGCGCTTTTCGGGAACGGGGCGGTCACCTGGCCCACGGTGGCCGGCGACCTTGGGTTGACTTGTCCGACATCGACCTCGCCGGACTGTGGGCGGGTCCGTACCCGTTTGCCAAACCCGAGAAAGGACCCAGGCCGTGAACGACATCCACGGGGCGAAAACTGTCACGGAAGCTGCTCTCAGGCGACCGCCGTACACAAGCTCGAGTCCCAGGCCCAGTTCCAGTCTGAAGGTGACTCTGGTGGGTGCGCTCTGTCTCGCGATGCTCGCGACCACCGGATGCGGTGCGTTGTTCGTGTCGGACCAGGAGAAGGTCAGCATCGCGATCCGCGCGTTTTACACCTCTGTGGCCACTACCAATATCGACAACATCGTTCAGAACAGTTGCAGTTCCCTCGGCGCAAAGCTCAGGACATACTTCGACACGCTGGGACCGCAGGACAACGACCGCAAGAAGCTGTTGTCCCTCACCGTCGACTCGATATCCGACATACAGGTGGTCGGCGACACGGCAACCGCGTCCGTGACCGGTCACTCCAGTAGCAAACCCGACCCGGCAACCATCGTCGCGACAGTCGTCAAAGAGAACGGCGAGTGGAAGTACTGCACACAATAAGCCGACGGCGACCGCGCTGGCTTTGGCCGGCGCCCGAGGCGGTGCCCGCTGGCAGTGCGATCACTCTCGGCCAGACACGGTTGGCGCGAGCACAACGGTGACCGAGGCGCCATCGTCGGCGGCGGTGGCTCGTACGCCGGCGTGCACGATCGTGGCTGCGCCGGTTTCCGACCCGGGTAACTCCTCGATCATGGCAGCCAGCGCGGCCCCGGTGCCCCGGGAGAATTCCAGAGTTCTTCGGCCGTCAGCTCGCTTCGTGAGCGGATGCCAAGCTTGCGGAACGCCTCGGCGTACGCGGCTGGCTTTCTCATCGGCTGGTCTAATGTCGAGGCAGTGCCTGGGTGTGGTCCTGGCGTACGGCCTGGAGCGCGTCCGGATCGAGGCCGAGCGTGCGCAGCGTGGTCGGGGCGATCTGGATCGTCGACACCACCGCACTGACAACGCGGTGCCACTGGTTTGGGTCGGCGACGATGAGCGCTACGTCCCGGTCCTGCGGATCGGCTCCACCGTGCTCAGCGATCTTGGATTTCCCTCCGGTGTAGACGACACCGTGTTGGACGACCCCGAACAGGTCGGGCACCCGCGGGTCGCCGGGGCGTACCCGGTAGAAGGCCGCGGCCGCGCGGCCGGCGTACACGGTGGACAGTCCGGAGTGGACGAACGCCCTGCTCGCGCCCATGCTGTCGGTCCCTGTGCCGGACTGGGCCAGCAGGTACGTACGGGCGAAGGAGGTCGCCGCGGCGGACCGGTCGGTCAACCACAGAAGCATCGCATCGTCGTCGACGGAGTGCGCGACCAGATCGTCGGCAGCAGGGTGAGCCCTCTTCCACGCCGCGTTCAACCCGTCGAGCAGTTTGCCATCGTTGATGCGTGTCAACGTCGTCGGATCGGTCGGAGACTGGCCGTGTTTGGCCGACAGGATGACCGTTGTGCTGTTGGTGAGGTGGCGCTGGGCAATACCGGCGAGCATCGCGCCGACCGATTGGTCGACGAAGTCCAGTGCGGCGGCAAGCAGCGGCCCGGGAGTTGCCCCGCCAGGGAGGTAGCCGCCCGGTAGGCCGTCGGAGGACGGTAGCTTCTGTGCGGTCGAGACCGCCTGGAAGTTCATCCCGAAGACGGCGGGAGTGCCGACCCGGACGGTACGACTGTGGTCGTAGCCGGCTATTTCGTTGAGGACGGCCTGGACCTTGTAACCGTCGTATTGGCGGGTTTTGGTGTTGTTGGTTGTCCAGTCGGCGCCGGCTGGCAAGCCGGCCGCCTGACTGTTGATTTCCGGTGTGAAAAGGTCCTGTATGCCAACACCGGACGGCCCGTTCAGTATCTCGTACGCGGGGTGCTTGTCCGACCACGCGGTCCGCAGGCCGGCTTTGCGGGCGACCTCGAACACCGTGTTCACCTTGAGATACTGGTGCGGGTAAACGGGTTTGCACGTGGTCGGGTCGACTGGCAACAACGCCGGGTTGATGAGTGACCGCGGATTCGCGGTCATCTTCAGGATGTTCGCAGGCAGCCCGCTCAAACCCTCGCCGGCGTCCACCGATGCCTTGTTCAGGTCCAGGTCTTCGGTCAGGTCGACCTGAGCACCAGGCTTCTTCCCAGCGCAGACGGTGGTGCCCGCCGGCAGCAGCGCGGCATTGTACGAATCGTCGTAATAGATGCCCGTGCTATCCGGATTTCCGCCGGTGAACTGGCCGACCAGGCCAGGAAACGAGTCCGACGGCACCGGCGTACGCGCGTGCGTGTACTCGACCCCGCGATCGACCAGGGCCGCGAGCGCGGATTTCGGGTGATGCCCGACGTACCACGAAAGATCGGATTGATGCAGCCCGTCCACCGACAGGATCAGGACCTGCCGGGATGGCGCGGACTTCTGCTCGACGGAGCCAAAAGCGGTTGGGGCGACCAGCGCGCAACCGAGCAGTCCGATGCTGATCGCCGCCCCGATCCGGAACGAACGTGCCACGGCTTTCCTCCTGGAGACAATCCCGATGAGCGATGGGCAGCGTAATTACGCACCGCCGACAAGGCCGCACCGCAACGCCGACAGGAACTGACCGTGAACGCCTTCGGTTGAAGTGGCCAGCATTCTCACAACGTGTTTTTACCTTTCCCGCAAAGGGCAGATCGAGCAGCTCAACTTACCGTCCGTTAACCGTCACCTTACTGTCGTGGCGGTTCACTGAACTGTCGACCGCCAGTTTTACCAGGCGCTAACCTTCGACTGCCTGGGCGCTAATCGCGCAGTCACTAGCCTGCGACAAATGACCACGAATTATCAGTCGCCGTCCACTTCTCTCCGTACAAGAACAATTCTAAACAAAGTGCCAGAAATCACACTTTATTTCTGGATCGTGAAGATCCTCGCGACCACCGTCGGAGAAACCGCCGCGGATTTCCTGAACACCACTCTCAGCCTGGGGCTGACGGGCACCACGTACGCGATCGGGGCAGCGCTGGTCATGGTGTTGGTCTTCCAGTTCCGGGTGCGCAAGTACGTGCCGGCGATCTACTGGCTTGCGGTCGTCCTGATCAGCATTGTCGGCACCCTGGTCACCGACAACCTGACGGACAACTTCGGCGTCAGCCTCACCACGACCACCATTATCTTTGCCTGCGTTCTCGCCGCAACGTTCGCAGTTTGGTACGCGAGCGAGAAAACCCTTTCTATCCACACGATCTATACCTACCGCCGCGAAGTCTTTTATTGGGTGGCGATCCTGTTCACCTTCGCTCTGGGCACCGCGGCCGGCGACCTGCTGGCCGAACAGCTAGCCATGGGATACCTGCCCTCCGCACTGATTTTCGCTGGACTCATCGGAATCGTCGCGCTGGCCCATGCCAAACTGAAGCTCGGAGCGGTACTGGCCTTCTGGATTGCGTACGTGCTCACCCGCCCGCTCGGCGCTTCCCTGGGTGATCTGCTCTCCCAGGCCCGCGAGGATGGCGGGCTGGGGTTGGGTACTGTCGCCACCAGCGCGATCTTCCTCGTCACCATTCTGGGCGTGGTCGTCTATCTCACCAAGACGAAAAAAGACGTCACCGCGACCGCCTAAGGCAACAGAAAAGCCAGGCAGTGGTTCGGCATGTGGCTGGCCCGGGATCAGTCAGCTGGTCGAGGCGGTCGCCGCGCGGTCAAAATGTGGCGATCGGGTTGACCGGGCTGCCGGAGGTGCCGGCGAAGCGGACCGGCGCGACCGCAAGGTGGAAGTCCCACTGGCCGAGTTCGGCGGCGGTCGTCGCGCACATCTCCAGGTCGCAGTTGTCGAGCAGCCACAGACCCATCGCGACCAGGCTCACGGCGTGCACCGGCATCAACACGTCGTCGTACCCCGACGGCTGAACGTCCTGCGCGGTGTCAGCGCCGATCAGTGCGACCTGACGTTCATGCAGCCACGGCAGGCAGGACGCATGCCAGCCGGCCTGCGTGAAACCGCTGGCCACACCGGTCTCGTGCCGTACGCGGCCATAGCCGGTCCGCAGCAGCACCGCGTCGCCTGAGCGCACCCGTACACCCTGGCGACGCTCGGCCTCCTCGAGATCGTCGGGAAACACACCCTGCCCCGGCTCCAACCACGGCACATCGCGGACCCTGGCAATGTCCAGCAGGACACCACGCGTGACAATCCCGTTCGCCGCCGCCGTGACGGCCGCCCACGCTGATCCCGTCTCGGCGTCGACCAACGAGTGCGACCGCCCGTTGTACATCCTGGCGTCCCAGAGGATGTGGCACGGCGAGTCGACGTGGGTGACGGTGTTGCCGTGGAACGTGATGCCGAGCCGCTCGGACGAAAACCCCCAGCGCCGGTCGTCGCGGAATCCGGGCAGCGGCATGTCCGCGGCAGCCGGCATGTCGGCGGCGCAGGGGCACGTCGTCGTCGACCGCTCCATGTCTCGCGGTACGGCAACGTCCCACGCGCACGACACGCTCCTGCCATGGCGCACGGCCCGCGCCCCTGCCAGCCGGACGTCGTCGGTGATGTGGTTCAGAGTGCCGAGCTCATCGTCGTCGCCCCACCGCCCCCAGTTCGACAGCGTCTCGAAATACCCGAGCACATCGTCCCGCGTGGGCATCGTTCTCCCCACCGCCATCCAGCACCGCCCTTCCGGTCCCGCGATTTCGAGGCACACCCATGACAATACGCACCCAGAGCGCCGACGATTCTCCCGAGCCCAGCCGGGACATCATCCGGCGGAACAGCTGCTGATCATCCCCGATGAGCAGTGAAGCGCCCCTCCTTGGTGTCCAAAACATTCGCTGGCGGACGGAACCGACGACATCGTGGCGACGCCTCCGGAGAACACCGTGGTGGTCGACGAGGCCCAGACCTCCAGCCTGGGGTTGCCGGCGGCGACCGCGGTGCTGTGCGTCCACGTATCCCGTCTCGAAGTTCCCCTTTAGGGGGGATTCGAGATGGAAACCAGGTTACTTGGCGTCATCGGCGCCATACTCGTGCTGGGATGCGGAGGCATGCTGTACGTCGCGTACCGCTGTGACCAGGCACTTAACCAGCTAGAGGCAGCTGAGAAGCGGATCAGTGACCTCACAGCGTGGGCGGATGAGCTTAAGGACGGGTGGGACCGATGAGCCAGTTTCCGTACGTCCCGCATGACGACAGCAGAGGCTTGATCATCTACATCGCCGTAGCGGCTACCGCTGCTGCCGTCTTCGCGTGTATTGGTGCGGTAGCTGCGATTTACGCGGCGTACATCATGTTCCAGATCGCTTCTGCGATAAATGTACTGACTGGTCACGTCGGCTAAGCACACACGAACAACACCCCCAGCAGCTCACTGGCCACTGGGGGTGTTTACTGCCTGGCGGGCTACCTGTTGAGGGACTCCAGGAAGGCTTTCCAGGCTTCTGGTTTGAACGCCAGCACCCGGGACCGTTGCCATGCTGCTTCGTGTCCCTGACGAGCGTCTCAGCGTCTGTGTTGCCGACTTCTACACAGTTGCCTTGGTTGCCGCTGCGGCTCGACTTGCGCCACTTGATCATGATGTATCCAGCTCCTTAGCTGTGTTTGATCAACTCACGGGAAGCATCTACGTCCAAGCCTCTGGCGAAGATGTCAGCAAAAGCCGTCTCGTATCGCTCCAGTTCCTTCGGCTTACGTAGGTAAAGCGCGCCGGTCAGACCTTCAACAAACACACTGTCAGGGTCATCGGCATCCGGGAAACGCATTGACACACTCGAACCGGCCATAGCACCACCATGGGCACCAGCTGAGAAGGGCAGAATGCGCACGGTCACGTGCTCCAGCCGGTCAGACAGGTCATTAATCCTGCGTAACTGCTCAGCCATCACAGCCGGACCGCCGACTACACGATGTAGCACAGTTTCGCTGATCGCTACCTCATAAATCGGCGGTACCGGGTCCCTACGAGTGAGCAGCCGCTGCCCGTCCTGCCGCATAGCTACTCGTCGGCTGACATCGGTGTCTTCATCAGTTCCACCAGGAGTACGAATCACTGCTTCGGCGTACTCGGGAGTTTGTAGAAGTCCAGGGACTAACTCCGACTCATACTGCCGTAGGTCGTCGGCCGGGCGTGACCCCCTATCGATCGCCTCCCAAAATCGGACGTAAGCATTGCTAACTGTCACGATGGACAAATTCCATGATCAACAAGAAACAGAAAAGGGCCCCCGACTAGCGGATATACCGATAGTCAAGAACCCTTTACCCGTGGAGCTGAGGGGACTCGAACCCCTGACCCCCACACTGCCAGTGTGGTGCGCTACCAGCTGCGCCACAGCCCCATCTCCGGCTTCACCTGCCCGGACACGCAAGAGGGAACTTTACATGGTGCCCTGCGCTGCTTCGACGGGAGGGGCGGCAGGATGGCTGGCAGGGAATCAGGGCGGCGAGAGGACATGTGGTGACTGGTACGACTTCGGCGGATCTGACGGGGAAGGTGGCGCTGGTGACTGGCGCCTCGTCTGGGATCGGGGCGGCCACCGCGCAGGCGCTGGCCGCGGCCGGGGCGACGGTGGCGATCGCGGCGCGGCGGGCGGACCGGTTGGCCGTGCTGGCGGACAAGCTGCGCGCGGGCGGTACGACGGTGTTGGCAGTGGAGTTGGACGTGACCGACGAGGAAGCCGACCGAGCGGCCGTACGACGTGTGGTGCAGGAGCTGGGCGGGCTGGACATCCTGGTCAACAACGCCGGGCTGATGTTGCTCGGCAAGATCGTCGGCGCGGACACCACCGACTGGACCCGGATGATCAACACGAACGTGCTCGGCCTGATGTTCCTCACGCACGCCGCGCTGCCGCATCTGCTGGAGCGAAAAGGGCACCTCATCCAGATGTCGTCGGTCGCCGGCCGGACGGCGCGCATGGGGAGCGGGGCGTACAACGCCAGCAAATGGGCCGTGAACGCCTTCTCCGAGTCGCTCCGCCAGGAAGTCACCGAGCGGGGCGTACGAGTCACCCTGATCGAGCCGGGCGCGGTCGACACCGAGCTGCGGGACCACATCACGGACCCGGCCGCCAAGAAGGTGGCCGTCGAGCGCGCCGCGAACATGCGGACGCTGACCTCCGAGGACATCGCGAACGCGGTCGTCTACGCGGTCAGCCAGCCGGATCACGTGGCGATCAACGAGATCCTGGTACGGCCGACGGATCAGCAGCTGTAGAGACCGCCGGCGTTATAGTTCGTACGAGGGGGCCAAATGTCGACCTGGGATTGGGTGGGGCTGTCGGTTCTCGCTGTCGCCGTGCTGGCGACCTGCGCGATCGTGATCTGGCTCGTCTTCAAGATGATCAGGAAATACCGGACGATCACCCAGCCCGGCATGCCGATCTCGGCGAAAATCACGTTCTTCGCGTCCATCGCGTACGCGATTTTCCCGCTCGACCTGCTCCCCGACCCGATCTACCTGGACGACATCGCGGTGATGGTCGGCGCCCTCGCGTATATCGGGCATTGCGCGAAGAAACTCGCCGACCGGCCCGCCGAGCTGCCGGTGGCGCTGCCCACCCGACGCTCTTAGTCGAACACGACCGTGCGGTTGCCGTTGCGCAGGACGCGATCCTCCAGGTGCAGGCGTACGCCCCGGGCCAGCACCGTGCGCTCCACGTCCTTGCCGTAGCGGACATAGTCCTCCGGCGAGTCGGAATGGTCGATGCGTACGACGTCCTGCTCGATGATCGGGCCGGCGTCCAGGTCGGCGGTCACGTAGTGGCAGGTCGCGCCGATCAGCTTCACCCCGCGCTCGTACGCCTGGTGATAGGGCCGGGCGCCGGCGAACGATGGCAGGAAACTGTGGTGGATGTTGATGATCCGACCCGCGTACTCGCGGCAGAGCCACTCCGGGAGCACCTGCATGTAGCGGGCCAGCACAACACAGTCTGGTTGGATTTTCCCCAGCAGCGCCCCGATTTCGTCGAAATGCTGGGCCTTGTTGTCGGGGTCGACTGGCAGCTGATGGTACGGCGCGCCGTGCCACTCGACGACGCCACGCAGCACGTCGTGGTTGCTGATCACCGCTGCCAGGTCGACCTCCAATTCGGCGGAGTGCCACCGCGCCAGCAGATCGTAGAGGCAGTGCTCCTGCTTGCTGACCAGCACGACCATCTTCTTCGGCACACCGGTGTCGGTGACCTGCCAGTCCATCTCAAACCTGGCGGCCACCGGCTCGAAAGCCTGGCGAAGCCCGTCCGCGTCGAACGGCAGCGAATCCGCCTTTACCTCCTGGCGCATGAAGAACCGGCCCGACTCGGCGTCCGAGTGGTGGCTCGCCTCCAGGATCCAACCGCCGTGACCGGCCAGCAGGCCAGCCACCTCGGCGATCACGCCGACACGGTCGGGACAGGACAGGGTCAGCACGTACCTTCGTCCGCGATGCACGGACCTACCGTACGACGGGCCTCAGTTCAGGGTGGGATCCGACGGGTAGACGGAGACCGCGGCCATGATGCCGCCCTGCCGGCGCAGGACCATCGACCAAAGGTCGTCAGGGGCATCGACGAAAGCGTCGCCGGGGAGGGTGTCCAGGACGAACCAGGAGCCCTCCCCGATCTCCCGTTCCAACTGGCCGGGCTCCCAGCCGGCATAACCGGAGAAAACCCGCAGCTGCCGGACGCCCCGCGCCAGCTCCTCCGGATCGCACGACAGGTCGACGGTGCCGACCGGACCGTCGATCCGGGTCCAGCCGTCGGACGGGGACCCGCCGGGATTCGCCAACGCCAGGCAGATCGCCGCGTCGGGTTGGACCGGGCCGCCCTCGAAAAGCACCGCCGGGTCGCCGACCAGTGGCGCCCATTTGTCGAGCACGTCTGCGACCGGAACCTCGGTCGCGCGGTTCAGCACGACCCCCAAGGTGCCGCCCGGTTCGTGGGCGACCAGCAGCACGACCGTACGCTCGAAATGGGGATCTTTCAGGTCCGGCGTAGCGACCAGCAGCCGTCCTGTCAGCTGTCTGTCCGCCATGGTCCAGATCATGCCCTGCGACAGCGCTCCCTGTCCTGCGGGCCGACGAATGAACCCGCCCCAGCCTTACAAATCGGCGCCAGAAGGCGAGGATGGGAACCATGACTATTGATCTGTCCCCGGACGAACTTCTCAGCACGACCCGCAGTGTGCGCAAGCGCTTGGACCTGACCCGGCCGGTGCCGGCGGAGCTGATCACCGAGTGCGTCGAGGTCGCGCTGCAGGCGCCGACCGGCTCGAACAGCCAGGGCTGGCATTGGCTGGTGGTGACCGACGCTGAGCAGCGTGCCGCGATTGGCGGCTACTACAAGAAGGCGTGGTACGCGTACGCCGAAGCCGGCAAGCCGGCCGAGGAGCTCTACGCTGGCGACGACGCCCGCATCGAGCAGCAGAAGCGAGTCGGCGACAGCGCGCGGTTCCTCGCCGACTACATGCACGAGGTGCCGGTGCTGGTGCTGCCGGCGATCCACGTGCCGGGCGGGGAGCTGCCGGCCGGCAACCAGGCACCGCTGTGGGGCTCGCTGCTGCCGGCCGCCTGGTCGTACGCGCTGGCGGCCCGGGCCCGCGGGCTGGGGACGGCGTGGACGACCCTGCACCTCTCGTACGAGAAAGAGGTGAACGAACTGCTCGGGCTGCCGTCCCACGTCTTCACCGGCGTTCTGCTGCCCACCGCGTACTTCACGGGCGACACGTTCAAGCCGGCCAAGCGCGAGCCCGCCGAGACCTTCATCCACCGCGACCGCTGGTAGATCCCTTTTTTGAGTGCGCCAGCTCTGCACAATCGGAATCCGATTGTGCAGATCTGGCGGGGTTGAGCGCGCGCTTATCTCGCGCGCGCGTCAACTTACGTAATAAAAACCCGCCACCCACCCCCCACCCTTCTGAAAGGGCGGGGGCTCAAAATTTCACGACGGTACGACAGTTTCGCGCCGCACCCTAGGTAGACCTGCACAATCGGAATCCGATTGTGCAGCTCTGTTCAGGCTGGCTCGCGGGGGTCGGTGAGGATGGTGGCGGTGCCGGCCAGTTCCAGCGCACGGTCGGTGTCCAGGACCCGGCCGGCGACGGCGCCGCGGGCGGCTCGGCGGACGATCGCCTGTTCCGGCAGCGGCGCGTTCGAGGCGACCAGGACGAGGTTGCCATAGCGGCGGCCGCGCAGCACCGACGGTTCGGTGATGACCAGGACGTGCCGGAACACGGCGTGCAGGGTGGCCACCTCGCGGCGCAGTTGCGGCAGCGGCGGCCGGTCGGCGGTATTGCAGACGTAGGTGCCGTCCGCGCGCAGCACCCGGCGGACCTCGGCGGCGAACTCGACGGTGGTCAGGTGCGCCGGCACCTGCTCGCCGACGAAAGCGTCCCGGATGACCACGTCATACCGGGCGTCACCGAGCCGGGACAGGCCGTGCCGGGCGTCGGTGACCCGGACCCGCAACCGCGGGGTGGTGCGCAGGCCGAGCACCTTGCGGGCCAGCTCGACCAGCCGCTCGTCGTACTCGAACACCACCTGCATCGACGCCCGCCGCGTCGCGGCCACATAGCGCGGCAGCGTGAAGCCGCCGCCGCCCAGATGCACAGTGTCCAGCGGCTCGCCCTCGCCGGCGAGGCTGTCCAGCACGTCGCCGATCCACTGCACGTACTCGAACTCCAGCCGGGTCGGATCATCCAGGTCGACGTACGAGTTCGGGACGCCGTCCAGCCGCAGCAACCAGCCGTCCGGCACGTCGAGGTCCTTGGACAGTTCGGCGGTGCCGTTGTCGGTCGGGTACGTGCCAGGTTGGCGGGCCGAATCGGCGGCGCCGCGGCCACGGGTGGCGGTCACGATCAGCACACTCCCAGGTCGGTACGAACGGCCGAACGGCGGCATCGGTTGCCCGCAGGCAACACCGTCGTGAACGGCGAGCATTACGCGTCCGCAACCAGCGCCTACGCGAACCAGGTCCGCGGAATCCAGGCGCGGACCAAGGCCTACGTACTACCTGCTGTAGCCGCTGCCCTCGATGAACCGTCGGCCGAGTCGGCGGTTCATCGAGGGACGGCTCAGGAAGCCTGCCCGTAGAGGTGGCTGACCGGGATCCGGATGACGAGCCGCTTGTCGGCGACCATGGCAGCCCGGTATTCGTCCCAGTCCGAGTGCTCGCCAGCGATGGCCTTATAGACCTCGACCAGCTCGTCGACCGCGGCGTCGTGCGGGTCGGCGGCCACTGCGGACAGCTCGGCGTCGCCGTCGGCCACCGCGAAGGACCAGAAGTCCGCGCTGGTGACGTGGAAACTCGCCCGCGGGTCGCGGCGCAGGTTCGCGGTCTTGGCCCGCCCGTCGGTCACCGAGATCCGGATCAGGTTGGTCTCCGGGTCGTACGCGTACGAGACGTTGGACAGCTGAGGCCGCCCGTCCCGCTTCAACGTCACCAACACTCCGCGGTGCAGCTCGCCCAACAGCCGTTTCAACGCGTCATCGCTCATGACTTCCTCCAACTCACGAGCCCTCGAGAAAATGCCCGTTCGGGTGCAGTTTTCGTCCTCGTTTTACCGGTAATCAGCGGATCCAAGGCCGAAACCGAGCGAAAGCGGCGCGGGAAATGGCGGCACACGTTAAGGCCACCGACAGAGGACCCAGTAACTTTCGGCCCATGCAGACGTTCGTCGTACGACTGTGGAGGCCGCCGGAAGGGCCGAATACTGACCCGGCCGGCGGCCTGCGCGGGGTGGTGGAGCACGTCCCGTCCGGAGCCGAGTCCTCGTTCACCTCCGAGGCCGCGCTGCTGGACTTCGTTCGCGGCTGCCTCAACCCCAACGAGTCAGCTCGAAGGTAACTCAGTTTTGCGAACCTGTTCGTTACCTTCGATGGCGGAGGGCATCGATGATCCACTGGGTGGCCGGCGTGGTCGCCGGCCACGGCATCTGGCCGCGAATGATGGCGAGCAGCTGCCAGTAACGCTCAGCGCGCGCGTCGGTGCCGGACGCGAGCTGGTCGACCAGGCCGGCCCGGAACTCGGTCGTGTCGCGCTTGTTGGCCGCCTCGGCAAGGCTCGCCACGATCGCCGACAACCGCGGCTGGGCTTCGGGTGACTCCGGTACGACGACGTCCACTATCGCCTGCTGGGCGAGAGTGATCGCCGGCATGAATGTTTCCCGCCATTCAGTAACCGCCCACGCCTGCGGTGGCTCGCTGGCGCTGCGTTCGAACATTCCCTTGATGCGACTGCGAAAGTCCGAGTCCGACACCAGGTCGACAAATTCGATCCAAGCGTCCACCTGCTCGGAGGTCGGGTCGTCGGGAAGATCCGGCGTGACCGTACGCAGCATCGTCTCGAAATCCGAACCGGGCGCCACCCCGGAAACCTCGTCGATGAAGTCGGTCAGGATCCGGTTGCGCTCGGCTTCGGACAGCCGGGCCAGCTTGTGCATGAGTTTGAGCTCCTCGGGTGCTGACCCCCGGGCGGCCACCGAACGCAGCACAGCACGGCGCAAACGCAGCGTACGGATCTGTACGTCCAGCGCCTCGGCGTGCGCCGCGGCCACCTCGCCCACGGTCCGCTCGCCGGCGAGCAGCCCCCGGATGGTGTCCAGGTCGATGCCGAGTTCGCGCAGCGTACGCACCAGATCCAGCTGCGCCATCGCGGTGACGTCATAGCGGCGGTAACCAGCGGAAGTCCGGTCGGTCGGCGCCACCAAGCCCTCATCGGAATAGAACCGGATCGCCCGCACCGAAAGTCCAGTCCGCCGAGCCAGCTCCCCGATCGTGTAGAGAACGTGAGGCTCTGCGGTCACTTCCAGAAGGCGGCGAGGGAGAGTTTGGCGGCGCGTTCGATGCGGGCTTCGACGGTCTTCTTGGCGGTCTCCCGCGCCACGCTCTTCGCACGGCGGAAATACTCCGTAGCTGGCAACTCACCCCGGATCCAGCGTCTGCCGGACTCCTGGGAAACTTTCTCGCGGACCATCGCCTCTGCCCCCTCGCACCCGATCCACGAGTCTAACGCGTACGAGCGGTCCACGCGAGGGTCTGTCTCACACCTGGGCGATGCCGCCGGCCAGCAGGTTTCCCAGTACGCGGACCAGCTCCTTGTCGATCTCGGTCAGATCGCCGGGCACCGGCGAGTCGACCGTCAGCAGCCCGAGCCGCTGGGAACCGGCGGTCACGGTGACCGCGATCAGGGTGCGGTAGCCGTCCGTACGCGGCAGCACGCTGGTCTCGGCCTCGATGTCCCTGATGAAGACCATCTCGCCGCTGCGGACCAGCCCGATGACCAGGTCGCCGTCCGCGGTGCCGGTGACGAACTGGGCTCGCGGCATGCTGGACCGGCCGCCCCAGACCACCCGGTTCAGCACGTTGTGCGCCGGGTCGTACTCGTAATAAGTACTGCGCGCGTTCGGCGTGGTCAGCCGTACGGCCGCGTCCACGGCGGCCTGCAGGACCTGTCCGACCAGCAGCCGGCGAGTGGACTTGTCCCTGGTCACGGCCAGTTCGCCGAGGTAGCTCGTGATCGGCGCCATGGCGCCGTTCAGCGTCAGCATGAGGCTCTCTTCGGCCGCTTGGGCGACCTGCTCGGCGCTGCGCTTGGCCCGTTCTCGACGGAAGCTCTCCACGGCCGCGAGCACGATGCCGAGGCCGGTCAGCGCGCTGCCAGCGGCGATCAGCAGGAGTTGCCGGATGCCTTGCGCGGCGCCGGCCTGGATGCCGATGACGAAGGCGCCAGCAGCCGCCCCGACGCCCACAATGGTGAGCAGCAGGGTGAGCCAGTTCCTTCGCAACCAGCCAGTCACTCTACGTCGCCTCGCATGTACAGAGAGTACACCACTTTGGCCAGTCTAGTCACATCACGTCACAGTTTTCACTACCGAGAGTGACGCTCGATCGCGAGCGTGACTCCGTCGAGGACGAGATCGACACCGGCCTGGAAGGCCTTGTCGAGATCCGGGTGGTCATCGGAGTCCCGCACCACCCTGGCCAGCGCTGGATAACGGCCGGACTCGAGCACCTGCTGCATGTACGGCCCCATCGCCGCGTGCCATTCTTCCTCCGTCAGCCCGGTCCGCCGCACCGCCTCGGTCTCCGCCAGCTCGGCCTGGACAAACCCGCGGACGAAGGCGTTCACCGTGCCGACCAAACCCATCACGGTGTCGATATCGAGCCCAAGGCTATCCATAGCGGACAAGCCGAAATTCATCAGCCATAAGGACTTCGGGCCAACGGACGGTCGAGCTACGAACAAATCGGGCAGCCACCGGTGCCGCAGCGCCACCATCCTGCCCTGCAGGGCAAGCGCCTTCAGGTCGGCGCGCCAGTCTCCGGTCGGCTCAGCTGGCAGCTGCTGCTCGCCCTGGACCTCGTCGAACATCAGCTCAACCAGCTCGTCCCGGCTCTGCACGTACCGATAGAGCGACATCGTGCCGGAGCCCAGCTCGCCGGCCACCCTGCGCATCGAGACCGCGTCCAAGCCCTCGGTGTCCGCGATCCGGATCGCCACCACGACGATCTCCGCTCGGCTCAGCCCGGGCCGCGGTCCGCGGCCGGCCCGCTCCGGTCGGGCCCACACGGAGACGACTGGCTTGCCCGGCATCGCATCCTCCTCGACGTACGCGCGTACAGCGTACCCAGAGCGAGCAGGACCACCAGTTATCGCAGCAAGTCAGCGCCCCAGGGCTTGGAGGTCGACGCTCCGGGAGGGCAGGCGAACAACGCGCTTGACGTATGCGTGATGTACTCATTCAACGCATCGCTGGAACCCAGCCGCGTTTGAATGGGTACGAACTGCTTGTGCGGATCTTTCTGGTACGCGATAAAGAAAAGCCCCGCATCCAGCTCGCCCGTACGCGGATCGATTCCGTCGGTGTAGGAATACCCGCGCCGCAGGATCTTCAGCCCACCATTGGATGCCGGCCCGGCCAGCCGGATGTGCGCGTCAGCGGGAATAACCGTCTGTCCGTCCGAACCCTTGGCGGTCAGATTGACCGTGTCGAATTCGGATTTCCCGGTCAACGGCGCCCCGGATGTCTTCGTACGACCGAAAACCGCTTCCTGATCACCCAGCCGGTCGCGATCCCAGGACTCGATGTGCATCCGGATCCGGCGGGTGACCAGATAGCTGCCGCCACGCATCCATGCCTGGTCACCTTCGTTGCCCACAAACACAAAGTCGGCGAGCGCGCTGGTGTCCTCCAGCTTGATGTTGTTGGTGCCGTCCTTGAAACCCATCAGGTTTCGGGGCGTGGCCTGGCTGTTGCTGGTGGTGGACGTACGACCGAAGCCGAGCTGCGACCAGCGCAGCACGGCCACCCCGCGCGCCAGCCGGGCGAAGTTGCGGATCGCGTGGAAGGCGACCTGCGGATCGTCCGCGCAGGCCTGCACGCCGATGTCACCGTTGCTGATTTCCGGCTGCAGCTCGTCGCCGGGCAGCGCCGGCAACGGCGTGAGAATGGCCGGCTTCTTGCTCGCCAAGCCAAAACGCTGGTCGAACAGCGAAGGCCCGAAGCCGATGGTGATGGTCAGCCCACCGGCCGCGAGGCCGAGCGCCTCGCCGGTATCCACCGGAGGCACCTCGGGCTGCGTCTCGGTCGGGCCGACCGGCTGACCGGCGGTCATTTTCGCGGCCGCCTGTGTCCAGGTCAGCAGCAGGTCGCGCAGATCGTCACGGCTCGTACTGGTCATGTCGAAAGCGGCGAAAGCCAGCCGGTCCTGCGCCGGGGTAGCGATGCCGCCCTGATGCTGCGCATAGAACGGAATATCCGGTGAACCGCTGTTGGCGGCCTCCGCTGCCGACGAGCTCAGGGAGTGGCCGAGGGCGAAACCGCCGCCGCCGACCACTACCCCGCCGCCGACCACCGCACCGAGCAACCCGCGCCTGCTGAGCCGCGGTTTTGCTGAGCTTTCCGCTGGGTTTTCCTTACTTTCCGACAACTTTGCCCGCCACCTTCGATTCGGCCTCAGCCAGCGAGTCGACCGCCTGCGCGAGTGCCCGGGTGTCCGCCTGGGTCAGCTGGGTGTAGAGCTTGTAACCGCCCGGCGCGGCCGGATCGGTGTACTTCGCAAGCAACGCGTCCACCGCGGCGAAACGAGAAGTCACAGTCGCGGCCAGGGTCGGGTCGGTGCGCTTCAAAGCCGGCACCAGCGGCGCGTACGCCTGCTCCGCACCATCCACATTGGCCCGGAAGTCGACCAGGTCGATATGCGAATAACGCTCTTCCTCACCCGTGATCTTGCTCTTGGAAACCTCGCCGAGCAGATCCGCCGCACCATTGGCCAACTGCGCCGGCTGATAGGTCTCGGTTTGCACCAGGGTGTTGAGTTTCTGTACGTCGGCGAGCAGTTTCGCCGCTACCGGCGCCATTCCGGCGGTGGTGTTCTTCGCGTACAGCGCCTGCTCGATCTTGTGGAAACCGCTCCACTTAGCCGGTGGCACGTCATTTTCGCGGGCGTCGATGTCCGGGTCCAGGTCCGCGAAGCTCTCCGCGACCGGCTCGACCCGCTCGTAATGCACCCGGGCCGGCGCGTACAACTGCTTCGCCTGGGCCACGTTTCCGGCCTGCACGGCGGCGACAAACGGTTTGGTCGAGGTCACCAGCGCGCCAACCTCGGTCTTGATATAGCTCGCATACTGCGTGGTGGCCGTCTTCAACAGCTGGGCCGTGGTCGCGTCGCCAGCCGCGGCGGACTTGCCGGTCCCCGTCACGGAGAATTTTGTCGTGTCAGTTTTGGCTCCTGGGCAGTAAAGATTGTATTCGCCAGCCGCCAACTCCAAGGTGAATTGACCAGCCAGGCCCGGAGTCAGATTCTCTTTCTCTCCCAGGATCCGCTCACCGTCACGCAATTCCACCTCGCTCGCCTTGGCCGAGTTCTGGTTGGTGATCGAGAAAACGTACGAACCGGCCGCCACGCTGGCCTTGTCGGGCTTGCACGCGTCATCGGTCAGGGTGACCTTGACGGTGTTCGTCGACCCGCCGCTGCCAGCTGGGGTCGCTCCCTGCCCGCAGCCTGCCGCGCCAAGGACGCTGGCGACGGCGACAGCCAATGCGGCCGTACGCACGAACGGGGTACCGGCGGCGGATGTGTGCATCTGGTTTTCTCCTGGATTGAACAAAATCGGGACAGTTATGCGTTGGTGGCGGACGGATTCGCCGCGGTGACCGGATTTCCGGCCGGTTTGAGGGGCTTCTTGGCTGGCCATGCGACATAAAGGCCGACCGGGATGAAGTAGACCAGCCAGCCGATCACTTCGATCACGACCGGCCGCGGCTGCACGCCGAGCATGCCGGTGAGCAATGAGGCCTGGATGGTGCCCGGCCCGACCAACCAGCTCAGGTCAACGACTTGTAGCTGGCCGAAGTTGAGCCAACCGGCTTCGTGCGCGGTGTGCAGCGCGCTGACCACGAGGCCGGCCGCGACCAACACCAGCACCAGGCCGGTGACGCGGAAGAACTTGCTGAGATTCAGCCTCACGCCACCGCGATAGATGAAGTAGCCGAGCACCACGGCGACCGCGATCCCCAGCACCGCGCCAATACTGCCGGCGACGGCCGTACCGCTGGCCTGAAACGCGGCCAACAAGAACACCGCGGTCTCGAACCCTTCCCTGAGCACCGCGAGGAATGCCATCCCGACCAGCGCCCAGGCAGACCCGGCCGCGAGTGCGGCGCCGGCAGAGCCTTCCAGTTGCCCCTTGAGGTCGCGGGAATGTCTGCGCATCCAGACGACCATGTAGGTGACCATCACCACAGCGGCTACGCCGATGATGGTTTCCAGGCCTTCCTGCTGTTGTTGCGGCAGCTCGGCGGTCAGCACCTGCAGGCCCACGCCGATCCCGATGCAGATCACCACCGCGGTCCCGACCCCGAGCCAGACCATCCGCAAGGCGTCGCGTCGGCCCCGTTGCGCGAGGAACGCGGCGATGATGCCGACGATCAGGGACGCTTCGAGGCCTTCCCGCAGGCCAATCACAAACGTAGGCAGCATTGGCACCTCCTAAGGCAAGGCAAGCCTGCCTTAGGATAGGACTCCCTTAGCGGATTCCCAACTCGCCCCTCGGACGGTATTGGCGCTTTCAGCGCTGGTGTGAACGGCCTGGCCAGCATAATCTGCACAGATGCCCCAACTGACGAGTAACAAACGTCACCACTTCGATGTTTTCGTGGTCGGATCGGGCTTCGGCGGCAGCGTCGCGGCCCTACGGCTGACCGAGAAGGGCTACCGGGTCGCGGTCGCCGAGGCCGGCCGCCGGTTCGCCGACGATGATTTCGTACGTACGTCATGGAATCTCCGCAGTTATGTATTTGCGCCACATTTGGGGCTTTACGGCATCCAGCGCATCCACTTGCTCAACAACGTCATGGTGCTCGCCGGCGCTGGCGTGGGCGGCGGCTCGCTGGTCTACGCCAACACGCTCTACCGCCCACTTAAGCCCTTCTATAAGGACCCGCAGTGGGCGCACATCACCGACTGGGAGACCGAGCTCGCGCCGCACTACGGGCAGGCCAGCCGGATGCTGGGCGTGGTCACCAACCCGACCGTGACGCCGTCCGACAAGGTCCTGCGCAAGGTCGCCGCCGACCTCGGCGTCGCCGAGTCGTATCACCCGACCCCGGTCGGCGTCTTCTTCGGCAAACCCGGCGAGCCGGCCGCCGATCCGTACTTCGGCGGCGTCGGCCCGGCCCGTACCGGCTGCACCGAGTGCGGTTCCTGCATGACCGGCTGCCGGGTGGGCGCGAAGAACACGCTGGTCAAGAACTACCTCTACCTGGCCGAGCAGGCCGGCGCGCAGGTCATGCCGCTCACCACGGTGACCTCGCTGCAGCCGCAGCCGGACGGTTCCTGGGTGATCGAGGTGAAGCGTACGGGCTCCAAGCTGCGCGTCGACCGCCGTACTTTCACCGCCGGCCAGGTCGTGCTCGCCGCCGGCACCTGGGGCACGCAGCAACTGCTGCACAAGATGCGCGACTCGGGCACCCTCGGCAAGCTGTCACCTCGACTCGGCGAGTTGACGCGTACCAACTCCGAATCCATCACCGGCGCCAACAGGTCCACTGTGGACCCCGGCGAGAACTTCTCCACTGGAGTGGCGATCACCTCGTCCATCCATCCTGACGACCACACGCACATCGAACCGGTCCGCTACGGCCCTGGCAGCAACGCGATGGGCCTGCTGCAAACTCTCGCCACCGACGGCGACTCCGCAGTGCCGCGGTGGAGACAATTCCTCAGTTTCCTCGGCAAGCAACCAATAAAATCACTCCGGTCATTTTCGGTACGACGGTGGAGCGAACGCACGGTCATCCTGCTGGTGATGCAAAGCGTCGACAATTCGTTGACAACGTTCACCAAACGCGGCCTACTCGGCCGTCGGATGACCTCCCGGCAAGGCCACGGCAAACCCAACCCAGCCTTCATCCCAGCCGCGTACAAAGCCACCGAACTAGCCGCCGAACACATGGACGGCCAAGCCGGCGGCACCTGGGGCGAGCTTTTCAACATCCCGCTGACCGCCCACTTCATCGGCGGCTGCCCCATCGGCCAAACCGCCGAAGAAGGCGTCATCGACCCGTACCAACGTGCTTTCGGCTACCCCACACTGTCTATTGTGGACGGTTCAGCGATCACCGCAAACCTCGGCGTCAACCCCTCGCTGACCATCACCGCCCAAGCCGAACGCGCTTTCTCCATGTGGCCCAACCTCGGCGACCCCGACCCACGCCCCGCCCAGGGCACTTCTTACACCCGAATTCCCGCGATATCCCCAAAATCCCCGGCCGTACCAGCCGGCGCCCCGGCCGCCCTGCTCCCTCACTGACCCTCACCCCTCCCCCCACTGCTCGCCGAATGTAACGGTACGGCTCGCTTTTGTCCCATTTTCGTTGCATTCGCGCCATGGTGACCCATGGGACGCCTGAGGTCAACTTTCACCGCCAGTAACCGGATTCCGCAAATAACGCCGCCAGGGCACCCCACCCACCCGCTGCACAATCGGAGTCCGATTGTGCAGCTCTACACAGGGTGCGGCGCGAAACTGTCGTACCCCTCCGGCAGATTTGCCCCCACCCAGTGACGGGTGGGGGGCGGGTTTGAGGACCAATGTTCAACTAAAAATTAAGGACTACCTCTCAACCCACCCCCGCCCGTTCAAAGGGAGGGGGAAATAAAAACAGACACCTACGACAATTTCGCGCCGCACCCTACGTAGAGATCTGCACAATCGGAATCCGATGCGCAGCTCGTACGCTTGGAGTAGCAGTCAGGCCGGGAGACACGGGCGACAATATCGGGCGCCCGCCGGGGAAATGGCGGGCGCCCGAGGTCTTAAAGGCCTGCGGTCTGCAGCAGATCCTTCGTCGTGCCGGCTGGTGCGTTCGAGATGACGCCCTTGGAGGCGTGGCTCTGCAGCCAGGAAATCACCGCGTCCGAGGAAGCGTCACCGTTGGCTGACTTGTAAAGTGCCGCGACCCCGGCCACATGCGGGGTGGCCATCGAGGTGCCGGAGATCGTGTTTGTGCCGCCGTTGAGCCAGAGCGACGTGATGTTCACGCCCGGGGCATAGCCCTCGACCAGGGAGCCATAGTTGGACCAGCTGGCGTTGTGGTCGGCGTTGTCGCTGGCGGCGGTGGTGAAGACGCCGGGGGCTTCGGCCGGGGAGTGGCCGGAGGCGTCGGCGCCGTCGTTTCCGGCCGCTACGGCCAGAAAGACGCCGGAGGCGGCGAGGTTGGTGGCGGCGGTGTCGACGCCAGAGTCGCTCGGGCCGCCGAGTGACATGTTGGCGACGGCCGGCTTGTGGGCGTTGTTGGCCACCCAGTCCATGCCGGCGATCACATCCTGGTACGAGCCCTGGCCAGCGCAGTTGAGCACCCGTACGGCATAGAGACTGACCTGATGCGCGATCCCGTACGTGGTGCTGCCGATCGTGCCGGCGACGTGGGTGCCGTGACCGTTGCAGTCCTTGCCGTCACCGCCGGTCGCGTCGTACGCGATCTGAGCCCTGCCACCAAAATCCGCGTTGGTGGTGTCGATGCCAGTGTCTATGACGTACGCGCTGACACCGGCGCCGGTGGCCGTCACGGTGAACTGGTTGTCCAGCGGCAGGTTCGGCTGGTCGATCCGGTCCAGACCCCACGACGGGACCGAATCGACCTGGATGCGAGCGTCCTGATTGACCGACCGTACGGTCGCCTGCATCCGGGCGGTGCTGAGCTGCTGACTGGACATCTTCGCGGCGAATCCGTGCAGCACCTTGGTGTAGACGTGCTCGGGGCGTACGCCCATCGACTGGGCCACCGCGGCCGGGTTCGCGCCGGGCGCCACCTGGACGATGTATTCACCGGTGACAGCGCTGGCGCCGTGCGTGACATAGGGCGCTGGCGTCGTACGGGCACCGGCGGCCTGCGCAGGCATCCCGGCAAGCGCGCTGCCAGCCACGGTCAGCGCGACAACCGCGCTGGCGAGCAAGGTACGCACGGCTCTGGTGGCGATCGGATTCACGGCTTCCTCCTTGAAGATCCCAGTTGTTCCGGGCGAGCAGCCGTACCGGGCGATCACTCTCCGTCATGGATAACCACCTGTCCTGCTATGACGCGAGGTCCTGAGGCGTACGAGAGCAGGAAGCGGGGTGACACGGCCGCATTGGACCAACTTTCGGTCCATAACGATTCCTAAACAATGCGTAGGCAGCACCCATCTAATGCTGGCTTTTGCTGCGTATTGCCTGTTGCATGCCAGCAAGGCACAAACGTGGGAGTTGACACGGTCCGGCACTATTAAGGACCAGACCGGGCCACTCCAGGGACCATCGTCCGAATTGGGATGAATTGATGCGATACCCGAGGCAATCGCTCCACTCGATCCGGCAACCGTCACCCTGCGTTATGTAAATCGGGCTACACTACGTCGTAATTCGGGAGAATCTGCCACGCGTACGAGGGTTCATCTCACCCAGTGCGAACCACTCGTCTCCGGGAGCGAGGGTGCTCATGCGAGGGGAACAGGCGAGCCAGCCCGCCGGTTCGGCCATTTTGGTACGGGCCAGCTCGCCCGTCCTGGTGGGCCGGACCGCTGAGCTGCGGGCCCTGATCGACGTCACCAGCCAGCCACCCGCGGTGGTGCTGCTGGAAGGTGAGGCCGGAATCGGCAAGAGCCGCCTGCTGCAGGAGCTGCTGGCCCAGCCGGAGCTGCGCCGGCACTGGACGGCGATGGGCTGGTGTCAGCCGCTGCGCGAACCGTTCCCGTACGGGCCGATCGTGGACGCCCTCGGCGGCGCCGGCGAGCACCTGGAGCGGCTACGCCGGACCGGCCGGCCGCTCAATCCGCTGCTCGGCGCGCTGCGACCGATGCTGGCCGAGATCGCCGATCATCTGCCCGCGCAGCCCGCCCCGCTCGGGGACGCGAGGGCCGAACGACACCGGATGTTCCGGGCCGTACGCGAGCTGTTGGCCACTTGCGGCCCGACCCTGCTGGTGGTGGAGGACCTGCACTGGGCGGACGAGGGCACCACCGACCTGCTGCATTTCCTGGTGTCGCAGCCGGCCGACAACATGTGTGTGGTCGCCACCTACCGCCCCGAGGAGTCCGCGTCGCTGCCGCTGACCGGCGCGCATCGGCAGGGCCCGGGCACCACGTCCGCGGTGATCCGGCTGGCGCCACTGGACGAGGGCCACGTCGGCCGGCTGACCGCGGCGCTGGTGGGCGAGCAGGACGTGTCCGCCGACTTCGCCGGCCGACTGTTCCGTCGTACCGCCGGGATCCCTTTCGCCATCGAGGAAACTCTGCACGCGCTGCGTGACCCGGCGGGTGCGGTACGAGCCACCGGTAGCGCCGCCGAGCGGCTGCTGGACAACCTGGAGGTGCCGACCCTGCTCCGGCAGGCGATGGCCGACCGGCTGGACCGGCTGTCGCCCGCGGCCGTACGAGTGGCCCAGGCGACCGCGGTGCTCGCGGTGCCGGCGTCGGCCGCGCTGATCATGGCGGTCGCCGACCTGCCGGCCGCCGAGACCGACGACGGGATCGTGCAGGCGCTGCGGGCCGGCGTGCTGGTGGAGGCGTCCACGAACCGGTACGGCTTCCGGCACGCGTTGGCCAGGCAGGCCGTCTACGACGCACTCGACGGCCCTTATAGACGCGGTCTGCACGCCCGGGCGGCCGCGGTGCTGCGGGCCGGGCCGTCGCTACCGTACGTCCAGATCGCCAACCACCTGCGGGCCGCCGAGCAGATTGGCGAGTGGCTCAGCACCGCCGAGAGCGCGGCGCTGGTCGCGCACGACAGTGGCGACTCGGCGTTGGCCAGCGAGCTGCTGCTGGAGCTGATCGACGAGCCGACGATCTCCACCGAGCAGGTCAACCGGGTCGCGCTGGCCCTGGGCAAGTCCGCGCTCGGGATGGTGGGCGAGCGCGGCATGATCACCGTTTTGGGGCAGCTGCTGGAAGATCCGCGGCTGACCTCGGCCACTCGGGCGGAGCTGAGGTTCCAGCGCGGGCTGCTGTCCTTACGCAGGTCCGGCAGTCTCGACGCCGGCCGTGAGGACCTGGAGGAGGCGGTCGCCCAACTGGCCGACTCGAACCCGGCCTCCGCGCTGATGGGCATGTCGGTGCTCGCGGTGGCCCAGTTCGGCGAGACGCCGGCGAGCGAGGCTCAGCGGTGGCTGCCGCTGGTGGAGAAGGGCATCCAGCGGTCCGCGGACCCGGCGGTACGGGCCAGCGCGGCCGCTAACCAGCTGCATACGCTCATCCAGCTCGGCGACCCGGCCGGCCTCCCGCAGGCGCTGGAGCTGCCCGATCGCAGCGACGACTCGGAAGAGCGCCGCGCGCTGACCAGGGCGCACGCCAACGTGGCCGACGCGTGCGGCTGGGTCGGACACTTCTCGTCTGCCCGTCGCTTCCTGCGGACCAGCCAGGAGCTGGCCGGCGCCGGCGGCGCAGTCCCGTACGTCTGCAGCGTCACCGACGCCACCGAGGCGCATCTGGACTGGTGGACGGGTCGGTGGGAGGGCCTCGCCGAGCGCTGCGAGCAGCTCCTGGACCGCTACCTGGACGTGCAGATCGTCGCCGACGAGCTGTCCCTGGTGCTCGCGTCGCTGGCCATCGCGGCCGGCGAGTGGGACGCGGCACTGGACCGGCTCGACCGGCCCGGCCTCCTCAGCGCCACCGAGTCCTGCGCCCCGATGGTCATTTCCGCGGCCGCTGCCCGCACGCGCCTCTACCTGTCCCGTGACGACGTCGTCTCAGCGGCCCACGCGGCCAGCCGCAGCCTCGCGCTGGCCAGCGCGAAGGGCGTCTGGGCGTGGGCCGCCGAGCTGCTGCCGGCCGCCACTGAGGCGTACGCGCGCAACGGCGAAATCGCCACCGCGCAGGCCCTCCTGGACGCGTACGACCTGGGCATCGCCGGCAGCGACACTCCCCTCGCCCAGGCCGCTTCGCTGCATGGCCGCGGCATCCTGCGCCTTTTCACCGGCGACGTACGCGGCGCCACCGGCCGCCTCCGCGACGCCGCCGAGGCGTACGAGGCGCTGCCCGCTCCGTACGACGCGGCGCTGGCCACCGAGCGGGCCGCGCTGGCCGCCGTCGCCCGCGGCGCCGACCCGACCGAACAGCTCGGCCCGCTCGCCGACACCTTCGCCGCCCTCGGCGCTACCCGCGACGCTGCCCGCTGCCAGCACGCCCTGCGCGGTCACGGCACCGTCGTACGATCCCGCCGCGGCCGCCGCGGTTACGGTGACGAACTGTCGCCACGGGAGAAGGACGTGGCCCGACTGCTCGCCCGCGGCCACTCCAACCGGGAAATCGCCGAGGTCCTTTTCCTGTCCCCGCGAACCGTCGAACACCACGTCGCCCGCGTCCTGCACAAATCCGGCGCCCGCACCCGCGCCGACCTCCGCGAGTCCTGACGGGTCAGGAAGGACAGAGCCGGTCGACGAGGGCCACGACTCGGTTGGGGGCGACGTCGTCCCAGTTGAACAGCGCGTACGCGTAGATCGGCGCGATCAGGATCTCGAATACCTCCTGCAGGCTCGGTGAGTGCTCGCCGCGGGCGGTTGCGCGGTCGAGCATCGTCTGGATGTCATTCGTACGCCCAGTCATGTATCCGCCATTGCTGCCGGGTTCCTGAGCGAGCAGCGCGGCACGCAGGAACACCCGGCCCGGAACGCCGGCCAGATCGGCGGCGAGTCCAGCTCCCCAGGCGGCCAGATCGGTCCGCAGCGAGCCGGTGTCCGGCAACGCGGAAAGGCGCTCCAGACGCGCCGAGATGACATCCTCGAGCAGCCCGGAAACGCTGCCCCAGCGCCGGTAGAGCGTTGCCGGATGTACGCCGGACTTCTCCGCGACCAGCGGAAACGTCATTTCTGCCCAGGACTGGCCGGCCAGCAGCTCCAGCACCGCCGCATGCACTGACTCGCGTACCGCGGCCGTCCGCCCACCTGGCCTGCTCCGCGCTCGATCTGTCGTCACCACCACAACCTAACACGAAGATAGTTGCGTTTAGCCGCTGTTCTTGCTAGCTTGACGTTAACGCAATCGCCTTCGCTTTAAGGAGTGGGACATGTCGTACGTTATCGAGGCCAACGTGATGCCGATGGTTTTCCCGACAGTCGCGGTGATCGGCGCACTGGTGAGCACGACCGTTCGCCGGCCGGCGAACGCGGCGGAGCGGCTGGAGACCTGGCTGCGCTGGTGGTTCGGGGCAGCGGTCGGTTTCGGCGCGCTCTGGATCGCCGTCGCGTTCTTCTTCGCGACGGACACTTTCGCGGCGGTCATCGGCTATCAGACGAGCGGGTTCCAATGGGAGGTGGCGACCGCCAACCTCGGCTTCGCGGTCGTCGGTTTTTGGTGCGTACGAGTGAAAGACCACGCTCGCGAGGTCAGCATGGTCGCCTATTTGATCTTCCTGGTCGGCGCCGCCATCGAGCACGTCTACAACTTCGTGGTGAACAATGACATCCAGCCCGGGAACGTCGGCACGATCCTGCTGGCCGACGTGGGAGTTCCAGTGGTCGCCCTGATCCTGATCTTGGCGTCCCGCCGGCTCGACAAAAAAGCTAGTGCCCTGCGTTAGCCACGGACCGGCGGCGATCAGCTGACTTTCCACCAGAACTAAGGAAATCAGTCAGGATGCCCGGTGCCGCCTCTTCGGCGAAGGCGAGCCCGTCGGTCAGCCGGACATCCCGGATCCGATAGGCGCATTTGCCCGCGGCGGTGGTCGCGATGACCGTGCACAATCCGGCTCTGCGCTGGAAAGGCGATCGCCGGACCCGCCACCCGATGACCCCGCTCCGGCGCAACGCGACGGTACGACGGACCGCTGTTCCGGAGCGAGTGACCAGATATTTCCCGGAAAGTCCGTGCCCGAGATTCCGGTAGGCGTCGATGCCGAACAGGACAGCCACCGGAGTCCCCAGCACCGCGACAATCCACGGCAACCAAGACGGCAACGTCGTCGAAAATACTGGTAGGACAAGGGAAATGAGCACAGCTACCAGCCAGCCGGCGGCGGCTCGTACCAACCGGCGGCGCAGCGCCACCCGCGGATGGGTGATCAGCGGCGTACGGGTCGGGTCCGCGGGCTCCCGCAGCACGGCGGCCGCGACCTGGTGCGCGGCGGCCCGAGTGGCCGGCGGCAGCAAGGCATCCTGGTTGCGCGATTCGCGAGTCGATTTCACTCCGGTCGCGACAACTTTCGTACGAGCACCGCGGGCCCAGCGGACCAGCAGCGGCTCGGCGATCTCCACCCCGCGGATCCGCCGTTCCTCCAGCGTGACCGAGCGAGTGGTGATCAGCCCGCGGGTGACCAGCAGCGTGTCGCCGTGCTCACGCTCCAGCCGAAAACCCCACCATCCCTCGACATACTGCACGGCCGACACGACCAGCCCGATCAGGAAAGCGCCGGCCAGCACGATCAGCACCGCGAGCACGATCGAGACGGACAGGAATCCGGCCACCCACTGGATAAAGAGCCAAGGCAGCGATGGCGCCGCCTCGACTACCCGCTCGGTGACACCGCCCACCACCCCGTAAACGACCGCGACCGTCGACAGCGTGAGCGGCGCGTACCGGAGCCACCGCCGGTCAAGGGTGGCGATGACCCGTACGTCGCCAGCATTTTCGGTCCGGTGCAGCAATTCCTGCCGCAGAGCCACCGCCTGCCGCTGCGAGACCGCATGGAATTCCAGCTCGTCCTTGTCCGCGTCCTTGATCTGCCGGCCGGTGCCGACTTTCACCACCGACAGACCCAAAAGTCGGTGCAGCGGCCCGGAGGTCAGGTCGACGCTGCGGACGCGGGCGCGTGGAATCGACCGGTGCGTACGGGAAACCAGCCCGGAGCGCAGCTCGACCCGCTCGTCGCTGATCTGGTAGCGGGTAGTGAAATAGCGCACCGAGTGGGCCACTGCCACCATCAGGAACGCCACCAGAACGGATGCCATCACGATGGCCGTGACGCCGACCCCAGTGGTGACCTGCCACCCGGCGAGAGTCAGCGCGAACAGCATTCCCAGCACGGGCAGCGAAAGCGCGGTCAGCGATGGCACCAACATCCGCCGGTCCAGCCGCTGCCAACCGCCGCTCATGTCGCGTCCCCGGGCGTGGCCTGGGTGATTTCGGTCAGTTGCAAGGCAAGATCGGCCGCGACCTGGCGGTCCAGGCCCTGGATGGTGATCGCGCCAGCCGCCGAGGCGGTGGTCACCGTGACGCCGGCCAGCCGGAAAAGTTGTTGCAGGGGGCCGCGTACGGTGTCGACGGTCTGGATCCGGGTCATCGGCGCGGCATGCCACTCCTGCCAGATCCAGCCGGACGCGATGTAGACGGCGTCCGCGGTGGTTTCCCAGCGATGGACCCGATAACGCCACTGCGGCATCACGATCAAATAGCCGGCTCCGACAATGACCACCGCCGCCAACGCGACGAGCAGGCCCGTACGCGCCGGCTCGATCAACGCCGCCAACGCGGCCAACACCACCGCCGGCGGAAGCACGACCACCAGCGCTCTTACGCTCCACCAGGCGATCGCCCGGCGCTGCACCCGATGCCGCGGCGGCCGCAACTGCACCTCGACCATCACCGTCTCCCTCCGAGAATACGGGTGATCCTGGCGGTTCGGGGACGGGCCGGCCAGCTGGAAAGGAATCGGGCGGCGCCGACGAAAGTTGCGTTCACCCAGCTGGCGTGCGACTTTCGTAGGGTGTCCGCGCCGATCCCTGCCGCCACGCGCACAGCGGCCACTACCTTGGCGTACGTGTTTCGGCGACCATTCTGGGAATCCCGGCGCGATGCCCTCATCGACATCGCGCTGGCCGCCGGCGTGGCCGTGGGCGGCATCCCGATCCTGATCACGATCGTCTCGTGGCATCCAGCGCAGGACCGCTTCGTGCTCGACGTTCCGTGGCTGTTGCTGATCAGCCACGTGGTCTCCTCTGCCACTTTGCTGCTCCGGCGGCGTGTCCCGGTGGCGCTTTGCCTGCTGGAACTGATCGCCATTGCCGCCACCCCGATCGGCCTGCTCGCGACCACTGGCACGATCCTGGTGCCGGCGGACGATCCGAGCGGTGCGTGGGCGACGCTGGAAATGCCTTTCGTGCTCTATTCGGCGATCGTCTACACCCCCACCGGCCGGCGGCGGATTTACGCGTGGATGCTGATCGTCGCGCTCGCCGCGATTGCTGTCCGGCCGTGGCAGGCGGATTTCGGTACGGTCAGCGGCGGACTGCTTTTCACTGCCGTACCAGCATTACTCGGCCTCTACATCGGCGCCCGGCGGCGGCTCATCCGGGCCCTGACCGAGCGCGCCGAGCGGGCCGAGCGCGAGCAACAGTTGCTCGCCGAGCAGGCCCGCGCGGAGGAAAGGACCCGGCTCGCGGCCGAAATGCATGACGTAGTCAGCCATCGGATCAGCCTGATGGTGCTGCAGGCCGGGGCGCTGCGGGTCGCGGCCAGCGACGACAGCACCCGCTCGGCCGCCGAGGATCTGCGCAGCTCCGGCGTCCAGGCCCTCGATGAGCTCCGCGAGTTGGTCGCCGTACTGCGGGAAAATCCGCCCGCTGACAACGAGAACTCGGAGCGCAAAGACCTGCCCGCGTCGCTGCCCGACCTGTCCGCGCTGGTCGCCGACTCCGCTACCGCCGGGATCCGGGTGTCGCTGGACGAGTCCGGCAACCCACTGATGATCTCGCCGGCGGTCGGCCGGACCGCGTACCGAGTCGTCCAGGAAGCCCTGACGAACGTGCATAAACACGCACCGGGGACGGACGTACGCGTGCAGGTCCGCTACGGCGCCGACCAAGTGCGACTGACCGTACGCAACAATGCGCCGGTACGCCCCGCTGACCAGGCACTTTCCAGCACCGGCTCAGGAAGCGGGCTGACTGGGCTCCGGCACCGAGTGGAGCTGGTGCACGGCTCGTTTCACGCTGGCCCGAACGAGGAGGGCGGCTTCGCGGTCGAGGTCACCCTGCCGGCGTACGTGCCGACGGCGGTCGGATGACCGCGCCCGGGTCTACCGTGGAGTCGATGGCAGCCCAGGCGTCCACTCGGCCGGCGTGGCTGCGACTGCCCACCTGGCAGTCGCGGTCGGACGCCCGCTGGGAAATCGGCCTCGCCACCGGCCTGCTGCTGGTGGGTGTGCTGGTGATGGTCGTCGGCCTGCTGCCGTGGGATGGCCGGTTGACGTCGCCATGGCAGTGGATCGCGGTGGGCCTGCAAGTGCCTGCGAGCCTGGTTTTGCTGTGGCGGCGCCGATATCCGGTCACCGTCAGCTCGATCCTCCTGCTGGTCGTGTTGCTCGCGGTCATCGCGAACCCGTCCGGCGCGACGTTCTCGGTGCCCCTGCAAATTGATGCCTGGCTGCCCCTGGCCGCCAGCATGACCGCCAACACGGTCATCCATTTCGGCGAGCGCTCGCGCCGCGGCCGGTACGTGTGGGGGCTGCTCGCGGTGATCACGCTGGTCGCCGCCCGGCCGTGGGACCTGTCCCTTTCGGTGCTCTACGGCGGGGTCTCTCTCGCCGCGGTGCCGGCACTTTTGGGCGCATACCTGGCGGCCCGGGCCCGACTGCTCCGGGAAGCCACCGACCGCGCGGAAAGGGCCGAACGGGATCGCGCTTTGGCCGCCGGACAGGCCCGCGCGCAGGAGCGGATGCGGCTCGCCGCCGACCTGCACGACGTGGTCACCCACCGGATCAGCCTGATGGTGCTGCAGGCCGGCGCGGTCCGGATGTCCACAGTGGACCCCACCATTCGGTCCGCCGCGGAGGACCTGCGTACGGTCGGCTGCGAAGCGCTGGAAGAACTCCGCGACATGATCGGCGTGCTCCGCATCGACCACGAGGAAGCGACATGACTGACCCGATCCGGGTGATCGTCGTCGACGACGAGCCCATGGTGTGCGCCCATCTGCGGACAATCCTCGGCTCGGCCGACGACATCGAGGTGGTCGACGTGGCCCACGACGGCGCCGCCGCCGTCGAAGCGGTCGTACGCCACCGCCCGCGCGTTGTCCTTATGGACCTGCGGATGCCGGGCGTAGACGGCTTAACCGCGATCGAGCGAATCCGCCAGCTGCCAGACCCGCCGGCCGTCGTCGCCCTCACCACCTTCGACGCCGACCAGTACGTCATCCGGGCCCTGCGCGCCGGCGCGGCCGGATTCCTGGTCAAGTCCACACCACCAGAGGACCTGATCGGCCTGGTCCGGGTCGCCGCCGACGGCCACACCGTGCTGTCCCCAGCGGCCGCCCGTCGCCTCGTCGCCGCCTCCGCCGACGAGCAGGAGGTGCGCGACCGGGCCCGCAAACTCGTCCGCGGCCTCACCGAACGCGAGGTCGACGTGCTCACCTGCCTCGGCGAAGGCCTCTCCAACGCCCAAATCGCCGGCCGGCTTTTCCTGTCCGAGGCGACCGTCAAGGGGTACGTGTCGCGGATGTTGGTCAAGCTGGACTGCAACAACCGGACCCAGGCCGGCCTGCTCGCGTACGACGCCGGGCTCGTCACCCGCTGAACTCATCCCGAGGGTGACACCCGTTCTATACCCCCGCAACGTCACGGTTAAAAACCGCGGACGAGTCCGCCGTCCACCCGCAGGCGCTGGCCGGTGACGTACGCCGCCGACTGCGAGCACAGAAAAGCGGCCGCCGCCGCGAACTCCTCCACTTTGCCGTAACGGCCGGCCGGGATCGACCGCTGCGACCGGAACTGCACCTCCTCGACGGCGATGTCCTGCGCCTGCGCGGCGAGCTGGTCCATTCCGTCTACTCGCGCGGTCGAAATGCGGCCCGGGAGCAGCAGGTTGACGGTCACTCCGGTGGTCGCGAGCTGGTCCGCCAGCATTTTGAGGTAGGCGGCGAGCGCGCTGCGGAACATCCCGGAGGTCGCCAACACCTCGATGGGTTGGTCGATCGACGTCGAACTGACCGCGATCACCCGCCCCCACCCACGCTCCCGCATGCCCGGCAAGCACTCCCTGACCAGCCGCAAATGTCCATAAAGCAGCAGCTCAGCGGCGTCTCTCGCCATCTCCTCGGTGACGTCCAACGCGGTCGCCGGCGGCGGCCCGCCACCGTTCAGCACCAGAATGTCGACCGGTCCGAGCCGCTCGACCGTCTCCGCGACCGCCACCGACGTACTCCCCGGATCGCGTACGTCCAACGACACCCCGATCGCGCCCGGCAACCGCTCCGCGTTCTCCCGTACGAGCTCCACCCGCCGCGCCCCAAGCGCCACCTTCACCCCCTCGTGCGCCAACGCGGTCGCGATCCCCAACCCCAACCCGCTCGACGCGCCACCCACCAGCGCCACCCGCCCGGTCAGCCCGAGATCCATCGCCACTGCCTTTCGCCGCCGTTGACCACCTCGCGGAACCCTAACCCCGCTCGTCGCCGTTTTCGTCTGGGTCGCTGTCTCCGGCTCGTCCCCGTTTTCGGCTCGTCGTTATCGGCTCGTCGCCGTTTTCGGCTCGTCGCCGTTTTCGTCGTACCCAGCCCCGAGGGTGGGACCATCCGGGGGAGCCAAATCTGCACACGCTCGTACGCAGATACCCCGTGTTAGGTTTCCTGAATGGCGCTGAAGGACCTGGCATACGGCCTCTACCGTCGCCGGCTCACCCGCCAGCTGACGAAAGGGCCACTCCCGCGGCATGTCGGGCTGATCATGGACGGCAACCGGCGGTGGGCCCGGCAGATGGGGTTCGACAATCCGAGCGTCGGTCATCGGTACGGCGCCGAGCACGTCGAGGACCTGCTGGGCTGGTGCGCCGAAGCCGGCATCGATCATGTCACCGTTTTCGTCGCTTCGCTGGACAATCTGAGCTCCCGGGCCGCGCCCGAGGTCCAGTTTCTCTTGGATATTATCGAAAATGTGGTTGCCGACCACCTCGCCCGGCCGGCCAGCCGCTGGCGGGTGCAGGTGGCCGGCCGGCTGGACGCACTCCCGGATTCCACCGCGCACGCGCTCAAAGTCGCCGTCGACGCGACCCGCGATCGCAAGGTCGATGGGCACGTCACCGTCGCCGTCGGCTATGACGGCCACCAGGAAATCACCGACGCCGTCCGTTCTTTGTTGACGGAGAACGGCGAAGCCGGCCGTACGTTGAAACAAGTCGCCGAAACACTCACTCCCGACGACATCGCCAAACACCTTTACGCCAGCGATCTGCCCGATCCGGAGCTGGTGATTCGGACCAGCGGCGAGGTCCGCGCCTCCGGTTTTCTGTTGTGGCAGACGGCACATTCGGACTACCACTTCTGCGACGCATACTGGCCGGCATTTCGGCACATCGACTTCCTCCGCGCCCTGCGGACGTACGCGCAGCGCAAGAATGCCACCTGAGCCGATCACCGCCCTGACGCCCCGGCCAGTCCGCCGGCGGATGCTCACCCAGTGGTGGCGGGACCTCACTTTCCTGCACTGGCCGGTAGAACCGGCCCTGGTGGCGCCGCTCCTGCCGGCCGGCACCCGCCCGGATTTATTGGATGGCGTCACGTACGTGGGACTTGTCCCCTTCCAGATGGACAAAGTCGGCCTGCTGGCGACCCCGGGTCTACCGTATTTCGGCACCTTCTGGGAAACAAACGTCCGGCTCTATTCAGTCGACGCCGACGACCGACGCGCAGTAGTCTTCCGCTCGCTGGACGCGGCCCGGTTGGCGCCTGTCGTCGCGGGCCGTCTAGGGCTGTCGTTGCCATACATCTGGTCGTCGATGCAGATGCGACGCACCGGCGACGTTTTCACTTACACCTGCAGACGGCGGCAGGGACATCGAGCCGTCACCAGCGCAGTGGTGGCCTGGAAAGGCGAACGCATCACCGAACCCACCACACTGGAGCACTTTCTCACCGCACGCTGGGGTTTACACGTCTTCTCGTACGGTCGCACGCGCTATATCCCCAACGAACACCCGACCTGGCCGCTGCACCGCGCGGAACTACTTTCCCTCGACGACCATCTGATCGGCGCCGCCGGCCTACCGCAACCCACCACGCCACCGGTCAGCGTCCTCTATTCCCCCGGCGTCCCGGTCCGGTTCGGTCCACCCCTACCCGCCTGATGTGACTCACACCGCAGCGGTGCCGATCAGACCGTTGCGGGTAACCAGGTCGACCAACTCATCCGCAGAAAGGCCGTCCGTGCCGGCCGGTCGCCGTGGCAGCACCAAATACCGCGTTTCCGCGCTGGAATCCCACACCGTGACGTCGACACCCCCGTCCAAGGTCACGCCGAACTCGGCCAGCACTGCTCGCGGATCGCGCACCACTCGGGACCGGTACGCCTCGCTTTTGTACCAGCCCGGCGAAGGGCCGAGCAGCGAGATCGGATAGCAGGAGCAGAGCGTACACACCACGACGTTGTGGATTTCCGCGGTGTTCTCCACAACCCGCAGCCGTTGCTCCTGAATCCCGCCGCCCATGGAGAACCCGAGCTCTTCGATCGCCACGTTCGCATTTTCCAGCAGACGCTCACGAAATCCGTCGTCCAGCCACGCGTGCGCGACGATCCGCCGGCCGTTGGCCGGGGTGGCGCGGCGCAAGTACGCGTCGAGAGCCTCGTCGAGAGCATGGCCGCCCAGCACCCCGCGCTCCTCCAACAAAGTCTCCAAATCTCTGACCTGCCGGGAAATCAGCGCGTCGGAATGTTCGCCGCTCACCCGTCCACCTCCAGGTAGCTCTCCCACAAGTCGACCACGACCCAGTGATCGCCCGCCCCCCACAAATCACGGGCCGCGAAACGCACCGCGTAAACCGCCTCCACCGGCGGGTCCGGCAGGTTCTGCGAGCGTACGTCCGGAAGCGGGTGACGGCCCCCGCTCTCCACCACCACACCCGACTTTCCGCGCGCGTAGCGAGGAATCCGAGTGTGGTGCGCAGGATCGACGGCAATTGTCCTTACCCGTACGCCTGACCCGAACCGCTCAGCCATCGAGCTCACCCTCAGCCAGCACGCCCTTGCGTACCAACAAAGTGCGGATCGCGTAGAACCACCGCTCGTAGTACGAAGAACGCAGATAGAGCTCCGGCGGCATGCGCTCGATCGCGTCGCGGAACTCGTCCAGGTTGTAGACACCCTGCCGTACCAACGTGCTGTTCAGACCGAAAACCCGGGCCTCCCAGTCAGCATGGAACGGCTCGGCGTCATCGGTGGTGTCGATGGGACCGAATCCCTGCAGTCCCCCGACATCGTTGATCCTGGCCATGCCGGCAGCCTACTCCGGAACGGCGGTGGCGGCGGTCCGCTGCGCCAACGCGCGCTCGATCAGCCCGGCGCCCACGACAACGACAACATTCACCCCCAGACCCACCATGCCGACATTCCACGTCCCGAACAGGTGGATCTTGCCGAAGGTGAGCCAGATGACCACGACTTCGGCGACAATCAAGCCCGCCAGGATCGGCACCTTGCCGACCAGGCGTTTGCGCAGCATGCCCAGCAAGTTCGCGGGAGCGAGCTGCACTGTTCCGCTATATGTGAGAAGCAGCAGGTTGGCGAGTGCGTCCGGGCGTACGATCGCGAGCACCAGCGCCAACGCGCAAGCCACCACGACAGTGCCGTGATTCACCCAGAACTGGCCACGGTCGCTTCGCGTACGCACGATGTTTCGGGCCACCAGTGAGGAAATCCCGATCATGATGCCGGCCGCCGGCACCATCGCCGTCGCGATCGCGGCGACCACGATCAGACCAACCGCCCACGGCGGCAGCACCTGCTGAGTCAAGGTCAGCAGAACACCGTTTGCCGAAGTGTTCTTGGACAACACCAGGATCGCTGCGAAACCGACGATCATCGGAAACGCTATACACACCCCGTACAAGGGCATCCAGGTATAGTTTTTCCGCAACACCTGCGGATCGCGAGCGGACAGCAGCGGCGCCCACTGGTGCGGCAGCGTCATCAACGCTACCCCAATCGCGCTGACCACCATGCTGCTGAAGAACCAGACCTGGTCATTTGGCCCCGCATGCAGCGTCAACGCCGCTGGGTGCAGCTGCTGGATGCGCTGGAACATGGCCGGGATGCCGCCACTGAAATGCACCGGGATCGCGACAATCAGCACCACCAACACGACCAGCATGATCGCGTCCTTGAAATACGACGTGACCGCCACGCCACGCAGGCCCGCCCACAACACGAAAGCCACCACCAGCACGAATCCCACCACCATGCTGATCGTCGACGAGGCCGCGTTGCCAGTGACCAGTTTGACGATCAGCCCGAGACCGGTGATTTGCAGTTGCAAGTACGGCAAAACGAAAACCACGCCAAGCACGGCGGACAGCGTGCCGAGCGTCCGACTGCCGAACCGGTCCTCCAGGTAGTCGCCTTGAGTCAGATAGCCACGCTCCCGACCAAGAGACCAGAGTCGCTTGGCGATAAAGAAAAGCACGGCGTAGGCGATCGGCACATACGGCAACGCATAGACCGCCGCCACCCCGCCGCTAAACGCAAGCCCAGCCATCCCAAGAAAAGTAAAAGTCGTGAAGATCTCGCCCGCCTGCAGGAACCACATGGTAACCGCACCGACCTGGCGGCCACCGACAGTCCATTCGGTCAGGTTGGCGGCCGGCCGGCGGCGACCGAGAAAGCCCAACACACCGATGAAAACGATCCCGACGAACGCAATGACCAGAACGGTACTCATTTTTCCGCCTCCGCACGGGACATCAGGCGCCCAGTGAGTAGCATCGCGGGAGTCAGCAAGGCAACCCAGACGGCTCCCCAGACCAAAAGCCGTGGCAGTCCCAGCCACAGACCGGTGGAATTCAGGAAAGGCAGCACAGGCATCAGGACCAGCGCCAACGCTGGTACGGCCGGGATCAGATAGTACGGACGCATGGCGCCTCCCGAAGGGAAAAGGACTACGGCGTCAGCCGCCGCAGCGCGAGCTCTGCCAGCAACGCGGCTCCATCGGACAGCACGCTGTCGTCGAAGGTCGCGAGCGGTGAGTGATTTCCGGGCGCGGTCTGGGGATCCGCCGACCGGGTCGCGCCCAGGAAGACGTACGCACCCGGAACCCGGTCCAGGACACGGGAAAAGTCCTCCGAGCCAGCGATCGGATCCGCCAACTGCTGGAAACGTTCCTCGCCGAAGACTTCTTTCGTGGTGGCCGCGACGAAATCGAACTCCTGCGCGTTGTTGACCGTCAGCGGATATTCCGGCTGGCAACGCGCCTGGACCTCGAGCCCGTACGCGGCGCCGATCCGCTCACACAACCGGACCGACTCGATCTGGATCTTTTCCCTTGCCTGCGGCGAGAACGATCGCACGGTCGCCTCGAAAACGGCCTCGTCCGGGATAACGTTGCGCCGGGTGCCGGCGTGGAACATGCCCACCGTCACCACGACCGGGTCGAATATACTGAAGCCCCTGGTCACCATTGTCTGCAAGGCATTGACCATCTCGCAGGCCGCCGGGACCGGGTCGAGCGCGCGGTGCGGGCTGGAGCCATGCCCGCCGGCGCCGATTACCCGTACGAGCAGTCCGTCCGACGCGGCCATCAAGGTCCCAGGACGGGCGACAAAAAGCCCCCTTGGGTATTCCCCGGCCATCACGTGCAGCCCGTACGCTCGCTCCACTGGCCGACCGGCAGCCTCCAACACCCCTTCCTCGATCATGTGTCCAGCGCCGTCGTGGCCCTCTTCTCCGGGCTGGAACATGAAAACGACATCGCCAGCCAGTTCCTGCCGGTGGGCCGACAACAACCGCGCCGCGCCCACCAACCCGGCCGTGTGCAGATCGTGTCCACAGGCGTGCATGGAACCTTCGTGCCGAGAGGTGAAATCCACGCCAGACCGCTCGGTCACCGGCAGCGCGTCCATGTCGCCGCGCAGCAACACCACCGGGCCGGGCGCGCCGCCGCGCAGCACCCCGACCACCGACGTCAGGCTCTTGCCGCTGGTCACCTCCATCGGCAACCCGTCCAGTGCGGCGAGGACTTTCTCCTGAGTACGCGGCAAGTGCAGCCCGATCTCCGGAATCTGGTGCAGCTCACGACGTAAAGCGATCAGCTCGTCACTCAACTCCGCGGCATCCGTACGAAGGCTCATCGACCCCACTCCTTCACCAGCGATGCTGCGTAGTGTCCGGCACGGCCACCGGCAGAAGCCAGCGCGATGACCTTTAACGGACACGATGAAGCAGTCGATTCCGCCTGATGGTGGCTCGCTCAGACGATGGGCGACAGCGCGTCGTACCAAACGTCGCCCATCTTGAGATAGCCGGCATCGGTCGGATGGATCCCATCGGCGGAAATATCGTCGACGCTGATTCGGGCGTTCATGTCAACGAAACGTACGTCCTCGCCGGCCTGGTGTGCCGCCTGCACAACCCCAGGCACGGCCGCGTTGTACGCGTTGATGCGGGCATTCAGCGTCGCATCCCGCGACGGCACGATCGACGCCACCAGGATCGTCACGCCCGGATCACCGGTCGCGATCTGGTCAATCAGCGAGCGCAGTCGGCCCGGCGCGTTTACCACGTCGTAATTCTGGTTCATGTCATTCGTACCGATGTGCAGCAACACATAGCGCGGATGCACCGCGAGCCAATTGTACGTCCGCATGTCCGCCGAGATCTGGTCGATCCGATAGCCGGGATGGCCCTCATTGCTGGGATCGGGCACATTCCCCCACGTCACGGACCCGACGAAGTCCGGCCGAAAGCCAGGCTGGGCCATGAACCTGTTCCATAGCCCGGTGCGGTAGGACGTGCCGTCGTTCGCGTCGCCGTTGCCGTACGTGATCGAGTCACCCAGCGGCATCACCGGCGCCACCCGGTCCGGCCGCCACTGTTGATTAGCGCCGCCGTTGTTCGGCCAGACAATGACATTCGCCGCGTTGGTGGTCGACGCACCCGTGACGTCCAACAATTTCCCGGTCGCGACCGAGACTATCCGGAAAGCACCGGCGAAATCCTGGTCCAGAAACCACCGCTGGCTCGGCAACCCCTGATCCGCGGACTGGACGACCTGCGCACCGTCCTGTGTGGACGCTCCGGAGACGGTCAGGACCAAACCGCTGTGCAGAACGGTGATCGCGTACGAGCCATCTGCCTGCTGCGTGAGCCGCCATTCCTCGTTCGTCGTCCCATGATATGGCCATTGGATCGCGTTCGCGCCGTCCTGTGTGGACCCGTTGTAGACGTCCAGCGACTGCCCGCTGTGCTGCACGGTCAACACGTAGTTTCCGTTCGGCTGCGCCGAAACGCCCGCGGGTTTGGGCACCCCATGCGACCAGTCCAGCCGAGTCACGTACAGGCCACGACCACCGCTGGTGAGAGCGTGAAAGAACAGGTAGTCGCCGTCAGCGGCGGAAACCACGACCTGACCGCCCGGATTTCGCACCACCCCTGGCCAAGTCGCCGAGTCCAGCACTGTGCCCTGCTTTGTGTACATGCCGGTCAAAGTCGACGACACTGCGTATTTCACGTGGTACGTGGAATCCCACCCGTCCGCCGAATAGAACAGCACGTATTGCGTACCGTGCCGTATTATCGTCGGCGCGTCCAGCACGTTGTGCTCGTCGCCACCGGCATCGGCGGTCAGCAGCTGGAAACGGTTGCCGAGCCAGTTGATCCCGTTCGCCGCGACTTCATTGATCCACACCGAAGCCGGCTGCCCGGCACTGTTCGCGTTGTCCTTGTAAACCAGATAGCGGTGGCCGTCCAGCACCAGGCTGGACGGATCGATGTCGCCGTGGTCGGGCGCGTTGCACACCAGCGGATCGACGCCGACCGGAGTGAACGGGCCGGTCGGCGTACTCGCCGTCGCGGCCCCGATACATTGCAGGCCGCTGCTGTGATGGGCCGTGTAATACATCAGAAAAACGCCGTCGTCACGACGCGAAACGTCCGGCGCCCAGACATCTCGGTTGCCACTGGCCGGATCATTGGTGACCCAGCCAGGCAACGTCGGCAACGCGTCGACACCATTGGCGGTCCAAGGCCCGGTCGGCGAAGTGGCGGTGGCAACCGGCACGTTCACTGTCTGGCCGGAATAGCTGCTGTTCGTCGAGTACGCGTAGAAGTTTCCGCCGTCGGCAAGCACACCCGGATCCGGGAAATCTCGGCTGATCACCGGCGCAGGAGCCGCCGCTTGAGCCGCCGCTGGTACCGCATCAACGAATCCCGCCGGCACTGTTGGCGCCAGCAGCGCGAAAATGACGGCCACTCTCCACGCTCGTAACATCGACTGCCCTTTCCGTCCTCCGGAAGAAAACTGCCGCGACCGTACGCCACCGGGCACCAACCTTCAAGAGCCTTTCCCGGTCGAGCCCCAGATGGCGCGGCCACTTCAGCCATCGCATCCGTGCCCTGACCCCTCGCCGCGAGCTCTCGTCACCCCCCTCAGACGCATCTGTAAGGGCCTCCAGACGATCAAGCCAGCTCTTGGTCGCTCCCCATACGCACATGAGAGTGATCGCGGCGTGAGCCGGGCCCACGTTGAGCGACCGCGAATAGTCCGCTTTCGGACCTACAGAGCGAATTTGACGGTACACTCAGTGCGCAGTCGACTCTCCTAAGCGACAGGCCGAGTTCAAGACACCCCGGAGGAAGGGGTCTTCATGACACTAGTTCGGGGCCCAGACGACCGCTCAGAAGGTTGGCAGAACATGCCCGACGGTCGCCACGGGTATTGGGATGGGCGGTCGTGGTGGACGGTGGAAACCATCCCGCAGTACATCGAAGGTCGATCCTCGATGGAGCCAGGCATGATCGCAGTGCATGTCGTACTCACGGTGCTGACCTTCTACCTGTGCGGCGGCTGGGGTTGGGTCTTCCTTTTCCATGCACTCACGGCACGAAGGCGCCCTGGCCACTGGCGACAAATCCCCACCGGCCGCCTAATCCCGTCACAAACTGACCAGGCATAGCAGCCACGGCGCGGACTAATGGGAAGAGTTCCCGCGCTCTTCAAAACCAAACAACCCCAGCGCGGCCGATTGTTGCGGTGAGCAGGCGAAAATGAACATCAAGAGAACAGACAATCCGGATACTTGTCTTGATCTGACAGGATCCGAGGCCATTGCTTTGGCACGGTTGCTCGCCGAGGTTGCAGACGGCTACGGGGCTGCAATAGATGTTCAGGAAGCCGCCAGGACCGGTTGGGAACTTCTCGTTCGCCGAGCAACGGCCAAGATGGGAGCCGGCGTAGATCGAACGAACTATGCCGACCTATTGGAACGACTGAGTTCACGGGCAACCGAGCGCACGGATGCAGAAGACGCTCTTGACAATCTCCAGGTGGATGCCGCGAAAAAATCTCCCGACAGCCCATACGTACCGAGCTTGCCACGGAAGAGCGAAGTCCAATCGATGAACATAGGCTACGGCGGACAGCTTGCTTGGAGTTTTGCGTTTGGTCGCCCCAGGATCGTTGTCGATGACACGTTGATCGTGAATCATATTCGGAAGAACACAAGGCGTCTCGTGCTCTGGCTCTCCATCCATCGCGACGGAGGCACAATGGATGATATTCGCGAAGACCTACTACCCCACCTACCCAAAGCGCAGGCCCTGGTACACATAAGATCTGCGATCGGGATGGGACGAGACCTCTTCAGGACGGCGACTGGACACAAGGATCGCAAATTCATCACTTTCACGAAAGCAACGTCAGACTATCGCCTCGACAGTGAAGACTTCAGTGTCGATCTATGGACATTTCAAGATTTCCTCATACGGGCGGAAAAAAGCGACGACATCAACAGACGGCGAGACTATCTCGAAGCTGCTGTAGGTCTATATCGCGGCGAGCTCGCGAGCGGCAATGATGCTGCATGGATTCTCCCCGCTCGGGAGTGGTGCCGTCGACAAACTAGAGATGCCTACACACAACTCGCGGATATCTGGGAGCCGTCTAACACCGCCTATGCAACCGAGAATCTCAAGCAGGCGCGTGACCTCGATCCAACCGACGAAGAGATCACCCGACGTCTCATGCGGCTTCATGCTCAAAGAGAGCGGCCAGATCTTGTCGGAGCAGCAATGACGAAGCTCAAGGAGAGCTTGGACGACCTCGAGGTCACGCCTTCATCCACAACCATCGAGGCCCACCGAATTGCACTAGGCGGAGGTAATAGCGACTGATCTCGGAGTACCACCACAACTCTTACCTAGCCCGAGTTTCCGGCCTTCGATGGTGACGAGCCTTGCAGTGCGCGTAGGGCTGCGGCGGGCTGCACGGCGGCTTGAGGGTTGGTACTGGTAGCCGTAGGTGGCGCGGATGGATCATCGGTAAGCGGTTGTCGCTGCTTCCAAGTGATAACAGCCCAAAGGTGATGACGGGCTTACTCGCACACGGACTCCCTCGTGGATGTGCGCAACGTAGAAACGACAGCCCGTTGCGCTCCGAACCTCCCGATGCTCGGCGACTTGACATTCATGATGTCTACCAGCACTGCCAAGCTCGTTGATGGCTTCGCTGCTGTCCGGGCGCAATATCCTGGAGAGCCTCCAGTGCTGACGGGTCGCGGCAGGCAATGGCTCGCAAACGCAGCCAGCGTACGGAACCAACCACGAGTTCTCACTGACCAGCTGGGAAATGTAAGGCGCTGACTGGGTCGACCTGTGCTACGAACACGTCGCCAAGGCACTCGGCAGCAGCTGGCCATCACCTGAAGGTGACCGACTTGTAGCCACTGTTGAAAACCCCGCGCGCCTGCCGGTGCGCCGATCCTGCATAGCGATCACTCGCTGTCCTTCCCATTGTTCCGGTGCAGGATCAGTCAAGGGTCGATGATACTAATTGGCGCCTTCGAGCGCTGCACGGGCCGCCTCCGCCACTGATTCGTCCTCGCTCTCAGCACCGATCACCTTGAGCAACTCCACACTGTCCGGATGGACGTTGGTAGCCAGCGCACGTACAAAATCGATCTGATTACTCGACGGAAATTGCATTAGGCCCTCGACGAGCCCGTTGTTTTCGTGCATCGCCATCAGATTCTCCCCGAGCGAGAGCGTCGTCTCCTGCTCGGTCGCGGCATTCGCGTCCAAGGCGTCGTGGTTTACGAGCCATTCAGTGGCGAGTGCTCCGACAATGCCGCCAGAAGTACGCAATCGGCGCACCTGTTCGACACCTGCCGGTCCGGTGTCGCTTAGACCGGCCAGCGCCATCAGACGGTCTCCGGGAGTCGTGGCGTCAGCGCAAAACTCGGCCAACTCGGCGGCCGCCTTCTCTGGCGTACGCGCTCCGAGCCAGGCGCCCAAAACCGCATCGCCGACTTCGAGACTCGGCCCGCTGTTCAGCACAGCAGAGAGTTCTTCCACCGATGCGCCAGCGAAATCCTCGGCAAGCGGCGCGTCAACTCCATCTTCCACCAGCAATTCTCGTACCCCCCACCGACCTAGTGGAGTCAGTCGTACGAGGGTCAGCTCCGGGTCGGCTTTGCCCGACAGTTCAACGATTTTCTCGCGTTCCGCTGGATCGTCGGTCACCGTGAGGTCGAGCGCGCCAAGGACCTGCAGAGCTGCGAGTACGCGATCCAGATCTCGCTCCCACGTCGAACCGGAGAGGCTGGCCGCTACGAAACCCGCGAAGGGATTCGCGTCAGCGACGATATCTCGTACCAGATCAACCAGCAGCACCGCAGGCAACGGCGTGTCCCCGGCGCTGTAGAGAGCCAGCCAAAGAGCCTGCGTCACATCCGTGAGCTTTAACCCGACGAGCGGCGGCTCGTCAGAGTGACTCACCGGCGGGCAAACAGCCGCTCCCAACTCACCAAAGGCGTGGAAGGCCCGCCGCCATAACTCCAGGGGCCGATCAGGCAGGCCCGCCGCGCTCTTCACCGGTACGAGCCGGCCCTTGAGCACTCGAACCACCCGGATCGCGACAGCCCACGCGACCACCAACGAAACCTCTGGCAGGTCCGCGCTGCTGAGCGCCTGCTCGACGTACGGCTGATCGACTGCCAACAGCTCGGCCAGTTCGCGCGCGTCCTCGATTCGCAGCTTCTTGGCCTGCGTCAACGTACGACCCAGGCCTACCCAGGTCACCAGGACTCGCAGCCGAGAGACCACCATCGACTGCTGAGCAAGCGCCGCGAGCTCAGCATCTGACGGCAAAACCACCGGAGGAAGCCGTGGCGTCTCTTGCTCAGCACCGAAATCGCCGAACGGGCCGTCAAGCCCGTCGAAGCGCATGATCAGGTCCAATGTTTCCTGGTCGTATTCGATCTCACCGGCATTGACTGCGGTCATGAACGCCTCGACCTGCTCGCCGTCTTCGGGATCGACACCAGCTTCGAGCATCCGAGCGGTCCAGAACTTGTCCAACCCGTAGTTGCGTTCGTCGGACATCCGGGCGTGGAACTCGTCGGTGGCCCGATCGATCTCGGCGTGCAGCGCGGCCGCGTCACCCGGCCGATGGGATCGGAGATCGACAAGGAAGTCAACCCAGCGGTGCAAGGTCAAAAGCACTGCCGGCCACTCGGGCTCAGGGATGGTGATGTTCCGCGGGAACCAGTCGAGCAACAGCTCTCGAACATCCTGCGTAGTCCACTCGTCGAGATTGCCTGCCGCGTCCGTACGCCACTCCAACGCCACCTCGACGACGAAACTACCCATCTCTACCTGAGATTTACCTGCCCACGCTTCGAAATCGTCCAGCAACTCATCGGATCGACTAGGCAGGTCTCGGGAGTCAGTCGCCACCCACGCATTGTTCCGCACACTGAACTCGTCATTCCAACGGGTGTACGTGCCGCCGCCGCCCGGGCGGATCGGGAAAGGAGAATGTCGAGCTATGTGGCCACCCGACGAGGAACCGAACGTCGCCGACGTGCCCGATGCGCAAAGCCTATGGCGGCTGCTGGTGATCGTCACCACCCTGCGTGAGTTGGCGCCGTCCGTCGCGATTGACACCTTCCGCCGCCTACATGGCGCCGGACAGCCGGGACCCGTCGACTCGGCGCTGTTGCTGTGTACGGATTGGCGCTGGCGGCGCACCAGCTCCCGGGTACTGGCCGGCATTTTGGCGACAGAAATCCTCAACGACGAACAGCAAGACCAGCTGGCCGAAGAACTGCTGTGGCCGGAAAAGGCGACGTACGAGTATCCGCTCGGCTGGCTCGGCAGCACCTTCATCGAGATCGATCTCTCCCCGACCGCCCGTGCGCCGAAGCAACGGACCGTGCATGAGGATCCGACGACGCCAATGACCGCCGAACGGCGGGTGTGGCCGCCGTTACGGGCTTGGGCCGCGGAACGGGTCGTCTCCCGAAGCCTGGCCACCCCCTGCCGACGTATTGGCCCGTACCCAAGGACTACCGGCCCGAGATGCCACGGCCGCGATAGCCGGCGCGGTACGCGTCGTGGACGAACTGGATTCGGACCAGGCACGCATGGTGGTCGACGCCGCATTGCGGTGCGGCCACAGGGCGCCACGCAAAGCAGCGCTGGAACAGCTGACCAAGTGGGGCGAGCACGATCGCGCGCAAACCTTGGCTGCCAACGATGCCGACGCCACTATCCGAGCTTGGGGCCGGAAAGCCCATGCCACCCAGGAAAGCTTGTTCGACTGACCGGTTCGTTGTCAGCGCCTGCGAACCTGGACAGTCCGTACGGGTGAGAAAGCAGCGGCCCCCGACAAGGGCTCAGCTGCCGGTGTTTGATGGTGTGGACGTAAGGGACTCCCATCCCGGCCATGGCACAGGTGATGACCGCTTCCAGCTCCTCGCGGGTTGCGCCGTCGAGGGCTTGTACGGAGAGAACCTGCTAGTAGCGGGCGACCGCGTTAACCTCGGTCGCCTCGGCGCGTTCCAGGAGATCGCGGACATGATCGCGATGGACGCCGAACCGGAGGACATGGACGCCAACCCCGCGCGGCGTTCTCGGCGCGGAAACTGACCTCGACTCAGGTCACGGCTCGGCAGACCCGATCGAAAAAACCGCTCCCGTTCCCCATAAGGCGTTCTATGGGAACGGGAGCGGTATCTTTGCAGGTCATACGTTGTGGAGGTGCCGGGAATCGAACCCGGGTCCTCCGGCGGCTTGCGAGGGCTTCTACGTGCGTAGTTCGCGTCGTCCCTACTTGGCCTCACCAGTCATGCGAACAAGCTGGTGCGACAGGCCCAGCCACTGTTTGATGTCCCAGCCGATCCCGTGGCCGGACCGGCTGGTGATTCTCCTAGTCGATGCCAGGGTCCGGGTCGGAGACATCCCCGGTCTGACACAGACGCTCTAGCTGCTTAGGCAGCGAGAGCGAACTGGCGCTGACTAGAGTCGGCGCTTATTGGTTTCCGACATTATTCGTTAACGAGATGATCGTCGGCTTCCTCGGCACGCTTCCCCTGGCTCGACGTCCGGAGTCGAGACCGTTCACCCCCTGGTAGTGGATCATTAACACAACTCACAGAGCTTAACGCGCCAGGCAACCGGATTACTCCACCGGGAGCCCGAACAGCCGCGCCGCGTTGTCGTGGAGAACCGCCCGCATCCAGTCATCGCCCAGGTCAAGCCCGTGTACGGCGGAGATCTGGTGCGCGTACGAGTGTGGGATGGACGGGAAGTCGGAGCCGAAGAGGATCTTGTCCCCGATGTCTGCATAGCGGGCGGCCACGTCCGAGGGCAGCGGCATCAGTGCGTTGGTGAAGTCGGTGGCGACCATCGTCGTGTCGAGGTAGACGCGCTCGTACGCCATAGCCAACGTCAGGAAAGCGGCGTATTCCGGCATCCCGGCGTGAGCGATGATCGCCGTAAGCGACGGATGGGCGGCTAGCACGTCCCCGAAAGGCCCAGGCCCGGTGTGCGCCCCAGCCAACGGGCCGGAGCCGCAGTGCACGACAACCGGCACGCCGGACGACGCCAGCAGCCCCCACACCGGCATCAGCAGCTCGTCCCGCGGGTCGAAGGCGCCCACCTGTACGTGCACCTTGAAGATACGTACGCCGTCATCCAGCGCCGCGGTCACGTACGACAGCGCCGAAGGCTCGGGGTAGAAGGTCGCGGACTTCAGCACCGACGGCACTCGATCGGCGAAAGTGGCCGCCTCGGCGTTCAGCCACCCGGCCATGCCCGGTTTGTGCGGATACGGCAGCGACGGAAACGCGAGAACTCCAAACGACTCCAATAACGAGACACGCGCGGATTCAGGCAACCGATAGACCACAGGCCAGTCAGTCCCGTAGTTCGCGGACCCGTGGTCGAAGTAGTCCCACACCTTCTCCTGCATCCGTACGGGCAGGAAGTGGACGTGCGTGTCGATCAGGCCAGGCAGGCCGAGCCCGCGCCAGTACGCCGGGATGTCGGCGTCTGACGCGGGCGGCGTCACTCCATGCCCTTCGTCCGCCGCCCGAGAGCCCTTAGGACCTCGCGGTCCGCGTCGCGGCGAGCGAGGTCCTGACGCTTGTCGTACTCCCGCTTGCCGCGGGCCAGCGCCAGCTCGACCTTGACCTTGCCGTCGGAGAAGTACATCTGCAGCGGCACCATCGTGAGGCCGCCCTCGTGCGTCTTGCCGATGAGCTTCTCGATCTCGGACTTATGGAGCAGCAGCTTGCGTTTGCGTCGCGGGGCGTGGTTGGTCCAGGTGCCCTGCATGTATTCCGGGATGTGCACCCCGTGCAGCCAGATCTCGCCGCCCTCGACCAGCGCGAACCCGTCCACCAGCGACGCGCGGCCCAGCCGCAGCGACTTGACCTCGGTGCCGGTCAGCATGACGCCGGCTTCCCAGGTGTCCAGAATCGTGTAGTCGTGCCGCGCCTTGCGGTTGGACGCGATCGCCTTGCGCCCAGTCTCGCGGGACACAACACACCTCCATGATCAGAATCAGCAATATTACCGCGGCTCCACGATGGCCGTTCCGCTCGCCAGGAGCAACTCGTTTCCGCCTTTTGGTGCAGGACACAGCAGATTCATCGAGGCAGGCTTGAGCGATCGCTCAAGTCGGAGGATTTCGATGATCAGCCTGAAAGTCATCACCGCCACCACACTGCCGGCGACACCAGGTGATGTGTGGCCACTGCTGGTGGATTCGCGGATGGACCGGCGGCCGCGATCGCCGGTCTTCTATCTCGGCGTGCCACGGCCAGTGGAGTGCGCGCTGCCCTCCGGGGTGGGCGGCGTTGGCGCTGCGCGGGAGTGCCGGGCGGCCGAGGGTGTGATCCGGCAACGCATCACCCGGTGGCAGCCGGCGAGCGTGCTGGAGTTTCGCATGCAGGAGACGGATCTGCCGTTCCGCCGCTTCGTGGCCGGGATCGCCGAGCGGTTCGAGCTGATGGAACTGGCGTACGGTCGTACGGCCCGGACGCGTACCACAACGGTCACCATAAGCGGCCCATTTCCTGCCTTGAAGGCCATCGCTCTCGGCGTAGGACTGAAGTCCGTACACCGGTTTGTCTTCAGCTGCTGGCGACGGCAGAGCGGGCGGCAACCAGCCAGTTGCTGAATTCGACGGCGACGTGCCGCTGGTGGATGGCGATGAAGTCGTCCGGTGCGGCGGCCGGGAAATAGCAGGCGAGTTTGGCGCGGCAGCCGGTGGGTACGTCCCGGAACTGGTGCAGCACCGCGCCGGCCGGCTGGGCGCTGCCCTGCACCCGACCGGCGGCGATCACCCGCTGGGGATAGTCGGGATCCAGCTCACCGGGCGCCTGGTCGTCGGGAAGCGGCTCCATGACCAGGTGTACGGGATACCAGCCCATCGTCTCGATCAGATCGCTGTCGCCGAAAAAGAAATGCTCCGGATGGGCGGCCAGCATCGCTGCGCCGCCGGTGTTTGCCTGAAACCAGGCCGCGAATCGCGCGGCCGACAGCCCGTCAATCTCGATATCGACGGCGAACGACCGCAGCTGGCCATTCGACGCGGCGATCCACTCGTCGAACAGCTTCTTCGAACGGGCCATAAGTGGCGCGAGCAGGGCCTTCATTTCCTGCTCCGTGATCAGTTCCTTGAGCAGGGCCAGCGCGCGGCGAGCGAACTGCAGCTCCCACTGGGCGAGTGTCACGTCGTCGATCGGCTCGCCGCCGGCCCAGACATGCAGCCCCGCGACGCCTCTGGTTTCCAGGTCCATAATGCCAATCTCGCCGACAGCGGCCGCACCGGCAGCTAGCTGTGGCTATCTCTGCCCGATCGCTCGGCGACGGAGGTCGTCCGTACGCCCACATCGTGCCCCGAACGACCCGCCCGCAACGAAAAATTTCTCGCGCGCGTCCTCAAACCCACCCCCCACCCGATCACTGGGTGGGGGCAAGAAAACAGCACCGGTACGACAATTTCACGCCGTAGCAGATACTTCGCCGCACGCATGCCCATCCCAACCACCCCGAACCCAGCCCCGCCCACGCGGCGACCGAAGGCCGCCCAGGTTCGTGGCGGTGGGGTGCCCGGTTTTTGGGCGCCCCGGCGACGCGAACCGGACGCGCCGCCGCAGGCACTGCGGCCAGAGGCACTGCGGTGGGGTGCCCGCCCTTTGGGCACCCCAGCGACACGAACCGGACGCGCCGCCGCAGGCACTGCGGCCACAAACCCAGCCACACCTATCCCGGCCACCCCCGCGCGGCGGCCGGAGGCCGCCCAGGTTCGTGGCGGTGGGGTGCCCGCTCTTTGGGCGCCCCGGCGACGCGAACCGGACGCGCCGCCGCAGGCACTGCGGCCAACAACCCAGCACTGCGGCCAACAAACTCAAACGTTGAGATAGCGCAGCGGATTCACTGGGTCGCCGTCCAGGCGTACCTCGAAATGCAGGTGGTTGCCGGTCGACGCGCCAGTGGTGCCGACGCGGCCGATCAGCTGGCCACGCTGCACGTACTGCCCGTCGCTCACCAGGATCGCGGACTGGTGCCCGTAGCAGGTGGACACGCCCCGCCCGTCGCGCAGTTTCCCGTGGTAGATGCACGTGTAGTTGCCATAGCCGCCGTTCCAGCCGGCGCGTACGACCGTGCCAGCGGCGGCGGCATAGATCGGGGTGCCGTGCGGGGCCGCGAGGTCCGTGCCGGCGTGCAGCTGCCAGACGTGGTAGTACGGGTCGTAGCGGTAGCCGAAGTCGCTGGATTTCCACCCGTCGACCGGTTTGAGCAGGTAGCCGGGCGACAGCAGCGACCCGTTGGCCGGGCCGCCGCGCGGTGAGGAGGCGACACCGCGCAGCTGGGCGGCGATCCGGTTCGACTCGTCCTGCAGCTTGCCGACCTGCGCCACCACGCCGCTGCGCTGGGCGTTGACAGCGTTCACCGCGCTCGTCTGCTGGGTGACCAGCCCCTGTACCTGGGCCTGCGCCGCGGTGGCCGCTGCGGCGGCTTTCTGCGCGCCCACGAGGGCGGTGCTGGCCTGGCTGGCGGCTGCCTCGGCGGCCTGCTTCTTCAGCACGTACGCGTTGCGTTGCTCGGTCGCCGCCTGCCGGGCCGCGGTCGCCGCGTTCAGCGCCTGCCGCTGCTTGCCGGAGGCGAGGTTCAGATACGCCATGTTGGTGGCCAGCTGCGAAGGTGATTCGGCATTGAGGACGGCACCGAGGTTGACCATGCCAATGCCTTTGTACGCGTCAGCCGCGAAGGAACCGACCGTGTCGCGAGCGTGCTTCACGACAGTGTCCGCGGCGCTCACTTGCTGCGCCGCCGTCGCCAGCTCGGTCCGCGCCTGAGTCGCCGCCCGCTGTGCGCTGGCCGACACTACCTGCGCGGCCGCGACCTGGCCCTGCGTACGCGCCACGGTCTCCCGCGCGCCCGGCAGCAGCGCATTCGTCCTGGCCAGGGCAGTGGCGGCCTGTTGCGCCTTGGCGTTGACGCCCTCCAGAATGGCCTCGGCCTGGGCGAGCTGCTTGTCGACCGACTGCTGGTTGCTGGAGCCGCCGGGCTTGTCGTCGCCGAGCGCCGGCTGGGTCCCCACCACCGCCACGACGGCCAGCAACGCCGCCGCCACCGTCACCTGAACGCGCCGCCGCATGGTCACCCCTCGACAGTCCCGGCACCACCGGACCGGCAGGCCTAGATCTCAAGTCGAGGGTGAGGCTACGGGTGAAATGCCCGAATCACAAATGTCACTGCCGTATCAGCGTGTCACATTTACCCCGCCAGAAAAGACATTTCGCCCATAGTGGACCAAAATTTTCACGCGCGCGCGTCCTCAAACCCACCCCCCCACCCGATCACTGGGTGGGGGCAAGAAAACAGCACCGGTACGGCAATTTCACGCCGTAGCAGATACTTTGACACCTGTCCCAGCCACAGCTATCCCAACCACACCTATCCCACCCCGCCCGCGCGGCGGCCGGAGGCCGCCCCAGGTTCGTGGCGGTGGGGTGCCCGCTCTTTGGGCGCCCCGGCGACGCGGACCGGATGCGCCGCCGCAGGCACTGCGGCCAGAGGCACTGCGGTGGGGTGCCCGCTCTTTGGGCGCCCCAGCGACGCGAACCGGACGCGCCGCCGCAGGCACTGCGGCCAGAGGCACTGCGGCGGGGCGCCCGCCCTTTGGGCGCCCCAGCGACACAAACCGGACGCGCCGCCGCAAGAACTGCGGCCACAAACCCAACCACACCTATCCCAGCCCCGCCCGCGCGGCGGCCGAAGGCCGCCCAGGTTCGTGGCGGTGGGGTGCCCGCCCTTTGGGCACCCCAGCGACGCGAACCGGATGCGCCGCCGCAGGAACTGCGGCCAACAACCCAGCACTGCGGCCAACAACTCAGTACTTGATCTGGAACCTCAGGGTGAACCAGCCGGCGACGGCGGCCAGGAGGACGCCGACCAGGATCATGATGCCCAGCACGTTGACCATCGACAGAATGTCCCAGGTCGGGATCACGCCGACGAAGGTTCCGGAGTCCAGCAGCCTGTCGACCAGCAGGAACTTCGCACCCAGCAGCGTCAGCCAGCCGATCACCGCGCCGGCCAGACCTGCCAGCGCGGCTTCCAACACGAACGGCAGCTGGATATACCAGTTGGACGCGCCGACCAACCGCATGACGGACACCTCGCGCCGACGGGAGTACGCGGCGACCTGGATCGTGTTGCCGATCAGTAACAGCGCCGCGATGCCCTGCACGAACGCGACCAGCAGTGCCGCGTTTCTGAACGTGTCCAGCACGTCGAACAGCTTCTGCACCAGCTTTCTCTGGTCGACGACCTGGTCGACGCCGACGAACTTGACGTATTTGGCGGCCGCGGCCTGGTATTGGGTCGGGTCCTTGAGCTTGACCCGGTACGACTCGGGCAGCGTGTCCGGCCCCACGTTCGCGACCAGTTCCGGGGAGTCCTTGAACTGTTCACGGAAACGGGCGTACGCGTCCGCCTTCGTCTCGTGCGTCACCGTGCTGACCAGCGGGTCGCCGCGCAGCGCGGAGTCCAGCGCCGAGCGCTGGTCGGCGGTGATGCTGTCCTTGACGAAGATCGACACTTCCAGCTTGGTGTAGAAGTAGTCCTGCATCTCGCCGACCTGCGCGTAGATGAGACCACCGGCGCCGAGCAGGGCAAGCGAAATAGCTGTGGTGAGGACCATCGCGATGGTCATGGTGACGTTCCGGAACAAGCCGACGCCGACCTCGGACAGTACGAATTTCGCGCGCATTTCTTCCTCGGGATGTGGGCCGCCGCACGGCGCTGGGCAACGGGATAGGAGATGAGACCCGTACTTTTAGCCGTAGACGCCGCGGGCCTGGTCCCGGACGATCCGGCCGCGGTCGAGCTCCACCACCCGGCGGCGCATCTGGTTCACGATGTTCGAGTCGTGAGTGGCCATCACCACGGTGGTGCCGGTCCGGTTGATCCGGTCCAGCAGCCGCATGATCTCAATGCTGGTGTCCGGGTCCAGGTTGCCGGTCGGCTCGTCCGCCAGCAGCACCAGCGGCCGGTTCACGAACGCCCGGGCGATCGCCACCCGCTGCTGCTCACCACCGGAGAGCTGGTGCGGGAGCCGGCCTTCCTTGCCTTCCAGACCGACCAGCTGCAGGACCTCTGGCACGACCCGGCGGACCACGTTCGCGGGTTTGCCGATCACCTCGAGGGCGAAGCCGACGTTCTCCGCGGCGGTCTTGGTGGGCAGCAGCCGGAAGTCCTGGAAGACGCAGCCGACGCTGCGACGCATCCTGGGCACCTTCCAACCACGGACCTGCGACAGGTCCCGCCCGGCCAGCGTCACCTTGCCACGGGTCGGGTTCTCCTCCTTCAGCAGCAACTTCATGAAGGTGGACTTGCCCGAGCCGGTGGGTCCGATGAAGAACACGAACTCACCCTTGCTGACCCGCACGTTCACGTCATCGAGCGCGGGGCGGCCGGACTTCGAGTAGTTCTTGGTCACGTGCTCCATGGAGATCGCACTGGAGCCGCCGGACTGGTTCATCACCGGCATAGGACTTTGCTGGCTCATCACGGCCGCCGAGTCTACCGTCGTCACTTGTACGCCCTGGTGCTGCGGTCGGGTTGACCATCTCAGGCCGGCTTCCGAACCCGCCCGTTTTACCTTGGATTGCCGTTACCGGGACGCTGACAAAGGTCTCATTACCGGGACTTTTAACACCTAGGAGCCGAGTTCCTGCTGCCTACGCCACCGGATGCCGGCCTCGATGAACTCGTCGATCTCACCGTCCAGCACCGCCTGCGGGTTGCCCACCTCGTACTCGGTCCGCAGGTCCTTGACCATCTGGTACGGGTGCAGGACGTACGACCGCATCTGGTTGCCCCAGCTGGAGCCACCGGACTTGAGGGCGTCCATCTTGGCCTGCTCCTCCTGCCGGCGCCGCTCCAGCAGCTTGGCTTGCAGGACCGCCATCGCGCTGGCCTTGTTCTGCAGCTGGGACCGCTCGTTCTGGCAGGACACGACGAGACCGGTCGGCAGGTGGGTCAGTCGTACGGCCGAGTCGGTCGTGTTGACGCCCTGCCCGCCCGGACCCGAGGACCGGTAGACGTCGACACGCAGGTCATCGTCCGGGATCTCGATGTGGTCGGCCTGCTCGACCTTGGGCAGCACCTCGACCCCGACGAAGCTGGTCTGCCGGCGGTGCTGGTTGTCGAAGGGCGACAGCCGCACCAGCCGGTGGGTGCCCTGCTCGACGGACAACGTCCCGTACGCATAAGGGATGTGGACAGCGAAGGTCGCGGACTTGATGCCGGCCTCTTCGGCGTACGACGTGTCGTAGACCTCGGTGCCGTATTTGTGCCTCTCCGCCCACCGCAAATACATCCGGAGCAACATCTCGGCGAAGTCGGCCGCGTCCACCCCACCAGCCTCGGCGCGGATCGTCACGACAGCTTCCCGCGAGTCGTATTCACCGGAGAGCAACGTACGGACTTCCAGCTCATCGATCAGCTTGAACAGCTGCTGCGACTCGACAACCACCTCGGCCCGAGTGTCCGCGTCGTCCTCGGCGTCAGCCAGCTCAAGGAGCACGAAGGCGTCATCCACCCGCTGGCGCAATCCGTCCAGCCGCCCCAGCTCGCTCTGCACGAAGGACAGCCGGGAAGTCACATCCTGCGCCTTCTCCTGGTCATCCCAGAGGTCCGGCGCGGACGCCTGCTCCTGCAGACCCGCCAGCTCCTGCCGCATCGACTCCGGTTTGAGCACCGACTCGATCGTGCGGAGCGTGGAACTCAATGCCTCCAGCTGGGCGCGTACATCTTCTTCAGCCACAATCGTAGAGTGTATGGCGCCAGTGCTGTGTTTCTGGCGCCAGTGCCTGGCGCGGCGCACGACGGCCGCGCCGCCGGGGCGGACCCAAGACCGGGCCATCCCACCGTCTCGGGCGCCTGAGGCCTTCGGCCTCTGCGCGGTGGGGTCGGGTTGCCGCATGGCGGCAGCGTCGCCGAGGCGAGTACGCCGTGGGTCCAGGGGCTCGGCGTCGGTTGGAGAATTGTTAGTGGTGGCCGGGAAAACAGGCGTACGACTTCAGTCGGTGGGGGCGGTGTCCAGCCATTTGAGGACGGCACGGTGGTAGGTGACCGCGAATTCGAAGGTGGCCACTGAGAACTTGTCGCCGCCATGCTTGGCGTCTTTCAGGCTCTCGCGGGCCGCTTCCAGCGCCTCGGTGTGCTCTTTTTTCTTCTCCTGGAACACACCCGCGAGCTGCCCGCCAGCATGCAGGCCACCAAACGCGACCCGCAGCATCAGCGGGTTGCGCAGCTGGTCATGGCCGGCCGGCTCACCGAGCCAGCGGGAGAATGCCCGCTTCCCGGACGCGGTGACCGTGTACGGCTGTGCCGACCGGGCGCCGGCCTTACCGGCCCGTACGAAACCCTTTTCCGCGAGGCTGGGGAGTTCCCTGTACACCTGGGAACGAGTGGTAGTCCAGAATGGACCGAGCCGACCGGTCGCCTCCGCGACCAACTGGCCCCCGGTTTTCGGTCCGTCGTGCAGCAGTCCGAGCAATGCCGCCGCGGTCGCGTTCAAGACTGATTCCGCCATAGCAGATCACGCTGCCACTTATCGACGCCGGGGTCCAGGGAAATCGGGAATCCAATGTGGACTTTCTCGCCGTACCGATCACCGTTGGTAGTTTTCGCTCGTCGCCGACCCTCCACATTGGAGGATCGCCGGACAATCAGCTCCATTGTCCGATGTAGACAGTCGACGGACCGGTCAGCTATCGGCCGTACTAGCACGCTTGAAGCGGCAATCCGTGACATTTGGCCCCGGGTGCGGAGATATTCCGCCGTTTGACCCACTGTTCTAGTACAGTGGGCAGGGTGGATTTACCGTTCGCCATCGCTGAGCCGACCGCCGCCGGGATCGTCGCCGGGATCGAGCTGGCGGTCGCCAAGGGCCGGCTGCTGCCCGGTGCCACGGTGCCTTCGGTGCGGGCGCTGGCCACCGCGGTGCACCTCAGCCCGGCGACCGTCGCCGCGGCGTACAAGGTGCTCCGCAACCGCGGGGTGCTGACCAGCAGCGCCGGCAGCCGGACCAGGGTCAGTCCGCGGCCGCCGCTGACCGGCCGGTCGCTGACGCCATTGCCAGCCGGCGTGCGGGATGTCGCGAGCGGCAATCCCGACCCGGAATTCCTTCCCTCGCTGCCAGAAGTCGCCGCGCGGCTGCATCGCCGGCACTATCTCTACACCGACGCGACGGTGCTGCCCGAGCTGCTGGAAATGGCCGTCCACGAGCTGCATCCGGTACGGGTGAGCCGCGGCCAGATCTGCCTGGCGGGCGGCGCGATGGACGCGCTGGAGCGGGTGCTTTCGGCGTACCTGAAACCTGGCGACCAGGTGGCGGTCGAGGATCCCGGCTACACCGGCGTGCTGGATTTGTTGCGGGCTATGGGATTCGTGCCGGTCGGCGTGCCGATCGACGACGCCGGCATGAGGCCCGACGAACTCGCCGCCACGCTGGCCCGGCCCATTGCCGCGTGCATCATCACGCCCCGAGCGCAAAACCCGATGGGCTCAGCCATCGACGCGGTCCGCGGCGCGGAACTGACCGCCGTTCTCGCCGAGCATCCGGACCTGCTGGTCGTTGAGGACGACCACGCGAGCGGCGCGGTCGACGCGCCATATGTCAGCGTGCTCGGCGACCGGCCGCGCTGGGCGCTGATTCGGTCGATGAGCAAGTCGCTCGGGCCGGACCTGCGGATCGCGATGATCGGCGCCGATCCGACCACCGCGAGCCGCGTCGAGGGCCGCCAGCAAGTGGGTACGGGGTGGGTCAGCCATCTGATCCAGGAGCTGACCGTGCAGCTGTGGCGGGAAAAGGACACCGCGGATCGGCTCCGCGGGGCGCAACGCGCTTACACGCAGCGCCGAGAGGCTTTCCTCGCTGAGCTGGCGACCCGGGGCGTACCGGCTCGCGGTCGGTCCGGCCTGAATGTGTACGTGCCCGTGCCGGAAGAAGTCCCGGTCGTCCGGCAGCTCTTCGACCGCGGGTGGGCCGTCCAGGCCGGCGAGCCGTACCGGTTGACCAGTGGCCCCTTCATCCGCGTCACCACGGCCGCCCTCGAACCCGCCGACGGCGCCGAGCTCGCTGACCACGTGGCGGCCGCTCTGAACGCCACCGCACCCGCCCGCGTCAGCCGCGCCGGCTAACTCCCTGTAACCGGGCTTTGTCCGCATCGACGCGATGCGTGCGTCTGACGCACGCATCGCGTCTATGCGGATAACCAGGTTTTACGAAGGGTGAGGGTTAGGGCAGCGGGACTTCGCGGTCCATGAAGGCGGCCAGGTCGCGGTCGGCGCCGCTCGGGCTGGCGGCCAGGGCGGCCCGTACCGCATGCTGCGTCTCCAGCGGTTTGTTGCCGCTGAGCTTGAAAATCGCCTCGTGCCGGTCGGCCTCGATCCGGAACGCCCGGACCCCGGACAGTTTCTTTCGGTGCAGTTCGGTCGAGTCCGCCGGATCCCATTCGGGCTGCCGGCCGGCTTCCAGGCCGGCGATGCTCGCGGCCATGATCCGCATCACCTCGTCGGGTTCCCGCACGATCGTCAGCCGCCCGTGCAGGTGGACGGCCGTGTAGTTCCAGGTGGGGATCTGCGGGCCGGGTCCATACGAGGTGGGCGAGATGTACGCGTGCGGGCCGCTGAAGATCGCCAGCACGCGAGTTGTCCGGCGGCATCGCCTTCCAGTGCTTGTTCGCGACGCCCATGTGGCCGACCAGCCTGGTCACGACGACGTCCGCGGCCGGCTCCGGTGCCGTCGGATCGACGACGATTGGCAGGTGCGAAGCCAGCTGTCCGTCCTGGCCGGCGCTGTGCAGAGTGGCGAAAGGATAGTCCCGTACCAGCCGCCGCAGCGGCTCAGGATCGCTGACGGTGTGCTCGGGAGCTACATACATGGAGATAGCGTACTAGTACGGTCGTGAAATCTGTACCAGTATTCTCCGCGATGACTTTTCGGGCGGGCCCCGGTCCACTCTCACTAGCACTCAACAGAGCGGAGGACGTAGATGTTCAAGGTGGCTGTCGGCACGGTCGAGGACTACCTCGGCTTCGATCCAGATCGGGAGAAGGACCTGCGGGCGACCGATGCCCTGATCCGTGCTGCCGCGCCCGATCTGGGGCGCCACTTCGTCGCCGGCACCGCGTCCGGGCGGCCGGGGATGTCGATGACCATGATTGGCTACGGGCAGTTCCACTACACCGTAAAGGCGTCCCCTGAGCCGATCGACTGGCCCATCGTCGGACTGGCGTTGCAGAAGAACTACCTCAGCCTTTACCTGGCGCCGCGCGAGGACGGCACCTTTTCGTCACCCCGTACGCCGGCAAACTGGGTCGCGTACGCCTGGGTGACTCAAGCCTGCGCTACGTCGCCTTCGCAGATCTGGCCGCCGACGAACTCACCCACCTGCTCGCCACTGTCAACGCCGCCGCCCAGGCCGGGGAGAAGTTCCGCTACGGCCGCACCCAACAGTGAGGTTCCACACTTCCCGCCCCAACGGGCCTCATTCTGACCAGGTGCGGCGCGAAATTGTCGTACCGAGCTGACATTTTTGGCCCCCGCCCTTTTAAAGGGCGGGGGGTGGGTACGTGGGTTTGGACGTCACGTAAGCAAAGACGCACTTGTACGCGCGCGTTCAACTCCGCAACCCACTGCACAATCGGATTCCGATTGTCACAACAGCACCCCGCTGACCTGCGCGGACTTCGGCGGGCGTGACAACCGCTAAGGGGCGTAGGGCGACCGAGCCTCGCTGACCGCGGTCCGGCGCAATCCCTGCGAATAGCCGAAGGCCGCCCCGAACGGGACCGGCACCATCCGCGCACAGGCGACCAGGGCTCGGGAGTCGTCGACCGTCACGGCGAATGACGTGCTGCCCAGCCCGGCGTCGGCGGCATAGCGGTCGACGGCGGCCTGCGCGCCGCCGACGGCCAGTGGAAGCGCGTCGCCGGCCCGGTCGGAGCCGTAGAAACCGGCCGCGTCCAACGCGTTCGCCGCGACGACGGCCGCGCCATCGCAGTCCGACTGTAGGTCGCGCTGGGCGAGGAACGCGGCCGAAGCCGCCACCGTGCCGGCCACCAAAAGCAGGGCCAGCACGAAAAAGAGCAGCACCAGCGGCACCGAGCTGCCCTCGTCCGACCGGCTCACCGCGGCGTACCGCGGAACTGGTCAATCCTGACAACGAAAATTCCGGTGACGGTGTTGTTTCCACCATCCACAAAGGACGGTACGGCCGGCAAGCGGAAGATTCGCACCACACAGACGGCAAACTGCGAGCCCGGCGCGAGGGTCGGCGTCACCTCCGGCCCCTGGCAGTCGGCGCCGGCAGCCACAAAACGCAGTTCCGCGCCGTCGGTCGACAGTCCCTGGTCGGCGAGCGCGAGGCCCATCGCATAGTCGGCCCGCCGCCGCGCACTCCCCTCGTCGTCGGCGGTCGCGTAGGCCCGGCCCGCCTGCCGGGCGGCCTCGGTGACCCCGAATGCGTTCCGCTGCAGATCGGACGCGAGCAGCACCACATACATCAACGGCACCAGGATGACGATCCCGAGAAACACGAACTCGACGATCGTCGAACCGTCGTCACTACGTACCGATCTCACGGCGCCTCCTCGACGGCTCGCGCGGACGTACGAAGCGGGAGTACGCGTCCAAGCGGCGCGAAGAAGACCGGCACCGCGCCGTCGCAGTCCACCTCGACCACCGGTACGCCGGCCGGCCCGGCGACCTGCGCGGACCGGCAGCTCACCGCGGCACTCGTGGACGGCCCGACGGACGCACGGATCAGCGCAGTCGCCCGCGGCCCGCCGGCCTCGGCCGGCACATCCGCGTTGGCCGCATAGCGCGCGCCTTCCGCCGCACTCGCCGTGACCACGTTGCGTATGTGCAGGTAGACGGCAACCTGCGCAATGGCCAGGAACAGGAAGATCAGCAGCACCGAGACCAGCGCGAACTCCGCGACCGCGGCGCCGTCGTCGTCCCCGCTATCCGCGGGTGCCGGACACCACATTGCTGATCGCGTCCTGGACGGCTCCGATGATCGCGCCGCGGAAAACCGCGAAAAGGGCCACCACCAGGCCCGCCGTCATCACCGTGACCATCACCCAGCCAGGCACGTCGCCAGCTTCGCCGTCCTGCGACCGCAGGTCGCAGACCCGCACCCGCAGCCAGACCCAAAACGCCACGACCGTCACCACCGTCCGATTAATCCTGAATCACCCAGAGTAAAGGAGCTTTCACCTTCCGAATCGCGTCCGATCAAAGCTGTGGACAACCTCCTCGACCTGGGGATAGCCATGGTGAGAAAAGGTGTCATATCTACTTCAAACGGACTTTAAGATCGGCTACTTATCCACAGGCATCACCGGGTAAGGAGGGTGATCGAGACCAACCCCGGATACAGAGCGAACAGGACGGTGACCGGCAGGATGAGGAAGACGACCGGTACGAGCATGGCGATCTCGCGGCGGCCGCCGGTCGCGAGGAGCGCGCGCTTGCGAGCCTCGCGTACGTCCGCGGCCTGAGCCCGGAGTACGGCCGCGAGCGGCGTCCCTCGCTCCAGCGCCACCAGAATGCCGTCCACGAACCGGGACAGCGCGTCGATGGTCGTCCGCTGCGCGACCGCCTCCAGCGCGGCCGGCAGCGAAGCCCCGGCACGGGCCTCGGCGAGGGCCCGCGACAGTTCGGCACTGAGTTCGCCGCGGCACATCCGGCAGACCCGCTCCAACGCGGGTGCCGGCGCCTCGCCGGCGGTGACGGCCAGCGCGAGCAGGTCCGCGATCACCGGGAACTCCGCCAGAATCAGCTCGGTCCGCCGATGCACCTGAGCGGACAGCCACCAGTCCCGGCCGAGAAATCCGGCCAGCGCAGCACTGAAAGCCACCAACAGGACCGCCACCATCGACACCTCACCGGCAAGTGATCCCAGCAGTACCCCCGAAAACGCTCCGAGCAGAGCACCAGCGCCAGCCCAGAGGACCTGCTCGATCCGGAATTCCTCGACATTCACCGGGACACCGAGCGCGAGCTGTCGGCGGCGTACCGACCGACTTCCGCCGACCAAACGGTCGGCGATGCCCGCCATTTCCACCAAAACCGGCCGCGCCAACCGCCCCAAAGCGCCGAGCGACGGGGTACGGCCCGCGAGCAACCGGGAAGGTTTTGGTGCGTCACGTAAATACGGCGTAAGGCGATCGGCGAGCCGTACCCGACGCAGCAACGGCACACCCGTACCAGCCACCACCAGCCCGACTCCGCCGAAGAAACCGAGCACCATTCCAAGAGTCGTGAAACTCATCGCAGCACCCGCCGCTCCTGCGGCAGCCGACCGATGCGCATCATCAGCCGGTACGCGCCGAAACACAGCCCACCGCCGGCGGCCAGCAGGATCCGGCCGGTGGTCGAGTCGTACGCCGCCAGCGTGCTGCTTTGCGTTGCCAGCATGAGTAAAACCATCCACGGCGCGGCGACCGCCAGCCGCGCGCCGTTGACGGTCCAGGACTGTCTCGTCTCCAATTCCGCTCTTGTTCTCGCGTCCTCCCGCAGAAAAGCCGACAGCGTACGCAAAAGCGTCCCCAGTTCGGTGCCACCGACCTCACGCGCCATTCGCAGCGACTCCAACACCCGATCCCCCACCGGGTCCGCCAGTGCGTCCCGGAGGGTGTCAACCGAGTCGGAAAACCGTCCGGTGGCCCGATAGTCGGCCGCGAACCGGACGAAAGCCGGGCGTAACTGTTCCGGTCCGCGCACGCCCAGGGCGCCGACGGCCTCCGGCAGCGACAGCCCGGCCCGCACCGCGGAGGTGAGGTTGTCGACCACCTCGGGCCACACCTCCCGCAACTCGACCTGCCGGCGATCGCGGAATCTGCGGACTATCGCGGCCGGACCGAAAAAGCCGAAAACTCCGAAGCAGGCGGACACCGACAAGCTCCGGCTGATCAACAACACCACCAAAATCGCGAGTACGGCGACCCCGAGCTGGATCATCAGCAGCTGGCCGCCGGTGACGCCCTCAATGCCGGCTTGACGCAGCATTTCAGTACGCCGGGCGAACCAACCCGCGGCCGGTCGGAACCGGCGCGCCGGCACCCGGGCCACTGACCGCCACACCAGCAGCGCGCCAATGCCTGCCAACAGGCCAAGAAAGGCGCCGAGCAGTCCCATTGTCAGGCGCCCAGCAACGCGGCCAGGTCGTAGCCGGCCCGCGCGTACCGATCGGGATGCGGCGGATATCCGCCGCATCGAGCCAATTTCCCGCCGCCGCTGGCGAAAATCTCGGCGGTTTCCACCACGCTGCCCTCGGCCCGGCCAGTGACGCCGATGATCTCGCGTACCCGCCGCCGCCCGGACCCGTCCGACTCGACGTGGACGACCACGTCGACGCAGGACGCGACGGTGGGTACCACGAAACCGGTCGTCACGTTCTCGCCGGCCAGCAGCGGCAGCGTACACATCTTCGTGACCGCCTCGCGGGCCGAATTGGCGTGAATGCTGGCCATTCCGGGCAGTCCACTGTTCAGCGCGATCAGCAGGTCAAGGCACTCGGCCTGCCGGACCTCGCCAACGATGATCCGGCTCGGCCGCATCCGCAGCGCCTCTTTTACCAGGCGCCGCAACGGTATCTCGCCGAAGCCTTCCAGATTGGGCTGTCTGGTCTGCAAGGCGACCCAGTCGGGCGCGCAGAACCGCAGCTCGAAAACCTCTTCGCAGCTGATGATCCGCTCGCTGGCCGGGACCGCGGCGGCCAAACAGTTCAGCAGGGTGGTTTTTCCGGCCTGCGTACCACCACTGACGATCACGTTGAGGCCGGCGGCGACGGTGGCTTCAAGGAATCTGGCCGCTGGCAGCGAAATCGTGCCCAACCCGCAGAGCTGTTCCAGACTGTTGGCCCGTACGACGAATTTCCTGATGTTGACGGCCCAGTGTTCCCGGGTGATGTCCGGAATGACGACGTGCAGCCGCGATCCGTCGACCAGGGTGGCGTCCACGAACGGGGTGGACAGGTCGATCCGCCGGCCGGTTCCTTTCAGCATCCGCTCGACGAGGTCGCGGACCTGGTCGGCGGACAGGATGGTGTTCGTCAACTCGCTGCGGCCGCGGCGCGCCACGAACACCCGGCCCGGGCCGTTCACCCAGATCTCCTCGATCTCCGGATCTTCGAGAAATCGTTGCAGCGGACCAATTCCGGCCAGCGCGTCAAAGAGACTCCGGGCTGTGGCCGGTGCGTCCATAAGAGGCGGCAGGGTGCCGGTCAGCGAACGGTCGGCGTAGTCGGACAGCGCCTCTTCGATCAACTCGCGGATCGCCAACGGCTGCCGGACGGGGTCCAAGCCGCGGCGGCGGACCAGCTCCCGTACCTCAGATCCGAGGATTCCGGTCGCCGCGTCCACCGCCACGCCCCCGTAGCCGCCCTGTCGTTTTTGTCCGCTTCAGGCTATCTGTCAAGAAGCGGTAAAGACAACAGTCTGTATGCATTCGTCCACTTTGGGTTTCCCCTCACGTCATGCTGGGTAGTCGGCCGAACGTGCCAGGCTCTCCCACTCGGCCAGTTCCGCGCGGGCCCTGTCCAGGCTGGCCGCGATGGTGTCGACGGCTTCGTTGCCGAGCACCAGCCGCAGTGGTGGCCGCTCGGCGTCCAGCGCGGTCAGGATCGCCTTGGCGGCGCGGACCGGGTCACCCGCCTGCGCGCCGCTGGCCTGGGTGAGGGCCGCCCGCACCGGCGCGAGCAGTTCGCGGTAGACCTCGCCGGTGGCGGTGAATTCAAGGACATCTCGTTCGTTGAAGGAGGTCCGAAACGGCCCGGGTTCCACGATCATGACGTGGACGCCAAACGGCCGGACCTCCTCGGCCAGCGCCTCCGACCAGCCTTCGAGCGCGAACTTGGTGCCGGCGTACGCGCTGATCCCACCGAAGGCGTAGCGGCCGACCTGGCTGCTCATCTGCACGATCGCCCCGCGACCGCGGGCCCGCATGGCCGGCAGCACCTGCCGGACGATCTCCGCCGGTCCGAACAGGTGCAGGTTCATCAGGTCACGCAACTCCTGGTCGGCAATCTCCTCGGCCGCACCGACGATGCCCCTGCCCGCGTTGTTCACCAGCACGTCGATGTGTCCGTACACCTTCATTGCCCGCGCGACGGCGGCGGTGATCTGCTCCTTGTCGGTCACGTCCAACTGGACAGCCGTGACCCGATCCGGCGCGGACTCGACGAGGTCCTTCACTGACTCCGGACGCCGGACCGCGGCCACCACGGTGTCACCGGCGGCCAGCGCCTGCACCGCGATCGCGCGGCCAAACCCGGCCGACGCACCGGTCACGAACCACACTCGTACACTCATCAGTCTCTCCTCTTTTGCTGATATGCAGACCCTTTAACCAGCTGCCGTGCCGGCGAGCGCCATTTCCTTGACTTCGCCGTCATTGCCCGTACTGACCGGCCGTTTTCGAACCAACACGGCGACAATTGCCGCGCCGAGGGCGGCGGTGGCCGCGATCGTCCACATGCCGGTGTGCAGCGCGTCGGTGTACGCGTTGGACGCGATCACGCGAAGCTGTGCCGCCGGCTCGCCGCCGGCGGCCAAGGTACCGCTCATGTCGCCCTGCAACAGCCTCGCGGTGACCGCGCTCGCACGATCGGCACCAAGAGAGCCGGTCAGGCGTGCCTGGGTGACACCGGCCAACAACGATCCAAGGACAGCGATCGCGACGGCTTCTCCGCCAAGACGCATCGTGTTGAACACTCCGGCGGCCATTCCGGCGCGTGCCGGCGAGACGGCGGAAACGGCCGCGCCGTCCAGCACTGCCAACGAAACCCCGAAACCAGTGCCGATCAGCAGCAGTGGACCGGCGAGCTCACCGGCGTACGCACCGGCATGGATGGTCAGCGTCGACCAGGCCGCACCGACCGCGGTCAACACCATCGTGGCGACCAGCAGTACGCGCTGCGAGACCCGGTGCGCGATGGCGCCTACCACCACCGGTACGACCAGCGTCGGACCGGTCAGCAGCACCAGCAGCAGGCCGGCCGTTTGCGCATCGATGCCGTCCACCGCCATGAAATACGCCGGCAGGGCCAACAATGGCGCGACGAAGCCAAAAGCGAGCAGGATGGGGATCACACAGATCGCCAGGAATCGCGGCTCAGCGAAAAGCGAGACGTCGATCATGGGATGAGTTCCCCGACGCTCGACGATGACGAACGCGGCCATCAATGCCGCGGCGGCCACCAGCGCGCAGATCACCAGCGGGTGCCGCCACCCCAGCGACGGCCCCTCGATTACTCCGAACACGAATGCCGACAAGGACAAGGTCAGGGTGATCGCACCCGGCAAGTCAAGGCCGGCCCGATGCCGCTCCCGCGAGGCCGGCAACAACGGCGTCACCAGCAGGACCGGCACCAAAATCACAGCCGCGACCAGGAAGAAGGCCCGCCAGCTGCCCAGCGCGGTGACCAGCACGCCGGCGATCAGCGGGCCAAAGGCCAGGCCGAGACCGATCGCGGTGCCAAACAGCGCGAACGCTCTGGACCGACCCCGTCCGGCGTACGCGTGAGCCAGCAATGCGCTGCCACCGGTGACCACCGCCGCCGCGCCGATGCCGGCGATCACCCGCGCCAGGATCAACACGCCAATCACCGGTGCGTAGGCGGCGACCAGCATGGCCGCGCAGAACACCGCGATACCGGTGGCGAACATCAGCCGCCGTCCGGCCAGGTCGGCCAACGACCCGCTGATGGCCATGAAACTCGCGAACGTCAGGAAAAACGCGTTCACCACCCACTGCGCGGAGGCGAGGCTGGTGTGCAGGCTTGCGCTGATGTCCGGCAGCGCGATCGAGGCACCGGTCGCGGTCACCGGCACCAGCACGATCGCCGCGCACACCACTGCCAGCGTGGCAGCCGGCCGCCCGCCGCTCGAACCGAAAGACTCTTCCATCACATTGACCTCTGATGTCTATTCGAACTCTGATACTCACCAGAGATGGAAACAGACAGAGACGGCTCTCGTCAAGCGCACAACTCTCATAGCTGTCAGAAGTCTGATAGTTTTGTCCCAGCGGCGGATGGCTGACGTGAGCGAGGGACGCATGGGTGTCGAGGAACGCATCATCGAGGGCTTGGAGGAGCGCCTCGGCACCTTCCTGAAGCGTTCGGAGCAGGCGCTGATGGCAGAGAAAAGCCGCGTACTGAAGCCGTTCGGGCTCTCGGTGCCGCAGTACGCCGCGCTGTTCGCACTGTCCCAGGCGCAGCTGTCCGGAGCGCAGCTGGCCCGGATCTGCTACGTCACTCCGCAGAGCATGAACTCGTTGCTGTCCACCCTGGAAGCCAAGAACCTGATCGAACGCAGTCCGTCAGATCTGCATGCCCAGGTGCTCGTCACCAAGCTCACCAGGGCCGGCCACGCCGTGTTCCGCAAAGCCAACGAGGCCGCACTGGCAGTGGAGCGCGGGCTGTCCGCCGCTTTCACCGCCGACGAGGAAAAAACGCTCCGCGACCTCCTTCAACGAGCCATCGCCACCCTCTCGGCCCACTGAGACCAGGAGCTCAGTCCTTAACCAATCGAATCCATTAGGCGCTGGGCGAAAGCCTCAGGTGCGGTCAGATATCCGTGGTGGTAGCTCGGAAAGTCGACTGCCTCAACGCCCAGTTTCGCGGCCAGCGCGGCCTGGATCTCGTCCTGCATCGTGTCCTTACGCGGCTCGCCGACCCCGACCACCACCGGCACTCCGCTCGTACGCAGCTTCTCCAGGTCCGGCTCGTACTCCTGGATGGTCGGCGGCATTTCATGTCCGACGAAGAAACCGAAGTTGCTGGCCAATCGGCCGCCCAGCTCTGGACCTCCCGGCAGCCCCGCCTCGGAACCACCTTCGTATTCGGTCATCTTCGTCACCGCGGCCATCACCCCGCCGCTGACGTACGCGGCGTGAATGTCGGCGAAACGCAGCCGGAGCGGCTCCGGGTCGGGCAATGCGGCCACCAGCGGCGCCTCATGGGCGACCAACGCGCGTACCCGCTCGGGATGACGAATGGCAAGGTCGATGCCGATCACCGCGCCCAGGCTGTTGCCGAAGACGTACGCCGGCTCGTCGCCGAAGGTTTCCAGCAGCCGCAAGGCATCCGTGCTCTGCTCGGCCATCACCAGATCGGCCGGTGGACCGTCCAGCGGGCTGCGCGAGTTGCCTCGACGGTCGTACGTGACGACCGTGAACCGGTCCGCCAGAATGGCGGCTATCGGCCCGAAATAGCCGGCGTCACCACCGCCGCCGGGGATCATCAACAACACCGGCCCGCTGCCTCGTACTTCGTAGTAAAGCGTGGCACCGTCAACTGTCAGGTTCATTGTTTGCTCCTCTGGATAGAAAAAGCCGCTCGGACCAACCATCCGAGCGGCTTTGCTGAATCTATTCCGAGACTAGCGCCTCAACCGGCTGGCGCTGCTTCACGATCTCGACCTTCGCCGGCGAAGCGTTCGGCGTCGCCGGCGGAGTGTCGCCGCCACGCAGCGGGATCTCCTTGACGAACCAGGCCACCGCGAAGGCCACGGCGGTGATTGGCACGGCCCACCAGAACACCGTCTGCAGGGCGTCCACGACGGCCGAACTGTACGCGGTGTGGACCGCGACCGGCAGGTGCGACACGACGCTCGGGCTCATCCGCGCGCCGCCGGAGGTCATTTTCTCCGCCGCCGCCGAGCCGAGACTGCTGGTCAACGAGGCGGTCAACCGCGAGCTGAAGATCGCACCGAAGAGCGACACACCGATCGATCCGCCGATCTGCCGGAAGAACGTGGCCGCCGACGAGGCGACGCCCATGTCCCGTACGGACACGCTGTTCTGGGTGATCAGCATGGTGGTCTGCATCAGGAAACCCATCCCGAGGCCCAGCGGGATCATCAGCAGGCTGGAGACGGTGTGCGTGGTGCTGACGGTCAGCTGCGCCAACGCAATCATGCCGAGCGTCATCAGCGCGCCGCCGATGATCGGGAAGGCTCGGTAGCGGCCGGTACGGGTGGTGATCTGGCCGACGATCAGGCCGACTACCACCGACGAGAGCATCAGCGGGATCAGCGCGAGACCGCTCGCGGTGGCGCTGTCGCCCTGCACCAGCTGCTGGTATTGCGGCAGGAAGGTGGTGGCGCCGAACATCGCGAATCCGACCAGGAAGCCCAGCACCGACGCGACCGCGAAGTTGCGGTTGCGGAACAGGCTCATCGGCATGATCGGCTCGACCGCCCGCCGCTCCACGAAAACGAACCCGACCAGCGAGACGACGGCGAGAATCCCCAGCCCGACGATCTGCCAGGAGTCCCACGCGTACTCGGTGCCGCCCCACGTGGTCAGCAGCACCAGCGCGGTGATGCCGACGCTCAGCACGGCCACCCCGAGATAGTCGATGCTCGCCTTGATCGTGGACTTGGGCAGTTTGAGGGTGAGTACGACGACGATCAGAGCGACGATCCCGACCGGGATGTTGACGTAGAAGACCCAGCGCCAGTCCAGGTTGTCGGTGATGAACCCGCCCAGCAGCGGACCACCGATCATCGCCAGCGGCATCACCGCGGCCATCAGGCCCTGATATTTGCCGCGCTCCCGCGGCGACACCATCGCGCCCATAATCGACATCGCGCCGACCATAAGTCCGCCGCCACCCAGGCCTTGGAAGGCGCGGAAGGCGATCAGCTCGGTCATGCTCTGCGCTGCGCCGGACAGCACCGAACCGGCTAAGAAGAGCACGATTGAGGCGATGAACATCGCTTTGCGGCTGTAGAGGTCGCCGAGCTTGCCCCAGATCGGCGTCGCCACCGTCGAGGCCAGCACGTACGCGGTGACCACCCAGGACAGGTGGCTGAGCCCGCCGAGGTCGCCAACGATCCGCGGCAGCGCGGTGTTGACGATCATGTTGTCGAGCAGCGCCAGCAGCATGGCCAGCATGACGCCGGTGAGAATGACGTACATCCGCCCCTTGGACGGGGTCGCCACCTCGGCCGGGGGCGCCACGTGGGCGCCACCGCGACGCTGAGGCGCCGAGTGTGTGGTGTTGGCTGTCATCAGATATCTCCAGTACGCGAAGTTTACTTGTCGGCCGGCTAGCTGCCTTACTAGCCGTACGGTAAGCTCTCTACTAGCCGGTCGTCAAGTAAGTAAGCGAAGGTGAGTTCCGTGACAGACGACACGCCGACAGCGCCCGAGGGCCGCCAGTCCGGCACCCGCCAGCGAATCCAGCAGGTCGCGCTGGAGTTGTTCGCCGAATACGGGTACGACAAGACCTCCCTGCGGGAGATCGCCGAGCGCCTGGGCGTCACCAAAGCCGCGCTCTACTACCACTTCAAGAGCAAGGAAGCGATCATCGCCGCCGTCTTCGAGGAGATCCTCGAGGAGATGGACGGGTTCATCGCCTGGACCAAAACCCAGCCGCGTACGTCCACCGCCCGCCAGCAGATCGCCCAGCGCTACGTCGAGTCCAGCAAGGGCGCATCCAGCGTCATGCGACTGTTCCAGGAGAACGGCCCGGCGATGCGCGAGCTCAAGGTCGGCGAGCAGATGCGCGACCGGCTGATCGACCTGGTCAACACCCTGACCCCCGAACACGCCTCAGTCCCCGACAAGCTCCGCATCCGGATCGCTCTCTTCGCCGTCCAACTGAGCCGTTTCAGCATGCAGGATGTGCCAGTGGAGGAACTAGACGCGGCCATCGTCGAGGTCGTCTTCGAACTCCTGGACCGCGTCTCCTGGGAGTAACCCCGCTCGCCTCGATTCCCCTCCATCCCCTCCTCCGCCGCCGGTAACGAAACAGCTTAGTTTTGTCCCGATTTGTGAACTGTTTCGTTACATTCGCTGGCGGTTGAGTGCGCAGGAGCCACTTGAGTCACAGGAGTAACCGGGCGGTCCGGCGTACGGGACGCTAATCCCAAGATGTGGACCAGAATCCGGTCAGGCACATTCCGCTGTTCTTATTGGGACTGGTGGGATCAACTTTCACCGCCAGTAACCGGATTCCGCGAATAACGCCGCCACCTATGTCCGATTGTAACGTTGTCGCCCATCCGTGCCCAGAATGGGCAACAACGTCACAATCGGACATACCCCCACTCAGTACCCGGCCACCCACAGTCAAAACCGCACCCACACAGGTCTTGAACCCGCAAACGTGATGCTGGTTCGTTCTCCCCGTCGGCGGGGAGAACGAATCCTTGCCCAACTCCGTACCCAAGCCGCACCCCGCCCGTCAGACCCCCGTTCTTCCTTGAGGCTCCGCCCGAAGGGCACCCCACCAGCTGCACAATCGGAATCCGATTGTGCAGCTCTACATAGGGTGCGGCGCGAAACTGTCGTACCCACCCCGAAAAATCACCCCCACCCAAGAACGGGTGGGGGGCGGGTTCGAGGACCAATGTTCAACTAAAAACTAAGGTCCACCTCTCAACCCACCCCCCGCCCGTTCAAAGGGAGGGGGAAAGAAAAACAGACACGTACGACAGTTTCGCGCCGCACCCTATGGAGAGATCGGCATCCGATCGCGCACCACGGGCTCGGACCGCTCGCGCAGAGAACGCGCCCCCACCTGCCATCTCGAAGCGCGGCCCGGCAGACTTTCCGGCATGACCGATGCGACCGCTGAGCAGGACCCTTATCTCTGGCTGGAGGAGTTGACCGCCGACGCGCCGCTGGGTTGGGTGCGCGAGCGCAACGCCGAGGCCGTCGCCGCGCTGGCCGAAAGCGCCCATTTCGGGGCGCTGAACGCGGAGATCCGGGAGGTGCTGGACGCGAAGGACCGCATCCCGTACGTGATGCGCCGCGGCGACTACCTCTACAACTTCTGGCAGGACGAGACCAACCCGCGCGGCCTCTGGCGACGCACCACGCTGGCCGAATACCGCAAGGCCGAGCCCGAGTGGGATGTCCTGCTCGACATCGACGCGCTGGGCGCGGCCGAGTCGCAGAAGTGGGTGTGGCAGGGCGCCGACGTGCTCCGGCCGGACTACCGGCACTGCCTGGTCAACCTGTCCCGCGGCGGCGCGGACGCGACGGTCGTGCGGGAGTACGACCTGCAGACCCGGACCTTCGTGGACGGCGGCTTCGAGCTGCCGGAGGCGAAGAGCGACATCGGGTGGATCGACATCGACCGGGTGTATGTCGGCACCGATTTCGGCACCGGTTCGCTGACCGCGTCCGGATATCCGCGGATCGTCAAGGAATGGCGACGCGGGACGCCGCTGTCCGCGGCGGTGACGGTTTACGAGGGAAAACCGGACGACATCGCGGTCGGCGCCAGCCACGATCCGACCGAGGGTTTTGAGCGCGATTTCGTCACTCGGGCCACCGATTTCTATTCCAGCGAGAAATACCTGCGATCCGGGGAAAATCTGGTACGCATCGAGGTGCCCGACGACGCCGAGATCGGTGCGCAGTGGGAATGGTTGACGATCGAGCTGCGGACCGACTGGACCGTCGGCGATCAGACTTATCCAGCCGGTGCACTACTGGTGACCAATTTCGACGACTTCCTTGCCGGCCAGCGCGACCTGGCCGTGCTCTTCGAGCCATCGCCGAACACGTCACTGAATCACTACACCTGGACCCGAAATCACCTGCTGCTCAACACTCTGGAAGACGTGAAGACCCGAATAGAGGTGTTGACGCCATCAGCGGCCGGCTGGCAGCGCGAGCCGCTCGCCGGCGTCGCCGCCACCGGCAGCGTACAGATCATCGACACCAGCCCGGACGATGACGACGAGTTCATGGTGAATTCGAGCGGTTTCACCGAGCCGTCGACACTGCTTTACGGCCATGTCGGGGAAGAGCTGGAGGGAATCAAACAGGCGCCGGCATTCTTCGACGCTGCGGACATGGTCGTACGCCAGCATTTCGGCACCTCGGCGGATGGCACCAAAATCCCGTATTTCGTGGTGGGCCCAGAAAACCCGAGCGGACCGGTCTTGTTGAACGGCTACGGCGGTTTCGAGATCTCCCTGACTCCCACCTACAGCGGCATCATCGGCCGTGGTTGGCTGGCCCGCGGCGGCACGTACGTGGTGGCCAACATACGCGGCGGCGGTGAGTACGGGCCAGACTGGCACCTGTCCGCGATCCGCGAGAACCGGCACCGGGTTTATGAGGATTTCGTTGCGGTGGCTAAAGATCTCGTCGACCGCGGGATCGCCGAACCGGCCCGGCTGGGCATTCACGGCGGCAGCAATGGTGGCCTGTTGATGGGCGTGATGCTGACCCAGTATCCGGAGCTTTTCGGTGGCATCGTGTGCGCGGTGCCGCTGCTGGACATGAAGCGTTATCACCTGTTGCTCGCCGGCGCGTCCTGGATGGCCGAGTACGGCGACCCGGATGACCCGCAGGACTGGGAATTCATCCGTAAGTACTCGCCCTACCAGCACATCGAACCGGGCCGCCCCTACCCACCGGCGCTCTTCCTCAGCTCCACCCGCGACGACCGCGTGCACCCTGGGCACGCCCGGAAAATGGTCGCCCGACTGCGAGAACTCGGCTACGACCTGTCGTATTACGAGAACATCGAAGGCGGCCACGGCGCCGCCGCCGACAATGAACAACTCGCCTTCCGGTGGGCGCTCACCTTCCAGTTTCTGTTCGATCGACTGGCCAGCGACGATGTCTGAGCTGACACTGCCGATTTCGGTCAAGGGGGTGGTGATCAACGATGGGCGCGTCCTGCTGCTGAGGAACCACCGCAACGAATGGGAGCTGCCGGGAGGTCGCCTGGAGCTGGGCGAGACCCCGGCGGAATGCCTGGCCCGCGAGATCGTCGAGGAAACCCTGTGGAGGGTGAGCGTCCACGACATCATCAGTTCCTGGATCCATCACATCCCCCAGGTGGACAAGCACGTCTTCATCGTCGCGTACGGCTGCATTCCGCACAGTGACACCGTTCCGATGATCTCGGCCGAGCACACCGATTTCGGCCTGTTCAAAAGGAACGAATTCTGGCATGTGAACATGCCGGAGCCGTATAAGGACGCCATCTCACGGTGGTACAGCAAGAACTACTGGGGCGGCTCCGAGGAGTGACCAGCCTGGTTCATGTCGCAAAGACGCCCCATGAGCGGCGTCTTTGCGACGTGAACGGTTCTAACCCATATGCGGGTAGCGGTGGTTCGTCGGCGGAACAAACGTTTCCTTGATGGAGCGAGGGCTGACCCAGCGCAGCAGGTTGCCGATGCTGCCGGCCTTGTCGTTCGTACCCGAGGCCCGCGCACCACCGAACGGCTGCTGGCCGACCACCGCGCCGGTCGGCTTGTCATTGATGTAGAAATTGCCGGCCGAGAAACGCAAAGCGGTCGACGCCCGGTCGATCACCTGACGGTCGTCCGCAAAAATCGCACCGGTCAGCGCATACGAGGAAACACTACCGGCCTGCGCGACCACGTCGTCGAAAGAACTGTCATCGAAGACGCTGACGGCCACCACCGGACCGAAATACTCGGTGACGAAAACGTCGTTGGTCGGATCGGTGCATTCCACCACGGTCGGCCGGACGAAATAGCCGACCGAGTCGTCAGCGCTGCCGCCGGCGATCGTGGTGCAGGCGGAGTCGTTCTTGACGCGGTCCAGAACTCCAGCGAGCTTGTCGAAAGAGCGCCGGTCGATCACCGCTCCGCCGAAGTTCGAGAAATCAGTCACGTCGCCGTAAGTCAACTGGTCGGCGGTGGCCGCCACCTCGTCGCGCAGGCCGCTGTTCCACAGCGACCGCGGCACGTAGACCCGGGAGGCGGCGGAGCATTTCTGACCCTGGTATTCGAAAGCACCGCGGACGATCGCGGTGCCCAGGGCGGCCCGGTTCGCGCTCGGGTGCGCGATGATGAAGTCCTTGCCACCAGTCTCCCCTACCAGCCGCGGATAAGTGCGGTAGCTGGTGAGATTTTCTCCGACCGTACGCCACAAATGCTGGAACGTACGAGTCGACCCGGTGAAGTGAATGCCGGCCAGGTCAGGATCGGCCAACGCCACCCGGCTGACCGCCGCACCGTCGCCGTGCACCAGGTTAATGACACCGGGCGGCAGTCCTGCGGCCCGCAACAACTTCATGAAGTAATGCGCCGAAAGCGCCTGGGTGGGCGACGGCTTCCAGACCACCGTGTTGCCCATCAGCGCCGGCGAAGTCGGCAGGTTTCCGGCGATGGCGGTGAAGTTGAACGGCGTGATGGCGAGGACGAAGCCTTCCAACGGCCGGTGGTCGAAGCGGTTCCAGACACCCGGCGACGACTCCGGCTGATTGTCCAGCACCTGGCGACCGAAATGCGCGTTGTAGCGCAGGAAATCCGCGAGCTCGCACGCCGCGTCGACCTCGGCCTGCTGGACGCTCTTGGACTGCCCGAGCATGGTGGCCGCGTTGACGGTGTCCCGCCACGGTCCGGCCAGCAGGTCGGCGGCGCGCAGCAGGACCGCGGCGCGCTCGTCGTACGGCAGGTCGCGCCACCCCGGCGCGGCCGCCTTTGCCGCGGCAATCGCGGCGGCGACCTCGGCGTCGGTGGCGTTGTGCATCTCACCGAGCACGTGCGAGTGCTTGTGCGGCTGGACGACCTCGATGGCGTCACCGTCACCGCCGCGCTCCTGGTCGCCGATGAAATGCGTCAACTCGTGCCGCTCGGCGCTCAGCCGGTTCACCGCCTGCGCCAGGGTGGCCCGCTCGTCGCTACCGGGGGCGTACGTCCGTACCGGCTCGTTGTGCGGCACCGGCACGTGGGTCACGCCGTCCATCGTTCCTCCTCGAATTCGCTTCGGCCCGCGTCTTGTGGACACTCCGGCCGCCTCTGCCGCCCATCCTGACACGGTGCCGGGGCCGTGGGCAGCGCGTACGGGCCGGTGGCCGGGGATGGATAGGCTCGGCCTGACCGCGAGCGGGAACGAGGTAGTCGATGACGACCGGCGCAGTGCCACCGTACGGACCGGGGCCGTACCAAGGCCAGGGCCAGCAACCCACCGGGCCGGTGGGCGGATATCCCACGAATCCGGTCGGCGGCCACCCCGGGGCGCCGCAGTGGCAGCCCGGGCCGCAGCAGAGCTACCCGCGACCGCCGCAGCCCGGCCAGCCTGGGCCTGGCCCCTACCCGTACCAGGGCCAGCAACAACCACCAGCGGGCCCGCCGCGGCCGGACATGCGGGAGATGCGGCAGTCCGTCCGCTCAGCGGGCGTGACCACCGTGCTGTCGGCGTTGTACGTGGTGCTGACTCTGCTGCTGCTCTATGCGTTTCCGTTCTTCACCAGCAACCGAGACCTGACGCTGACCAGTGTGGCCGCGGTGGCCGGCGCGACCAGCGTGCTGGCCGCCGCGGTGGCCAGCATGGTCGCGGCCCGCCAGCCCCGGCTGCCGCTGCCCGTGGTGGTGATCCTGGTGTCGGTGGCGACCGGCCTGGTGCCGGCCGTCATCGCCGGCAGCGTGGTGCTCTTCCACGACGGCGTCCCACGCGGGCTCGCCGTCATGCTGACCGTGCTGGTCTCGTCCGTCCTGTGCGGTCTGCTCGCGCTGATCCGGCCCACTCGTACCGTGATCGCCGGCGTGCTGGCGGCTGCGATCGTCGGGTTGGTGATCCGGTTCATCGGCACGCTGATCTCCGAGATCGTGGTGCACTGGCTGATCTACTCCGAAGGCACGTCACAGAGCACACTGACCGCTTTCGCGGTGGTCACCAACGTCGTGGAGGAAGTCCTCTTCGTGGCCATCGCGGTCGCGTGCCTGGTGCCCGGGCTCGTACGGTCCGGCATGGTGGCTGGCCGCGAGGTACGAGCCGGCCTGCTGGCGGGCGTGATCCCCGGCGCCATCCGGGTGGTGTCAGCCGGGCTGAGCTGCGTGACGCTGCTGATCTTCGGCACCGAGACCAGCGGCGCCAAGCTCGACATCACGTTCACCGCGTTCTCGTTCATGATGTACGGCGTGATCGGGGTCTTCGTCGGCCTCATCATCGGCGCCGCGGTCGCCGCCGTCGTGAAGCCCAAACGCGCCGCCTGAGGTTTGGCCGCAACACCCCGTACTCTGGGCAATCATTCAGGTCACGGAGAGTTACGGTCGGCGAAAATGGGCGCGTACGGGCAGAGTCAGATCGTCAGCTCACCGCGCGCCACGACGACGGCGGAGCCGGCGACCAGGACCTGGTCGATCTGGTCGCCGTGGCCGTGCACTTGGGCGTACAAGGTCGACGGACGTCCGATCTCAGCGCCCTGGCTGATCCGGATGCGCTGGCCGAACTCGGTTCGCCCGTGCCGGGCCAGGTGAACGGCGAGCGGGCCGGCCGCGGAGCCGGTCGCCGGGTCCTCGGGGACACCCATCCCGGGGCAGAACACCCGGGTCTTCCAGTTGTCGCCGGCGCCGGCGAAGGTGCTGACCCCCATCGTGCCAAGCGCCGCCACCGCGCTCAGGTCCGGCTTCACGGCCGCGACCTGGGCTTCGGTGTCCAAAGCCACATAAACGTGCCGTGGGCCGTTCTGGTAGATCTCGATCGGCAATGCGGACACCCGCACGCCCAGCGCGGCGAGCAGCTCAGCGGCCCGGTCGTACGGTTGCCAACTGGGAATCGGCTGCGCCATCTGCCCTGACACCACCTGATCGCCAGTACGCTCCAGCGTCACCCTGACGTCCCCGGCGCCGGTCTCCAACGTGATCGCCGCCAAACCGCGTTCCTGGGCCAGCACGATCGCGGTCCCGAGCGTCGGGTGACCGGCGAAAGGCAGCTCCGCGGCCGGCGTGAAAATCCGGATCCGGGCGTGTCCGCCGCGTTCGGCCGGCAACACGAACACGGTTTCGGAAAGGTTCATCTCGCGGGCGACGGACTGCAGCCGTACCGCCGGAATGTCCTGGCCACCGGTGAAAACCGCGAGCGGGTTGCCTTCCAGCGCGGTGTCAGTGAAAACGTCGGCGATCACGTACGGATGCATGTTATCTCACCAAATCTATTTCAGCAGGTCGTCGATTTCAGTGACGTCGTACCATTCCAGCTCGTGACCCTCGGCACTGTCCACAGTGAACTGTGAGTCCTCGTCGCCGAGATCCGCCTCGATAACCACGTTCGCGGCCGCCCTGACATCGTCGACCGCGGCCACCCCGTCGACGTGAATCGCCGCCACCGCGGCGAAAACGACCGGATCCGCGAGCCGCACGACGGCCCGGTCGAGATCTGGCCGCGGCTTCGCGGCCGCATCGTCAACGTCCGCGGAAATGACCACCCGGCGGCGCGGCGCGGTCGGGTCGCGGTCGATCATCCGCAGCGACGCGCGGGCCGCCTCGGTGAACGCGGCGTATTCCAGCTCTTCGCCGTCATCGTCCACATACCATTCACGCAGCGCCGCGGTGACCGCGAAAGCGGTGATCGGCAACGGTATTTCGCCGGATTCCTTGAGCGTGCGCAAAGCCGGCAATGTCGCCGGCAGGTAAACCCTCATCCCGTCGTCCCCACCAGTTCGGCCAAAGACTCGACCACCAGGTCGGCGATCACGTCCACATCGGACATCGCGTCCCGATCCGCGTTGAAACCAAAGAAAGCCCCGCCATCGTACGACGTGATGCCCAGCGCCAGCGCCTGCCCGCGGGCCAGCGGGACAACCGGGTAAACCTCGGTCATCCGGGCTCCGGCGGCATACAGCGGATACTGCGGACCGGGCACGTTGGTGATGACCAGGTTGAAAAGTCGCCGGGACAGGCCATTCGCCGCTTTCGCGCCGAGCGCGTGCAAAGTCGGCGGCGCGAACCCGGAAACCCGGATCAACGCGGCGGCGCCGACCGACTGGCCCGCGTCCGCGTGCGCCTGCATCGCGAACGAGACCTGGTGCAGCCGGATGACCGGGTTCGGCTCGCCGACCGGCAGGTCGACCAGGTAGGTGGACACCCGGTTGGCGGCCGCCGCGCTGGCCTCGTCGGCATCCGGATCGGTGCCCTCGGCCCGTACGCTCACCGGCACCATCGCGCGGATCGCCGACGACGACCGGACCGGCTCGCCGCGGGTCAGCAGCCACGACCGCAACGCGCCGGCCACGGTCGCCAGCATCGCGTCGTTGATCGTGCCGCCATGGGTGGCCCGGATGCGCTTGAAGTCAGCCAGGTTGGTACGCGCCATCGCGAACCTGCGCTGCTCGCCGATCGTCACGTTCAACGGACTCTCCGGCGCCGGTCGCGCGGCCGTACGCACCGCCGCCAGCAACCCGACCGCCGCGCCGGCCACCGAGGACGCGGTGGCGGTCGCGTCCAACATGCCCAACCGGAGCGTGTCCACGACCGCGGACGGCCGGCGTACCAACTCGGTCACCGCACCGGCCAACAACCCGACCGCGCCGGGCCCCCGACGCGGCTCCCACGGCTGCTCGGGCACCTCTCGCGGCGTCTTCGCCACATCCAGGATCACCTGCCCGATGTCCACCGCGCTGACGCCGTCGACCAACGCCTGGTGCGTCTTGGTGATCACCGCGAGCTGACCGTCTTCGAGGCCCTCGACGAAATACATCTCCCACAGCGGCCGCGAACGATCCAGCCGCCGCGACATCAGCCGGGCGACCAACTCCGCCAACTGCCCGCGACTCCCCGGCCGCGGCAGCGCCGACCGTCGTACGTGATAGCCGATGTCAAAATCCTGCGCGTCCACCCACACCGGCTTGGCCAGATGCCCCGGCACGTGCCGGACGGTCTGCCGGTAGCGCGGCACCAAGGCCATCCGCTGATCGACCAGCGACACCAGCCGGTCGTAGTCAAACCCTTTCGGCGGCCGAAAAATCGCCACCCCGCCGACATGCATCGGCGTGGTCGGGCCCTCCAGGTAAAGGAACGTCACATCCAACGCGGACAGACGATCGGTCATCCTCCGGTCTCCGTCCTGAGCTGTTGGCCGCAGTTCCTGCGGCGGCGCATCCAGCCCGTCGCCAGGGTGCTCAAAGGGCGGGCACCCCACCGTAGTGCCTCTGGCCGCAGTTCCTGCGGCGGCGCGGAGCTTCTGGCCGCAGTTCCTGCGGCGGCGCATGCTGAGTTTCTGGCCGCAGTTCCTGCGGCGGCGCGTCCGGTCCGCGTCGCCGGGGCGCCCAAAAAGCGGGCACCCCACCGCCACGAACCTGGGCGGCCTTCGGCCGCCGCGCGGGCGGGGCTGGGATAGGTGTGGCTGGGATAGGTGTCAAAGTATCTGCTACGGCGCGAAAATGTCGTACGGGTGCTGTCTTCTTGCCCCCACCCAGTGATCGGGTGGGGGGTGGGTTTGAGGACGCGCGCGCGAAAAAAAATCGGCTCGAAAGCGCACGGACCAGGCGAAATGAACAAAAACTGTCACGACGTGCGCGACGGGTTAGGTGGGCGGCGTGGGGGAATCGGCTTGTGTCCAGGCCAGCGACAAGGCCACGCCCACGGCGATCGCGAGTGCTCCGGCCACGCCTAGCGCCGCCGGGGCGCCGATGCGGTCCGCGACTACCCCGCCGAGCGCCAGGCAGACGCCTTGGGCGGCGATCGAGCCAGACGACATCAGCCCGATCGCCTGCCCGCGGCTGGCCTGCGGGGTGCGCTGGATGAAGGTCGGTGGCGCCACCACCATGTAGGCGGCGGCCGCTCCGGACAGCGCGAAGAGCAGGCATGACACCACCAGGTTGGGATGCCACGCGCACACCAGCAGCGGCAGCCCCGATGCCGCCGCGAGCGGTCCCATCAACCGCAGACGCAGCGACGGGGCGAGTTTGGTCAGCACGTACGCACCGGCGATAGCACCGACCGGAGTCGATGCGAGCAACCAGCCGACCGCCGCCGGAGCGGCGCTTAAACGGGCCACGTACGGCACGGCGAGGCCTTCGGCGGTGACCGGCAGCCCGATCATCCAGATCAGCCCGACCAGCGTCCGCAGCTGCCGGTCCGACCACACCAGCCGGGCGCCGGCCCGGGTGGACTTCCACAGCGACAGCGCCGGGCCGCCCGCGTTCGGCGCCGGCCGCCGTCGTACGCCGAAAACGATGAACAAAGCCGACACGAAGAAACTGGCCGCGTTCACCGCGAGGGCGCCGTAAGGCGTCAGTGCGACGGTCAGCACCCCACCCACCGCGAAGCCACCGACCTGGGCGATCTGGCCCACGATCGACCGCAGCCCCTGCCCGACGGTGAGCTGGTCGCCGGTCAGTACGTCGGCCAGCAGAGCGCCTCGGGCGGCGTTGGACGGCGAAGCTGCCAGCTGGGTGAGGAACAGCAGGGCGAACCGGACCGGCAGCGGTACGCCCGGGATCGCCATCGCCGCCATAAGTGACCCTCTGAGCAGGTCGGCGGTGAGCATCACCCGCCGCCGCGGATACCGGTCGGCGAGACCGGCCAGCAGCGGGCCGAACAACGCCGGCAGGAACGACAACGCGAAGGCGAGCGCGGTCAGCGCGGCGGACTTGGTCTGGTAGAAGACCAGCAGGGAAAGCGCGACCCGGGCGACCTGGTCGCCGGCGTCGGACACCAGCTCGGCCAGCCACAGCGACCGGAACTCGCCGTTGGCGAAGACCTCCCGATAGCTGGCTGCCCGGTCCTTACGGGTAGCGACCGCGCCCACGCTGGCTCCTCGTTCCGATGCACTGCTGCCTCGGGTTTCTTTCACGATTCGGCGGTGGTCCGACAGTGAGGTTTGTCAACTGGCGGCCGAGTGTGACCGACCACATATCTTACTAGGAAACAACTTCCTCGCTGATTATCGTTTCGCAAGACAACAGGCACTCGTTCCGCAAGGAGTCAGACATGACCAGCACCCTGATAGATGGTCCGCTGAAGATCAGCGATGACGCCGCTGACCTGCTGTTCCGGGAGGCGCGTACGGCGAACACCTTCACCGACGAGCCGGTCACCGAAGAGCAGGTGAAAGCGATCTATGACCTCATCAAGTGGGGTCCTACCTCAATGAACCAGCAGCCGCTGCGGATCGTGCTGGTGCGCTCGCCGCAGGCCCGCGAGCGGCTGCTGCCGCTGCTGGCCGAGGGCAACCGGGCCAAGACCGGCGCCGCGCCGCTGGTCGCGATCCTGGCCGCCGACCTGGACTTCCACGAGGAGTTCCCGAAGACCTTCCCGTACAAGCCGGACGCCAAGGAACTCTTCGAGGGCCTCGACCGGGAACCGCACGCCCGGCTGAACGCGACCCTGCAGATCGGCTACTTCATCCTCGGCGTACGCGCCGCCGGCCTGGCCGCCGGCCCGATGACCGGCTTCGACGCGGCCGCCATCGACCAGGAGTTCTTCCCCGACGGCCGGCACCGCACACTGGTAGTCGTCAATCTGGGCCAGCCGGGCGAGAACGCCTGGTTCGACCGCAGCCCGCGGCTCGACCAGGACGAGGTCGTCACCACCGTCTGAGAAACCCACCACTAACTCAACGTTTTCGCCGCTTGACGGCGACGAGAACGTTGAGTTAGTGGCCTTCGACGGGGTGCGCGGTGTCGACGGCGCTGATGGCGTCGCGTACCACCCCGTGGGCGGCCGCGAGAGCGTCCCTGGAGGCCTTGACCGGGCTGCCTGTCAGCAGGACCACCAGCGCGGTCTTCACCTCGCCGTCGCTGTCCTCCAGGGCTTGCGTGCACACCGACTCGGACAACCCGGTGGCCTGGACGAGCACCCGGATCAGCCGACCGCGGAGCTTGTCGTTGGTGGCCGCCACATGGACCATCAGGTTCGAATAGGTACGGCCGAGGCGGATCATCACGGCCGTCGAAAACGCGTTCAGCGCCAGTTTCTGGGCCGTACCGGCCTTCATCCGGGTCGATCCGGCGATGACCTCGGGGCCGGTGTTCAGGGCGACGTTCACATCCACGCTGTCGCGGTATTCGGACTGCGGGTTAGCCGAGATCAGTACGGTCGCGGCGCCCACCTCGGTGGCCGCCGCGAGCGCTCCGATGACGTACGGCGTGCGACCGCTGGCGGCCAGCCCGATCACCAGGTCTCCGGGCTCCACGCCGGCCAGGTCGGCGCGACCGGCGGCCGGGTCGTCCTCGACCTCTTCGACGGCGCGCAGCATGGCCGCCGGACCGCCGGCAATGTGCGCGACCACCCGGCCGGGCTCCAGCGCGAAGGTGGGCAGCAGCTCGGCCGCGTCCAACGCGCCGAGGCGGCCGGACGTACCAGCGCCGACGTAGTGCACTCGGTGCCCGGCCCGCAACGAAGCCACCGCGTAGTCCACCGCGCGGGCCAGTTGCGGCAACACGGCGGCGACCGCGTTGGCCACCGTGCTGTCCTCTTCGTTGATCATCCGCAACACGTCGAGCGTGTCCAGCCGGTCGATCTCGACCGTCCGCGGGTTGCGTAGCTCGGTAGGACTGGCGAACGACACTGCCTCTGGGGCGATGCGAGGCGCTGCCGTCATCACGATCTCCCGGATCTGGACGACAGCCGGCGTCGAGCCACCGCGTCCCTGGTCGCTTCGAGCGCGGTCCGCGTCTCGTTGTAAGTCCGCTGCGCCACCCCGACGAAGACGCAGTCGACCACCGTGAGCTGGGCGATCCGGCTGGACATCGCGCCGGACCGGAAGGTCGTCTCGCGGGCCGCGGTGGTCAGCACGTGGTCCGCCACCGCGGTGATCGGCGAGCGCGGGAAGTTCGTGATGGCCACCGTCGTCGCGCCATGCTCACGGGCGACGGTGAGCGCGTCGACGGTGTCGCTGGTCATCCCCGTGTGCGAGATGCCGACCGCCACGTCGCCGGCCTTCAGCAGCGCGGCGCTGGTGAGCGCGATGTGTACGTCGGACCAGGCGAACGACACCCGACCGATCCGGTGCAGCTTCTGCTGGAAGTCCATCGCCACGAACGCGCTGGCCCCGACGCCGTACACATCGACGCGGCTGGCGCCCACAATCGTGTCGACGACGGTCTCCAGGACCGACACGTCCAGCTGCGCAGCCGTCTCCTCAACCGCGCGGGCGTCCGCGAAGGAGATCTTGTCGACCACCTCGGAGAGCTCGTCGCCTGGTCCGATGTCGCTGCCGACGATCCGCCGGCCGGCCGCGCCGCTCTCCGCCCGGCCGGCTTCCTTGGCCAGCGTGAGACGCAGCTCCGGGTATCCCGAGAAGCCGAGCGCCCGGCAGAACCGGATCACCGTCGTCTCGGAGGTGTCGGCGCGGGTGGCCAGCTCCGAGATGGTCAGCGCGGACGCCCCGGCGGAATCGTCGAGAACGGCCTGCGCGACCCTTCGCTCGGCCGGCGAGAGCGACGGCAGCAGGGCGCGTACGAGGACAGCGGTGGCGGCGTGCGTGGACTGGCCCGCGTCACCACTCAATTGACTTACCGTCTTACGGGGCACGTCGGAAAGTTACTTGCACTTTGTTACCAACGTCAATCGCGGCTCGCGCGGTTGGGGTTCGCTACGGTAGCCGGCGTGCCAGGTCAGAGCCCAAACCGCAGCCCAAAAACCGCTTTCCGGGAAAATGCCATCGAACGTCCTGATGTGGCCCTCGGGCTGGACGCCGGCGGAACTTCCACGAGATGCGTCATCGCCACTCTCGACGGCACGGTCGTCGGGCGGGGCCGTGGACCGGGCGCGAGCACCCAGTCCTCAGCCGACCCGGCCGGCGCCCTCAGCGAGTCGATCATCGCCGCGCTGGCGGCCGCTCAGCTGCCGGCGGCCAGCGTGGTCGCCGCGCTGGTCGGGATGGCCGGTGCCGGCAGTGGGCGCCGCCCGATCGCGCTCGCCGCGCTCACCGACGCCGCCGAACGGGTCGGCCTTCCCCGTACGCCCGACCTGGTCACCGACCTGGAGACGGCCTACGCGGCCGGCACCGCCGCCGAGCGGGGGCTGCTCGTCATCGCCGGCACCGGCGCTATCACCGCGTGGTTGGAAGACGGTGTCGTACGGCACCGGGCCGACGGCTACGGCTGGCTGCTCGGTGACGCCGGCTCGGCGGTCTGGCAAGGCCGCCGGGCGGTCAAGGCGGTGCTCGCCGCACTGGACGGCCGCGGCCTCGCGACCGAGTTGACCGAGCCGGTGATCTCTGCCCTAACGGGCACGCCGCCCGACCCCGCACTCGGGCCCGACGAACAGGCCCAGCGGATCGTCGCGGCAGTCTACGCGGCCACTCCGGCCGATTTGGGCAAGGCCGCCCCCGCCGTACGGGATCTGGCCGGCAGCGACCCGGTCGCCACCGAGATCTGCCGAGAAGCCGCGTACGCCCTGATCGAGTCCGCGACCGCGGTGCTGCGTCGCGCGGACGACCCGCCGTCCGCGATCGTGCTCGGCGGATCGGTGCTGACCAACCCCGGCCCGGTCGCCGACGCCGTCCGGACCGGGCTCGCGGATCGGACCGGCGTGAAACCCACCCTCGTGACCGATGCCGCTCTCGGCGCGGTAGCGCTCGCGCTGCGCTCCATCGACCAACTCGACTCCGACACGTACGCACGCCTCATCGCCGACTAAGCCTTCGGCGGGGCCTTTTGACGTAGGCGCGTCGCCAGCCCTTTCTGTGTCGTTCGGCGAAGGCGACACTTTTCGGGCCACTGGACAGCCACTGACTCATCGAGTGCGGCACTATGTCCCGCACTCGACGTCGACTGCCGAACAATGTGCCGCACTCGACACCGAGCGTCGCGAACGTGAATTTTTTTCCGCGCGCGTGTCCTCAAACCCACCCCCACCCGATCACTGGGTGGGGGCTAGAAAACAGGGTGGGTACGACAGTTTCGCGCCGCAGTGGGTAATTCGGACCTTCGCGAACTCGACGTTTTCGGGTACGCCGGAAAGCGCGACAAGAACGTCAAGTTCGCGGAGGGGTTAGCGAGAACCTCGTTGAAGGAGGTCCGTCAGCTCGTCGAGGATCGCTACCGTACGGGCGATTTCCGCGGACAGTAGGCCCGGGAGGGACTCGGCCAGGGCACCCTCGACGGGCCGGTTGCCGCGCTCTTTAAACAGCTCAGCGCGTACGACCGGGTCGATGCTCACCAGCGTCTTACGGGCGTCGTCCGGCGCGACCTCGCGGGTGAAGACTCCATGGGAATGCATCGCGGCGACGATCCGGGAAACCAGGCTCTGCGCCAGATCGGTGCGTTCGGTGATCTCCCGAATGGACGACCCTGGGTGCGCGGCCACGTCCTCGACCACCAGCAACTCTCCCATGGTGACCTTGTCCGCCGCGGTGTTTCCGGTCGCCACCAGCGCTATCTCGCGGAGCTGGCGGGCGATCCGGTGCAAGTCAGAAGCACGCATGGCGACAAATTTACATCACCTGTGATACATTTCCATCACCAGTGATGGAAATGAGGAGTAGGCATGGAATGGGTAGACGACGCGCTGATAGTGGCCCTGATTGGCTACCTGGTGGTCCGCCAGTTCATGTGGCGCAAGGCCGACCCGGGTTCGATCCTGAAGCTGCCGCTGATCGTGGTGGCAATCGGCGCCGGCTGGCTGGTCTGGGAGGTCGCCACCGGCCAGCAACTGACGCCGTTAGACGCGGTCGTGCTCCTGGTCGAGCTGCTGCTGGTCTCCGGCACCGGCACGATGATGGGCCTCGCGACCCGGTTCGGGCGGGTCGGCGGCGAGCTGCGCTACAAGCTCACGTCGTGGGGCATTCTGCTCTGGGCCACGTTCCTGGTGATCCGCGTCGGATCCTTCGTGGTGGCCGCGCAGGTCGGCGCGCACCTGCTGGAGACCACCGCGGCCATCATGCTGTCGTTCGGCGTGAACCGACTGGCGAGCTCGCTGGTCGTACGGCGGCGGTTAGCGCTGCAGGGCGCCGGCCACGATGTCGCCGACAGCCGCCCGGACCGGGTTCACTGACGGGCCTCGCCGATCCGGGTGCACGCGGTTGGTCAGCAGTACGACGACGGCCCGGCTCGCCGGGTCGACCACCAGCGAGGTGCCGGTGAAGCCGGTGTGCCCGTACGCGCCAGTGTCGGCCAGCGCGCCCATGTAGCGGTGAGCCGCCAGCTCGAAGCCAAGGCCGTGCTCACCACCACCAACGGTCAGCATCCGGGCGGACTCCTCGGACAGGATGCCGCCGCCGCCCTCGACGATCGCGCGGCCGAAGGTGGCCAGATCGTCGGCGGTCGAGAAAAGCCCGGCGTGACCGGACACTCCGCCCAGCGCCCAGGAACTCTCGTCGTGCACCTCACCGCGGACCATGCCCCGGCCGGCGTACGACTCGTCCTCGGTCGCCGCGACCCGGTCCTGCACCGCGGCCGGCGGGTTGAAGCCGGTGGAGGCCATCGCGAGCGGCCCGGTGACGCAATCCCGGACCAGCTCGTCAAGCCGCCGGCCGGTGACAGCCTCCAGGACCACGCCGAGCGTGATCATGTTCAGGTCCGAGTAGAGGTGCCCACCGCCCGGCGGGTTCACCGGCGGCCGGGTCAGGACGGCCTCCAGCCGCTCCTGACGGCTCCCCCAGTCCCGCCAGAGCGGGAGGTCCGGCTCCAGGCCGGACGTGTGCGTGAGCAGCATCCGAACGGTGATGGCCGGCGTCCCGAAGGCCGGCACGTACTCCACCACCGGCGCCGCGAGGTCCAGCAGCCCCCGCTCCGTCATCCGCACCGCCACCACCGCGGTGAAGAGCTTGGTGACACTCGCCAGGTCGTAGATGGTGTCCGTACGAGCTGGCACGCGGTCCTGCGGCGGCAGCAGGTCGCCGCCGACCTTGAACCGGACCGCGTCGCCGACGGCGTGCCGCAGCAGCGGCTCTCCATCCCTCGCGACAACAAGCACAGCGGAGGGGAAGACCGGAGGTCTCGACGCGACCGCGGCATCCAGGACGGCAGCGGCCGCGTCGAGCAATCGAACCTCCGAGGTCAGTACGTGAGCCCGTACCCGAACGGGTAGAGCGTCGCGTTCACATCATTCGCCGTCGGGATCCGAACCGGAAGCTTTCCGGTCGGCGCGACCTTTCCGGCCAACACCCGGGCCAGCGAGGTCATCGACACCGGACCGTAGTAGTACGAGGTCAGGTAGTTGCGCGCGGTCGGGATGTACGCGATGTCGAAGGCATTCTGGACGGCCACCACGACCACTGGTTTCCCGGTGGCGATGAGCTGCGCCGCGAGCGTCTGCTGACTCGCCCCCAGGACCGCCGCACTGCTGCGGGTCAGCAGGATCGTCACATCGTTCTGCTGGGCCGCGGCGACGGCCGCCGAGACCGAGGCCGCGGTGGGCACCGCTCCGGTCGGCAGCGCGGTTGCCGTGATCCCGGCGCTGGTCAGATCCGAGGCGAGCGCGGTGGTCGGGATGGTGACGCCGTTGTCCCAACCGGTGACCAGCACCTTCGCCGACTTCGCCAGCGGCAGCACGTGGTCGTCGTTCTTGACCAGCGTGATGCCGCGGTCGGTGACGGCCTGCGCGGCGGCCAGGTGTTGCGGCGTACCCACCAGCTGGCTGACCGCCTTCTCGTTGACGAACGGCTGGGTCAGCACCCGGTCCTTCAGCTTCAGCCGCAGGATCCGCAGATCGGACTGCTCGATCCTGGCCACCGAGATCTCGCCGCTATGGACCGCTTTGAGCACCGAGTTGTACGCGAGGTCGAAAAGCGGCGGCATCAGCAGCTGATCGACACCGGCCTTGATGGCCAGCACCGGCACCCGGTCATCGCCGTACTTGGTCCGTACGCCCGCCATGTTGAGCGCGTCGGTGACCACGACACCGTCGTAGTGCATCTGGTTGCGCAGGATGCCGGTCATGATCGGCGCCGACAGGGTGGCCGGGTCACCTGACGGGTCCAGCGACGGCACCTCCAGGTGCGCGGTCATGATCGAGTCGATGCCGGCGGCGATGTCCGCGGCGAACGGCGGCTGGTCGATCGCGTGCCAGTCGGCCGCCGAGCGGTTGATGATCGGGATGCCGGTGTGGCTGTCGGTGTCAGCGTTGCCGTGGCCGGGGAAGTGCTTGGCGGTGGCGGCGACGTTGTTCTGGAAGCACTTCACCGCGGTCGAGGCCATCGAGGAGACCAGGGCCGGATCCGAGCCGTACGAGCGGACGCCGATCACCGGGTTCGCCGGGTTGTCGTTCACGTCCGAATCGGGCGAGAAGTTCTGGTTGATGCCGACCGCGCGCAGCTCCTGACCGGTGATGGTCGCCTCTGTGCAGACATCGGCCGTCCGCCGGGTGGCGCCTAGTGCCTGGCTGCCGGCGAACATGGTGGCCGGCTCGTGCATCCGGGTGACGATGCCCTGCTCCTGGTCCGTACTGATCATCAGCGGCAAATGCGCACCACTGGTCACCGCGGCCCGCTGCAGGCCGTTGGTGAGTCCGGCGATCTGCGGCGGATTATTGGTGTTGTTGTTGTTCTGGAACAGAATCACCCCACCCGGGTGATATTTCTGGACGATCTGCGACGCATTGTCCAGCCCGAAATACAGCTGGTTGTTGGCTTTGTCAGCGGCCGAAGGATTGGTGGCGTTCTCGCCCCACGCCTGGGTGACGAACAGCTGGCCGACCTTCTCTTCGAGGGTCATGCGTTTGATCAGCTGCTTGAGCACCAGATCGCTGATCACTCCGGACGGCGCCGCCGGCGCCGCTACCGCCGAGGTCGGCGCGGCGGCCGCTGGCGCCAGCACCAGCGCAAGAGCCGCCGCCGCGGCCACCACCCGGGTGAGACGCCTGGAACTGATCGGCGCCATGGCGCCTCCCGTCTGAAGGGAAATGACTGGATTCGCAAATTTCCACCGCGCATCCACGGGACGGCAGGAAGTTACTGCCAAGCACTAGCGCCGGTCAATGGCCTGCCGAGCTAATCTGGGCGGGTGCGGCGCGAAACTGTCGTACCCCTCCGGCAGATTTGCCCCCACCCAGTGACGGGTGGGGGGCGGGTTTGAGGACCAATGTCCAACTAAAAATGAGCGTTTGCCTCGCGACCCACCCCCCGCCCGTTCAAAGGGAGGGGGAAAGAAAAACAGACACGTACGACAGTTTCGAGCCCCGCCCGGCGTGTCGGTGGCCGGATGAAGTTCTGTCTCGGTGTCCCAAGGGAAGCACCTGCTGCACTGACTGGACGGCGGCTACACGCGGGCCAGGTCTTCAGGCCGCGCGATCGCGCTGGTGAGCTCGCGGGCGATCTCGATCAGTGCCCGGCGCAGCGGCGATCTTGGCACCGACTCCGCGAGGGTCTGGCCGTGTGACAGGGCGCGGTCGAGGCCATCCCGGTCGTACGGCAGCGCGCGGATCCGGGACACGCCGGCGAACCGATGGAGCGCGGTGGCGATCTCGTGTTCGGGGTTGCCGGACACCACGGTCGGCCGGATCTTGTTGACGACCACGACCGGCTCGCTGCCGGGCGCCGCCTCGGCGAGGTCGGACAGGCCGCGGACCAGCCGCTGGACTCCGACCGGGTCGCCAGCGCCGACGGCGACCACCACGTCGGCGGCGTCCAGCGCCGCGAGCGTGGCGCCGTTGCGGCGCGGGGCCGCGGTGTCGAAACTGATCTCCTCGTCCGCTTCCAGGCAGAAGCCGCAGTCCACGATCGTCAGGGCGGCGAGCGTACGAGCGCATTCCAGCACCCCGAGCACGGACTCGAACCGCAGCTCCGGCCAGCGGTCCGAGCGGGCCAGCCCGGTCAGCACCCGCAGGGTCGGTGACAAGCTCCGGGCCAATCCAGCGAGGTCGCCGACCCCGAGCCGGCCCTGGTTGTGCAGCCGGGCCGCGGCCGCGAGCCCCGGTGACTCGTCGACCATGCCCAGGACCTGTCCGATCACTCCGCCATATGGGTCGCAGTCCACCAGCAGCGTGGGCACCCCCAGCCGGGCGGCCTCGTCGGCCACTCCGACGGCGACCGTGGTCCGACCGGGCGCACCGGTCGGACCCCAGACCGCCACCACCGTGCCCAGGCCAGGCGCCGGAGTCGACTGTGCCGGCGCCGCCGCGAACACCGGCAGCGCCGCCGCTGGATCGGCCACCCCGTTCCAGCTGCCGGTCGCCATGCTGGCATCGGCCGCTTGGAGCATCTCCACGACGGTGTCCGGATCGGCGTCTGTCGACAGGACATAACGCACACCCAGCTGACTCAGCGTCTGCTCGTGCCATCGCTCAGCCGGGTTGACGAAGCCGACCACCGCAACCCTGGCCGCGGCCAGTCGGGCCAGTACGTCGTGGTCCAGTCGCCGCAGGTCAGCGGAGAGCACCACGGCCCGGGTGGTGCCGCTGCCGGCGACCGCCAGCAGGTCAGCGACGTCGACGCAGCGGCGTACGACGGTGATCCCACGGTCCGAGCGGCCCAGTGCGGCGACCAGGTTGGCCTCTGCGGCCGCATCGGTGACCGCGGTGACGATCGGCAGGCTCATCGCGACTCGCGCGGACTGGGCGACACGCTCGCCGAGGCGGAGTCGATCGGCTCCGGCGAGGCATAGTCCGGCTGTTCCGGGGTCGGTGGCACCGGGACCGGCAGCGCGGCCGTCGACACCGGGCCCCGTCGGTCCGGCGGCGCGATGGCGATGTCCAGATCGGCCGTCCGCATCGCCGCCACCAGCGACATCGCCGCGCTGTCGTCGATGCGTACGACCACCGCGACCTGCGCGGTGCTGGACAGCACGCCGGCGTCCGGCACCCGGACCTGCTGGACGGTCACGCCGGCTAGTACGCGGGCGGTCTTGGCCACCGCCCCGGCCGCCGGCTTCGCGGTGGCGTAAACATCGATCCGCTGACCGGCTCTCAGCGACCCCGGCACATGCTGCGGTGACACCGGAATCGAGACCAGGCTCCCGGCCGGAGTCTCGCCCAGCGCGCTGCGCGGGAGCAGGTCACCAGCAGACAGCGCGCGCAGCAACGTCCGGCCGACCGGCGAGGCCGCCACCGCGAGATAGCTTGCCGCCGAGTCGTAGAGCTGCACCCGTACGGTCCGCAAGTCACCGGCGCCGAGCGTCGTACCAGCCGCGAGGTCCGCTTGTACGGCCCAAACCTGCACGGCCTGGTCCGCCGAGGCAAGCACCCGGCCGCCGACCAGCACCGCGACCAGGACCAGCAACACCCCACCCACCAACCGCAGATCCAGCCACGACGGCCGGCGCAGCCGGGTGGCCGGCGGCGAGTCCGGTGGCACCGCACCGGACATGCCGCACCCCCTCGCGATTTTCACCCACCGCAACCAGCCGAACGCGCTGGGGAACATTTTGCCCTATTTGTCGGCCTCTCGGCAATGCCCCAACACGGCCCACGTCAATGACGGCAAATGGGCGCGAACACTGGCACACTGAGGTTATCGAAGGCAGGTGGGGACAATGAGTTCCGAACGGTTCCTTTTGCTGGCGGATGTGGCCGACACCCTCAACATCTCCGCCTCCCAGGCGTATGCCCTCGTCCGCAGCGGCGAACTGGAGGCCATCAAGGTCGGCGGCCGCGGCCAGTGGCGGGTCGAGCGCACCAAACTTGAGGCGTACATCGACCGCCAATACTCCCAGACCGCCGACTGGGTACGAGAAAACCCGCTCATCGAACGCGAGGACGCCGAGTCCGACTAGGGCGTGTCTCCTAATTCCAGGTGGATGAGGGTCGAGATCCAAGCGTCGGCTGCCGGTGCCGGGCGGTCACCTTCATACCGTTGTTGTATGGGGGTGATCGCCCGGTGCCGGCAGCCGACGCTTGGGCTCGGCCCTCGCCGCCTGGGGTTAGGAGACACGCCCTAGCTCGTTAGCAAAGCTTCACAACTGCCCTTGGTCGCCAAAACTGTCGTGCCCAGCCCGCAAGATCACCCCCACCCGTGTATCGCACCTTCGGCGAGTAGACCGGGTCAAGGGCGGCGGATCAGCGCCAGGGCGTGCAGCGGCACAGCGCGCACCCCGCGTACGGCCGATGCCCGCCGCGGCTCGCCGGCCGGATGTTCGGCGAGTTCCACAAAATCCGCGCCCACCCGGTCCACGGTGCCGCCGAGCTGACAGCCGTCGGCGAGGAAAACGCAGACCGCGGCTCGGTCCCGCGCCAGCCGCCGCAGCGCCCATCGCAGCGTCAGCCGGGCCGCCACCCGCCCCTGCGAACCGGGCGCGGCCGAGTGCCGGCCCAACCCGCCCACCGACGTGACCGCGGCGAACGGCACCAGAACCTCCCGCTCGTACGGCTCGCCAAGCAACAGCCAGTCAGGCCCGACTTCCAGTAACGCTCCGGCCACCGCGCCAGCGCCCCGCACGGTCAGCGCGAGCTGCTGGCCGACCGCAGCCCGCAGTCGGTCGTAGAGCCGCACGTCACCCACCTCGGCCCGCACCCGGTCGCCCACCTGAGCTGCTTCTTCGGCGCGTTCGAGGGCATCGGCCTGGTCTTCGAGATCGGCGAACAGCCGCTCCCAGCGACCCGCATCCGATTCGCGCACTCGCTCACCGTACATCCCATTTACGCCAAACCGCTTGACTTAGCGTAAACGATAGCTTACAAAAGCAAACACAAGCAAATGAACGAATCGGGGATCAAATGACACGAAGAGCGGTCTTACTCATCGTCACGGCAGCTGTGGGGGTAGTCCTGTACGAGTGCGCCGGGCCCGACGATCCACTGTTATCGCTGGTAGACGCCCTAGCGGTGGCCGCATACGGCTGGTGGCTCACCTGTCTGGCGGTGGCGACGGCGAGCGTCCTCCCTGGTCCCATCGGGCGAGCCACCCGAGCGGTGCAGGCCCTGGTCGTGCCGGCCGCCGTACGCCAGCTGCTGGTCGGCACGCTCGGAGTCGGCATCGTTCTCGCTCCGCTGACCCCGGCGGCCGCCGCGCCGGCGGGCACCACCGCGGCCGTCCTGGACCCGCGCGGACCGGACGCGAATCAACAGTCCGGTTTCGTGTCATCACCGCGTGTCAGCGCCGTCTTACCCAAGATGAACGCGCCGACACCTCGACAGCCCGCGACCACCCCGCCGCGGACCGTCGTCGTACGCCCCGGAGACAGCCTCTGGAGCATCGCGGCCGCGCGCCTTCAGCACCCGAGCCGACCGGCCATAGCCGTCGAATGGCCGCGCTGGTGGGCCGCCAACCGACAGCTGATCGGCCCGAACCCCGACATCATCCGGCCTGGTCAGCGGCTCCGGCCGCCGACCAGCCGGAACGGGAGCGGGTCATGAGTCGATCGCCGGCCAGCAGCCCCGTGTCAACGCAGAAATACCGCCCGGCAGGCCAGCACCACACCTCACGGCACGCTGTTGGACGCATCCAGATCCGGCCGGCGCCGTGCAGCGAGCCGCCGTACAGTCCGATCGACTACGCCGAGACCCGCCCCTTCCGCGCACTGCGGCTGATCGAGCCGCCGCGGGTCGACGGACTCGGCTACGAGATCCACGCCGACCAGCTGCCCTTCGAGGTGGACGCGCCGGCCGGTCGCCCGAGCAACGACCCGATCTTCGCTCCACAGCGGACCCCGCGCGACGACCTGCCCTGCCCGCGCCAGTTCGCCACCCGGTTCACCCAGGCGGTGGTCGAGGTGATGGCCGGCCGCCGGCCGGTGCAGCAGCTGATGCCGGTGACCTCGCAGCGTACGTACGCCGGCCTGCTGACCCGACTGGCCTCCTCGGCCGCCGCGCACCTGCCGACCCAGCGGCAGGCCGGTCGGATCCCCGGCCAGGTCCGCAGTGTGCACGTCAACGAGCCGATCGACGGAGTGGCCGAGGCCTGCGCGATCGTCTCGTACGGCCCTCGGTGCCGAGCGATCGCGCTCCGGTTGGAAGGCATGGACGGCCGCTGGCGGTGTACCGTCCTGCAGCTGCTTTAGGCCGCGTCCGGCGCCTGCTGAATCTCCACGATCTGCGGTTTGCGGAAACCTGGATGGCCGGCCGGCAGCGTCTGGCGCAGCACCCAACCGCTGACCAACAGGCAGAGCACGATCAGCGGCCAGCTGAGCGCCACCCGGGCCACCAGCAGCGGAACGACGGCCTGCATCGCATAGAACACGCCGAAGACAGCGACCCTGATGACGTACTGCAGGACCCAGATCCACGAGGCCAGCGAGTACGCGCGCATCAAGGCCCGGTCCTTGCGCCACCGGGTTTTCTGGCCGAGCAGCAGGCCAACGATGACACCGAGCAGCGGCCAGCGAAACACGATGCTGATCGCCCAGGCGAGGGCGCTGGCACCGTTGCTTGCCAACTGCAGCAGGAAAAAGTCGGCCGCGCGACCGGTGTAGAGCGCGATGAGCGCGGCCACACAGACGCCGAGGAGGCCGATCAGCACCGCTCTGGGTCGGTTGCCGCGAGCGAGCCGGAAACCGGCGACCGCCAGCCCGATCACGATCGCGACCACCGCACCGATCGCTACCGACCGGCCGGACAGCAACCAGCCCGCGACAAACGCGACCGGCGGCAAAGTGGCATCGATCGACGCCGTACGCCCGCCCAGCAACGACGCCAGCGACTGGTCGTCCCGCGCGCTAGATGTCTCCACCCAGCCAAGCCTGCCCTAATCCGGCGCGGACGGGGCGTCCGGCCTCCAAACGCGGCTCGTGACGATGGCCACTGCCGGCGTTTGCGGAGGTGACGAGCACAATGGCGGGATGGACACCGTGCTGGTGGTCGACGACGAGGCCCAACTCCGCCGCGCGCTGCGGGTGAACCTCAAGGCGCGCGGCTACGACGTTGAGGTCGCCGAGGATGGTCGTACCGGCCTGGACCTCGCCGCCAAGCGGCAACCGGATCTGGTTATCGTCGACCTCGGTCTGCCGGACATCGACGGCGTCGACGTGGTTCGTGGGCTGCGCGGCTGGACGACCGTCCCGATCATCGTGCTGTCCGCCCGTACCGAACAGGCCGAGAAAGTGGCCGCTCTGGATGCCGGCGCCGACGACTACGTGACCAAGCCTTTCGGCATGGACGAGTTGCTGGCCCGGATGCGCGCCGCGCTGCGCCGCGGCGCCGCCGGCGACGAAGCGCCGACCATCAGCACCCCCGACTTCACCATCGACCTGGCCGCGAAACGCGTCACCACCAGCGCCGGCGAAGTGCGGCTGACGCCCACCGAATGGCACATCCTGGCCACCCTGGTACGCCACCGCGGCAAACTCGTCGGCCAACGCCAGCTGCTTCGCGAGGTGTGGGGTCCACAATATGGCACCGAAACAAATTACCTACGGGTCTACATCGCCCAACTGCGGCGAAAACTAGAGCCGGACCACACCCACCCCCGTTATTTCGTCACCGAGCCCGGCCTCGGCTATCGCTTCGAAACCTGATTAATCAAATTCAGGTTGCATGAGTTGCCGGGCCGACTCGGTGATCGAGCCGGAAAGTGACGGATAGATCGAAAAAGACTGCGCGATCTGGTTGACCGTCAGATGGTTCTCCACCGCCATCGCGATCGGCAGGATCAGCTCGCTGGCCCGCGGCGCGACTACCACACCGCCGATCACCAGACCGGAAGCCGGCCGGCAGAACAGCTTCACGAAACCGTCCGTGAGGCCCATCATTTTGGCGCGCGCGTTGGTCGCCAGCGGAAGAGTCACCGAACGGGCCGGCACCGCACCCGCCTCCACCGACGACTGACCGAGGCCGACCGACGCGATTTCGGGGTCAGTGAACACATTCGCGGCAACGGTCTGCCGGCGCAGCGGCTGCACCGCCTCACCGAGCGCGTGCCACATGGCAATTCGCCCCTGCATGGCCGCGACGGAAGCGAGCATGAGCACGCCCGTACAGTCGCCGGCCGCATAAACCCCACGCACGGACGTACGGGAAACCCGGTCCACCGCAACGAAATCGCGGTCGTCAAGCTCGACACCGGCCTCCGCCAGACCGGCAGTATTGGGCACTGATCCGACCGTCATCAGTGCGTGACTGGCCTCGATAACGCGACCGTCCTGCAGCTCCACGCGAACGCCGTTCTCGATACGCCTGACGGCATCCGCACGCGCATTGGACAAGATTGCCATGCCCTGCCTGGTAAAAACGTTCTCGATGTGTTCGGCGGCGTCCCGATCCTCGTGCGGCATCACCCGGTCGCGGCTGGACACCAGTGTCACCGGCACCCCCATGGCCAGGTATGCACTGGCGAACTCGGCGCCGGTGACCCCGGAGCCGATCACCACCAAATGCTCGGGCAGTTCCTTCAGGTCATACACCTGCCGCCAGGTCAGGATCCGCTCCCCGTCCGGCTCGGCGCCCCGGACGACCCTGGGCGTCGCGCCGGTCGCGATGAGCACGATGTCGGCTTCCAGCGACTCGCCGCCCTCGACCTCCACCACGTGCGGGTTGCCGGTCCGCAACTGGGCGGTGCCGTTCAGGATCCTTACGCCGTGCGAAACGAGGCCGTCGCCGATGTCGCGCGACTGCGCCTTCGCGAGGTCTCGTACGCGCGCGTGGACCGCCGCTAGATCGACGTCGACACGCCCCGCCAGCGTGCCGTTGATGCCCAGCGCGGAGCCGTGCCGCAGGCTGGTCGCCACGTCCGAAGACGCGATGAACGTCTTGCTCGGCACACAGTCGGCCACCACGCAGGCACCACCGACCGCCTCGGCCTCCACGATGGTCACCTGCCCACCCAGCTGAGCCGCCACCAGGGCCGCCTCGTACCCGGCCGGTCCCCCTCCGATGATCACGATCCGGGTCACTTGACCTGGCCCTCCAGTGCTGTTCGGCGATGCGTACGCGATGCACGCATTGTCTCGCACTAGTGTGGCGACCATGCCGCTGTACGCCGCCTACGGTCCGAACCTCGACCCCGCCCGGATGCTGGAGCGCTGCCCGCGGTCGCCGGTCGCCGGCTCCGGCTGGGTAACGGGCTGGCGCTTGACCTTCGGCGGTGTCCCGGTCAGCGCCACTGTCGTGGAAGCCGCCGCTGAGCAGGTCTTCGTGACGATCTACGACGTGAGCCCGCAGGACGAGCCGACGTTGGACGCCTGGGAGAAGGCCGAGTCCGGCATGGAGCAGAAGATCAAGGTGCGCGTCCAGACGCTGGAAGGCGCTCAGCTCGCCTGGTGGTATGTGTCGCCGCACTACGAGGGCGGCCTACCCACCCCGCAGTATCTGAACCAGCTCGCCGAGGCCGCCGAGGCCGGCGGCGCCCCGACGGAGTACGTCACCGAGCTGCGGACCCGCCCCACCGGATAGCCGCTGCCCTGGAGGTTGACCGTACGGGCAGCGCGGGAGTCCTTGCGCGGGCGGCTCGTACGGCTGGAAAGTAGGTCTTATGGACTCCGATCTCGCGGCTATCGTCGACGCGCTGCGCGCGCAACACGACGAGCTGGCCGGCCTTCTCGCCCCGCTGAACGACGAAGGCTGGTCCGCACCGACCCGGTGTGTGGGCTGGACGGTGTCCGATGTCGTCCTGCACCTGGCGCAGACCGACGAGCTGGCGCTGGCCAGCGCCGGCGGCCGGTTCCTGGAGGCCGGTGCCGCGATGCTCGGCCACCCGATGACGAGTGCCGTCACCGTCGACGACATGGTGGGCCAGATGGTGGCGCGGGATCGGGACGCGCCCGGCAAGGATGTTTTCCAGCGCTGGCAGGGCGCTGCCACCGGTGTCCGGAACGCGTTGCTGAACAGCGACGATCGCGGCCGGCTGCAGTGGGTCACCGGCTGGCTGAGCACCCGTACGCTCACCACCACCCGACTCTCCGAGTGCTGGATCCACACCGGCGACGTGGCCGACGCGCTTGGCCGGCCGCTGCCGCCGACCGACCGGCTCTGGCACATCGCGCGGCTGGCTTGGCGCACGATTCCCTACGCCTTCGCGCGCGCCGACCTCACCCTCACCGGACCGGTGGCCTTCGAGCTGACCGCGCCAAACGGCTCCCGCTGGGATTTCGGCGCCGACGCCGCGGCCCTGACGGTCGTCCACGGCACCGCCGCCGACGTATGCGCGATCGCCGGCCGCCGCGCCACCCCCGACGAGGTCCCCGTACACGCCGACGGCCCCGACGCCGAGGCCGTCCTGTCCCTCATGCGCACCTACGCCTGACCAGCTTTCCGGTCGTCACAATCGGAGTCCGATTGTACAGCTCTACATAGGGTGCGGCGCGAAACTGTCGTACCCCTCCGGCAGATTTGCCCCCACCCAGTGACGGGTGGGGGGCGGGTTCGAGGACCAATGTTCAACTAAAAATTAGAGTCCACCTCTCAACCCACCCCCCCGCCCGTTCAAAGGGAGGGGGAAAGAAAAACAGACACGTACGACAATTTCGCGCCGCACCCACTTAATGGATGACTCGGAGGCGGCGTTCGGGGTGGGGTGGTGGTTGGTGCGGGAGCAGGTCGGCCAGGTCGGCTAGCTCCTGGTGGTAGACCGGGTCGGCGGGATAGTTGGAATGGGCCCGGATCGGCGGCGGGACAGGGTCGCCGGGGGCGGCGGCGTATTCCGGGTCGGTCAGCCGGCGGTCGGCGGTGGCCAGCGGGCTGGTGGGTGGCACCGGCGGGTCGGATTCGCGGGGGCCGCTGCCGATCGGGCCGCCGACGTAATCGGTGGTGCGCCAGAGGTTTCGCAACCGGCGGCCGGAGCGGGCGGTGAGCCGGATGGCGATCGCGTCCAGGGTGGGTACGCCGAAATACGCCGGGAAATAACGGGCATACAGCCGCCGAAGGACCGTTCCGATGGCTAGGAAGGCGACTTGTTCGCGCACTACCGAGTCCAGTTGCAGGGTGACGGCGGCGGTGATCACGCCGCCCTGGCTATGCCCGGAAACCACCACCGGTGTCGCCTCACCGGCCGGCTGGCCGCCGGTCGGTGCGCCGGCGGCGTACCAGCGAAGCCGCTGCAGCAGGTCCGGGACCGTACGCTCGGCATAGCAGGGCGCGGCCAGCGGATGGGCCGCCCGCGGCCAAAAAGCGCCGACGTCCCACAGCACACCCACCACCCGCCGAGTGCCGCTGATCCGGAAGGCGGCCGCACCGACGGCCACCAACAAAAGCAGGCCGAGCACTGTGCCGTACGCGCCGATGGCGCTCAACGAACCGGTCGCGGCCAGCACCACGTCCAGTACGGACGCGGCGTTGCCGGACACCGCCGAGGCCAGCACGAAGCCGGTCGCTATGGCGGCGATTGCCAGCGACGGAGCCAAAACCGCGGCGATCAACCCACCGGCCCAGTCGGCGATCCGGGCCAACCAGAAGGCGCGCAGGATCTCCGCGTCCCGGACCGGGGTCCGGTGCGCCTCCGGATACTGCTGGTTGAGCAGCCGCTGCCCCTCGGGCCAGCGAGTCGGCCAGATCAGCCGGTACGCGATGATGCCAGCGCCGGCGAACGCGACCAGCACCAGCCAGCCGAGCATCAGCCCGAAGGCGAGGCTCGCGGTCTGAATGGCCGGCGCCGTGTTCAGCGCGGCCACCGCGCCCTGCACGTCGCCGAAACTCGGTCGCAGGCTGCCGGTCCGCAGAAATCCGCCCACGTAAAGGTAAATCCCGGCAGATGCACCGGCCGCCATCAGCAGGCTCGCGGCGGTCAGCAGCACCGTCCCGTACCCACCGAGCGCCTGCTTGGGCTGCCCCGCCGGCAACCTGGCGGCCCGCTGCCAGAGCAACGCGACCGTACCGGCCAACACCAACAGGATCACCACGTGCAGGCTGAAAAGCAGCACAGCCGACCGGCCAAAACCGGGCAGTGGGCCGGTCGGTGACCAGCCCGGGCGTGGCGCCAACACATAGCCGATCGCCAGCAGGCAGAGGGCGAGAGCTGCTTGATACGCGCGCTCCGCGAGCGTCGCGGCGGTCCCCACCGACGGACGACGGCTTGTCACTGAAGGAAAAGCCAGCAACGTGGCGACACCGACCGCGGCAGCCGCACAGAGCACCAGCAGCGCCCACCCCAGCCAGCTCAGCAGCCCGCCGCCCAGCGGCAGCAGTTGGGTCGCCGCACCCCGATCGTGTTCGTACGCCGGAAGGGCCACTGTGACGACGCAGATGCCGACGGCGATCAGGATGTGCAACCGTCGCAACCGCCGAACCAGGTGCTGGCCTCGCCACAGGTCGGGATGGCTGAGCGCGAGATCCGGCCCGTCGCCCGGATTGTGGTCCGCATACCTGGCGGCCGGATCCGGATCGGCCTGCTCGTACCGCATCGCGGTGCCGCGCCCCAACAGGACGAGCACCAGGAGGACGACGATGGGCACGACCGCGCCGAGCAGCAGTCGCTGGCCCGGAGTCGCCATATGCAGCAGCTGGTCGACGGCGTTCGGGAGGCCTGGGCACGTACCGGCCGGCAACGTGCCGCACCGCCACCCGATCTGGTCGACGCCGACGCCGGCCGCGGTCTGGATCATCAGCGCGGTCAGCCCGAGCGCGAACAGCCGGGACAGCCACCACAGGAAGCCGTCCGTACGCGGTGGGCTCGGTGGCCGCAGCCGTGGCGCCACGTTCGCGATCGTGAAGGGCAGCAACAGAAGCCAGAACGCGCGGGCCGCGGCGCCGGACGTGAGACCGCCCCAGCAGTAGCCCTCCAGCAGTGGTCCCGACCCGTGCGGCTGGCCGGGCGCATCGTCGGTTCCCTCGTCCGCTAACGCCGGCCGGTAGAACCCGGCACGGCTGTCGCCGGCGACCCGTACGACGAGCACTCGATCGAGCAGCTCGTCCGGCGGCGTGCCGGCCACGCCGTGCACGCGAAGTTCGACAACCCTGTCTTCATTCACGTTACGTAGTCTAAACGCTACTCACTGTGACGAACAAGACGTTGCCCTGTATGTCCGAAAGTTCCGCTGTGGTGGCACTGGCTGTCCTCATCGGTCGATACCCGGCCGCCTTGCGGTGCGATCAAGACCTTTTGGCGGGTTTGCGGTGGCGTCACGCGCCCATAGTCCTCGATCGGGGCCCGCAGGGACAACGATCATGGAGTTTTTGCCGCGATGCAACGATGGAACGCCCTGGTATGCCTCAGCCATGGTCGACCGGGATCAAGAGCTGCCGTGACTAGCGGTGATGGCTCGGGGGCCCAGTGGCTACGGAGTGCGATGCCGGGGTGGACTTGGTCGTTCAGTGCGGCACAATGTCCCGCACTCGATGTCGAGTGCGGGACATTGTGCCGCAGTCGATGGGCCGCCCGGCTTTCCAGTGGCGCGAAAGTGTGGCGTTCGGCGAGCGCTGCAGAAATCTCGTCGTTCGGCGCCCAATGGCGCGGGTTTGGTGTCGCTCGCCGAGTGACACCAGTTTGGTGTCGCATACCGAACCCCCGCAGCGCGCGCTTATTTCGCGCGCGCGCGTCGACTTACGTAATAAAAACCCGCCACCCACCCCCCACCCTTCTGAAAGGGCGGGGGCTCAAAATTTCACGACGGTACGACAGTTTCGCGCCGCACCCTAGGTAGACCTGCACAATCGGAATCCGATTGTGCAGACCGCGGGCCGGCGGCGACGAGCGAGAACCAACCGGCCCGTACGGTCAGAGCTCGTCAGCCCGCGAGGGCGGCGACCGCGGTGTGGGCGAGCAGTCGCACCCCGGTGGCGATGGCGCGTTCGTCCACGTCGAAGGTGCCCTGGTGCAGGTCCAGCTGCTCTCCCGGGCGACCGACCCCGAGGCGAGCCATCGAGCCGGGAACGTGCTCCAAATACCAGGAGAAGTCCTCGCCGCCCATGCTCTGCGGGGTGCCGACGACAGCGTCGGCGCCGAGGCCGGCGCGGGCCGCTTCGGCGAGGATGCCGGTGGCGCCGGGTTCGTTGACGACCGGCGGGACGCCCCGGGTGTACGTGATGTCCGCGGTCGCGCGGGTGGGCGCGACGACCTCGTGGACCAGTTGGCTGATCAACGTGGGCGCGCTGGACCAGGCGTCGTGGTCAAGGATGCGGACGGTGCCGAGCGCGTACGCGGCCTGCGGGATGGTGTTCGCGGCCTGGCCGGCGTGGATGGCGCCGAAGACCAGCGAGACGCCGGAGCGCGGGTCGGTCCGCCGGCCGAGCAGCGCGGGCACCTCGGTGACGACCCGGCCGATCGCCTCGACCACGTCGGCGGTCAGGTACGGCCGGGCGGTGTGACCGCCGGGGCCGGCGAGGGTGACCCGGATCGAGTCGGCGGACGCGGTCAGCGGACCGACCCGGATGCCGACCAGGCCGGCGGCGATCCGCGGGTCGCAGTGCACCGCGAAGATCCGCGAGACGCCGTCCAGGGCGCCCGCGTCGATCATGTCCGGCGCACCGCCGTCGAAAACCTCCTCGGCCGGTTGGAAGACCAGTCGCACGGTCCCCCGCAATCCGCCCATTTCGGCGAGCGCCAGTCCGGCGCCCAGCGCGACCGTGGTGTGCACGTCGTGCCCGCAGGCGTGACAGACACCGTCCACAGTGGACTTGTACGGTACGTCTTTGGCGTCCTGAATGGGCAACGCGTCCATGTCCGCGCGCAATGCCACCACTGGACCGGCCGGATCGCCGGGAATATCGCAAATAATGCCGTTGCCGGTCGGCAGTAGCCGCGGCTTGAGTCCGGCCGCCTCCAGCAACGCGGCGATCTTGGCCGTGGTGCCCTGCTCGTGTTTGGAAAGCTCCGGATGCGCGTGCAGGTCGCGCCGCAGCGCCACCAACTCCGCGCCATGGCTGACCAGCCAGCGATCCAGCTGCGTACGCAGCTCATTCCCGAGATCCGACGTCATTGTCGAAACCTGCTGCCTATTTCCGGCGGATTGCGTCGTTGTCACGAAGACTGCGTCCCTCATTCACCGTTGCGTCCACGGCGGCACACCTGCCTCACCTGTTCATCCGGGAGCGGTGTCGCCGGTCGAAAGCGAAATAGGCCCCTCGTAAGGCCCCCCGGTCGTCCGCGACATTCACCCGGATCTGGGCGTATTCGCATTCACGACCTTGACCATTGAGCCTACTCCGACCGCAAATGCCGCGTGCGCATAGTCCACAGGCACGAGTCAGCTGGGCAGGCCGTCTCGCATCTCCGCCATCAGGGCATCGACCACCTTGGTCAGGTCGCCATTGTTCTTGGCCGCCACCTCGCGCTGGCGTTGATAGCTCGCGCCGACCTTCAAAATGCGGTCCACAGTGGACAGCTCGGCCACGCAGTCCAGTCGGCGGGCCACCGGCGTGAGGTCTTCCAGCAGGTCGCTGATCGCCTGTTTGAGCGGTACGACGGTGCCCTTGTCATCGGCGATGATCTCGGCGTCCAGGCCGTAGCGGGCGGCCCGCCACTTGTTCTCCTCGACCACCCACCTCTTGGGCAGCGGCAGGGTGTAGCCGCGGTCCAGCTCCCGGTCGAAACGCTCCACCAGGCACTGCGCGAGCGCAGCGATTCCCACGATCTCGTCAAAGGTCGCCAGCCCGTCGCAGATCCGCAGCTCCACAGTGCCGAAGTTCGGGTGCGGCCGGATGTCCCACCAGACCTCGCGGATGGTCTGGATGGTCTGGGTGGAGATCAGCGTCTCCATGTACGCCTCGAACTGGTCCCAGCCGGACAGCTGGTAGGGCAGACCGGCGGTCGGCAGTCCCTCGAAGACCTTGCTGCGCGCGCTCGCGAGGCCGGTGTCCTTGCCCTGCCAGTACGGGCTGGAGGCGGACAGCGCGAGGAAATGCGGGATGTACTGAGTCAGCGCGTTGACGATCGGGATCGCCTTCTCCGGCGCCCGTACGCCCACATGGACGTGCACCCCGAAGATCTGCAACCGGCGGGCCAGCCACTGCATCGACTCGATCAGCCGCTGGTAACGGGTGTGCGGGCTGATGTCCTGGGTCGCCCAGTCGGTGAACGGGTGGGTGCCCGAACACATCACCCCGAGATTGCGTTTGGCGGCCGCCTGGCGGACCTGCTCAACCGTTTCGGCGAGGTCCGCGCGCGCTTCGGCGACGGTCGTACAAACGCCAGTGATCACCTCGACGGTGCTTTCCAGCAGCTCGTGCTTGGCCTTGGGATGCTCGGCGGCGCCCTCCGGCCGGATCTCGGTGAGGATCTCGCTGGCCCCGGACCGCAGTTCGCGGGTGTCCAGGTCCACCAGCTCCAGCTCCCACTCCACGCCCAGACTGGCCCGCGGTGACGAGCTGAACTCGATGCGCATCTGGACCTCCAAGGCGCGATCACCGGCGTGGCCCTGGCGCGGCCCCGCCGGTGCGTGGTGAGGGACAGCCTAGGTCCTGTCCGGGGGTTCCGGGGGCAGGAGAGCCCAGAACCAGGAGTCCGCTGTGGCGCTCGCGGGGCTCAGCGGAACAACCAGGCTGGGCCTGACCTGGTGACACTACGTGAACTGGAGATCACGGCAGGATGGCCGTACGAGGACGCGGTCGGCCACTGTCGATCGCGCTAGGGCAGTTTTGCTTGGACAGCCGCGCAGAGTGAGTTCGTACGTACGATCCGCGCGAAACGTTGACCCTACGAGACCAGAAAAACGTAAGCCATTATCTGACGTTCTGTCCTTTTTTTGGCCTTCTTGAGCGGGGTTTTGCGGGACTGCCGGTTCGCGGCCGGTTGGGTGCATCCGGTAGAACGGAGGGAAGTGACTACCGCACACCCCGGCCAGCGGGGCTCCGGCAACCCTCCGAGCGAGCGACGCATCGGCGGGCGGTACGTGCTGCACGCGACCATCGGCGCCGGCGGCATGGGCACCGTCTGGCGGGCCACCGACGAGCTGTTGCGGCGCGAGGTGGCGGTCAAGGAAGTGCTGCTGCCGCCCGGCCTGCCGGCCGCCGAGCGCGACATGCTCTGCGAGCGCACGCTGCGCGAAGCCCGCTCCGCGGCGGCGCTGAACCATCCGGCGGTGATCCGGATCTTCGACGTGGTCGACGACGACAGTCGCCCGTGGATCGTGATGGAGCTGCTGGACGCCCGCAGCTTGGCCGACGTCATCCGCGAGGACGGGCCGTTGCCACCGCGTACGGTCGCGGCCATCGGGCTGGCCGTGCTGGGTGCTCTGGAAGCCGCCCACACCGCGGGTGTCCTGCACCGGGATATCAAGCCCGGCAACGTGATGGTGGCCGCCGACGGTCGCACCACACTGACCGACTTCGGAGTCGCCTCCGCACCCGGTGACTCGTCGCTGACCAGCACCGGGCTGCTGCTGGGTTCCCCGCAGTACATCGCGCCCGAACGCGCCCGCGGCCAGGCTTTCGGGCCGTCCAGCGATCTCTTCTCGCTCGGCGCCACGCTTTATGCGGCGGTGCAAGGAAAACCGCCGTTCGACCGGGGCGACCCGCTGCCCACCCTGACCGCGGTGGTCAGCGAGGACCCGGACCCGATGACGCTGGCCGGCCCGCTCGTACCAGTGCTCGCCGGCCTGCTGCGCAAGAGCCCGAACGACCGGTTCACGCACGCCCGGGCCCGCGCCGGCCTGCTGTCCATCCTCGGGGCCGGCCTGGACAGCGACACCGACAGCGATGCCGCCCGGCGGGCCGCATTGGTCGCCCAGACCGTGCAGCACACGCCGGCGCCGCTGCCTGGCCACCAGCCATCCAGCGATCAGGTCGCGGCGCAGGTCAGCGGGGTGCCGGCGGCTTCGCTAACGGCTCCGGCCGCCGAGCCGGCCGGCGACGCGACGATGTGGATGCCGCTGCCGACCAACCAGCCAGCGCCGGACGACGAGAAGACGGTCCCGGAGCCGGCGGCCGCAGAGCCGGTGACTGAGCCCGAGCCCGTACGACACGGCGCTCACGAACCTGGCACCCACGAAGCCGGCGCGGCCGTGTTGGGCGACCGCGAGCCGGACGCGCAGCTGCCGGTCGCCGTCAGCCCCGGCGCCGTACCGGTGATGCCGGCGAGCGCACCGCCCGCGATGACGCCCGCCGCACTCGCATCGGCCCCGGCCGACCCGACGAGCGGTGCTGCCGCGATGTCCGGCGTCACGCCAGCTTCTGGAGCCGGCCATGCTGCTGGAACCGGCTATGTTTCTGTAGCCGGCTATGCGCCGAGCGGCGGCGATGGGTACGCGTCAGCTCCTGCTTCCGGCTACCCGTCAAGCGGCGGGGGCTATCCGCCGGCTTCCGGAGCGGGCTCGCCGGCGGGCCAGTCCAGCGGCGCTCCGGCCGGTGCGATTTGGGTCGGTCCCGCCGCCACCACGGCGATGCCGGCCCTGCCTGGCGGCCAGCCAGCAGCGGCCGGGCAGTCGGCGTTCTCGTACGGCGTCGCGGGCACCCCGGCGGCCGCGGCCCAGCAGCCGTACGCGGACAACTACCAGCAGCTTTACCAGCAGGTCGGGCAGCCGGCCAGGCCCCAGCAGACGACCCAGGTGCCCTACGGCACACCGCCCCAGCCCATGTCACCGCCGCCGTTGCCGCAGCCCGCCCCGCCGCTCCCACCGCGGTCGCACCCCAACCGGCAGACCCTGCTGATCATCGGCATCGCGGCGGCGATCGTCGTGGTTCTCGTCATCGTCGGCGTGCTGGTGGGCGTCGGCCTCGGCCGTGGTGGCAAACCGTCGGCAGGTACGTCGGCCCCGGCAGTCAACCTGACGCCCTACCGGCACCAGAGCGGCTTCCAGATTCAGGTGCCGACCGGCTGGACCTCGCAGGGCACCAACCAGGTCCGGTTCTATGACCCAGGCAAGCTGGTCTGGATCCAGCTGAACACCGAGAAGGCCGGCAACGCAGACCAGCACCAGGTCTGGGAGTCCGGCTCGCGGCGCCAGGAACGCGGCGTCGGCGGCGGCAGCGCGTACCAGCTGATTGGTTACGGCACGGGCAAGATGGGAAAGTACGCCGCCGCCGACTGGGAGTGGTCGTACCAGCGGGACGGCGAGTCCGAGCGGCGGCACACGCTTTATCGGGGCGTGGTGATCGACGGCGTCAGCTATCAACTGGCCCTGTCCGCGCCGGAAAGTCAGTTCGCCAGCCACCGCGCCCTGCTCGACCAGGTGTCCGCCACTTTCCAGCTCAGCTGACCTTCCCCTCAGCTGTTGGTTTGGGTAGTGATGTGCTCGAAGAGTCCCTGATGGATACGCGTACGCACGCCCTCGGCCCACGGTTCGGTCACCTCGTCGACATCGAGGGCGGCCACGTTGTTGAGAAGCATGCCGAAGGCGAGAAACGACTTCACCGTCACCGGATCCAGGCCCGTCGCATCGGCGACCGTGTCCCACATGCGAGCAAGTCGCGTCCGTACGACATCGCGGACCTCACTGTCACCACCTGCGGCGAAGCCCTGTAGCTGCAACAAAAGGGTGGTGCGGTCGGCCAGCGAGTCGTAGTACTGCGCCCCCATCAGGGCCAGGGCGCTCAACCCCTGGGCGCCGCTGGCGGCTTGCGCCATGCCATCGCTGAAGCGATCGAAGGCCGCGCCGACGAGCTCCAGGAACAGCGCCTTCTTGGTTTTGAACATCCGGAACACATACGCCTGTGTGATGCCCGCTTCACGCGCGACCGCCTCGATCGACGCACCGTGAAGTCCGTGGTCGGCGAACTCCCTCGCGGCGATCCCGAGCACCTGGGTTCGTCGTTCCGGTCCACTCATGCGTGTGGTCATGGTCATTAAGTTACTAGTTACTAACTACCAACTGATAAGTTGGGGTGGTGACCGACGACATCTGGGCCACCGTGGCCGATCAGTTCGCCGATAAGGCGTACGCCTCAGTGAAGGGTCTCGTGCGCACTTATGTGATGCACCAGCAGTTGCTGGAGCATCTGCCGGCCCCACCGGCAACTGTGCTGGACATTGGCGGCGGCGCGGGCCATCAGTCGTTTCCGCTGGCACAGGCCGGTTACGACGTGACGCTGCTGGACTCGTCGCCAGCGATGCTGGACAAGGCGCGCCAGCGACTCCAACGACTGCCGGCTGAGGTCCAGCGACGGGTGACGCTCTTGCAGGCCGATGGCGAGAACGCAGACGAGGCGGTAGGTGGTCAGCGCTTCGCTGCCGTACTGTGCCACGGCGTGCTCGGATATCTGGAGCAGCCGGGACCGTTGGTCGACCAGCTGTGCCGATGCGCCGCCCCAGGTGGCGTCGTCTCGATCATGACCGGTAACCCCAAGGCTGCCGCCGTACGCCCCGCCTTGGAGCGACGATGGGACGACGCCCTCGCGTCCTTCGACGCCAAACAGGGGATGGGGGTGCTGGGCCTGCCGGGCCGTGACTACACGGTGGAGGAGGTCAGCGAGCTCATCCAGAGCCGCGGCGTGCGGCCGCTGGACTGGTACGGGGTGTGGCTGTTTGTCGACTGGCTCGACTTCAGCGGCGCCGAACTGGACCCGACAGACGCGAAACAGGTGGAAGCCACCGCCGCCGTCGAACTTGAGGCCAGCCGCCGAGACCCCTACCGCCACCTCAGCCGGGTCTTCCATCTCGTCGGCCGCAAGGGTCCGGCCTGACTGTGTGCGGAGAGCGTGACGGGGTCGACTACCCTCGGCGGCCGTGAGTTCATCTCAGGAAACAGCAAAGCTCGCGGCCGACAGCGCGGCCGCGCTCGCGCGCGCCACCGGTGTGGACAAGCACGACGTGGCGGTGGTTCTCGGGTCCGGTTGGGCGCCGGCCGCCGACCGGATCGGCGCCGCCGACGTGGAAGTGTCGGTCAGTGACCTGCCCGGGTTCGCGCCCCCGACCGCGCTCGGGCACGTCGGCAAGGTGCGCTCGGTGACGGTCCAGGGCCGGCGGGTGCTGGTGTTCCTCGGCCGTACGCACCTCTACGAGGGCCTCGGCGTGGAGCCGGTCGTTCACAACGTACGCACCGCGGCCGCCGCTGGCTGCCACACGGTGGTGCTCACCAACGCCGCCGGCGGCATCAACCTGGGCTACCGGATCGGCCAGCCCGTCCTCATCAGCGACCACCTCAACCTGACCGCCCGCTCGCCGCTGGTCGGCGCCGACTTCGTCGACCTGACGGACGCGTATGCGACCCGGCTGCGCGACCTCGCTCGTACGGTCGACCCGGACCTGGCCGAGGGTGTGTACGCGGCGCTGCCCGGCCCACATTTCGAGACTCCGGCCGAGATCCGGATGCTGGTCACCGTCGGCGCCGACCTGGTCGGGATGTCCACCGCCCTGGAGACCATCGCCGCCCGGGCCGCCGGCCTGGAGGTGCTCGGGCTCTCGATGGTCACCAACGTGGCCGCCGGGCTGAGCGGCCAGCCGTTGGACCACCACGAGGTGCTGGACGCCGGCCGGGCCGCTGCCGCCTCGATCGGCGACCTGCTCCTGGCCATCGTCAGCAAGCTCTGACCTCACTTCGCGAGGGCGATTGCTCGCCCTCGCGATGGCCTGCCCTTTGGGGCACGGTGACGGTCTCCTGACCTGCCGGCCGATGCCGGTCGCGATCTCGCGGCCCTAACCTGGCTGCGTGGTCGGAGCGCCTGCCGGGGAAAGCCGGGTCATCGCCGAGCGGTACACGGTCGTGTCCGCGATCGGCCAGGGCGGCATGGGCCGGGTCTGGCGGGCCCGCGACCTGATCCTGGACCGCGAGGTCGCGCTCAAAGAGCTGCTGTTGCCGAGCACCATGTCCGCGACCGTACGCAAGGAGATGTCCGACCGGCTCATCAAGGAGGCCCGGCTCGGCGCCCGGCTGCGGCATCCGGCGATCGTCCGGGTGTACGACGTGCTCACCGTCGACGGGAACCCGTGGATGGTGATGGAGCTGATCACCGGCAAGAGCCTCGACGACATGGTGCTGGACAGCGGGCCGCTGCCGGCGCCGCGGGTCGCCGAGATCGGGCTCGAGCTGCTGGGCGCGCTCGGCGCCGCCCACCGCGCCGGGGTGCTGCACCGGGACGTGAAGCCGGCGAACGTGATCATCGACAACGACGGCTCCACCAGCCTGACCGACTTCGGCATCGCCTTCGAGCTCGACAAGACCTCGCTCACCGCGCCCGGCCTGATGATCGGGTCGCCGCCCTTCATCGCCCCAGAGCGGGTACGCGGTGAAACCGTCGGGCCGCCCAGCGACCTGTTCTCGCTCGGCGCCACCCTCTACGCCGCTGTCGAGGGCCGGCCGCCTTTCGACCGGGAAGGCCCGCTGCCGACCCTCGCCGCGATCCTCAACGAGCCCCCCGACCCGTACCGGCTGGCCGGTCCCCTGCAACCGGTCCTGACTGGGCTGCTGGAGAAGGATCAGTACCGGCGGCTGTCCGCCCAAGGCGCCGCCGAGGCGTTGGAGCGTGCCATCCGCGGCGGCTCGGCCAGCCCGTCCCTGCTGCCGCCGACCGCGGCCGTACCAGCCCAGCCGCCTCCCCCGCTGACCTGGCCCGGCGCGGCTCACACAGGTGGGACGCCAGTGTCTGGAGCGCCGGCCTCCGGCCAGCCTGGACCGGTGTACGGGCATCTGGTTTCGGGGCAACCGGGGGCGTACGGGCACCAGCCGGTCGGGCCCGGAGCCGTGCCTGCACCGCCGTCGGAAGAGGACGCGTCGACCGTCCAGGTGCACCAGACCCAGGTGCTCCCGATGGGCCAGTTGCCCATCGGCCGGGCGTCGGTCTCCGCCCCGCCGGCACCGCAGCCGACCGGGCAGCCAACCGAGCGGCCAACCAGGCGGCCAACCGAGCGGCCAACCGAGCGGCCAACCGGGCGGCCACCGACCGGCCACGCAGCCGTCTCCAGCCCGCCGGCACCCCTTCCGCCGGTGCCGCACCCGCTGCCTCCCGCGCCGCAACCACCGGTGAGCGGCCGGACCACCGCGCCGAGCAGCCCGCCGTACGGCTACGGCCAGCCGCAAGTCCACCCGACCCCACAACCGCACCAACCGCCGTACCAACCGCCGCCGCCTCGCCGGCGCTCCAAGACCCCGTTGGTCATCATCGGGATCGTCCTGGCCCTTGCGTTGGCGGCCGGCGCCGGCATCGTCGTCGTGTTGAGCCTGAACCACGACAAGGCCAACACCGCGACGCCGCCCACGCCCCAACCGACGTACTCGACCAACCCCAGCTCGACTGGCACACCAGCGCCTTCGGTCAGCCCGGTGAGCCTGTTCCCCGGCTATCTGGTGCCGGTCCCGGCCACCTGGGAACGCAAGGACAGCGGCGACCCGACGCTGATCGGCTACGGGCCGCTCAACAACCCGGACAGCCAGAAAATCCGGATCTCGTTCTCCAACCCCGGCGGACCGGGCACCTCGTCGGCGCTGAAGGTTTTCCAGGATGGCAGCGAGGCTCGCGCCGACGCGGCGGCCGGCTCGAGGTACTACATTCCGGGCTTTCACGTACTCACCTTGAAGGCGACCTCGTTCGCCGGCCGCTCCGATGGCGCGATCTGGGAGTTCACCTGGTCGAACAACGGCGTCCAGCGGCACAACCTGCTCTATGGCGCGATTGGCCAGAACGGGAAGTCGTACCAACTCTCCTACATGGCCAACGAATCGGATTTCGCCACGTACCTGCCACTTTTCCAGCAGGTGGTGGCTGGCACCAAGGTCAGCCTCTGACCGTCACCGGCCGTCCGGCACGATGGCGGGATGGCAATGCAGACTGACCTGCGCGCGGCCGCCGCCGCGTGGCGGGACGACGACCCAGATCCGGCTACCCAGGCGCAGCTGCAGGCTCTGCTTGACCAGTGGCCGGACAGCGAGGCCGAGCTCGCCGACCGGTTCGCGCAGCCGCTGACTTTCGGTACGGCCGGGCTGCGCGGAGTCCTCCGAGCGGGGCCCAACGGGATGAACCGCGCGGTCGTACGGGCCGCCAGCCGCGGCCTGGTGTCCTATTTGGACAGTGCTGGCCCGGCTGGGCCAGTGGTGGTCGGGTTCGACGGACGGCACGGATCGCGGGAGTTCGCCGACGAGGCGGTGGCCGTCTTCACCGGCGCCGGCCGGCGCGCACTGCGGTTGCGGACGCGGCTGCCCACACCGGTCCTCGCGTACGCGGTGCGGGCGCTCGACGCGGCCGCCGGGGTGATGGTCACGGCCAGCCACAATCCCCCCGCGGACAACGGCTACAAGGTCTATTTGGGCGGCGAGGACGGCCGCGGCGGGCAGATCGTGCCTCCTGTCGACGCCGGCATCGAGGCCGCCATCCGGACCGTCGGCCCACTCTCGGCCGTGCCGTTGGGTGATGCCGGGGAAATCATCGACGACACCCTCGTCGAGTCCTATGTGGACGCCGTCGCCGCGCTGGTCGATCCGGCCGCACCAAAGGACATCACCGTCGCGTACACCGCGATGCACGGTGTCGGCGCCGAGACTTTGTTGGGGGTATTCAAAAAAGCCGGCTTCGCCGAGCCAGCCTCGGTGCCCGAGCAGCACCATCCGGATCCGGATTTCAGCACCGTCCCGTTTCCCAACCCGGAGGAACCCGGCGCGATGGACCTGGTCCAGGCGCTGGCCGCGCGGACCGGAGCGGATATCGCGATCGCCAACGACCCGGACGCCGACCGGTGCGCCGTCGCGGTGCCGACGCCGGCCGGTTGGCGGATCCTGCGCGGCGACGAGGTCGGCGTACTGCTCGCCGACCATCTGCTCAGGCTCGGCCGGACCGGCACGTACGCGACGACCGTGGTGTCGTCGCAGCTGCTCCAGTCGATCGCCGCGGCCGCAGGCCAGCCGTACGCGGAAACGCTGACCGGCTTCAAGTGGATCGTCCGGGGCGGCGATGAGACCGGCGTGCCACTCGCTTATGGATATGAGGAAGCGCTCGGCTATTGCGTCGCGCCCGACCTCGTCCGCGACAAGGACGGCATCTCCGCCGCGGTCCTGATCGCCGACCTGGCCGCCCGACTGAAGGCCGACGGACGGACCCTGACCGACCGGCTGGACGAGTTGGCGGCGGCGTACGGCCTGCACCGGACCGACCAACTGTCCGTACGCGTCACCGATGTCGCCGAAATCGCCACCATGATGGCCCGACTGCGGTCGAACCCACCGTCAACGCTGCTGGGCCGCCCGGTCACCGAAATCACCGACCGACTGCCCAGCGCGGACGTGCTGACCGTACGAGCCGAAGGCGTCCGCGTCGTCGTCCGCCCTTCCGGCACCGAGCCAAAACTGAAGGCCTACCTGGAAACAGTCGAACCTTTCGCCCCCGACGCCGGCCCCCGCGCCGACCGGTCACTGGCAACCCTGCGCACCGAAATCGCCACCGCCCTGGGCCTCTGACGCACGCCCACGTCAGTGGGCGCAGGTGACGGTTTCACGTGCGGTCCTGGTGGCGACGACCTTGCCGTCCACAGTGACCGTGCAGGTGAAGGTGGCTTCGGCGACGATGATCGACGGGTCGGACAGGTTGGCGACCGTCAGCGAGAGCCGGGCGACGCCGTTGGGCGGGTCCTTGATCGTCACGGTCCACGGAATGTCCGCGTCGGTGACTTTCTGGACGCTCGCGCCGACGCCGATCTGGTACGAGATCTCGCCGACCGAGCCAGGTTCCTTGGCGGTGACCGAAAGTTTGACGGTGTGCGGCGGGCCAGCCGCCGCACAACCGGCGGCCAGCAGCAAAGCCGTCACCACAGCCAGCGACAGCCGTAGCCGCATCTAGACCGCGCCGAACTGCCGGTCGCCGGCGTCGCCGAGGCCCGGCACGATGTACTTCGAGTCGTTCAACCGCTCGTCCACGCTCGCCGTGACGATCCGGATCGGCAGCTTCGCCTCGGCCAGCGCGGCGAGCGCCTCGGGGGCCGACAGCGCGCAGATCACCGTGATCTCGCTGGCGCCGCGAGTGGTCAGCAGCCGTACGGCGTGCTCTATGGACCCGCCGGTCGCGACCATCGGGTCCAGCAGGAACACTGGCCGGCCGGTGAGGTCGGCCGGCAGCGACTCCATGTATGCCCGCGGTTCGAAGGTCTTCTCGTCGCGCGCCAGCCCGACGAACCCCATCGCGGCCTCCGGCAACAACCCGAGCGCCGCGTTCGCCATCCCCAGCCCCGCCCGCAACACCGGCACCAGCAGTGGCGGGTTCGCCAGCCGGTATCCGGTCGTACGCGCCACCGGCGTGTGGATCTGGTACTTGTCGACCGGCAGCGTACGGGTGGCCTCGTAGACCAACATGACGGTCAACTCAGCGAGCGCGGCTCGGAAGGTCGCCGAATCCGTCCGCGCGTCCCGCATCGTGGTCAGCCGCGCGGCCGCCAGCGGGTGATCCACAACGAGGGTGTCCAAAGCAGCATCCACAGCACGCACGCTATCCGACGCCCTCGCTGCCCCCACATCAGGCAGCCTGAACTGCTCTTAGGCGGCCATCCGATCGCGTACGCCAGCAGCGGCCGCATAGATCGACAGCATGGACGTCACATAGGCCTGCGGGGTGTGCGCAAGCACCGCTCTGCGGGCCCGGTCCGCCAACGCGCCCGCCAGCACCGGATTCGCCAGCAGCCGCTCGATCGCGGCACCGAAACCGGCAGTCGTCGCCGGAGCGCACAGCGCCGCGCCGGCGAGCGGGCCGGCGGCCAGCAACTCAGCGTCCACCATGACGCATGGGAGGCCAGCGTGAGCGGCCTCGGACAACACCAAACCCTGGGTGTCCGTACGCGATGCGAAGGCGAGGACGCCCCCGGACTGGACGGCGGCAGCGTACGCGGCGGCGACGCGCTGCGGGGCCAGCTCGCCGGCCAGGACGACCCGGCGGCCGAGGCCGCTGGCGCGCAAAGCGGCGGACAGTGCCTCGCGGTCGTAGACCGTCCCCACCAGCACCAGCCGAGCCCGCGGCTCGGCGGCCAGCACCCGAGCGAAAGCCGGTAGCAGCAGGTCGATTCCCTTCTCGGCGGTCACCCGTCCGACGGACAGCACCAGCCGGTCACGAGTCGACACCCCATGCCGCTGCCGGAACGCCATCACCTCCGACGACCGTACGGTCCGCCCCTCGACCCCGGTCGGCAGCACGTGCAGCCGATCGGCGGGCACCGGCAGCCGGACCCGGTCCAGGATCGCGCGGGTCGGCAGCACCACCGCATCGGACTGGCCGAAAAGCAGCCGCAGACCTTCGTCCACCAGAGCGCGCCGCGGGTTGTCTCCGACCGTACGCATCGCCGGCCGGCCGCCGGGAGCGAGCCGTCGCCGGTACGCCGCCACAGCGAGCTGGAGCGCGCGCGTCGGCACCCGATAAGCATCGGCGTACGCGTGCAAGTCCGTGTGGTACGTGTGCACCAGCGGCACGCCCAGCCGGGTAGCCGCATAGACACCGAGCAGGCCGATCGGCCCGACCGTGTGGACGTGCACCAGGTCCGGTTCCCAGCCGGCGATCGCGTCGGTGTGCCGGCGACCGGGCAGCGGCGCGAGCCGCAGCTGACCGACGCCACACGGCAGCGATCGGAGGGTGTGCAGGGACTGGCCGGGCTCGGCGACGGCGTCCCGGTGCCGCGGCACCACGACCAGGCTCTGCCGGCCGGCCGCGCGCAGCTGCCGGTCCAGGGTCTGCAGGCTGGTGACGACCCCGTCGCGGCGAGGCAGCCAGGTGTCAGTGAAATGGGCGATCCGGGACGGTCCCGGGAGAGCGCTGTCGCGCATCTGGGCTCCAGTGAGGGCACAGCCAAACAATCGGACAAATCACACCGTAGGGGCACCGCCGCCCGGTCGTCGCCCGCCCTGCCGGTTTCGCACCAAGACTTTCCCCAGACTTCACCGGGCCCGCGACGACTCTTCGCCGAGCCGCCGCTGGCCGCATCCGGCCAGTCGCTGGATGGGGCCGAAGCCACCGTTCGTCAGGTCTCAGGAATAGTGGTCCAGTCGACAGACCGCCGCGATGGGAGTCTTGGACGCACCTTGGTCGTTGAGAGCGGCACAATGTCCCGCACTCGATGTCGAGTGCGGGACATTGTGCTGCTGTCGACGCCGTGGCGTTTTCGTTGCGAACTAAGCCGCGTACGCCTTCTCGCCGATCCAGGTGCCGAGGTCGTACGTGCTGATCGAGTACTGCTGCGGCACGTTGCTCCAACTCCCGCCACCGGCGCCGCCGCCGGCTGGGTCGCCGATCACCGCGGTGTCGCCGTCGTCGGCGTAGCCGACAATCGCGACGTAATGGTAAATAGTGCCACTCGGGTAGCCCGGCGGCCGCCAGCCGCTGACCACGTTCGCCACCAGTCCGTAGCCCCGGTCGACGTCGTAAACGATGTCCTGTTTGAGCAGGTCACGCTGGGCCTGGGTGGGCGGGTCGCTGACTGCTTTTCGCTCGTACCAACCAGTGTTGAGGAAATGGTTGAGCGCCGAGACGACATTCGCCGTGTCGTCGGTCCCGTTGCTGGTGGTGCCTTCCCAACCGGCGATGGTGTCCTGGGATGGCGGCGACATCCGAGCGCTGAGCACCATCCGGGTCGAGCCGGGGCCGCAGTAGTAATAGGTCTGCTGTCCTTGCCAGGTGTACGAAAGCGTCGTGGCGCCAGCGGGCGCGGCGGACAGGACTCCAGCCGGGGTAATCGCGAAGGCGGATGCCGCACTCGCGCCGAAAAGGCTCAGGCATAGCCCCATCAACACGGCCACTGCCGCTGTGATTCGTCGCATCATCAGTTTCTCCCCATTTCCCTGCAGGGTGAGCACGCTTCGTCCAGAATGAGGCTGGATGCGGTGGATCCGCCGCATCTTTCAGCGCTGGCCGAAACAGCGCTGACGCCCGGAGGCGGTGAACCGGCTTGTTGCGCATCTGGTTCGACAGCGAAGACCTCGGTCGGCTGCGGGTGGCGCGCCAGCCCCACCAGCTCTGGGAGACCGTGCTCAGCCTGCAGATGCTGAGCGGGCGGCAGGGTGGCCCGGCGTTCGCGAACTGGCGGCAGCGGACCGGCTCCCGGCTCGCCAACAACCCGTCGTACGAGGCGTTGCGCCAGCTCAGGCCACTGATACCGACGGCAGGCTACTTCCCGGACTTCCTCACCCCCGCGGACCCGAACGGCTCGTTCTCGGACGCCGTTTCCGCGGTCGTACGGACCCCCCGCGGCCAGGTCTCGCAGGAGCTGGAGCTGCTGGCGTCCAGCCGGTCGCCGGACCAGCGCCGCGACCTTCCGACCGAGTACAACCTGGACAAGCTCGCGGACGCCCTGGCGCACTATCACCACACGGCAGTCGGTCCGTACGCACAGCGCCTGCACGCGCTTGTCGACGCGGATCGTGCCGTACGAGCGCGCGCTCTGCTGGACGGCGGCGCCGAGGCCCTGTTGGAGTCGCTGGTGCCGATGGCGCACTGGCGGCCGCCCGTGCTGGAAGTGGAGTATCCGCTGGACCAGGACCTCCAGCTCGGCGGTCGCGGGTTGCTGCTGGTGCCGTCCGTTTTCTGCTGGCACTATGCGGTCACTTTGCTGGATCCGAGCCTGCCGCCCACGCTGGTCTACCCAGTGGAGCAGGAGACGGGGTTGGACGCGCGCGTTCCGAGCGGCGAGGACGCGCTCGCCGCGCTGGTCGGGAGCACCCGCGGGGAGGTCCTACGACATCTGGACGAGACCGGCTGCAGCACCAGCGAGTTGGCCCGCCGGCTCGGCATCTCGCTCGCCTCGGCCAGCCAGCACGCGTCGGTGCTGCGCCGCGCAGGACTGATCGTCAGTCGACGCGCCGGCAACACGATGCTGCACAGCCGTACGCCACTGGGCACCGCCCTGCTCTGCGGCAGCTGACAACCAAACCAGGCCCCATCGGCGTCCCAGGAGTACGCCGATGAAAGGGTTGATGACGTGACAGGCAACGACGGCAACCGCGCCAACACGACAGCGATGGGCGAAGCGAATGTCGTGGCCCGCCGTGCCATCACCGGGGCGGCCGCCGTCATCGCCGTCGTCCTGCTGGCCGGTGGCGCTTTCGTGGCCGGCCACTCCCTTGGCCGGCATCAGCGAAAGCCACCGGCGAACCCGTCGGCGCCGATGACAAAACCTGCTGCCACCATCGCGCTGCCCGCCATCGGGCCATGCGCCGCCGGCAACTGGAATTTCCTTGACGGAGTGGCCAAACGCAGCAGCAGCCAGTTGGCACTGGCGGCCGCGCCGCGGATGGTTGGCGATCCGGACCCGACCTACGCTGATCACGATTTCAACGAGGACGGACAGTCGGAGTCGATCCGGGAAATCACCTGTCAGGTGGTTGGCGGGACCGACCGAGTCGCCGCCATCCTGGCCCTGACCAGCACCGGATTCCACTCCGCGGGAGTGCTCGGCGACAAACCCATCACCACTCACACAGCCTCGGCGTCTGCTCGCGAGTATTTCTCCGCATACGGGATCGTCGCACCAACCGGCCATTTCGAAGTGATGGTCCGCACCGCGAATGAGGCCTATTCGTGGGACAAAACCGCTCAGTGCTGGTTGGCTGGCGGGTAATACCGCAGCTCGATCGTGTTCTTGTCCGGGTCCTGAACATAAAGTGACTGCGCCCGGCCACGGGCACCGAACCGGGTACCCGGCCCGTCCACCACGGTGAAGACTCCGGACTCCACTACTTCGTGCCAGTCCAACGGTTCCACTACCAGGCAGAAATGGTCCACATTGGACTCCTGGCGAGAGCCGGCGATGATGTCGATGATCGTCGTCGGGCTCACCCGTACGGATGGAAATGGCGCCTTCCCCGCCCGCCACTCGTCCACTCGCTCCGGCTCCATACCAAGCTTGTTCAGATAGAAGTCCAACGATCGCTCCACGTCCGCGGCGACCAGCACCAGATGATCGAAATCAATAACTCGCACTTTTCCTCCTCTTATAGGGATGTTTCCAAAGGTTGGCCGGTACGACGCCACCGGGTGGCGCCGCCAGCCAGCGAGCGGGCCCGCCGGCCGTGCTCGCGAAGAAGCCGCACCGCCTGGGGCGACGCGACACAGTAGGGTCCCTGGCAGTACGCGACGATTTCGCGATCCACCGGCAGGTCGTCGAGCCGGTCACGCAGCTGGCGGCCCGGGACCGAGATTGCCCCCGGCAGATGGCCGGCGGCGTATTCGGCGGCAGATCGCACGTCCACCACCAGCACCGCCGGATTATCGAGTTGGCGCTGCAATTCCTCGGCGGTGACCGGCGCCCATTCGGCCGGCTCCTCGAGCAACTCACCGACCGCGTCCCGCAGGTCCGCCAGCCGGTGCGCGGCGAAATCCTGCAGCTGCCCCAAAAATGTCGACACGTCCCGGTCCGCCAGCCGGTAGAGCACCCGGTTGCCGTCCCGGCGGGCCACGATGAGGTGCGCCGCGCGCAGCTGCTGAAGCTGGGCTGAGGTGTTCTTGAGCCCCACCCCAGCATCGTCAGCCAGTTGCTCAACGCTGCGTTCGCCCTGGTCAAGGAGGTCGAGCAGGCGCAGCCGTACGGGCGACGACAGCGCCTTCCCGACCCGCGCCAGCTGCGCGTAGACCGGCTCTTCGACGAACTCGCTCACGATCACTCCCTACCGTTCTAACGAACTATAGAATAGCCGTTGAGAGTCCACAAGGGGGGTCGGCTAATGTCTTCCGGGTGCTCCGCGTCGTCCGCGGCCTCGCCAGCTATCCCCGGCGGAGCCCTTTCACCACCGCGTATGTCGTTGTGCTGTTCGCTACCCATTTGTGGGTCGACTGGTTTCTGACACCCCCGACCCGCGGCCGGCTCCTGCTCGCAGTGAGCACCAACCTGGGTAACCTGCAGCACGATCCCATCGGTTCACTTGTCGGCAGCGCGCTGTTTTTCGACGGTATGCTGACAGATTTCCACTCGCTTGACTTCGCTGGCACGCTCATCACACTGGGCGCCGGCGTTATCGTGTGCCTGCCCTGGCTGGAACGCCGCTACGGCGCCCCGCGCGCCTTCGGCCTCTTCGCCGCCGGGCACGTCGGCGGGACTTTACTGACCGCACCGGTCATTTTGCTGGCCATCGCACACGGCGGATATCCGGACAGCGTCCGGCACGCGTACGATTTCGGGATCAGCTATGGCGCACAGGCCGTTCTCGCCACCAGCGCCCTGCTGGTACGACCAATTTTCCGCCCTTTCGCGGCCGCCGCGGTGATCGCGTGGCCACTGATCGGCGCCGACTGGAGCGGTTTCCTGCCAGATTTCGCGACCTTCGGCCATCTCTTCGCCGCCGCCATCGGATTCGGCTGTGGACTCACTGTTCTGTTGCGCCGCAGGCATTCCCATCCGAAGCCAGAACTGACAAATGTCACCGAAGCGAGGTGACGGTTTCGATCTTGTCGGCGGCGGCGAAGTGCCCCAGAATGACATGGCTTGAGGCGACTTTCGTCTCTGTTGGCTATTTTCCCGGGTCATTCTGGAGGTATCTTTCCATGGCTGCATTCGTAGCCCGCCGTACGCGTGCTCTGCTGGCCGCCGGACTGGTGGCGAGCGCGGCGCTGTTCCTGTCCGGCCCCGCCGCCGCCGCACCCACGCCCGCTGCCATCGACTGCCGCGCCGTCCACATTCCAGTCTCGCTGGCCGCCGGTCAAACCGCCGACTACCAAGTCTACGGCGAGCTCTGCAGCCCGGCCGGAACTCACCCGGACGTCGTCCAACTGCTGCTGCCCGGCGGCACGTACAACCACGTCTACTGGGATTTTCCCTATGATCCGGACCGATACTCGTATGTACGGCATGCCGTGCCGGCCGGCTATGCCACCCTCGACATCGACCGGATCGCCACCGGCCAAAGCTCACGCCCGAACAGTCTCCTGATTAACACCGACGTCAACGCGTACGTGGCACATCAGGTCGTCCGGGCGCTGAAATCCCCGCAGCTGGGTGCGTTCGACAAGGTCATCGCGGTCGGCCATTCGTACGGATCGATCACCGCCATGGTCGAGGCCGCCACCTTCCACGATGTGGACGGCGTGATCGACACCGGCATCTTGCACAAACTGGCGCCGACCGGCGCCGCCCAGATCCCGCTCTATCTCAACGAACCCGCGAATATCGACCCATCCGGCCGATTTACCCAACTGCCGCTGGGCTTTGTCACCACCGAGCCCGGGACCAGGAAGAGCTTCTTCTACAACGCTTCGAACGCCGACCCACAGGTCGTCGCTACCGACGAGGCGACGAAAGACACCTTCACGGCTGGCGAGTTGGCAACTTTCCCGCTGGTGCTGGTGAACGGGACGACGTCCAATATTCACGTACCAGTATTGGTGGTCATCGGCGGTAAGGACATCATCTTCTGCGGCCTCGGCGGCTCGGACTGTTCCTCCTCCGCCCGCGTGCAGGCGCAGGAAAAACCGTTCTATCCAGCGGACGCGTGCCTGGAAAGCTATGTACTTGCGAACTCCGGCCACGACGTGAACCTGCACCTGAACAGCACGGACTGGTATGCCCAGGCGCTTTCCTGGGCCAACCGGCATTTCGCTGGCGGTCGCTCGTCCTGCTAGCGGATAGGGCCGATGTTCGGGTCGGTGTAATAGCCAGGGTCCGGCTGCTGCGGTGTTTCAGCCGGACCCTGGTTCGCTCGGGCCAGAGTTTCGTTGGCGTGGTCGAAAAATGAGGTCGCCCGGTTCGCGTCCACGGATGGCGGTGGCGCGGACGTTGACTGCTGGCGGAGCCTTTTCAGGGTTTCTTCGTGGGTGAACAAAGCCTCGCCGTGGCCGGCCAGCATGCTCTCGTGACGTACCAGACTCTGGCCCTGGACCTGCAGGGCGTTGTCGTGACTCTCGAGATGGTTCTTCTGGTCGCCGACAATGGTGGAATTCGCCTGAGTGACGGTCCAGATCATGTCGAACTTCTTCGCTAACTCCTCGATTTTGTTGAAGAGCTCGACATTTTGCGTACGAACCGCATGATTGGACTGCTGCAGGGTGGTGTTCTGCTCGCGCATGTTGGCATAGTCGGCCAGCACCGCCGCGTTGTTCAGCCGCAGCTGCGCGTTGGCCGCCTCCAGGCTCGCGGCCCGCTGCTCCAACGCCGCGATCCGCGGCTCGTCGGCACCCGCCCGGGCCGTTTGCGGCGAATCCTTGGCCCGCTCGTCAGCGGTGGTTTTGCCGGTCTCCGACCAGAAACTGGCGCCGGCCTTGGCCGTGACACTGCCGCCGAGCACAAAGGTGGCGACCGCCTTGACGCCCGCCGGCAGGTGCGAGGAATTGAGCACGTACGCACCAACGCCGGCGATGCCAAGCGAGGTCACCGTCCCGACGAGATCGAACCAGGCTTTCCGGGCACCAGCGGTGACCGCGGTGCCAGTAATCTGACCGCCGCGCGCCACCCGCGGCCAGAACGAAGGCTTCCTGGCTCGGACTTTCGGAATCTTGGGGCTCTTGTGGTAGCCAATCACCGGCTCGCTCATATCGGCTCCAGCACCCCCATATGAGATGCGACAATCATCGGGATGGCCGCGGCGAACAGGTAGCCCAGTTCCTCCGCCGTCTGATAGGGCAGTCCCGCTGGAATCGCTTGCGCATCGTCCTGTACGGCGTCCCAGATGCTGGGATACCCGTGCGAGACAGTCCAAAACGTATAGACCTCGTTGACCACTTCCAGTAGCACTTCGCCATTGCGGCCGATGCGGAAGATCTCCGGGTGCTCCTGAGTGTTCCCGATGCCCTGGCCGGTGGGATGCAACTGGTGGCTCTGCAAAACCTTGATCGCCGACGGCGTACCGACCTCGTACTCGACCAGCAGGCCCGTCGCCACCAGCCGGTTGACAATGCCATTCGCATCTCGACCAGTCCGTGCGGCCAGTTCGATCAGTCGATCACGACTGAACTCCCCAGCTGCGTGGGACTGGACGTCGACATGCGCCAGCTGCCAAACCTCGTACGCGTCGAAGGGCAGCTCTGCGGAGTTTCGGCGCTCCGACACCTCGTAATACTCCGGCCCGCTGTCTGGCGCGGCATCCGGGTCGTAGCGGGGGCCGTTGTCGAAGCCGACGGGGACGATGATGGCAGCCACCGGGGTTCCAGCCTCCTGCTGTGCGTCGAGCGCGTCACGTAATGCTTACGGTAGCAGCGGCCGGAAGCGGTCAGCAGTAGTTTGCCCGGAAAGATCCCGGTGCCCCGGTCGGGGGCGACCGTTGTCCAGGAATCAATGGTGGTCAGGTTGCTTTTCGTACGCCGGGAAATCTTCCCGGCCGCTTCCCGATCATTGTCTCTGGTTGCCCACTGGTGGCGGGCGCACGATGGTGAGGCCACATCCGCCTGCGAAAAGGAGATTTCATGACCGCGCCCGTGGACGAATACGACCTTGACATCCGGCTGAGCGACCCGCTGATTCTCACCGACCACGACATGTCCCTGACCACCACAGGTCCGCGTGGCTGCGAGAACACCGGCTGCTACACCTGCGGCAACACCTGCCCAACCGTCCGCACCAGCTGCTGCCCATAGCGAACGCTTTCCATGACCGAGCAGAAAACGACCGGTTTCCGCTCGGGAAATCCCGCTGGAGAAGGAAGAGAATGACCGAGGCAGGGGTGGTCAGGGAGTGGGCGCCGGCGGTCTCCGGCGCTCTCGCCGACCGGGCCATACACACGGCCACCGAGGTCGCCCGTCGGCTGGTGCCCGCGAACGTCCTTACCGAGCTGGAAAAACAACCGCTCGTGCTGCACCTGGAGGAAGTCGACACCGTCACCGGAGTGGCCGTCCTGCACGGCGAAATGGACCGGCTGGAAGGCGGCTGGGCGGACCGCGCGCACGAAAGCCTGGTCATCGCCAAGCAGCAGGTCGAACGGGCCGCCATTTCCGCACCCGGCCCGTTCGGTGGCCTCAGCAGCGTGGCGTACGCGGCTCGGTCGCTCAGCCGCGACGGCCAGCGATACCAGCGGCTGGTGGCCGTTCTCGACGACCACATCTCGCAGACCGTGGCCGTCCGCGCCCAAAAGATGCTCGAAAAGCCGTACGGGCTGGCATTTCACACATACGACGTCATCAGCGGGTTGGCTGGAGCCGCTACGTATCTTTTGCAAGTCAAGGAAAACACGCTCGCGAAGAATGCACTGAAGGACACTCTGACCGCGTTCGTCGCGATTTCCGGGGAACGCGACGGTGTTCCGAACTGGTTCACCCCTGCGCAGGAGATGTTTCCCAACACCCCCATTGGCGAGCTGTATCCGAACGGTACGTTCAACTGTGGCCTCGCGCATGGCATTCCAGGCCCGCTCGCGCTCCTTTCCCTGGCAGCCAGCGAAGGTGTTCTGGTGCCCGGTCAGGTCGAGGCGATCAGCCGGCTCGGGCACTGGATCGCCAACCGGCGCAGCGACGACCGTTGGGGGCCCAACTGGCCCATGGGCGTTGGACCAATAGATGCAGCTGGCTCGTACCCGAAAGGGCACCCCACTCACAATGCCTGGTGTTACGGCAGCCCGGGCGTGGCCCGATCACTGTGGCTGGCCGGAAACGCGGTGGACGACGATTCGCTGCGGGAAATCGCCGTCGAGGCGATGATGGCGGTGCGCCAGCGACCATGGCGGGACCGGGCGATGGGCGACTCTCCCGGGCTGTGCCACGGAGTCAGCGGGTTGCTGCAAATTGTCCTGCGCTTCGGCCATCAGACCGGCGACCCGCGCTTCGCCGATTTTTCCGCCGAGCTGACCGAGTATTTGCTGCGAATGTACGACCCGGCCCTGCCGTACGGCTTCTCATCGCTGGCGGAGGGCGGAAAATACTCGGATCGGCCGGGCTTCCTGGACGGTGCGTCCGGCGTGGCGCTCACCCTGCTCTCCGCCGCCGCCGACCAACCACCAACCTGGGACCGGCAACTCCTGCTCACCTGAGGACCTCAGCCGGTTAGTCCGTGCCGGCGTGGATTTCTTCCAGCGCGGAAACAGCTAATTCGTCGCCGCCGTCCGCCGCCAGCGTCCACTGCTCGATCGCCTCGGCCTCGCGGCCCTGATCCCACAGCACCACCGCGAGGTTGTTGATCGCGTTCAGCTCGCCCAGCGAAACCGCCGTCCGCAACACTTCTTCAGCCTGGTCGAGATCGTCGAGATCCTCGTGGTAAAGATTCGCGAGCGGAATCATCGACTCCACTTCGCCGGCCCCGAAACCGGCCCGCAAAACCTGTTCCGCCTCGGCCAGCCGGTCCGTCCGGATGAGCAGGGTGCCCAAATCCGCCCGCGCATCGGGTTGGTTCCCCGCGATCGGGCGCAGCACCGACTCTGCCTCGTCCATCCGGTCTTCGTTCAGCAGAAAAGAGCCGAGCGCGGCATCGGCGAATTCACAGCCGCCGGCAACCGCGTCCCGGTAAGCCTTTTCGGCGCTGGCCGCGTCGTCCTGCTCCTCAAAAATGTAACCGAGCAACAGCAGGGCGTCCTGGTCACCGGCGGCGATCGCCGAGCGCATCGCCTCGATCGCCGCATCGGTGCGGCCCATTTTGTCCAACACCATGCCAAGATTGCGCCACGCGTCGGTCTCGCCGGCGTCCAGGGCGATCCGGTACGACTCCGCCGCCTTGGCCAGATCCGCCGGGTCTTCGGTGGTCTCATAACGTTCGGCGAAAGTATTGCCGAGGTTGAGATGCATGGTCAGATCGCCGGCGTCGATCGCCCGCCGGAAGAATCGCTCGGCGGTGTCGAAATCGCCCTCGTCGTACGCCGCGTTTCCGGCGTCGACCAGATCAAGTTCGGCATCCGCGGCTGAGCCGTCGTTCTGCGTACCACTCATCACACGTCTCTCATCAGGCCGGCAGCGGCCCGAACACTATCACCCGGCCGACAGCCTACCCGCACCCGACAGAGCGGCCAGCAACTGCCGCTCCCGGGCCGCGGACAGGCCCGCACGACGCTCTCGGTCCAAGCCCTCGGACCGCTCCCAGGCGAGCAGATCGCGCAGGAGTTCCTCGCGGGTTCGGTGCCGCAGTCCCGCCGTCACCGCGGCACCGCCGGCCCGATCCTGAAAACCCTCCCACCCGTCCTCGTTAATCCACATTGGCAAGGATTCTGGCCCCATGAATTCGGCAACACCCTGGTCGCTCAACCATTTCTCCGGCGCGGTCACCACCTCGCCGGTGTGGCCGCCGATCTTTCGGGACAGCGCCAGCCATTCAGCAAAGGTCAGGGCTGGCCCGACGGTGTCGTACGCGCCGACCGTGCCGCGTTCGGCGCAGTCAACCAGCCAGCTGACGAGGTCCCGTACGTCGACCACCTGCGTCGGGTTGGGTGCGATATCGGGGACAAGCAAGGGATTCAGCGGCTCGCGAGCGCTGCGAGCCACCCAGTAGCCAGTCCGTCCACTGTGGTCTCCGGGACCGCCGATCAAGCCGGCGCGCGCGATCAGCGCCTTGTCCCCCACCGCTTCGCGAACCGCCTTTTCGCAGGCCGCTTTCGCCTCGCCGTAAAGCGACCTGTCGACCTCTTCCAGCTCGGTCGGTGGGAGTAATTCGGCACTCTCATCGGCACCTCGGACAGCCTGCGAAGCGTACACATTCCCGGACGACACATACGTCCAGTGCCGGGTACGCTCGCCGAGTGCCCGCAGCGCACCACGAACCATTCCGGGCTGCCAGGAAACCTCGACCACCGCGTCCCAGTCGCGACCGGCGACCGCGTCGTACGCTCCCTTTTCGTTACGATCCGCGCGAATCAGCGTCGCACCGCTGGCCACCTCACCGCTTTCGCCGCGCGCGAGGCACGTCACGTTATGCCCGCGACCCATCGCCTCCCGTGCCGTCTCGCGTCCTACCCAGGCCGTGCCACCCAACACCAAAACGTCCATGCCAACTACTGAAGCGGACGTTCCCAGCAGCAGCAAGGCAGTTCGCTCCTAGCGCAGGAGACTTACGCTAAACGCCGATCGGGTGCCAAACCGTTTTGGTTTCCAGGTAGGTGGTGAGGCGGTCGATGCCAGGCTCTTCGGTCCAATCCGGTTCGGCCGCGGTCCGACGCCAGACCCGCTTGAGGGTGTCCGCCGCGGAAACTTCCAGCGACACCGCCAGTTCCTCCGCAACGCCGGTCAGGTCGAGCGCGTTGACGTCGGCATGCGAGGCCAACCAGGGGGCGATTTCGGCCGTACGGCCAGTGAGGATGTTGACCACTCCACCCGGCACGTCCGAGGTCGCCAACACCTCGGCCAGCGTGATCGCCGGCAGCGGCCGTGATTCGCTGGCCACCAGCACGACCGTGTTTCCGGTGGCGATCGCCGGCGCGAGAACGCTGACCAAACCGAGCAAAGACGACGACTGCGGAGCGAGAATCCCGACCACTCCGGTCGGTTCCGGCGTGGACAGGTTGAAAAACGGGCCGGCGACCGGGTTCGCGCCGCCAACGATCTGACCAATCTTGTCGGTCCAGCCGGCGTACCAGACCCAGCGGTCGATCGCCGCGTCCACAGTGGACTCGGCCTTCGACCGTGAAACGCCCTCGGCCGTAACGACGTCCTCGACAAATTGGGCGCGCCGGCCTTCGGCTATTTCGGCGACCCGGTAAAGCACCTGGCCGCGGTTGTACGCCGTCGCGCCGGACCAGCCGGCGACGGCTTTGCGAGCGGCCAGCACCGCGTCGCGGGCGTCCTTGCGGGAGCCCAGCGCGGCGTTGCCGGCGAACCGTCCTTTGTGGTCAGTCACGACGTAGCTCCGCCCGGACTCGCTGCGTGGGAATTTTCCTCCCACATAGAGTTTGTACGTCTTGCGTACGGCCAGTCGGTCAGACATTGAGGTAGGCCTCCAGACCGTGCCGGCCACCCTCGCGGCCGTAACCGGATTCCTTGTATCCACCAAAAGGTGAGGTCGGATCGAACTTGTTGAACGTGTTCGCCCACACCACTCCGGCACGCAGCTTGTTCGCCATCGACAGGATCAGGCTGCCCTTCTCCGTCCAGACCCCGGCGGACAGCCCGTACGGCGTGTTGTTCGCCTTCTCGACCGCCTCGCCGGGCGTACGGAAACTCAGGACGGACAGCACCGGCCCGAAAATCTCCTCGCGGGCGATGCGATGCGCCTGCGTGACCTCGGTGAAAAGGGTGGGCGCGAACCAGAAGCCGCGGTCCGGCAGCTCGCACGGCGGCGACCACCGATGCGCGCCCTCGTTCTCGCCGATCTGCGACAGCTCACGGATCTTTTCCAGCTGGGCGGCCGAGTTGATGGCTCCGACATCGGTGTTCTTGTCCAACGGATCGCCGACGCGCAGCGTCATGAGGCGTCGCTTAAGCGAGTCGAGCACCTCGTCGTACACACTTTCCTGGATCAACAACCGCGAGCCAGCACAGCAAACATGGCCCTGGTTGAAGAAAATGCCGTTGACGATGCCTTCGACCGCCTGGTCGATCGGTGCGTCGTCGAAGACGATGTTGGCGGCCTTGCCGCCCAGCTCCAACGTGACTTTCTTGGCCGTACCAGCGACCGAGCGGGCGATCGCCTTGCCCACGTCGGTTGAGCCGGTGAAAGCGACCTTGTTGACGCCGGGGTGCTCCACCAGCGTACGGCCGGTGTCGCCCGCGCCGGTCACGATGTTCACGACGCCCGGCGGGAGGTCGGCCTGCTGGCAGATCTCCGCGAAAGCCAACGCCGTCAACGGGGTGGTTTCGGCTGGTTTCAGGACAACCGTGTTTCCGCACGCCAGCGCCGGCGCGATTTTCCACGCCAGCATCAACAACGGGAAATTCCACGGAATCACCTGCGCGGCGACGCCCAGCGGTTGGGGGGCGGGACCGAAACCGGCGTACGCCAACTTGTCCGCCCAGCCCGCGTAATAGAAGAAATGCGCGGAAACCAGCGGGATATCCACGTCCCGCGATTCGCGGATCGGTTTGCCGTTGTCGATCGACTCCAACACCGCCAGCTCGCGGGCGCGCTCGGCGATGATCCGGGCTATCCGGAACAGGTATTTCCCGCGTTCGGCGGGCTTTAACTTGGACCAGACCTTGTCGTAGGCGGTCCGGGCCGCCTTGACGGCGGCATCCACATCGGACGGTTCGGCCTCGGTGATCTCGGCCAGCACCTCCTCGGTGGCCGGGTTGACCGTCTTGAAAGCGGCGCCGTCCTTGCCGGAAACGAACTCACCATTGATAAAGAGACCGTACGACGGCTTGATGTCGACGATCGCCGTCGACTCCGGCGCCGGTGCGTACTCGAATCGCATGGAAATCAGTCCACCGTCACATAGTCGGGACCGGAGTAGTGCCCGGTCGCCATCCGCTGTCGTTGCAGCAGCAGGTCATTGAGCAGGCTGGACGCGCCGAACCGGAACCAGTCCGGGTCAAGCCAGTCCGGGCCCGCGGTCTCGTTCACCGTCACCAGATAGCGGATCGCGTCCTTGGACGTACGAATGCCGCCGGCCGGCTTCACGCCCACCTGGCGGCCGGTGGCGACCCGGAAGTCACGTACCGCTTCCAGCATCACCATCGTCACCGGCAACGTCGCGGCCGGCGCCACCTTGCCGGTCGAGGTCTTGATGAAGTCGCCGCCGGCCAGCATCGCCAGCCAGGAGGCGCGCCGCACGTTGTCGTACGTAACCAGCTCGCCGGTCTCCAGGATGACCTTCAGATGCGCCTTCCCGGCGGCCGCCTTGATCGCCGCGATCTGCTCGTACACCAACAGATAGTCGCCGGACAGGAACGCGCCGCGGTCAATCACCATGTCGACCTCGTCGGCGCCCGCCGCCACCGCGTTCCTGGTGTCCTCGAGCTTGATGTCCAGGGACGTACGACCGGAGGGGAACCCGCTCGCGACGCTCGCGGTGTGGATGCCGGTGCCCTTCAGCTCGGCCACCACCAGCGGCACCATGTCCGGGTAGACGCAGATAGCGGCCACCTGCGGACACGTCGGGTCGGTCGGGTCCGGATGGCGCGCCTTGGCGCATAGCGAGCGCACCTTGCCGGCGGTGTCCATGCCCTCCAGCGTGGTCAGGTCGATCATCCCGATGGCGAGGTCAATGGCCTGCCGTTTGGAATCGGTCTTTATGGACCTGCTGGCCAACATGGCCGCCCGCTGCTCGGCCCCGACCTGGTCGACGCCTGGCAGGCCGTGCAGGAAGCGCCGTAGCGACGCTCCCGAGGCGGACACGTCGGCAAGCGTGTCGCGGCCCGAGGGACGTTCACCAGTAACAGTGGTCATGCCGGCGAGTCTAGTTGTCCGACGGCCGGGGTTCGGGGTGCTTGGTCTGGGCCGTCCCCGTACCCGCCTCCGACCCACGCGGAACGGTCCCGATACGCTCGGCGCATCGAGTGTCGTCCACCCATCGGAGGGGCAGTGGCTTTCTGGAAGAAGCGGGGGAAGGCCGATGAGGACGCCCCCAGCGAGGTGAAGGCCTCCGCGGTCACGACGACGGAGAACGTCGCCGAGATCGAGTCCGAAGCCAACTCCCAGGTTTCTGACGCCGCAGAGACCAGCGCGGACTCCACTGACGACGCGGACGCCACCGACGGCGACAGCAAGGCGGACGCCACCGACGACGACGTGGCCGCTGCGGACAGCGTCGACGCGGACAGCACGGAAGAAGCTGACACGGACGAGGCTGACTCGCCAGACAAGGCCGAGGCCGACGACGCGGACGTTCACGACGACTCCGATGAGGACTCCGCCAAGGAGGACTCGGACGACGAAAAGTCCGACGACGACGAGGGCGCCGCTGCCAAGGACGACGACTCGGACTCCGAAGACTCGGACGACTCCGACGACTCAGCTGAGGACGACGACGAGCCGGTCGAGCGCAGCGAGGAGACCGAAGCGCTCTGGGCGGCCGCCAACATTGACCCCGTCGAGATCGTGCTGCCGTCCGGCACCGGCTTCACCCTGCGGCACTACCGGGTCGTCACCGACGATGAGGGCGACGAACTCGAAGAAGCTGTTTTCCTTGCCCACAAAGGCAAGTTGCAGCTCTTCAAGTCCGCCGAGGGGCTCGTTGACTACGTCAAGGGCGACGCGGAGCACGACCTCAAGGACCTGGACTCCTGGGCCGCGCTGGTCGAGACGATCAAGGCCGAGGACGTACAACCGCTGGGAGAGGACGAGTACGAGCTGGATCTCGTCGTCCAGAACCTGCGCGGCGGCCACGACGTGTGGGACCAGGACCTGCTGATCGGTGCCGGCGAGGTGACCCGCGACATCGCGTTCGCGTGCCAGCTCGACGACGTGCTGTCCGCGCTGGCCCCGGACACCCCGCTCGACGACCTTGACGACGCATTGCGGGCCAGCGGTTTCATCGCCCGCCGCAAAGTCCGCAAGATCAGCCCGGAGCGGGCCGCGATCGCCTGGCGCAGCCTCATCGGCAAGGTCGACGCCGCCGTGAAGTGGCACGACTGAGTTCAACCGGAGCGGGCGCCGTCTTCCTTGGCCGATTGTTGTCCAGGAGACTGCGCCCGTTTTGTTTTTCGGCTGGGCAGCAGGAAAATCAGCACGCCACCGGCGGCCAGGTGCATCAGACCCAGCCAGGTACGCGTACTCGCCGCGATTCCAGGACCGATCAGCAACCCGAATGACAGTGCCAGCACCACGACCGCGGTGATCGTCCAGATCGTACGAGCCCGCCTGGTGAGTTTTTCCAACCCGGCGAGCAGCCCCCAGCCCAGCAGACCAGCCACCAGGGCAATCGCGACGACCGCCGGCCAACCGATGTCCAGCGGCGGCCCGCCGGACTGCCCAGGAACCACTAGCCGGGCGCCGAAAACCGCGGTAGCGAGCAGCCAAACCGCGACGGGCGCAATCACCGCGAGACCGACCGCGCCGAGTCTCATGCCTTTCATTCTTCTCCCCTCGCCAATGCACCATAAAGAAAGAAATCCACGGTCTCCGCAGTGGTCGGCGCAAAACCGTCGGCTGGCCGCGCCATCGCGAATACCACCGAGAGGAACAGCGCGGCGGACTGCCGTACCGGCAACCGCAAGCTGTCCCGCTCCGGCTCCATCAGGTCGGCCAGCAGGTCACGCGACCGGCTGAGCATCTCCTGTCGGCCTCCCGGCGCCCCTCGACGTGTTTCGCGGTGGCCGGAAGTTTGCAGCGCCCCGACCACACTGGCGACTCTGGTCAGGTGCGCCCGCATCGCGTCCACCGCCTGGACCAGCCGGGCCGCCAGCGGCTGGTCCAGCGGGATGGCCGCCACCTCGGCGAACACGTGGTCGGCCCGTACGGCCTCCGCCACGCAGGCCGCCAGCAGCTCGTCTTTATCCACGAAGGCACGGAAAACCGTGGCCTCGCCGATGCCGGCAGCGCGGGCGATCTTCGCGGTGGTGACCGCCGCGCCGAACTCGCAGACCAAGGGCAACGCGGCTCGTACGATCATCTCCCGGCGCTCTTCCGTCGTCATGCCCGGAGCCCTCTTGCGAGCCGGCGGGCCTGCCATCTGTGTTTCTGCCATGGGTCCCATCGTACGGAGTGAGGACTCACTCCGTCAACCGATCACCTCCTCGCGTTTTCTGTCAGTCCCCCTCCCTAGCGTCATCACCAACGGAGGGAGAACCACGAATGGCCACCAACACCCGACCAGGTCCGGTCTTCGACAACGCCGCCAAACTGCTGAGCCCAGGCCACCGGGCGGAGCTGTGCCGCTGGCTCGGCACCGCCACCACCGGGCCGGTCCGGATCCTGGGCGAGGACCTCGAGGCGTACCCGAAACGGGTCGACTACCTGCTCGAGGTCGGTCCAGGGCGCCTTGCGCATATCGAGTTCCATACCACGTCACCGCCCAACCTGGGGCTGTCGATGTTGATCTACCTCGCCCGGCTGCTCGACAAATATCCGGGCCGGCGGGTGGAGCAGCACGTGGTGATCCTGCGCGGCGGAAGCCCACCGGAAATCTGGCGCCAGGACGGCGTGACGCTCGTCTATAAGTGCCACATATTACGAGAGATGGACGCGGCCGAACTGCTCGCCCGGCCCACCACTATGCCCTTTGCCGTGCTGGCGAAGGCGGCGACCAAGGCCGAGCGAAGGGAATTGCTACGGAAGTCATTGGCATTAATTCGGGAATGCCGCGACCCGGACCAGGGCAAGCTTGCCGACATGGCCAGGGTGTTCGCCGGGCTACACTTGTCAAGCGCCACAGTGGACAGGATCTGGAAGGAGTCAGGAATGCCGATCGACATGCACGAGTCCAGCTTCGTCCGCGGACTCCTCGCCGAAGGCGCCAAGAAGGGCAAAGTCGAGGGCAAGGTCGAGGGCAAAGTCGAGGGCAGGTACGAGGAACGGTTCAGCACCATTTCCGGGTTGCTCCGGATGAACTTCAGCACCGACCCCGCCATCGACGAACCCGCCCTCGACGACATCGCTCGCCAACTGGCCCAACACGACCTCGTCACCACCGTCAACGCCATCCACCACGCCAAAACCCTCGACGACCTCAGACATCTCACCTGAGAGAAGCGGCGCCCACCCGGGCGCCGCTTTCTCACGTACGAGGTGCCACCAACCGCGCGTGTACGTCCGCGCCGGCGTCCGGCCGCGCTTCCAGCAGCGCGAGCCAGGTGGCTCCCGGAGCGCCGCTCTGCACCAACGTGCTGACCAGTCCAGCCGCGGCCAATCGTACGGCCAATCGGTCCGCCACCGGCGACCCGGCGGAGACCACCCCACCGATCAGGACCACCGGCTGACCGGTTTCCGGGTGCAAGGATTCCAGCAGTAAAGCCAAAGCTCGCGCAGCGTTGTCCACAATAGACAGTGACACTGGGTCGCCGCAGACGGCAGCGGCGGTCACTATCGGGGCGAGGCTGGCGAGCCAGATCGGTGGCCGCTCGTAGACCGCGTTGAGGAGCGGGTCGCGCTCTCGGGTGCAGTCCAGTACGCCGATGATCTGGTCGGTCAGCTTCGTCGTAGGCCCACTCCCGTCGGTATCGGCGACGGCGGCCCGTACGGCTTCGCGGCCGAGCCAGAAACCGCCACCCTCGTCGCCGAGCAGCCAACCCGCACCGCCGACGCACCGGAGAAGACGGTTGCCCTTCACCTGGCCACCGGTCGCGCCGGTGCCGGCGATCAGACCGTAGCCGTCCGGCTCGGCGGTGCCGCTGCTGAACGCGGCCTCCAGATCGGGCCGCAGCTCCACCGGGCCGCGTACGCCGGCGTCAGCCAGCCCGCCGAGCACCAGCCGGCCGAACTCGGACGACGCACTGCCCCCGGCGCAGCCCATCGCGACGGCGCGTACGGCCGCGGCCGGCTCGTTCTCAAGTACGCCAAAACATGCGTCCAGAACGTTGCGCGCGGCCTCGGCCGCACCGACGCTGACGGGGTTGCCGGCGCCAGCGCCGGCTACCGCGCGGACCTCGCCGTCCAGGGTGGCAAGCATCGCGCGAGTGTTGCTGCCGCCGACGTCGACGCCGATAACGGTCTCGTCCACTTAGTGTCCTGGGTTCGCTAGAAGGGCCCGCGGTGGATGCGGCCGGCGTAGTGGTCTTCCAGCTTCTGGTTGTGCTCGTCCGCGTCCGGGATGTTCGCGGACAAGTAGACCGGTGGGGTGCCGCCGTCCGCGACCAGCCGGGCCAGCGCTTCGGCGACGACCATCTGCGCGGCGGTCGCCGAGGTGACGGAGGAGATCCCGCAGGCCTTGCCACCGCCGGGCAGGTCGAGGATCGCGTCCCCGTACGGGGCGAGGTTGTCGATCACGATGTCCGCGATCTCAAACAGCCGCTTGCCGCTCGGATGCCGGGACTGGATCGCGCTGGAGTGCGCCACCGAGGTGATCGCGACCAGCGGCAGGCCGGCTTCCTTCACCGCGAGCGCGAACTCGACGACGGACCCGTTGCCGCCGGAGTTGGAGATCACCACGAAAGCATCGCCGGGGGCGGTCTTGACCAGCCCAAACAGCTGCCGGCCAGTGGCCGGGTCACGCTCCAGCAGCGGGTCCACGCCGGTCGGATCCATCCCACCGATGAACACCACATCCCGCAGCGACACCTTGTTCGTACCCACCAGGCCACCGGCCCGGCCGGCGATCTCCATCGCGCAGGCCTCCGAGTGGCCGGTGCCGAAAGCGTGCAGCACGCCGTCCGCGCGGGAGACCGCCACCACGACATCGGCCGCCGCCGAGATGGCCTCGGCCTGTGTACGAGCCAACTCCCCGATCCGCCGGACCGCCTCCTCGGCAAAGGTCCGGCCGTTGAGGCCGAGTGGTTGTTCGGTCACGCGCCACACTCCCTGATGTCTGTTGCTGGCCCACTGTGCGCCGGAGAAAACTCTACCCAGGCCTGGCCGTACCCGATCGTCCTCAGTGAAAACCCCTAAGACCGGATCCGGTCGGAATCATCCACGCGGGCGACGGCATTGCCGATTCGGCGAGCTAGCTTGGAATCAACAAAGGAAAACACCGCCGAGACGAAGGAAAGTCACATGTCATCGCTGCGTAGACCACGAGATCGACGCTGGATCGGCGGTGTCTGTTCGGGTCTCGCGGAGCGGTTCGGACTCTCCGCCAACCTGGTGCGGTTCCTGTTCGTGCTTTCTTGCCTGCTACCTGGGCCACAGTTTCTGGTCTACATCGTGCTCTGGATTGTCATTCCGAGCGAATAAAAGCCGGGTGACAGCTGATCACACCCACTCAGCAGTGGTCAGCTGTCACCCTTTTACGCGTCGCTCATCAGCTTCGCGTAGCCCGGCTTGATCACGTCGTTGATGATGGCCAGCCGTTCGTCGAACGGGATAAAGGCGCTCTTCATCGCATTGACCGTGAACCACTGCAGATCCCGCCAGCCGTAGTGAAAAGCGTCCACCAGCAGGGCCATTTCCCTGGTCATCGAGGTGTCGCTCATCAGCCGGTTGTCCGTGTTCACCGTCACCCGGAAATAGAGCTCGCGGAGCAACCCGATCGGGTGCTCGGCAATCGACGCCACCGCGCCCGTCTGCAGGTTCGAGGACGGCGCCATCTCCAGCGGGATGCGCTTGTCTCGTACGTACGCGGCCAACCGGCCCAGCCGGGCACCGCTGGCGCCACCGGCGGCCCCGGGGGTGATGTCGTCGACGATGCGTACGCCGTGGCCGAGCCGGTCCGCGCCACACCACTGCAACGCCTCCCAGATGCTGGGCAGCCCAAACGCCTCGCCGGCGTGGATGGTGAAGTGCCCGTTCTCGCGCTGGATGTGCTGGAACGCGTCCAGGTGCCGAGTGGGCGGGAAACCGGCCTCAGCACCGGCGATGTCGAAACCCACCACGCCACTGTCTCGGTACGCGATCGCCAGCTGGGCGATTTCCAGCGACCGGGCCGCGTGCCGCATCGCGGTCAGCAGCGCACCCATCCGGATCTGCCGGCCGGCCGCCGCCGCGCGCGCCGTGCCGTCCGCGAAACCGGCCAGCACCGCCTCGATGACCTCGGTCAACGCGAGTCCGCGCTCGACGTGCAGCTCGGGCGCGAAGCGCACCTCGGCGTAGACGACACCGTCTGCGGCCAGATCCTCGACGCATTCGGACGCCACCCGGGCGAGTGCGTCTGGCGTCTGCAGCACACCGACGGTATGGGTGAAGGTGTCCAGATAGCGGACCAGCGAACCGGAGTCGGCGGCGTCCCGGAACCAGCTCTTGAGCGCACCGACGTCCTCGGTGGGCAGGTCCTTGTAGCCGTGTTCGGAAGCAAGCTCAGCGACCGTGGCCGGCCGCAGCCCACCATCGAGGTGGTCGTGCAGCAGCACCTTGGGGGCCGTACGGATTTCGTCAGCAGTCGGCCGGGATGGCTGCCGGGGAGACGTCGTTGTCATTGCAATACGCTACCGAACCCGCCAGACGTACGATGACCGACCCTGGCGAAAGCGTGATGTGCGCACCACTCATCGGATAGTGTCACGACCGGCCCGCCTCAGCGGCCAAATCCCATCACCACGAAACGGGGCATTGTGACCGCGCAGCCAATGGCGAATACGCTGGAAAGACCACCGAACGACGTTCTGACCCGCGCGCATCAGGAAAGTCTTGGCCGGCACATCGCGACTTTTCACCCCAAGCGGCGCACCGTAGCCGTCATAGCGATGATAGTGATGGGACTCGCTTCACTGGTCATTCTCGTCGGCTTTTACTTTCTCTGGCTGGCTTTCCAGAGCTCGTTGAACCCCAGACAGGCCGCTAAGCGGGTGTACGTGTTCGACCACGGATTCATGACCGTCAATCACGCAGGCCCTGAGTCGACCTATCGTTGGGACCGGATTTCCTCTGTTTACCAGGAAATCACCGTGAATTATTCCAACGGCATCAAAACTGGCACCACCTACGTCTACACGATCATTCGCGACGACGACGTGCAGACCAAGCTCACCCATTTCTATGACGACATCGCGCGGCTTGGCCGGCTGGTCTGCGACCAGGTCGCCCGGACCCATCTGCCCGCGGTGGAAGCGAAACTGTCCCGTGGCGAAAACGTACAGTTCGGCGACGTCAGCATCGGCCGGCCGGGAATCGCCATCCGCAAGGGCATCGTCCCGTGGCCCGAGGTGGAGGCCGTGAACGTACGGGAGGGCTACGTCTCGATCAAGCGGGCCGGCAAGTGGATGGCCGCCGGTGGCACGCCGGCCAAGAAAATCCCGAACCTCTATTTGTTCCTCCACCTCGCCGACCGTTTTCTGGGCGTACGCGGCTAGGGCGGGTCTCCTCATTCCAGGTGGATGAGGAGACGCGCCCTAAAGAATGTCGCCGGGTTGGTAGGCCGCCGCTGCTGGGTCGGCGGCCACCAGCTTCGCCACCAGGTCAGCGAAAGTGGCCACCTGACGCTGCGCGAGGCCGGTGAAGGAAAGCGGCTCGCCAACTGCGTCGCGGACCTGGGCGGCAGTCAGCCCGAGCCGCGGATCGGTAGCCAGCCGGTCCAGCAAGGCCGAGCCGTCGGTGTCACCGACCTCCCGCATGGCCAGCGCGGTCGCCACCGCGTGCTCCTTGATGACCTCGTGCGCGGTCTCTCGGCCGACGCCGGCGCCCACCGCGGCGACCAACAGTTTCGTGGTGGCAAGGAAGGGCAGATACCGCCGCACTTCGCGATCGATCACCGCGGGGAAAGCGCCGAATTCGGCCAGCACGGTCAACAGTGTCTCGAAAAGGCCGTCCAACGCGAAAAATGCGTCTGGCAGCGCGACTCTGCGTACGACCGAACAGGAAACGTCGCCCTCGTTCCACTGGTCGCCGGCGAGCGCGCCGACCATGGTCAGGTAGCCGCGCAGGATGTTCGCGAAACCAGTGATCCGCTCGGACGACCGGCTGTTCATCTTGTGCGGCATCGCCGAGGAACCCACCTGTCCGGCCTTGAAACCCTCGGTGACCAGCTCGTTCCCAGCCATCAGCCGGATGGTGGTGGCCAGCGACGCCGGCCCGGCGGCAGCCTGCACGAGTGCGCTCACTACGTCCAGGTCCAGCGACCGTGGGTAGACCTGCCCGACGCTGACCAGCGAGTCCTGGAAACCAAGGTGCCGGGCGACGGCCGCCTCCAGCTCGTCCACCGCGGCCGGCGAGCCGAGCAGCTGCAGCATGTCCGCGCTCGTACCCACCGGACCTTTGATGCCCCGCAACGGATAGCGCGCGATCAGCTCGTCGACTCGGCGCAGCGCCAGCAAAAGCTCCTGCCCCGCGGTCGCGAAGCGTTTGCCGAGCGTGGTTGCCTGCGCCGGCACATTGTGGCTGCGACCGGTGAGGGCGATGTCCGTGTACGTGGTGGCGAGCTCCGCCTGCCGGGCCAGCGCCGCCAGCATCCGGCCGCGTACCAACCGCAGCGCGCTGACGATCTGCAGCTGCTCGACGTTCTCGGTGAGATCGCGACTGGTCATTCCCTTGTGCACCTGCTGGTGCCCGGCGAGCGCGTTGAACTCCTCGATCCGGGCCTTGACGTCGTGCCGGGTGACCCGCTCACGGGCCGCGATCGACACCAGATCCACCTGGTCGATCACCCGCTCGTACGCCTCAATGGCACCGTCCGGCACCGGCACGCCCAAGTCCGCCTGCGCCCGCAACACCGCCAGCCACAGCTGCCGCTCGAGCACGATCTTGTGCTCGGCGGACCACAGCCTGGCCATCTCGGCACTGGCATACCGACCTGCGAGAACGTTGGGAATCACCGGCTTGCTCACCATCCCATCGTACGGGCCGGGGTGGCCGGCGTTCCCAGGCCGCCAGCCGCCTCAGCCGAACCGCTCCAGGCTGAAGATCCAGGCGTTGAAGGTGCTGGCCACCGGTTCGTCGATCTTGGCGGTCGCGTTGGTGCGGAAGTGGTACGCCTGCTCGAAATGTTTGCGCGCGTCCGGCACCTTGCCCTGCTGCCACAGGCATCTGGCCAGCAGGTCCTCGACTTCCATCTCCGTCTCCTCGACGCGCCACAACGTCGCCGGGTCAGCGCTGGCCCGGTGATCGCGCAGCCGACCGGCCGCCACTGTCAGAATACGTTCGGCTTCGTGCGACTGGTGTTCGCAGATGAACGCATAACCGAGCCGCGTCCGGTACACGAACTCATCCGACAGCACGTCGGCTTCGGCCGCGGTGGCCTGCTCGAACAGTGGCACGGCCGCGGCCGTCTCACCCTCGGCCATCTGGTCGAGCGCCAGGTTGATCCGCAGCTCTGCGACTTTTGGCTCGTCAGCGCCACATTCCTCGACCATCCGGGCGATGAACCGGAGCCGCAGCGCTACCGCGTCCGCCCACCGGCCGGCCTTTCGCAACCGGCCGCTGAGTTTGTTCACCGCGGCCACCATTTCGAGCAACCGCGGCCCGGATATCACCGCGAGGTCAGCGAACTTGGCCTCAGCGGCCTGCGCGCGACGCTGTCCGCTGGCCCCGGCCGTACGCCCGAACTCCTGGCATTGCCGCAAAACCTCGGCCTCCGCCGGACACGAAATCTCGGCCGCGGCCCGGATCCACGGCCCGGCGAGGTGCTCCACCCGGCCAAACCGGTGCGCGGCGAAAGATGCCAGCACCTGTTGGGCGCGCAGCCGTACGAACATCGGATCCAGCGGGGTCAGGACGCGCTGGTATCGCAGCACCGCCCGGTCCAACTGGGCACACGCGTCCCACTGATCGCCCTCAAAACGCCGACCGGACGCGATCTGTCGGGCCGACTCCGCGAACGACCGAACCCGCACCGTAGGCAGGAAGACCTCGAGCTCCACGCGTGCGTCGCGATAGGCCTGTCGGGCCTGGGTCTGCTCCACCGGCTCCCTCTCAAGTCTCCCTGTGGTGGCTCTTTCGTCTCAGTTGCGTCAACAATTTCATCACACCTGAGCGGCTTACCCGTTCGGGTCGCCGGCTGCTGTCCTTGTCCGGTGCAGAAAACCAGTGAAAAACAACAGTTGTTGACCGTGCGGGTGGCAACCTGGAGTGCCCTGCATCCCTGGCCGGCGATCGGTGTCTGGGCGGCCATCATCATTGCCTGCATCGGGCTCGGCGCGGTCACCGGAACGAACCAGATCCAGGGAAAGGATGGCTGGGTCGGCGAACAGGGCCGTGCCGCGGCCATCGTGGACGCTGCCGGCCTGAACGCGCCGCCAATGGAGAAGGTGCTGATCTCGGCGCGGTCCGGCGCTTTCGACCGAGGCAAGGCCGATGCCGCCGCGGCGGACCTGACCCGCCGGATGCGCACCCTGGCCGCGGTCTCCAGCGTCGATCCGCCGATCGTGGCCAGCAAAGGAAACTCGGTGCTGGTGAAGATAACTATGAGAGGCAGCGCCAAAGAGGCCGGCACCAAACTGCCGACCCTGCTTGCCCAGACTGCTGGCACTCAGCTCGCCTTTCCGAGCTTGCAGATCGACGAGACCGGCACTGTTTCCACCTCACAGGCGCCTGGCGAGCAACTCGGGAAGGATCTGGCCCGCGGCGAGGTCATCACGCTGCCGGTCACCTTGCTGATCCTGCTGGTGGTTTTCGGCAGCCTGCTCGCCGCCGGCATCCCGATGTTGCTCGCGCTCACCTCGGTTTTCGCCTCGATGGGCCTTTACGCCGCCGCTTCCTCCATTTTCCCGGATGCCGGCGGCGCGGTCGCGAATGTCATCCTGATGATGGGTATGGCCGTCGGCGTCGACTATTCGTTGTTCTACCTCAAACGGATACGAGAGGAAAGTGAGCGGGCGGACGGCAAGATCAGCCCCACCGCGGCCGTACAGATCGCCGCTGCCACCTCCGGCCGCGCGGTAGTGATTTCCGGCCTCGCGATCGTGGTCACCATGGTGGGCCTTTATCTGGCCGGTGACGCCATCTATTCGTCGATCGCCACTGGCACGATCCTGGTCGTCCTCGTGTCCGCGGTCAGCTCACTGACAGTTCTGCCAGCCCTACTGGCGAAACTCGGCATTCGACTCACTCGCCCATCGCGCTTCCTGCGCCTGCGGGCGCGGTCTCACCACCGGGCGGATGGCGGGTTCTGGCCGGCTCTACTGCGCCCGGCGCTGCGTCGCCCGGTGACCACCCTCGCGGTGGCGGTGGCCGCGATGCTGCTCCTTTCGTTGCCGCTGGGCGCTTTCCGTCTCGGCGAATCCGGCCCAGACACCTATCCACGCTCCCTGCCGGCCATCGCTAACTACCTGAAAATCACCGCCGCCTTCCCGGCCGAGGGCTACACGTACGTAGTCGCCGTCCGTACCGACGCGGCCAACGCATCAAAGGTCGTCGCCGGCCTCAAAACCATGGCCGAAGACGCAGACCACGATCCGCTTTTCGCTCCTCGAAACGCGATGACCGTTCGTACGTCCACCGACCGCACCGTCAGTACGGTCGAACTTTCCGCGCCGTACGGACCAAACGACCCGAGAGCTGCGCGAACCCTGAAGCTGCTGCGAAACCAGCTGGTGCCGCGGGTGGTGAGCGGGATCGACCGCGCCCAATACGGGGTGACAGGTGAGATCGCTCGGTCCGTCGACTACGTCCAGCATCAGGAGCAGCAGACGCCGTGGGTGGTCGGATTCGCCTTGCTGGCCACGTTTGCGATGATGGTGGCGGCCTTCCGGTCCGTGGCGATCGCCTTCGCCGGTGTGGTGCTGAACATGCTGTCCTACACCGCCACCCTCGGCGTGCTGGTGCTGGTATTCCAGCACCATTGGGCCGAAGGCATCCTCGGTTTCCAGTCGGTCGGTTTCATCAGCGACCGCGTCCCGCTGATCCTTTTCGTGATTCTTTTTGGGCTGTCCATGGACTATCAGGTCTTCGTCGTCAGCCGAATCCGAGAAGCCGCGCACCGCGGCATCCCCACCAGGCAGGCCATCTACGAAGGCGTGACCACGTCAGCCGGCGTCGTCACCATCGCCGCTGTCATCATGACCTCCGTCTTCGCCAGCTTCCTTTTCGTCGGCCTGACCGAAATGAAGGAAATCGCGTTCGGCCTCGGCCTGTCGGTCATCCTCGACGCCTTCATCGTCCGCATCATGATCCTCCCCGCCATCATGACCCTCCTCAACAACCACACCTGGTGGCCCAGTCACCCAGCCCACCTGATCTCTGGGCCCGTGCGTAACGACGGCTCTCAGACCAAGGTTGGTCAACCTCGCTAAACCCAACCACGCGCACCCCACCCAACACAGGACCGCCACCTTCAACTCCACAGCTGGCCAACTCGCCCGAAACCAAACCCGCGTACCCCGCCCGGCGCGGAACCGTCACCATTTCCACCAAGTTGGTCAACTTCGACGAAACCCAACCCCGTCCGGCGCCATCGGCCGCCAGGCCGATGTTGTCGCCCCTCCGGCAGGAGCGTCCGCCTTTGAGGCCCCGCGGTCTTNNAAATCCCGCCCCGCCACCGGTCTTTGGTGGCGGGGCGGGATTTTCCGATGGCTGGTAGACGAGACGCCGCACCCTCGCAGTAAACGCCCTTAACCAGGGCGCTCACCTCCGCAGTAAACGCCCTTAACCAAGGCGCTCACATCCGCAGCAAACACCGCCCTTAACCAGGGCTAACCGCGTACCCTCCCCAATACAAGAGGCGAGGGAACATACTCCGTACCAATATCAACAGCATCCGCGAGAGCTTCCAAAGCCCCCTCAAACCGCGAAACTTCCTCGGTATGCAGTTCAAAAATCGCATCCCCAGCCCGCACCGTATCCCCAGGTTTGCGCATCATCACCACCCCAGCAGAAGCTGACACGGGGTCCTCTTTGCGGGCCCGGCCAGCGCCTAACCGCCAAGCCGCAACACCCACCGCATAGGCGTCCATCCGTGTCACAACCCCGTCAGCGGAGGCCGTGACGACGTGTTTTTCTGGAGCTTCAGGCAAAGCAGCCGACGGGTCACCGCCTTGTGCGGTGATCATCCGCCGCCAGACGTCCATCGCGCGTCCGTCGGCCAACGCCTTGGCGGGGTCCACATCGGACAGTCCGGCCAACGCGAGCATTTCCCTGGCCAGCGTGACGGTCAGCTCGACCACGTCGGACGGGCCGCCACCGGCCAGCACCTCGACGGATTCGGTGACCTCCAACGCATGCCCGGCTGTACGCCCCAGTGGCGTCGACATGTCGGACAGCACGGCCACCGTCGGCACGGAATGCGCGGAGCCGAGCCGGACCATTGTCTCGGCCAACCGGCGGGCCGTGTCCAGGTCCTTCATAAAAGCGCCGGAGCCGACTTTTACGTCCAGCACCAGACCACCGGCGCCTTCGGCGAGTTTCTTGGACATGATCGAGCTGGCGATCAGCGGGATCGACTCGACGGTCGAGGTGACATCACGCAACGCGTAAAGCTTCTTGTCCGCTGGAGCCAACCGATCGCCGGCGGCACAAACCACCGCGCCTACCGAGGAAAGTTGGCTCAGGTAGTCCTCAGTGGACACTGAGGCGCGCCAACCCGGAATGGATTCCAGCTTGTCCAGGGTGCCGCCGGTGTGGCCGAGGCCGCGACCGGACAGCTGCGGTACGATCGCGCCGCAGGCGGCGACCAATGGCGCCAGCGGCAAGGTGATCTTGTCGCCGACACCGCCCGTCGAGTGCTTGTCGACGGTCGGCCGATCGAAGCTGGACAAGTCCATCCGGTCACCGGAGGCGATCATCGCAGCTGTCCAACGGGCGATCTCCGGATCGGTCATGCCGTTCAGGAAAATCGCCATCGCCAACGCCGACATTTGCTCGTCGGCCACCTCGCCGCGCGTGTACGCGTCGATAACCCAGTCGATCTGGTCGTCCGAAAGGGAAAAACCGTCCCGCTTCGTACGGATGACATCAACCGCCGCGAAACTCATCGGACCTGGTCCAGGTGGTCAGGGCCGAAGGCGTCCGGCAACAGCGCCGACATCGGCCGTGGACCGTCGGCGAACTCGATCAGGCAGTCCGGGCCACCGTGCTCGATGAGCAGCTGTCGGCACCGCCCGCACGGCACCAGCGGCTCGCCGGCACCGTCCACACACGACAGTGCGACCAGCCGGCCGCCGCCGGTGGCGTGCAGCGCGGACACCACTCCGCACTCGGCGCACAAGGCGAGGCCGTACGAGGCGTTCTCGACATTGCAGCCGGTCACCACCCGGCCATCGTCGACCAGTGCGGCCGCGCCCACCGGAAACTTGCTGTAGGGGGCGTACGCGTCGCGCATCGCCTCAATGGCGGCGGCGCGCAGCGCGACCCAGTCGACCGTCTGACCTGCTCTGGCAAACATGTCGCCTACGTTAACCGCCCTGTCCTCGGCGGTAGATGACGCCATCCGCGGCCGGCATCCGCAGCCGCTGCGCGGCCAGCGAAAGGACCAGCAATGTGGTGATGTGCGGCGTGTACGTGATCAGTTCCTGCGGCACCGTGGTGCTCAGGAAGAACCACACCACCAGCAGCACCGCGATGAACAGCCCGATACCGCCCTGGAGCCAGCGGCGCCGCCACAGGTTCCAGGCGGACAGCAGAACCACCAGCAGCGCGACGAAAAACAGCAACGCGTGTACGGACGAGTTCTGCCGGGACTGCAGGGCGTCGGTGAAGCCGAACAACGTCGCGCCAGCCGCCAGCCCGCCGGGTCGCCAGTTGCCGAAAATCATCGCGGCGAGGCCGATGTAACCGCGACCGCCGGTCTGTCCCTCCCGGTAGATCGACGAGGCCACCGTGACCAGGAAGGCGCCGGCCATGCCGGCCATCCCGCCGGACACAATGACTGCCGCATACTTCATCCGATAGACGTTCACGCCCAGCGTCTCGGCGGCGATCGGGTTCTCGCCGCATGAGCGCAGCCGCAGGCCGAAGGACGTACGCCACAGCACCAGGAACGTCAGCGGCACCATCAGGATCGCGATGATCGTCAGCCACGACAAACCGGTTGTGACACCACGCAGCAGGCCGGCGAGGTCGGAAATCAGGAACCAGTGTTTGGACTCGATCGGCCGCAGAAGACCGGTCATGCCCGGAATGCCGATGGTGTCGAAGCCGGGCACCGGCGGCGACTGGGTGGCCCCGCCGCCCTTGCCGGTGAAGGCGATGACCGCCAGATAGCGGGCCACGCCCTGTCCGATGATGTTGATCGCGACGCCGGAAATGATGTGGTCAACACCGAAAGTCACGGTGGCGATCGCGTGCACCAGGCCGCCAAGCGCGCCGCCCACCACCCCACCGACCAGGGCCGCCCAAGGGCTGTTGAAGGCGAGGCAAAAGTACGCGCCGGACCAGGTGCCGAGAATCATCATGCCCTCGAGGCCGATGTTGACCACACCGGCTCGCTCCGCCCAGAGGCCGCCGAGGCCCGCCAGCCCGACCGGGATCGCGAGGGTGATCGCGGCGCTGATCTGGCCGCCGGACGTGATGTCGTCGGCGCCGGTGAGCGTACGCACCAGGCACAGCAGCAGGAAAAGCCCGCCGGTGATGATCAGGCCGCGCCGCCAGTCCAGCTTCGGCCCGGCGGTGGCGCCGAGTGAGGGCGCGAGGGTGATGTCGGTGGCGGTGCTCATGCGGCCGCTCCCTCGGCGACCGGGACATCGGTGGCCAGCTCACGGCCGACCGCGCGTTGCTGCTGGCGCAACGTCAACCGGCGGACCACCTCATACGCGATGACCACGCACAGCACGACGGTGCCCTGGGTGATGATCACGATCTCCTTCGGGATGCCGTTCAGGTCCAGGATCAGCGACGACTGGTCGAGGAAGGCCCACAGCAGCGCGCCGAACGCGATGCCGATCGGGTTGTTCCGGCCCAGCAACGCGATCGCGATGCCGGTGAAGCCGAGCCCCGCCGGGAAGTCGAGCGAGTACGTGTACGAGGCGCCGAGCAGCTGCGGCAGCCCGACCATGCCGGCCAGCGCACCAGAGATGATCATGGTGGTGAGGGTCATCCGCTTGACCGACACACCGCTCGCGACCGCCGCCGACGCGGACAGACCGGTGGCCCGCAGATCGAAACCGAACCGGCTGCGGTTGACCAGGATCTGGTAACCCACGCCGGCCAGGACCGCCAGGATGATCAGCCCGAAGATGGTGGTGTTCGTCCCCGGGATCAGCGGCAGCCCAGCGACCCGGCCGGACGGCGGGATGGTCGGCGTACCGATGTTGTTGCTGCCGGCGGCCTGGACCGCGAACCGGCCGCGCTGCAACATATACGCCACCAGGCCGGTGGCGATGAAGTTCAGCATGATCGTGGAGATGACCTCGCTGACCCCGCGGGTCACCTTCAGCAGCCCGGCGATGCCGGACCACAGGCCGCCGACCAGCACTGCCACCAGGATCGTCACCAGCTGGCTCAGCACCGGCGGCAGTGGCACGAACCCGGCCACCACGGCGGCGACCATCGCGGCCAGCCGGTACTGCCCGTCGACACCGATGTTGAACAGCTTCATCCGGAAGCCGATGGCCACCGCGAGCGCGGACAGGAAATATGTCACCGCGTTGTTGATGATGTTCGCGATGCTGTCCGGCTGCGCGCCGTAGCTGATCATCTGGCCAAACGCGAACAGCGGTTGCGCACCACTGACCAGCAGCACCAACGACGTGATGATGAGCGACAGCACCAGCGCCAGCACCGCGGCCAGCAAGCCCGGCAGCAGCCGTTTGAGCGCGGCGGTCATCGCGTCCTCTCGATCATGAGCTGCGGTCCGCTGAGTCGCCGCCAGCTGGCTCGGTGGGTGCGTCGTCGGTGGCGCCGGTCATCGCCGAACCGAGCTCCTCAGGTGTGACGGTGGCTGGATCGACGGTGGCCACGATCCGGCCGCGCAGGATGACCCGCAGCGTGTCGGACATGCCGATCAACTCGTCCAGGTCGGCGGAGATCAACAACACCGCGAGGCCGGCCGTCCGGGCTCGCCGCAGGTGCTCCCAGATCGCCGCCTGGGCGCCCACGTCCACGCCACGGGTCGGGTGCGACGCGATCAGCACCCGCGGCTGGTGGCTCATCTCCCGGCCGACAATCAGTTTCTGCTGGTTGCCGCCGGACAGCGAGGCCGCCGCCACGTCGATGCCGGGCGTACGCACGTCGTATTCCGCGACGATCCGCTCGGTGTCCGCACGCGCGCCGGCCCGGTCGATCCACGGGCCGGAGATGTTCGGTTTCTGGTTCTGGTGACCCAGGATCCGGTTCTCCCAGAGCGGCGACTCCAGCAGCAGGCCGTGCCGGTGCCGGTCTTCGGGGATGTAACCGATGCCGGCCGTCCGGCGCTGCCGGGTGTCCCAGTCGGAGATGTCCCCGTGCCCGAGCCGGACCACGCCGGTGGACGGGCGCATGCCCATGAGTGCCTCGACCAACTCGGCCTGGCCGTTGCCCTCGACGCCGGCGATGCCCAGGATCTCGCCGCGGTGGATCTCGAAGGAGACCCCGTCCACCGCGGGCCGCCCGTGCTCCGACGGCACCGTCAGGTCGGTGACCGAGAGCTCCACCTTGTCGGTGACCGCGTCCGTACGCAGCTGCGGCACCGGCAGTTCGCTGCCGACCATCAGCTCGGCCAGCTGCCGGGAGGTGACCTCGGACGGCTTGACCGTACGCACAGTGGTGCCGCGCCGGACGACGGTGATCTCGTCGGCGACCGCGAGCACCTCGTCGAGCTTGTGCGAGATGAAGATGACCGTCAGGCCCTCGGCCTTCAGGTCGCGCAGGTTGCCGAAGAGCTCGTCGACCTCCTGCGGCACCAGCACCGCGGTCGGCTCGTCCAGGATCAGGATTTTGGCGCCCCGGTAGAGAACCTTGAGGATCTCCACCCGCTGCCGGTCGCCCACGCCGAGGTCCTCGACCAGCCGGTCCGGCTGGATGCCCAGCCCGTACGACTCGGAGATCTCCAGGATCCGGCGGCGAGCCCGAGCCCCGATGCCGCACAGTCGCTCGGCGCCGAGCACCACGTTCTCGGTGACGGTGAGGTTGTCGGCGAGCATGAAGTGCTGGTGCACCATGCCGATGCCGGCTTTGATCGCCTGCTGGGGAGAGCCGAAATGCACGGTCGCGCCGTCCACCTCGATGGTGCCGGCGTCCGGCCGCTGCATCCCGTACAGGATCTTCATCAGCGTCGACTTGCCGGCGCCGTTCTCCCCGACGATCGCATGCACGGTGCCACGCTGCACCTCGATGTTGATGTCGTCGTTGGCGACGACTCCGGGGAACCGCTTGGTGATCCCACGCAGAGCCACCGCCGTCGGGGCGGTCGCCGGACTCTCGGTCGGCTTGGTCAGTGCTGGAATGGCTGACGCTCCTCTTTGAGCGAGAGGCTGGCCCGATGCCGACGCACCGGGCCAGCCGCTGGATGTCCTGCTGGGGTTGCTAGGAAGCCGGGGTCGCCGGGACCACGATCTTCCCGTCGATGATCTGCGTCTTGAAACCGTCGATCACCGACTCGTACTGCTTCACGGCCGGGTTGCTGGTCGAGTAGCCGACCCCGTTCTCCTTCAGGCCGAACCGCTGCTCACCGGACTTGACCTGGTTCTTGCCGGCCTGCTCGACGAAGTTGAACACCGCGGTGTCCACGCCCTTCAGGGCCGAGGTCAGGATCCACTGCTTCTGGTCCGCCGTCGCGGTCGCATACTGGTCGGAGTCGACGCCGATAGCCCACTTCTTGGAAGCGGCCGCGGCCTCGAACAGACCCGAGCCGGAGCCGCCGGCCGCGTGGTAGACCACGTCAGCGCCACCGTCGTACATGCCCTGGGCGGTGACCTTCGCCTTCGCCGGGTCGTTGAAGCCGGTGAAGTCCGGCGGCTGGGACAGGTACTTGACCTGGACCTTGATCGTCTTGTCGACGGCCGCGACCCCGGCCTGGTAACCGGCCTGGAACTTCTGGATCAGCGGAGTCTGCACGCCGCCGATGAAGCCGACGTTCTTGGTCTTGGTCGCCTTCGCGGCGGCCACCCCGACCAGGAACGAGGACTCGTTCTCCTTGAAGACCAGGTTGGTCACGTTCGGTCCGGAAACGTCGGAGGCGGCGCCGTCGACGATCGCGAACTTCACCTTCGGGAACTGCGGCGCGACCTCTTTGAGGCCCGGCGCGTACGCGAAACCGACCGCGATGATCGGGTTGAAGCCGGCCTGGGCGAGCAGCTTGAGCCGAGCCGCCTTGGCCGCGTCGCTCTCGCCGACCACCGCGGAGAGCTCTTTGGTGGTGATCTTCAGGTCGGTCTTGGCCTTGTCCAGACCCGCCGCCGCCAGGTCGTTGAACGACTTGTCGCCGCGGCCACCCACGTCGAACGCGAGCCCGACCTTGACCGACGTGGTCGACGAGCCGCCGCCCGCCGTCCCGGTGGTGCCACCGCCGCAGGCGGTCAGTGCCATCGCACCGACGGCCAGCACCGAGGCCAGCTTGATCCCCCTCGCTCGACGCACGTCGAGACTCCTTCCTATGCGCGCCCGGCCCGACGACAGTGTGGGCCGGGATGAACCGTCGCGACTGTAGCGGGCGGCGCAACACCGGGGAGCCGAACGGTGAACTTGTGATGTCCCGGTAATACGGACGCCGCAGCTTGACCGATCAATGCCCTTGCACCGCTGTCCCACCGCCACGGCAACTGTGCTCGTGACGCAGGTTAGTGTGGCGCACTGACAGTCCTGACGAGGGCCGAGTCGGTGGATTCTAAGGAGGTCGGCGTGTCGGAACCGGAACCGACCGCCGGGTCGGACCCGGAATCACCCGACGTATCCGACCTGCGTACGGCCAAGATCGATGCTCCTGCCGACTCCCTCGCCGAGGCGGACCCCGCCGCGGCCGAGTCTGAGCCGGTTGACGCCACCGAGCCGGAGCTGGTCGACGCCACCGGCTCGGAGCCAGCGGCTCCCGGTTTCTGGAGCCGGGCGAGCCTCGCCGGTACGCACTATGCCAACCGGGACGGCACCTGGTCCTGGTACGCGCACCGGGTGACCGGATTCCTGATCTTCGTCGCCGTCCTCGTCCACGTCGCCGACCGTGCGCTGGTGCTCGTTTCCCCGGACTCGTACAACACCGTCGCGGCGATCTACACCCACCCGGCCGGCGTGTTGTTGGACGTCGTGGTCTTCGGCGCAGTGCTCTACCACGCGCTGAACGGCCTGCGGATCATCGCCATCGACACGATCGCCGCCGCGGCCCGGATCCAGGGCACGCTGATGCGAGTCGTGTTGGTGCTGTGGGTTCTGGTCATGATCCCGGTGACGTACCAGCTGCTGTCGTACCCACTCGCGCAGCTTTTCGGGAGTGCCACATGACCACCATCTGGGAGCATCGGCTGACGCTTTTCATGCGGCTCTCGGGCGTCCTGCTGGCCGTACTCGTGCTGGGCTACCTCTACCAGACCGACCTCGCGGACGGCGGCGTCCAACGCCTCGGCTTTGCCTGGGTCGCGGCCCGTTGGTCGAACCCGCTCTGGCAGGCCTGGGACGTGGTCACTCTGTGGCTGGCGCTGCTGCACGGCGCGAACGGCCTCCGCGTCGTCGTCCGCGACTACGCCAAGTCCGGGCGGTTTCTGTACGGCCTGGTGGGAGTGCTGACGATCGCCGCGCTCGCGGCCGGGACGTACGTGATTTACGCCTTCAACCCCGCACTCACGTCCTGAGAGCTACCGCGCGCTCATCGCACCCGGCCGCGGCGAAATCTACATAGGGTGCGGCGCGAAATTGTCGTACGTGTCTGTTTTTCTTTCCCCCTCCCTTTGAACGGGCGGGGGGTGGGTCGAGAGGTGGACCTTAATTTTTAGTTGAACATCGGTCCTCAAACCCACCCCCCACCCGTCACTGGGTGGGGGTGATTTTTGGGGGTGGGTACGACAGTTTCGAGCCGCACCCCGCGTACGGGCCGGCCAGACTCTCAGCTTGAGCGGCGCCGAGAGGCCAGGAAACCGCGGATGCCGTAGACGCCGACGACGGTTCCAATGGCGAGTGAAGTGACGATCAGCAGCACATGCACGATCAGGAAGCTGGTCGGCGAGCCGGCCGTGAAGGAGCGGGGGTCATTCCAGATCGCGACCGCGAAGCGCGGCCAGATGATCCAGTTCCACACGCCGACGACCACCAGGAAGATCGACCAACCACGCGAGAGCACCATGCCTCCAGTGTCCCCGGCCGCCAGCAGGCAACTTCTACCGGGTGTCGAAGCAGGCGTACGCCGCTTTTGGGCTAGTTCCGCGCGCCTGCGAGACCTACGGGGTTCGTGTGACTAGCGTGGCTGCCGATGCCCGTGAGCCCGCTGACTACTCCGATGCCCGCGATCTCCCGTCGGCGGGCGGTCGTTCTGGTGGCGGCGCTGTGCTGCGCGATCGGCGCGGCGATTCCGTGGCCAGGGGCGGCCACCGCGGACATCAGGACCGGACCGATCGGCGGGTCGCTGATGGGTACGACCGGCGAGGTGCACGCCTCGAACTCGGCCCCGCCGCCGGCGATGGACGCCTCCGCGTACGTCGTCGCCGACGCCACCACCGGCAACGTGCTCGCCGCCAAGCAACCGCACTGGCGGAACGAGCCGGCCAGCATCCTCAAGACCCTGCTGACGCTGACGATCGTACGAAATGTGCCGCTGGACAAGCAGGTCGTCGTCAACGCCGCCGACCTCAACGTCGAGTGCACCTGCGTAGGCCTGACGCCCGGCCGCAGCTACACCGTTGACGCACTCCTGCACGCGCTGCTGATGCGCTCCGGCAACGACGTGGCCAATGTGCTGGCGGAGGCGACCGGCAGCCGCGCGAAGACGCTGCAGCTGATGAACGCGACCGCGGCCTCCCTCGGCGCGTACGACATCAACGCCCTCACCCCGAACGGCCTGAACACCCCCGGCCAGGCGGTCTCCGCGTACGACATGGCGCTGGTCCTGCGAGCCGGACTGGCCGACCCGCGCTTTCTGCAGTACTTCTCCAGCACGACATTCTCGTTCGGTCCAGTAGGTGGCCCGAGTCGGCCGTTGGAAAGCCAGAACGAGCTCTGGCACCTCGGCTTTTCCGGTGAGATCGGCGCGAAAAACGGGTGGACGACACCGGCCGGGCACACGTTCGCGGCCGCCGCACAGCGTGGCGGGCGTACGCTCATCGTCACGATGCTGAATGACGACCACCCGGCCGGCGCGGACGCCGCCGCCCTGCTGAATTGGGGCTTTGGACTGTCCGCCTCCGCTGGCGCGGTGGGCAGCCTCGTCCCGGCACCGGCCGATGTGGCGCAGGCGCAGCAGGCCCGGGCCGCCGCCAACGCAGCCAAGGCCAACACCATCCAACAACACGCCAACGCCCAAACAACGCCTGGCCGGCCAACGAAAACTCCGCCGCCGGGCTCGAATGTCAGCGTGCAGAGCGGATTCTCGCTCGGCGCGGTCGGCCTTGCCGGCATCGCACTGCTGCCCGGCCGCCGCCGCCCCAAAAAGCGCCGCAGGAACAGCCGACCAACTCGCGAGCGTTGATGCTCGTACGCTCCCGTCTCGTCACCTTCGCGGCTGCCCTCCTGGCGGCGGCGCTGACGGTGGTGGTGCCGGTAGCGCCGGCGGCCGCCGCGCCAGCACCGGCGCCATGCCCCATCGCGCCCGCATCACCGCCGATCGCCAAGCACCCGCCAGCGCCCGTCCCACCGGCCCGGCCGGACTCGACCGTTGGCGGCGACCAACTGTCGACCGGCCTCGCGATGCCGCCGGGCAGCACTGCACCCGCCGGACTTTCCGCTTCTTCGTGGATTGTCGCCGATCTGGACACCGGCGCGGTGCTGGCGGCCTGCGCCCCGCACGTACGCCACCCTCCGGCGAGCTGCATCAAACTGCTGACAATGCTTACCGTGCTGCCAAAACTCGGTGACGACAAGGAAATCGTGACGGCCACTTCGCAGGACACCGACATCGAGCCGGGCAGCAGCGCGGTCGGGATCGTGGCCGGCGGCAAGTACGACCTGCACACCGTCCTTCTTGGCTTGCTTTTGGTTTCTGGCAACGATGCCGCGATGATGCTCGCGCGGCTGGGTGGCGGCGCCGGCGGAGTGCCCGCGACGATCGCCGCGATGAATGACAACGCCCAGAAAATCGGCGCTCTCGACACCACCGCGAAGACCCCGCACGGTCTGGACGCCAACGGCCAGTTCTCGTCCGCGTACGACCTGGCGATGTTTGCCCGGGCCGACTTCAACCTGCCCAGGTTCGCCGCACTGGACGGCACCAAGACCGCGCAGATCCCGACCGAAACCATCACTTTGCCAGGCCACAAGCCAAAAACGTATCCTGGCTACCAAATCCAGAACGACAACAAGCTGCTCCGCGGCTATTCCGGTGCGCTGGGTGGGAAAACCGGCTACACCGATGTTGCCCGGCACACGTTCGTCGGCGTCGCCCAGCGCGGCGGCCACCGACTGGTGGTGACCTTGATGAATGGCGAACAAAGACCGGTGCCGATGTGGGAACAAGGGGCGCGGCTGCTGGACTGGGGCTTCAGCCACGAAAGTACGACGGGAGTCGGCACTCTGGTGTCACCGGCGCCCACCCCAAGCCCCAGCGCGCCGCCGGCGGCGGCGCAAGCCACCCCAGTGTCATCGTCGAATTTCCCCACCACACTGGTCGTTTCGCTGCTGGCCATGGCCGCGGTACTGGTCGCCGGGGCTATTTTCTGGTGGCGACGGGCGTCGGCTCGGAGTCGTTAGCCTCGACTTCTTCCTCGGTGTCGTACGGGTCGACCTCGTCGGCCCTGATCCGCCGGTCCGTCGCGGTGAGCGCGGACGAGAAGAACATCAGTTGGTTGAGATAGAAGAGAAAAAGCAGGATGCCGACCGAGACGGCGACCGCCTGGTAGGCCGGATTGGCCTGCGTGCGGGAAATGTAGAGGACCCCGAGCGTACGCAGCAAAGTGAACCCAGCGGCCGACAGCAGCGCCGGCAGGAGCACGACCTTGAACGGGATCTTCAGCCGCGGCAGTCCGGACATCAGCGCGATGAAGAAGATCACGTTGACCGCGAGACTCAGCACCACACCCACTGCCTGCAGGAAAAACGAGCCGCCGCCGGAGTCCGCGAGGCCGAGGAACTGCAGAATCAGCCGGGTTCCACCGGAAAGCACGCCGGAGACGACGAAGGAGAGCGCCAGAATCACCCCGAGGCCAACCAGGATGCCGGCGTCGATCAGCTTGCGGACAACGAAATTCCCCGGCGCCTCCGGGCGCTTCCAGATCGCCCGGATCGCGGACCGAGTGGCGTCCACCCAGCCCAGGCCCGCGAAGAAAAACCCGACCAGGCCAATGATCCCGGCCGCGCCACGAGCCTTGACGATGTCCTGCACGCTGATGAACGGCAGGTTTTGGTGCAGCGTGGTCTCGACCTGCTGGGTGATTTCCGGGTGGCCGGCGAACACGTACCCGAGAACGGAAAAAGCGAGCAACAGCAACGGAAAAATTGCGAGGAAGCCATAGTACGTGCAAGCCGCCGCGAGTCTTCCCGCAGTCACCTCACCAAACAGCGCGCCGGCCTTGATGATGTGGTCCAGCCAGCCAAAACGCTCGCGCAGCCGATCCAGCCGGCGCTGCGCGCCCTGCACGACCTCGGCCCCTTTTTCGGCCAGACTCTGGCTGTCCGCCATCGGGCATCCCTCCCCCTTCCAGGGTGGCCCGAAGAACGGGCCACCGCATTTCGGGGACGTTTAGGCGAACGGGAAATTCTCCTCCGGCCGCCACTGGCCGTCAGTGCCGTGGGTGTAGAGCGTGAAGCCACCGACCCGAAAACGAGCGTCGAAGTCAGCCAGCTTCTCGTACACCCGATCCAGCGACGCCTCATCCACGTCGTGCGCGACCGTGACGTGCGGGTGGTACGGGAAGTGCAGGTCGCGGCGCAGCGGGCCGCCGCGGATCGCGGACTCCAGCAGCTCGCACTCGCTGATCCCGCGAGCCACCCCGACGAAAACCACCGAGGTGACCGGCCGGAACGTCCCGCTGCCCCGCAGGTGCAGCTCGAACGGGCTGTGCTCGGCGGCGACCGAGCGCAGGTGCGCCCGCACTTCCTCGACCTGAGCCTCCGGGATCTCGGTCGGTGGCAGCAGGGTCACGTGCGCCGGCACGCTGGGCGCGAGCGGGTCGCCGGAAGCGGCTCGATGGGCGTCCAGCAGCGCACCCCAGGGCTCCGGGATGCTGATCGCGACGCCGATCGTACGGACAGCGGCAGCCTGCGTCACCGGCCCTGGCCTTCGCCGGCGGCCGGCAGGAAACCGATCCGGTCATAGGCGCGCGCCAGCACCGGTCCGGCGATCGCCCGCGCGGACTCCGCGCCGGCGGCCAGCACCCGGTCCAGCTCGGCCGGGTCGTCGAGATAGGCCGCGGTCCGGTCCTGAATCGGTGTCAACACCTCGACCACCACCTCTGCCAGGTCTTTCTTGAAGTCACCGTAGCCGCGGCCGGCATAGCTGTCTTCAAGATCGGCAATCGTACGACCCGAAAGGGCGGCGTAAATGCGCAAAAGGTTGCTGACGCCCGGTTTCTTCTCCACGTCGTAGCGCACTTCGGCGTCGGAGTCGGTCACCGCCGACCGGATCTTCTTCGCCGACCGCTTGGGGTCCTCCAGCAGGTCGATGATGCCGTTCGGGCTGGACGCGGACTTGCTCATCTTGGCGGTCGGGTCCTGCAGGTCGGTGATTTTCGCGGTGTCCGTCACGATGTGCGGCTTGGGCACCACGAACGTCTCGCCGAACCGGCTGTTGAAGCGCTGCGCGAGGTCGCGGGACAGCTCCAGATGCTGGCGCTGGTCCTCGCCCACCGGCACGGCGTCCGTGTCGTAGAGCAGGATGTCGGCGGCCTGCAGGATCGGGTACGTGAAGAGGCCCACTGACGACTGCGACTCACCGCCCTTGCTCGACTTGTCCTTGAACTGTGTCATCCGGCTGGCCTCGCCGAAGCCGGTGATGCAGGACAGGATCCACGCGCCCTGCGCGTGCTCGGGCACCTGCGACTGGACGAACAGCACGGACGTCTTCGGGTCGATCCCGACCGCCAGTAGTTGGGCCGCCGACACGCGCGTACGCCTACGGAGCACCTCCGGGTCATGCCCGGCCGTGATCGCGTGCAGGTCCACCACGCAGTAGACGCAGTCGTGCGACTCCTGCATCGCAACCCAGTTACGCACCGCACCCAGGTAGTTGCCGAGGTGGAACGAGTCGGCGGTCGGCTGGATGCCGGAGAAGACACGTGGACGGGAGTCGGCCATAGCCGCATTCTGTCAGGCTGCCGCACCGGGCCGGACGCCTTCCCCACCCTTGCCAGACGTCCGTACGGTCCGTGTCCGCCAGCCCCGCACCGTCACCCTCCGTACACACCCTTTGTCCGAATCAGGGAGTGAGGATGATCTTGCCGGCGGCGAGACGGTCCTCGAAGCGCCGATGAGCGGTGGCCGCCTCGGCGAGCGGCAGGTGACTGTCGATCAAGGGTCGCAACTCACCGCGTACGGCCAGGTCGAGCACGGTCGTACGAGCGGCCTCGACCCGCTGGAGCCACCCGTCGCGGCGGGCGCAGTCGACCAACCGCAGCCCGCGGGCATCAAGCTCGAAAGCCTCGATCCGGGCCCAGTCGCCGCTCAACAGCCCGTACGACATCATCCGGCCGGTGCCCGCTGTCATGGCGTCCAGCAACCGCCCCGCCGAGTCACCGCCGATGGATTCGAAAACGACGTCGATACCGCGAGGCAGCTTCTCCTGCCAGCCTTCCTCGCGGTGGTTCACCACCTCGTCGAAGCCGCGCTCCAAAGCCAACTCGAGCTTCGCCGGACTCCCGGCGGTGCCGATGATGCGACCAGCACCGGCACGCCGAGCCAGCTGCGCGAGGTAGCCACCGACCTGCCCGGCCGCCGACTCGATCAGGACCGTCTCGCCGCCGGCCAGTTCCGCGTCCTGCAGGACGGCCAGCGCGGTCGCCGCCATGCCGCCAACCGCCACCGCGTCCACCGCCGACAAACCGTCCGGGATCTCGGTGATCGCCGACAGCGGCGAGGCACAGAACTCCGCGTACGCGCCGCCGCAGGTGTCCATAAGGACAACCCGCCGGCCGATCATCCCCGCGTCAACTCCATCGCCAACCGCCGCCACCGTGCCAGCCGCCTCTATCCCGGCCACCGCAGGCAGGCCACCCGGCACCGGAAACGCGCCGGACCTTAGCAGCGTCTCTGGGTAGCTGGCGCCTATCGCCTCCGTCTTGACCAGCACCTCCCCGGCGGCCGGAACCGGCACTGGTACGTCCTCCAGCCGCAGCACTTCCGGACCACCGGTCCGCCGCATCACAATCGCTCTCACTAGTCTTCTCCTCGATGTACGTTTAATCGGACCGACAGTCCGATTATTCGAGAGGCTACTATCCGGACCGCTGGTCCGTCTAGCGTTGAGGAGTAAAGAGTGGCCGAGCGGGCGGACGCGGCGCGCAACCGGGCCGCGATCCTGCGAGCCACCGAAGAGCTGCTGAGCAACTTCCCACCCGAAGAGGTCTCTATAGACCGTGTGGCCGCGAAGGCCGGGGTCGGCAAAGGGACCGTGTTCCGCCGGTTCGGTGATCGGTACGGCTTGATGCGCGCACTTATGGTCCAGCGTGCGGAGGCTCTACAGACGGCGTTCACGTCCGGCCCGCCGCCGCTTGGCCCTGGCGCGGAGCCCACCGAGCGACTGCTCGCGTTCCTCGACGGCACTTTGGAGCTGATCACCAACAATCTCGGCCTGATCGCCGCGCACGAGCGCGCGGCCGTCGCCGGCAACCATGACGACCAGCCGGTCTACCAGGCCTGGCATCGTCACGTGACGGCCCTGATCGCGCAGGCCCGTCCCGATCTGGACGCCGAACTGCAGGCGCACATCCTGCTCCGCTCGCTGAGCAGCGACCTGGTGGCCCACCTGCATCGCAACGGCACGTCACCGCGGTTTGCCAGGTCGCTGCACGACCTGGCCACCGCGTTGCTGAGGCCGCTGGACCCGTGACCGGGCCCAGCGGACAAGTCAGCTGGTCGGAGTGCCGAAGACCTCCACTTCACCGGAGTCCATATATAGGCACCCGGTGTACGCGGTGCTCGGGCAGCCCAGCTTCTGCGTGACGGCCTGCGTGCTGAGCATCCAGAACCGTACGTAGCTCACGCCCTGCCCGGTGGTGCCGGCTGGTACGAGCGGCACCAACTTGCCGAGGTCCGCCGGCGTGAACGTACCCGCCGCCGCCTGCTGCCAAGTGATGCCGTCAGCGGAGGTCTCTACCCGATAGCCGCCGGTCGCCGAGGTCGGATCGTCGTCACTGCAACTGTTCGACGGGTCGATGGCCAGCTGCGTGACATTGACCGCGCTCGGCAGCTTGATCACCACGTTCTTCGCGGTCGCGGCGCTCGGCGTACCGTCCGCGGCGAGGTCGGCGTCGCTGCCCCAGCCGCTGTGCTGGCTCTGGTCGATGATGTTCTGCGGACCGCACTCGTCCTGGGTGTAGTCGCCGCCGGTGAAGGAGGCGACGCTGCCGCCGCCGGACGCGGCGGCCCAGTCCCGGGCCACTTGCCAGTCCAATGTCGTCGTACCCGAGCCGAGCGCGACCGTCGAGCGGACCTGCCGGGTGAAACCGGCTTCGCTGGCTGACACGTACGGGTACGTACCAGCGAAAATGCCGCTGATCGTGTACGTGCCGCTCGCGTCGGTGGTCGCCGCGTAGTCGCCCGGGAAACCGGAGTCATGGCCAGCGATCCCCACCGTTACGCCGGCCAGCGCAGTGTTGCCGGGGTCAGTCACCTTGCCGGTCAACGTCGCGATCGGCGAGCCGGGCGCCGGTGGCACGGCGAAGCTCTGCACCGGGTTCTGGTCATCGCCGCCGTCGCTGGCGGCGAAGAACCCCAGCCCGCGGGCCGCGAACAGCCGCCATAGGGCAGCCACTTGCCGGCCGCCGTAAATCGCCTGGTCGGCCTGCAGGATCGAGTTGCGCATGTCCACCATGGACGGAAACGCCGGGGACAACTCCATCGCTCGGGTCACCAGCGACTCGGCCAGAGTGCTGCCCAGCGCGGTACGCAGATCCCACAGCGTCTGCGCCCAGAACTCGCCGCCGCCGTGCGGATTGGGAGTCGTGCTGACCTTGGAGATCTGGCCGTAGGTGAAGCCGCCAGGGCCGGTGCGTACGGTGCCGGGGCAAGCTGCCTCGGCGGTGCCTACCGGGCAGTCGTAGCCCTCGTGGACGAAGGTTCCGCCGGCGGTTTCGTACGCGCCATCCTTGAGTTCCCCAGGCGCCGGGGTGTCGATCTGGTCGCCGTGACTGACCTCATAGTCGGCCGGATACCAGTAGCTCCAGCCGACCTGCATGGCCCGCCCCTGCCACGAATTCAGCACCGGAGCGTTGTTCGCATCGACCAGAAGTCGCTGCGGAAGGGCGTTCGTGTATTCGTGGTACGTGCTGTCGGCCTCGTTCGTCGAATCCACCGCGAGGAACGGATCTCCGGACGGGTATGCCGCGCCAGGCAGGTGATAAAGGTACATCTGAATAATCGCGGACTGACCGTCCGGCGGGGTAGCGATCCGGGCGTTGTCGATGCGGTTCGCGTCCGGAAGACCGTTCGCCACCGACGCGCCATCCAGCGCCTGGGTGTGCATCGGGTCGCCGCCGATGCCCTGCCCGCTGCTGTTGACCTGCTGGAAATTCCCGGCCGCCTCGGTGAAACCAATCGGCGCGTCCTGCAGGTGGTCGTGCCAGACATTGGCGAAATAAAACGCCTGCACGGTGTCGTGGCCGACGTTGTTCTGCCACGAATAGGCCGTCGACGGATCCCAGGTGCAGACGTTGGTGTCACACGGCTCGCCCGCCGGGTGCGTACGCACCAACGGAAAACGGTAGCCCTGCTGGCCGGTCGGCCCGACCTCCTCGTTGGAGTCGGCTTGGGCGTTGTCATTGAGATCCGCGTACGCGTGCGCGTTGTTTCCGAACAGTACGGCCGATCCCTTGGGCAGCCAGCCGTTCTGGTTGAGGCTCACCGTGTGCAGGTCACCGCCGTGCGGCGCGCCTGGATAATAGGTCACCACATCGCCGTACTGGGTAGCGGCAGCGGGCTGCGCGGCCGGCATCTTCTCCGGTCCGCCGCTCACTGGCGAACCCGCGGAATTGGCGTAGTCACTGGACAACGGCTGCCGGTAGAGCACCCGGCCGTTCTGCGCGTCGACCACGTCCAGCGTCGGATTCACCGCCGACATGGTGACCGTCTCGTACGCGCGACGGGTGCCGCCGGGCGTACGGAACAGTACCGGTGTCGAGGTGTCCGCTGGACCGCGAACGACGTTCTTCTCAGCGGTGTCCCGTTTCGCGGCCTGAATCGCCTGGTCCGCGCTGATCGCCGGGCCAGCCGCTGGCGCGGTCAGCGCGGGCAGTGGCGAACCGGTCAGGTTGATCAGCCGGCCGTCCTTGCTGACGTTGGCCTTGAGTCCGTTGCCAAACAGGTCCAGACCGCCCGCTCGCTGAACGAAGGACAGGTGATGAATGCCAGTAATGTCAACGTAGTCTCGTGCCACGGCGAGGTTCCGCAGGTCCGCCGCGGAAAGGTGGAAGACCGCCGAGTGGTCGCGGACATAGCCGAGCGCGACGTCCTTGGCGGCGGCCCGACTCGGGCCGGTGAGCATGCCGTCCAGCCGGGCGATCTGCCGCGGGGTGCCGGTCAGCGGGTCCAGGTCGACGATGCTCTGTGGGCCCAGTTGCTGGGAAAGTTCTCGGACCGCGGGGGCGGCCCGCAGCGCGAGTTGGCGCTGCGCGAGCGCCTCGGTCTGGGCCTGACTGCCGCCGTCACGTACGTCGTAAGAGGTCAGCTGACCGGCCGCCACCGGTGGCCTCGCCGGCCGAGGCGGCGCCGCGGCGGACGCGGCCTGGACCGTGCTTTGCGCCGCGGCAACCAAAACCACAACCGAGCACGCGCCGACCACCGCAAGGCGTCGGCGTTGTCGATGGACAGGACTCATCGGCTCTCCTGGAGGGCGGGGGAACACGAGCCAGCCACGGGCCCGCGCGTGTCGCCGCAGCAGAGTCGCATCGACCTGCCGTCCGTCGGAATGCCGTTTCGGGCGCCTATTCAGGCGCCGAAAGTGTGCACCTTCGGCATTCCTCTTTGCGGACTACCGCGGACTGACCTCAAGGAGTAGCGCCTGCTCAGGGCGCAGGATCGGCAGAGCCAGGCCAACGGTGGCGAGAGCGCGGCCGGAGAGCGCGATCTCGCCGGCCGCCATCCAAGCCGGTCCGGTCCGGTTGACGTCGGCGGGTTGGCCGGCCGGATAGACCGGGCGGACGAGATAGCACCGGTCCGGGTCCAGGCCAGGCAACTGTACGGGCAGTGGCCGCTCGAAAGCCGTCGACGCCATCTGGACGTACGCGAACAGGGCGCAGGATCGATCGGTCGCGACCACGCCGTGCACCCAGCCGGCCGGATCCGGGTAGTCGGCGCGTACCACATCGCCGCTGTGCAGCAAATCTCGGTGATCCTTCACAAAAGACACCCAGGTGCGCAGCCGCGCACGCTCCTGCGCGGTGATCGAGGCAATGTCCCATTCCATTCCGGAGTGGCCAAAAGTCGCGGCCACCGCACGAAAGGACAACGAGTGCACCCGACCGGTGGTGTGTGACTCGGTCGGGCCGACGTGCGCGCCCATCAGCTCCGGCGGCAACAACAATCCTGTCCAGCGCTGGATTGCCTGCCTTTCCAAAGCGTCGTTACAGTCACTGGTCCACACCCGGTCCGTACGCTGCAAAATCTCCAGGTCTATCCGAGCGCCACCAGATGAGCAGCTCTCCACTTCGACTCCCGGGTGCTTGGCACGCAGTTCATCCAGCAGCCGGTAAATCGCCAGTGTCTGTCGATGAACCCCAGCCCGGTTGTGCGGCTCGGCACCGGACTGGCCGGCGTCGACCAGGTCCCGGTTGTGGTCCCATTTCACAAAAGAAATCGGATATTCGGTGAGGAGCGCGTCCAGTCGCTCGAAAATGTACGCGTACGCGGCCGGATTCCCGATGTCCAGGACCTGCTGATGCCGGACTTCGGCCGGCAGCCGACCGCCGGTCGACATGATCCAGTCGGGATGTGCGCGGGCCAGCTCGGAATCCGGATTGATCATTTCCGGTTCCACCCACAGCCCGAACTGCATTCCCAGACCGCGAACATAGTCGATCAGCGGTGAAAGACCCTCCGGCCAAACCTGCGCGGAGACGTACCAGTCGCCGAGACCGGACGTGTCGTCCCGCCTGCTGCCGAACCAGCCGTCATCGAGGACGAACCGTTCGACGCCAACCTCAGCGGCCGCGTCCGCGAGCCGGCAGAGCTTTTCCAGATCGTGCTGGAAATAGACGGCTTCCCAGGTGTTCAGCACGATCGGTCGCGGCGACTTCGGGTGGTTCGTACGAGCCCGCAGCCAGCGATGGAAACTGGCGCTGACCCCGTCCAGGCCAGCGCCGGAATAGACCGCGAAAAGCCACGGAGAGACATATTCCGCACCGGCCGCGAGGATGACCTCGCCGGACAGCAGCAATTCGCCGCCGCCGAGCCGCCCGAGCCCGGACGGCGTCCTTTCCGCGTACGTGCTGTGGTTTCCGCTCCACGCCACATGCACGGCCCACACTTGACCATGCCGGAAGCCAAAGCCTGGCTCGCCGGCACACATCAGCGTGGTGGCGTCATGGCCGGTACGGCCGCGCCGGCTGTCCCTTACGACCGCACCAATCGTCATCGGCCGGCGCTGGGGGCTGCGCTCGCGGCTCCATCGGCCGGTGAAGTCCAGCACCTCGGCGGCTTCGCCGGGAATCGGCAACGCGGCGGCTACGCCGTCCAGGACATAGTCGGAGTCGCCGGTGTTGGTCACCGCATGCCGGAGTCGCAGCAGCCCGGACTCGCTGATTTCCACGTCCGTACGCACCGAAAGCGCTGCCGACTCGTCAGCGGACGTGATGGCGAGCGCGGATTCCGACGAATCGACGGTCACGCATTTAGGCAATGGCGAGAAATCCACGCCGCCGCGGTGGCCGGCAAGCGCTGGGCGGGAGGCGTCTCCCTCGGCGTAGTTCGGAAAGAGCAGCGCGGCCGAACTCGCGACTACCCCACCGTGCGGGCCGGCCGCACCAGCGGCCAGCGCCACCGCGGCGAGGTCCGTCGAGCCCAGCTCGGCGCCCCACCAGAGCACCCGCGGGCTCGCTCCCGCAACGGCTTCCACCAGCAGGCTGACGCCGCCGGCGGTGAGATGATGCCATCCGGCGGCTCCGGTCATCCTTTGTTGGCTCCCAGGGTGAGTCCGCTGATGAACTGCTTCTGCAGCGCGAAATACACGATCATGGTCGGCAGCGCGATGATCAGCGAGCCGGCCGCCAGCAGGTTGTTGTCGGTGAAGAACTCGCCCTTGAGGTTGTTCAGGGCGGACGTGATCGGTCGCTTGTCACCCGTACTCATCAACACCAGCGCCCACAGGAAATCGTTGTAGATCCAGGTGAATTCCAGCGTCGCGAGGGCCGCCAGCGGCGGCCGGCAAAGCGGCAGAATAATCGACGTGTACTGCTTCCACGCGCCGGCGCCGTCCACCAGTGCCGACTCGGTGAGTTCCTTGGGCAGGACTTCCATGTAGTTCGTCAACACGAACGTACAGAAACCGATCTGGAATGCCACATGGATCGCGATGATTCCCCAGTACGAGTCGTAAAGCACCTGGGAGTCACTCATAAAGTCCGGCAGCGGGATCAGGTTGTAGAGCCGATAGAGCGGCGTCAACATGATCTGCGGCGGCAGCAGGTTGCCGGCCACGAACATCACCAGCAGCGCTTTGCGGCCAGGCAGTCGGAATCGGGCCAGCCCGAAGGCCACCATCGACGACAGCGCGAGGATCAGGATGATCGACGGCACCGTCACCAGGATGGTGTTGCCGAAATACAGCGGCATGTTGCCCTGGGTGAAGGCGTTGACATAGTTCTGCACCGTCAACGCATCGGGCAGCGAGAAATAGCCGTGCAGGGCGGTGTCGTTCTGGGTACGGAAAGACGTGTAGAACGCCAGCAACAACGGGAAAAGAAACGACACCGTCACCAGGATCAGGAAGGCGTGCAGGGCGATCCGGGCCGGCCGGATCGGCTTGCGCTGCCGGCTCACCGGGCCGGCGGCTTTTCCGGTCTTACGCGTCGCGGTGGCCGTTGTCGCGCTCACTGCGGCTCCTCTTTGAAGATCCGGGTGATGTAAATGATGATGAAGACCGTGGAGATCAGCATCATGATCACCGCGATCGCCGAACCGTAGCCGATCCGGCTGGCCTCGCCGATGATGTTCTGGGTGACCAGGGCGGAAAGCAGCTCCAGGCCGTTGAAACCACCGTTGATGATGTAGACGAGGTCGAATGCCCGCAACGACTCGATCACGGTGATGACGATGACGACGATGTTCACCGGCCGCAGTGACGGGAAAACCACCCGGAAGAACGTCTGCCGCTCGCTCGCGCCATCGATCGCGGCGGCCTCTTTCAGCGACGGGTCAACGCCTTTCAGGCCGGCCAGGTAAAGAATCATCATGTAGCCGACGTGCCGCCAACTGGCCGCGACCAGCACCGCCCACAGGTTGACGTGCGAGTCACCGAGCCAGTTGACCGGATTCAGCCCGACATCCTTGAGCAGCTCGTTGATCAGGCCCTGGTCGTTGGAATAGACCAGCTGCCAGATGAAACCGACGATCGCGAGCGACAGCACCACCGGCAGGTAGATCGCGCCCTGGTAGATCCGGCTGCCCTTGATCTGCCGGTCCAGCAGCACCGCCAGAAACAGCCCGAACGGGGTCGGGATCAGCACGAAGAAAAGCAGCCAGATCACGTTGTGTTCCAGCGCCGGCCAGAACGGCGGGTAGATCGTGAAGATCTCCTGGTAGTTCCGCAGCCCGACCCATTTGATCTGGTCCAGGCCGATGCCGTCCCACGACGTCAGCGAAAGCCCCACCGAGGTGAACGCCGGCAGCCAGACGAACAGGATGTTGAGCAGAGTGGGAATGCCCAACATGAGGCTGACGACGAGCGTGTCGCGCCGACTCCAGCGCCGAACCTTGCGGCGTGCCGTCCGGCGGGTCGGTCCAGCACCAGCCGGAGCGTCCGCCGCGGCGGTAGATGTTGCCACCTGTGATCCTTTATTCGCTGTAGATGGACTTCTTCTGTGCTTCCATCTTCTTCAGGGTCGAGGCGATGTTGTTCGGGTTCTTCAGGAAGTCCTGGAAACTCGGGATGGCCACCGTGGAGGCGAAAGTCGGGTCCGCGTCCCGGTCCAGGAACTGCGAGATCGACTTCGCCTGCGCGATCAGCACCTGCTGCTTCTTCTGCAGCGCGTTGTAGCCGGCGCTGGAGGCGCCGTTGTTGACCGCGATGTTGCTCGGGTCCACTTTCAGGTAGCCCTCCTCGGCGGCGGCGCTGCTCAGGTACGTCAGGAGTTTCTTGGCGCCGGCCTCGTTCTTCGGCCGCTTCGCCATCATGTAGCCGTCGATCGGCGCCTCCACCGCGTCCGTCCCAACAGTGGAGTCAATTTCCGGGAAGGGGAAGAAGTCCAGGTCGTCCAGATCTTCTTTGTTGGTGAACTGCTGCGAAACGAAGCCGCCGAGCAAATACATCCCGGTCTTCTTCTGCAGCAGTCCCTGCGCGCCCTCCTGCCACGTACGGCCGAGTGCCCCGGTCTGGTAGTACGGCAGGATTTGCTTCCAGGTGTCGAAAACCTTCGCCACCTTCGGGGAGTCCCACGCCTCTTTTCCAGCCATCAGGCTGACGTGGAAGTCGTAGCCGTTGACGCGCATGTTGAGGTAGTCGAAGGTGCCGAACGCCGGCCAGCCGTCCTGGTCGGCGAACGCCACTGGCAGGTTGTCTTTCTGCATTTTCGCGGACAGCGCGACGTACTGATCCCAGGTTTTGGGCACCTCGTACCCGTGCTGCTGGAAGACGCTCTTCCGGTAGAAGACCGCCCACGCGTAGTTGTCCAGCGGAATGAAATACTGCTTGCCGTCCTCGCCGGTGGACGCCTTCTTCATGGCCGAGCTGAACTGGCTGCCCACCTGCGTCCAGACGTCGGAGATGTCGCCGAGCAGGCCCTTCTTGGCGAAGAACCGCATCCGGTAGCCGGCGAACCAGGTGATCACGTCGTCCGGGCGGCCCTGCAGGTAATTGTTGATCTGCTCCTGGAACGTGTTGTGGTCGACCGTGTTGATCTTGACGGTCGCGCCGTTCTTGTCACTGAAGGCCTTCATGATCCCAGCGGTGGCCTTTTTCGGCACCGCGTCCGAGGCGCTGGATCCGACGGTGATCGTCTGGCTGGCCGATCCGGAGCCGCCGCCGCAGCCGGCGAGGCCGCCGACCGCCAGCGCGCCGCCGAGACCGAGACCGCCAGCCAGCAGCGACCGCCGGCTGACCGGCGCGCCGCCGAGGTGTTCCTGCAGGGACATGGTTCCTCCTGTGACCGAACGCTGATCCAACCGATCAGCTCCAGCAGCTGTCTTCCAACACGTTCGCACGAAGCCGACCAGAATTCGCCAATCTTGCACCCCGGAGACTAGGCGGTGTCAAGACTCCAGACAAAACACGGGAAAAAGCTGTCGATTCGTCCACAACAAGTCAGCAAAGTGACGGAGTCAACATTACTTTCCCCTCTGAAAGGGTACGAATCGGTTCGCCCTTGATTCTCTACAACGTGAGAACATGTTGATTAATGTTGACTCGCGTTGAGCGGCTGTGCGAGCCTGGACGGGTGCTCGCCCGCCAGCGTCAACAGCTGATCCTCGAGGAAGTCCGCCGCAACGGCGGCGCGACCGTCAGCGCGCTGGTCGAGATGCTCCATGTCTCGGACATGACCGTCCGCCGCGACCTGTCCGTACTGGCCGACCGCGGGCTGCTGGACAAGGTGCACGGCGGCGCGACCGCGATCACCGAACGCAGCACCGACGAGCCTGGCTTCGCGGTGAAGTCCTCCCGGCAGCGGCTGGAGAAGGAGGCGATCGCGGCCCGCGCGGCCCGGTTCGTCACGCCCGGCAGCGCTGTCGGCATCAGCGCCGGTACGACCACGTGGGCGCTCGCCCGGCACCTGTGCGGTGTCCCGGGGCTCACCATCGTGACCAACTCGATCCCGGTCGCCGACGCACTACACACCATGGGACGGGCTGACCAGACCGTGGTGCTGACCGGTGGCATGCGTACGCCGTCGGACGCCTTGGTCGGGCCGTTCGCCAACGCGGCCCTGCAGTCAGTCCACCTGGACCTGGTTTTCCTGGGCGTGCATGGCATGGACAACCAGGCCGGTTTCACCACTCCGAACATCACCGAGGCGGACACCCACCGCGCCCTGATCGCGGCCGGCCGGCGGCTGGTCGTCCTCGCCGACCACAGCAAATGGGAGACGGTCGGCATCAGCTCGATGGCGCCACTTTCGCACGCCGATGTGCTCATCACCGACGACGGACTGTCCCCGGAAGCGGCCGAAACGCTGTCCGGTGAAGTAGGAGAACTCATTATCGTGCCAGCAACTGGCGCAGCGGAGGACCTGCAGCAGTGAAGAAAACACCCGCGCGGTTGGCGGACGGTCGCGAAATCATCTATTTCGACGAGACCGACGACGCCGTCCGAGAGCTTTACGACTCTCGCGAGCTGCCGCCAGCGCACACCCTTTCGCAAGTACGGTACGACCCGTTGCTGGCCGAATGGGTGGCGATTGCCTCGCACCGACAGAGTCGTACTTTCCTGCCGCCGACCTCGGAATGTCCGCTGGATCCGTCCACAAAGGACAGGCTGACCGAAATTCCGTCGCCAGCGTACGACGTGGTGGTTTTCGAGAACCGTTTTCCCTCTTTCACCACCGGCGGGGCGGACGAGCCGGTGCCGTCGGACGACGGCACGGTGGTCACCCGGCGGCCCGGCGCCGGCCGCTGCGAGGTGGTCTGCTTCACCTCCGACCACGACTCGTCCTTTTCTCAACTCACGCCCGAACGCGTGCGTACGGTGGTGGATGTCTGGGCCGACCGGACCGAGACGCTGAACGCTTTGCCTTTCGTCGAGCAGGTTTTCTGCTTCGAGAACCGTGGCGAGGAAATCGGCGTCACGTTGGATCACCCGCACGGTCAGATCTACGCGTACCCGTTCGTCACCCCACGAACCCGCCGAATGCTCGACTCGGCGCACCGGCATCGCGACCGTACCGGCGAAAACCTCTTCGCCCGGGTGCTGGCGGACGAACAGCGGATCGGCGAGCGGATCGTGGCCAGCAACGAGCACTGGACAGCCTTCGTACCGGCTTTCGCGCGGTGGCCGTTTGAGGTGCATCTCTACCCGCATCGGCAGGTGCCTGGCATTCCCGAACTCTCGGACGCCGAGCGGGACAGTTTCGGCCCGATCTACCTGGATGTGTTGCGGCGCTTCGACGCCCTTTTCGACACTCCCATGCCGTATATCTCAGCCTGGCACCAGGCTCCGGCCCGAGTCGACCGGGACCTGGCCTACCTGCATTTGCAGCTCTTCTCGATCCGGCGAGAAGCCGGAAAGCTGAAATACCTGGCCGGATCCGAGTCGGGCATGGGAGTTTTCATCAACGACATTCCACCGGAGCGGTCCGCGGCGCTGCTCAGAGAGGCCACAGCACAGTGAAGATCCTGGTCACCGGCGGTGCCGGCTATATCGGCTCGATCGTGTCGGCGATGCTGGTCGATGCGGGGCATTCCGTGGTCGCCATCGACGACCTGTCGACTTCGGACGCCTCCGGCGTGCCAGCCGGGGTGGAATTCATCCGGTGCGACATCTCACAGGTCGCAACGGTTTTGACACCGGATTCCGGTTTCGACGCCGTGCTGCATTTCGCTGGCCTGATCGCGGCCGGCGAGAGCGTACAAAAGCCTGGCCTCTATTGGCATGTGAACACCGGCGGATCGCTGTCGCTGCTGGTCGCGATGCGCGCCGCGGGCGTACGGAAGATTGTTTTCTCGTCCTCCGCCGCGGTTTACGGCAACCCGACGCAGGTGCCGATCCTGGAATCCGCGACGGTCGCGCCGACCAGCCCGTACGGTGAGAACAAGCTGGCCGTCGACTTCATGCTGGCCGGCGAGGTGGCCGCGCTCGGCATCGCGGCCACCAGCCTGCGGTATTTCAACGTCGTTGGCGCATACCGGCGCGGCACCACGGTGATGGGCGAGCGGCACACCCCGGAAACCCATTTGATCCCGCTCGCCCTGGAAGCCGCGGCCGGCCGGCGACCCGAGTTCGCGATTTTCGGTACCGACTATCCCACTCCGGACGGCACCACCATTCGCGACTACATCCACGTCGAGGATCTGGCCCGGGCGCACCTGCTGGCACTGGACAATCTGACGCCAGGCGAACACAAGGTCTTCAACCTCGGCAACGGCACCGGTTTCAGCATAAGGGAAGTTCTTGCGGTGGTGGAAAAAGTCACCGGCAAGCCGCTGCCAGTGATCGAAAAGGACCGGCGAGCCGGCGATCCGGCCGAGTTGGTCGCCTCCTCCGATGCGGCCAAAGCCGAGCTTGGCTGGACACCCGCGAAAGCCTCGCTCCAGGACATGGTCAGCGACGCCTGGGATTTCCTGAACTCCGGGAGCCAGTCGTGACGCTGCCCGAGGGAACCGCTGAAGAACTCTTCTTCGACACATACGGCCGAGCGCCCGAAGGTCTCTGGGCGTCCCCCGGCCGGGTCAATCTGATCGGCGAGCACACCGACTACAACGACGGTTTCGTGCTGCCATTCGCGCTCCCCGAGCGGACGGTGGTAGCCGCCGCGCACGCTGAAGGTCCACAGTGGACCGTACGCTCCGACCTCACTGCCGAGACCGTCCACTTCGGACGGGACGACTTGGTCCCTGGCAAGATCAAGGGCTGGGCCGGGTACGTGGCCGGTGTCGTCTGGGCGCTGGTGGAAGCCGGCCACCAGGTCCCGCCCGCCGATCTGATGGTCTCCTCCAACGTCCCGCTGGGCTCCGGTCTTTCGTCATCTCATGCACTGGAATGCGCCACCCTGACCGCACTCGCCGGCCTCGGCGGCTTCGACATTCCCGGCATGGACGCGGCGAAACTGGTACAGCGCACGGAAAACCTCTATGTCGGCGCCGCCACCGGCCTGATGGACCAGGCCGCTTCGCTGCTGTGCACGGCTGGCCACGCACTTTTCCTGGACTGCCGTACGCTGGAAACCGAGCAGATCCCTCTCGACCTGACCGGCGCCGGCCTCGCCCTGCTCATCCTCAACACCAACACCAAACACAGCCACGCCGACGGCGAATACGCCAAACGTCGCCAATCCTGCGAACGCGGCGCCGAAATCCTCGGCGTGCCAGCCCTGCGGGACATCGCGGTCACCGATCTTCCCGACGCCCTGGCCAAAATCGACGACGACGTGGTCCGCCGCCGCGTCCGCCACGTCGTCAGCGAAAACGCCCGGGTGCAGGAGACGGTCGCCCTGCTGCGCGCCGGCTCGGTCCGCGAAGCCGGTCCCTTGCTCACCGCTTCCCACGCTTCGATGCGTGACGATTTCGAGATCACCGTTCCGCAAGTCGATACCGCCGTCGAAGCGGCCCTCGCGGCTGGGGCCTACGGGTCGCGAATGACCGGCGGAGGTTTCGGCGGATGCATTATCGCGCTGACGGACGTCGATCAGGCCGCCAGCACGGCCGAGGCTGTCGAGGCCGCTTTCGCCGCCGCCGGTTTTCGGGCGCCTGACTGGTTTACCGCCGTTCCGTCAGCCGGCGCCACTCAGTTGCGCCTTTCCTGAAGGCCGGACGTCGACTGCGGGACAAAACCCCACACTCGACGTCGAGAGTGGGACAAAGTCCCGCACTCGACGAAAATCCAGCCCCCAACTGCCGCCACTAGCTTTTGACGTTACGAACGCGCATCCTCGTGTAATAGAGCCAAAACAGCCCCACCAGCGGCAGTACGGCGGGCACGTATCCGTACCCCTGACCGTAATCCGACCAAACCGTGGCCTCCGGGAAGGCGACCCGGTCCAGCAGGCTGTACGTCCCAATCACGAGAACGCCGACAAACTCCGTACCGCAGGCGGCGAAAGCGAGGCGCCGCCAGACGTCACCGTCCAACGCAAGCGAAACGGTGGCGACGATATAGATAACGGCGGCCAGGGCGGAAAGCGAAAAAGCCAGTGGTGCCTCGGAAAACTTGGTGGCGATCTGGACTCCGGCGCGAGCGCTGGCGGACAGCGCGAAAATGCCGTAGACAGCGACCAGTACGCGGCCGAATCCGGATCGAGTGGCGCGGCGCTCGCGGGTTTCAGGCACTGCCACCCCAGATTTGGTTGAGCCGCAATACCAGGATCGGTACGACCACGCAGGCGACGGCGAGCACGACACTGCTCCAACGGGTACGTTCGGACAGCGCCCAGACCGCACCGACCGGGACCACGATCAGCGAGGCCACCAGATAGCCGAGGAAAGTCCAGAACTGCGGGACCTGATGTCCCTGGGCCAACAGCACGATCGCGACCGCGAGTTGGACGAGCAGTGCCAATTCGACGACCGCGAGGCCACCGAGGGTCAGCCGGCCGGGCAACTTGTTGCGGGCGGCCAGCACCAGGCTCCACGCGGCCATCGCGAACGCCACCGCGACAACCACCGTCGTCACTGCCGGAGTCATCGACCCTCCCCTGTTCCCGGCCAATCTACTCCCTCAGGCCGGCGGCTTTTCGCCACGGTTTTCCTTGCGCCAGACCACCTTCAGGCCGGACCAGTCGGTGTCCAGCGCGGCCACCTTCACGTCGACCAGGCCGAGCGAAAGGGCGTGGCCGCGTACGTCGTTGTCGGTGATGTCGCTGGTGTGGCCGCCGGCCCGGCGCGGCCAGGCCACCCACACCATGCCGGCCGGGAAGATCCGCCGGCCGGGCGCGGTGAGATCGAGGTCGGCGAGGCGGTCCACGAACAGAATGAGGACGTCCGCCGGGCCATCACCGCCGGTTCGTACGTCGACGCCGCCCGGCAGGTCGGGCACCGCCCATCCGGCGGGCGCGTCGATGAGAGCGAGCACATGGCCCGGTTTCACGCCGAGTTTCCTGGCCAACGGCGTACCGGAATAGCCGGTCATACGTCGAAGTCGACCAGGACCGGCGAATGGTCGCTGAACCGGGTGTCCCAGGTCGCCGCCCGGTCGACCTGCGCCGTCCGGGCCTTCGCGGCGAGTCGGCGGGTGACCGCGAGGTGGTCGATCCGCCAGCCGACGTTGTTGTCGTACGCCCGACCGCGATATGACCACCAGCTGTACGGGCCTTCGGTGTCGGGATGGACGGCTCGTACGACATCGACATAGGCCGAGCGCGGCCCGTACAACTTGTCCAGCCAGGCCCGCTCCTCCGGCAGGAAACCGGAGTTGACTCGGTTGGCGCGCCAGTTCTTCAGGTCGGCCTCGCGGTGCGCGATGTTCCAGTCGCCGGCCACGATCACGTCCCGGTCCTGCTCAGCGGCCCGCCGGGCCAGCGCCCGCAAGTAGGGCAGGAACGGTTTCATGAACCGCGCCTTGGCCACCTGTTTGTCGGTTTCCGCCTCACCTTTGGGCATATAGAGGCTGGCGACGATCAGCCCGGGCAGGTCGACTTCGATATACCGCCCCTGCGGGTCGAACTCCTTGGAGCCGATGCCGGAGCGTACGTCGGTGGGCTCCACTCGGCTGAACACCGCCACGCCGTTGCGGCCCTTCGCCGCCGCCTCGGCGTGCGCGATATGCCAACCGCCCCGAATCTCGGTCGGGATCTCGGCGTCCTGCGCCCGCACTTCCTGCAGGCAGACCACGTCGAGCTTGCGGTCGACCAGCCACTGGTCAAATCCCTTGCGGCACGCGGCCCGAATGCCGTTCACGTTCGCGGTAGCGACTAGCACACAGGAAACGCTACCGGCAGGCCGTCAGCGCGCTTTGCGCAGCTTCGCCAGCAGGGTGTCCGCGCCGTACGCACCGCCGCCGAGCAGCGCGATCGCGACACCGGCAAGGCCCAGCAGCACGGCGCTCTCGCCGGAAATGCCGGTCTTGCCGAGCAGCCCCTGCGGCACGTGCACGATCACCCAGGTCAGGCCCATCATGACCGCGACGAGTACGCCGGCCGTACGACTCATCAGCCCGATCAGCAACGCGAGGCCGAGCCCGACCTCACCCGCAATCTGCAGGCTGCCGCAGACCACCGGGATCGGCACGCCGAGGCCGGCGACCTCATGAATGAAGGCGGCCGGGTTGGCGAGCTTGGGAATGCCGTGAACGACCAGCACCACCCCGACCATCAGCCGCAGGACCAGCAGGCCGACCGACCGTGCGGTGCTGGCCTCCTGCGCGGTCGGCCGATCGGTGACCAATTGATTATCTTTGGTAATACTTGTCATCTTTACTCCCATGTGCTCGTACGTTGCCCATATTCGGCGTCATACGGCAGACACGGCAACGCGGAGAAGAGCGTTCAACTGTGGCCGATTGTGGACGCACCGCTACTTATTGTCAGAGGCCGGCCTGGCGTTTCGCCTGACGGACCACTCCACGTTAGGACGGACGCCACGATCACCGCGAGTAGCTGGCAGCCTGCTGCCAACCCGAGGGCCGCGCCGAGTCCAGCGCCGGCCAGCCAGCCGCCCAGCACCGCCCCCAAGGCGAACGCGCCGGTCTTGAGGCTCGCCGCCGTAGTGAAGACCTGCGCGTGCAAGCGTCGCGTGGACCTGTTCCGCGGCACACCGACTCCCACCGAAGTGGTCGCGGTGTTGACCGCGCACGGCGAACCCGGGCCCATCGAGCTGACCAACGCCGATCTGGCGCAACTGCGGTTAGCTGCACAAGCGCTCGCGACCGTTTTTCGCGCTGATTCCACCGCCGCAGCCGCCGAGCGACTCAACGAGCTGTTCCACGCGTACGCCGGTCCGCCGCGCTTGACCGCCCATGACAACACCGGCTGGCATCTCCACATCGACGCCGAGGACGACGGGCCGTGGGGGCGGTGGCTGCTCACGTCATCGGCCTGGGCGTTGGCTACTTTGCTTGCTCAGCACCAAACTCCGCCCGGCGGACAGTGTGCGGCACCGGATTGCGAACGCCCGTACGTCAACGCCGGCAACGGTGGACCGCGCAGGTTCTGCTCATCGAAATGCGCCACTCGCGTACGCGTGGCCAACCACCGCCGACGCGCATCCAGCTGAGGCTTAGGCCCTCTACGCGGGCGGCGCGAACCCGGTGGCGGGAGCCGCGGCGACCTCGCTGGCCGGCCGAGTCCAGTCAGCGAGGTCGCCGGACGGCACGGCGACCGTGGCGGGCTGGACGGGAGCTGCTGGCGCTATGACGGCGAGCTGAGCGGCCGCGGCCTTGCGTTCGGCGCTGCGCTGGAGCGTGCGACGGCGCCGCTCGGCCAGCACGCAGACCAGGAAGATCGCCGGCGGGGTGCCGACCGGTGGCGGTGGTGCGGTGACCGCAGCGACCTCGGCGACCAGCTCGGCCTCGAGCTGACGCAGGGCCGGCACGCGCAGGTCACGGGCCCGGGTGATGAGCTTTCGTACGGCCAGCGCCAGCTCGTCATCGAGCCGGGTGAGGTCCAGCGTCTGCGCCCAGGGACGCAGCTGCGGCGGCACGTCCGGGATCTGGACGCCACGATCGGGCAGCCGCTGCTGCAGCACGATGGTGCCGGCCGCGATGTCCCCCAGCCGTTTGGCGCGGCCATTGAAGAGCAGCGTGATCAACCCGATCAGCCAAGCGATCGGCCCGAGCAGCAGGCCCGGCCACTCCAGCGCGAACCCGACCAGGCCGCGCACCAGCGCCTGCCGGAACCGGATCGGGCCGCCATCGTCCCGCACCACCCGCAGCCCGAGCGCCATCTTGCCGGGGCTGCGGCCGCGGCTGACCGTCTCGAAGGCGATCGGCCAGACCAGGAAAGTCAGGATGATCGAGAGCAGCAGACCGATGGTGTACGCAGCGGTGTCGCCGCTCAGCAGCAGGCTGCTCAGGCCCAACTGGAACAGGTAGAACAGCAGGTATTCGCAGGCCGCGTCGATGGTGATCGCGAGCGTACGGGTGCCGAGCCGGGCCACCGGCAGCTCGACCGCCACCGCCTCGCCGGTGAGCAGGCCACCGCCCGGTGCCGTTTCCTGCCCGTCGTACGCCATGGCGCCCAGTCTGCCAGGCCGCGTCACCACTGGAACCGATGACAGGACAACGGCGGTTACGCTGGCGGGCGTGGACATCGACGCCTTTGTCATGGAGCACTCGACCGAGTGGGACCGGCTGGCCGAGCTGTCCCGGAAGCGGCGGCTTTCTGGCGAGGAGACCGACGAGCTGATCGGGCTCTACCAACGGGTCGCGACGCATTTGTCGGTGGTGCAGAGCCGATCGCCGGACGCGGCGCTGATTGGCCGGCTGTCCCGGCTGGTGGCGGCCGGCCGAGCGGCGGTCACCGGCACCGTGGCACCAGCGTGGTCGGACGTGGCCCGGTTCTTCATCGTCACCTTCCCGGTCACCGTCTATCGGGCTTGGCGCTGGTGGTGCGCGGTCGCCACGATCTGCTCGCTGGTGGCGTTCTCGATCATGGCCTATATCGCACTGAACCCGAACGTGCAGTCCCGAATCGGTACGCCGGATGACATCAAGCACTTGGTGGACAAGGATTTCGCCAGTTATTACAGCGATCACCCGGCGCAGGCCTTCGCCGCCCAGGTCTGGCTGAACAATGCCTTGCTGACAGCCATGGCGTTGGTCGCCGGAGTGCTGATCCTGCCGGTGATTTACGTGCTCTACCAGAACATTCTCAACGTTGGCGTGATCGGCGGCATCATGATCGCCAACCATCGAGCGGACATTTTCTTCGGCCTTATTCTGCCGCACGGGCTGCTGGAGCTGACCGCGGTTTTCGTGGCCGCCGGAGTGGGCATGCGGATCGGCTGGGCGTGGGTCGCGCCGGGCCGACTGCGTACGCGTGCGCAGGCGGTCGCCACCGAAGCCAGAGCCGGCGTCACCGCGGCGATCGGACTCGCCGGCGTACTGGCCGTCAGCGGCGCCATCGAAGGTTTCGTCACCCCATCCCCGCTACCCACCTTCGCCCGGATCGCCATCGGTGTGCTCGCTTTCGGCAGTTTCCTTTTCTATGTCATCTTTTTCGGCCGCCGGGCGGCTGGTACGGGCGAAACCGGCGACCTTCGAGTGGGCGAACGCGAAGACTACGTCCCGATGGCTTAGCTATTCAGCTTTGATCGTACGAAATCCTCGTCGACCTCGACGCCGAGCCCGATTCCGGTCGGCACCGCGACCGTCCCGTCCGGCTCCAACGCCAGTCGCGAGGAACAGGCGCCACGGCTCAGCTCGCTCTGCGCCACGTTGAACTCGACCCAGGTGACGCTTGGCAGGGTGGCGAGGAAATGCAGGCTGTACGCGTGCAGGAGATCGGTAAGCCAGGAGTGCGTGACGATTTCCCGATCCGTCTCGGCGCGCAGCGCGAGTGCGACGGTCAGGCCACCGCAGCGGGACAGGTCGGGCTGCAGCACGTCGATGTCGGATTCGGTCAGCAGCCGGCGAAAGTCCCAGATCGTGGCCTGCTGCTCGCCGGCCGCGAACCGCAGCCCCGGGAATTCCGCCTTGAAACTCCGGTATTGACCGAAGTCCTCCGGATGCACGAAATCCTCCACCCAGTACGGCTGGAAGTCGCTCAGGATCGACAGCATCGTGCGGATCTGGTCGGCCGTACGGGTACGTGGGCGGCCGCCGTCGTCGACATACCAGCCTGGATCGACCATCAGCTGGTGGCCCGCCGGTAGGGCGTCCCGGATGGCCGCCAGGTTTTCCCGGTCCAGTCCTGGATCCATCCCGAAGCCGCCCCAGCCGAATTTCACCGCCCGGAAACCGAGCTCGACATATCGACGGACGGCCTCGGCGTTTCTTTCCGGATGGGGCCGGAAAAGTGTCGAAGCGTAAGCCGGCAATCGGTCGCGCCGCCGGCCGCCGAGCGCGGCGGCGAGGTCAACGCCCTCGGCCTGCGCCCGGATCGACCAGAGGCAGTTGTCGACCGCTGACATGCAGTGCATGGCGACACCGCGCCGACCGTAATAGGCAGTCGCCACATAGAGCTCGTCCCACACCAGGTCGGGTCGCAGTGGGTCCTTGCCGACCAGTTCTTCCGCGATCGTACGGAAACCCAGCGCGCCCATGCCACGGCCGCTGAGCACCCGGACAGCCACCGGCCCGAGCGTCTCTACATCGGACCAGCCGCTGATGCCCTCGTCGGTGTCGACGCGTACGAGCAGCAGGTGATCTCCCTGGTCCGTCGCCTCCGCACCTTCGGTTCCGTATTTTTCATCGCCACGCAACAGAAAAGGCGTGACTCCGGTGATTTTCACGCCAGCGGCCCGGGGAGATCCGATGGCCACGGCACCCGACGCTCGGCGAGGCAGGGCCGGAAGGCCTCGGCCGCCGCGACCGACAGTCGAGCGCCCTGACCGCGATCGTGGTCGGCCATCTCGTCCGCGTAGTCATAGCCGAGCATTCGCCGGCGTACGTCCATCTGACTCTCGTGCCGCCGGATCAGCGTGGCCTTTTGTCGTACGTGAGCGGAACTGAGCGGGACGAAATGGGTCGCTTCGAAGCCGAATCCCTCACCGGGATGGGTGTGGAAGATTCTCGGCGTGCGTGGCAGGGCCCGCGAACCAGCGCCGAAAGAGGAGATGCCGGTGAAAAGTGCGGCATCCGTGACGGCTTTCGCGGTCACCACGTGATCGTCGTTGTAGTCGCTGGTCCAGTGCGTGAAAACCACTTCCGCAGCCAGCCGGCGCAACGCTTCGATGAGGTCGGTGCGCAATTCGTGGTCGCCGACAGCGAATCCGTCTTCCCGTTCCAGGCACAGATATTCGGCGTCGAAATGGCTCGCCACCGCCAGCATTTCCCGCTGTCGTACGGCCGCGGCCTCGCGTTGCCCACCAGGGCCATCGAAAGACAGCCCCTTGTCGCCGTTCGTGACGCAGACGAAACCGATCCGCTGGCCCTGCTCGTGCAGCCGTACGAGCGTGCCGAGGCAGCGCATTTCGTCGTCCTGATGGGCGAAAACACAGACCACGGTCATGTCGGCGGACCTTGCGGGAGACGGGCCAGCGAGGCGCCCAAACCGCCGTCGACGGTGAAGAATGAGCCAGAGACGTAAGCTGCCTTGTCAGAGCAGAGAAAACCGACTGTCGAGGCGACATCGGCTGGAGTGCCGAACCGACCGAACGGGAGTGCGCTGGCGACTGAGTCGAGAAACTCGTCTCCGTACAGATCCGTCTCGCCCTGCGTGCGGATCCAGCCGGGAACCACCGCGTTGACGCGAATGCGGCGGTCCGCCCATTCGTGCGCGAGTGATCTCACGACCTGGGCCAGCGCGCCATGCGCCGCGTTGTATCCGACGCAGCCGGCGAACGGCATGCTCGCGTGCAGCGAGCCGATCGCGACCAGGCTGGCGCCAGCTGTCAGCCGCTCTTTCACCAGCAACTCTCGAAAAGTCAGCAGGGCCGCCACCGGTCCGACGGCGAGGCTGCGCTCGATGCTGTCTCGGGTGATCGTCTCGGCCGGGCTCTGTTCCTCGTACGCGATGGCGTGCACCACGGACCGTACGTTCTCGACCGCGGCGGTCACCGAACCGGCGAACCCGATATCGGTGGCGTCCGCGACCACCACCTTCGCACGCCCGGGAATCGCCCGGGCGATGGCCTTCGCGCGTTCCTGGTTCCGGTCCACGCAGACGACGATGTCATGCGACAGCGCCAATTCCCGGGCACAGGCGCCGCCGATGTCACCGCCGGCGCCCACCACCACGGCCGTACGTTCGTCTCCCATCCGGCTATCCTGTCGTGAAAACGACGTCGACCCAATAGTTGGTGTCAGCGAATGACTGAGTCGGGAAGCCGCTGGCGCCGTAGACGAAGACACCGTTGCCTGCGTCGACCCCGGACCGCAGTGCGTGCAGAGGTGCGTTGTCCTTGCCAACGCTGGTAAAAGCGTTGTTGGTGGCGGCAAAACAGCCGTTGGGGGCGTAATACGACACGACGTAGGTGGTGTTCGCCTTGACCGCGACCGGGGCGGCGAACCGGACCTCCTGCCACCCACTGGCCGACTCATCGGCGAAGGTCGCCGAGCCGAGATTGCCGCCGGCTGCGTTCCACAGTGTCCCGATGTGCACACCGGTGTTGTTGGTTCCCTTGTAGAACCGTACTCCGGCCACCACACCGTCCACATCGGACCGGAACTTCAGTCCCAGCTCGACCGAGGCCGGGTCGGCACTGAAAAGGGTGGGAGCGTCGGTGTCGGCCCAGATCGCCCGTGGCTGCGCGCCCAGTTGGACGAGTGGCTCGACCCAGTAGTTCGTGTCCTCGTACGAGTCGGCCGGGAAGCCGTGCGGTCCGTAGTGGAACACCCCGTTCGGGCCGCTGACACCAGACTTCAGTGCGTGCAGCAGGCCGCTATCCTTGCCGGCGTTGGTAAAAGCGCTATTGGTGGCGCCATAACGGCCGTTTGGCGCGTGGTAGGAGACGGCGTAGGTCTTCTTCCACTGAATCGGGACAGCCGTGCCGAACCGGACCTCCTGCCAGCCAGCGGCCGACTCCGCGGTGAAAGCGGCGGTGGCGAGGCTGCTGCCGTCGGCGGACCAGAGCGTGCCGGTGTGTGCGCCAACGTTGCCCTGCGCCTTGTAAAACCGGACGCCGAGCACCGAACCGTCGCTGTCGGACCGGAACTTCAGTCCGAGCTCGACCTCGTCGCCGTCCGCGGCGATCAGACCCGGCTCATCGGCGTCCTCCCAGATCGTGCGTACGTCCCCGGCCCGCGTCGGCAGTGCCGTCTGAAACTGCCACGAAGTTTGCAAGGGCACGGCCGGAATGTTGTCATTGCGGTCCGGCGTCACGATCAGCGTCGCGGTGTGCGAGGCATGGGACGCGAGCGGCCCGGACGGGGTGAAAGTGGCGATCTTGTTGCCAGCGTCGTACGACATGCTGCCGGCCACGGTCGCGCCGCTGGCGGTCTTGACGGATAGCTGGATCGAGCCGGCCTGGACAGCGTCATAGAATTGGACGGAAATGCCTTTGCTCGGCGGGAAACTGGTGGCACCGCTGACAGGTGTCGAGCGAAAGCGCGGGTTCGGGAAACCCGGCGCCCGGCGGGTACTGTCAATGATGGCACCGAAACCGCCCCAGTAGGTGGCCGACGGTTTCGGTGATCCCCAGGTCAGCTGGGCCAGCGAGCGCATCGGATTGGCCAGGGTGTCCGACTCCAGTTCCTCGCCCTCACTGTCCGGCAAGGTCCACAGGCTCAGTTTCGCGCCGCGCAGTTTCGGGCTGTCGTCGGAGACCGTCAAGCCGTTGTGGAACAGGCCGACGTGGAAGTTGTCGTAGATTCGCTGCGGATCCGGGTGCCGGTTTCCCGGGTCATAGTAAAGGAAATCCTGATTCGAGTTCGATACGTCGTAGCCCTGGTCGACCAGTTGCTGCGGTGTTTTGTCGGCGGGATAGGAAACCCAGTGCTCGACGATGACATTCTGGTCGATGGGGACGGTTCCGCTGGTGAGAATGCCGTCGTTCCAGACGCGCATGGTCTTGCCGGCGGCGCGGACAATCGGGTTGAGGTAGTTGAGAAAACCGTACTGGCAGTCCGCCGGCACCGCGGTTGGTCCGTAATGTGCCCGCGCGTACGCACCAAGCTGCGGAAACGGGGTGTAGTCGCCCAGGTATTCGTCCGCGCCGGTGTGCCAGTACGGCGTGTCGAAAGCGCTAAGCAGCGGGTTGAGCAGGCCAGCGGCGAACGGATAAGCGGCGTCCTTGCTCAGGTCGAGGTTGGCGGGCACGCCGGGCAGCTGCATATCTGGATGTCCGGTCAGCGGTTTGTCCATATGGCCGGGCATGTTGAAAAGCGGCACCATCGTGACGTTGTGTCGGGCCGCATACTGCGCGATCGCCTGCATATCCGCCAACGGCGTGCTGTCGTAGCCGACCGACAGCCACAGCAGATTCATCTTCAGATATGACAGTTCTTCGATCTGGCCCTGCCACCAGGTCATCGTGAAGTATTTCGCGACGTTGGCCACCAACAACCCGCGATCGGCGTATTTTGGCCTGTCCTGGGCAATCCCGCCGGGGATCGTGCGGCTCTGTCGAAACCACTGCACGAGCGTACGAGTGCCCCAGAATGCACCGGATTTCGGGCCGCGCACCTCGATGGTCGAGCCGACGCGCAGCTCGTACGCCTCGGCGTCCAAGCCGGTCGCACTGCCGGTGAAGGTCAGTTGCAGGTCACCGGCCGCCGGCGTTCCGGTGACGATCTCGACGGTCCTGCCAAGCAGCCGGCCCAGGTCAGTGGCCAGCACCTCGGCGGCGGTCTGCAGTTGCCCGTTGTCGGCACTGTTCAGCACGATCCGGCTGGCGTCGCCGAGGGTGAACTGCCCCGCACCCGCCGCCCACGACTGCAGTGCCGGGATGGTGGGCGGCGGTCCACCGGCCGCGTACGCCGGCGCACCTCCGACACCGAGCACGGCACCGCCCACGATCGTGCCGCCGGTCAGGGACAGAAAACGCCTGCGCGAGATGGTCACTTCCAGCTCCCGTCCATCTTCGATATATCGAAAATGTTTCCGTGGATCCAGATAATATGGCCGAAGTTGCGCACTGGCAAGGGCCTCCAAGCGCTTTCACGCAAACCTGTGATCGCGGCGAAAGTGCGCTCCGTCGACGCCGAGGGCGGCCAGCCAACCTCGGCGAATGCCACGAAACGGGTCACAAAACGGGCAAAACCTTCACGGGTGGCCTGAGGGCGACTCCGGCGGGAGGTCAGAGCAGGCCGGCGGCTTTGAGTTCGAGATAAGCGTCGGCGACCTTGGAGGCGAAGATGTCGGCGGGTGCGTCGACCACTTCGACGCCGGCACGGCGCATAGTGGCGATGATCCGGCGGCGGTCGCCGAGCGCGCGTTCGGCGGCGGCCCGGGCGTAGACCGCCTCGGAGCCGCGTTTGCGCTGGTCGCCGGGGGTGATCGGGGCGGCCATCGCGGCCACTGTCGGGTCGCTGGGGGTGGCCAGTACGACGGTGTGCCGGGCGGTCAGGGCGCCCAGTACGGGCAGCAGGCCGTGTTCCAGGGCAGCCGGTTCCAGCGCGGTGAAAAGCACCACCAGCGATCGCTTGCGCTCGGCCCGGAGCACCTCGCTGACCATCAGCGAGAAGTCGGTTTCGACCAGCCGCGGGAAAAGTCGAGCCATCGCCTGGACCAGGCTGGGCAGGATGTTGGCGCGGTGCGCACCGGTCACCCGGGATTGCACATCGGTGTCGACGGCGAACATGTCCACCCGGTCGTCGGCCCGTGCGGCCACGGCGCCGAGCAGCAGGCAGGCGTCCAGGGCGGCGTCGAGCCGCGGGATGTCGGCGACCCGGACGGCGGACGTACGGCCGGTGTCGACGACACAGACGACCTTGCGATCGCGTTCCGGACGCCAGGTCCGTACCACGACAGTGTCCCGCCGGGCGGTGGCTCGCCAGTCAATTGACCTCACGTCGTCGCCGTCGACATATTCCCGCAGCGAATCGAATTCGGTTCCCTGACCGCGCCCGCGAACGGCGAGTTTTCCTTCCAGCTGGCGAAGTTTGGACAGCTTCTCCGGCAGGAACTTGCGTGAGGTAAAGGGCGGCAGCACCAGCAGTGTCCACTGTGGAGTGATCCGCCGCGCGGTCTTGCGCCGGGTCTGCCGGAAGGCGAGCCGCATCGGCCCGTACGCCCGGACGGTGACCCGATCGGTCCGCCGATCGCCTCGCCGGGTCGGCGTCAATGTCGTCGTGACGGTGCCACTTTGGCCTGGGCGCAGGGAAATGCGATGCGCGTACGGCGTCGCACCAGCCGACGGTAACCACGCGTCCCGTACCAGCGCTCGCAACGGCCGTTTACCGGCATGGGTGAGGTGCAGGTCGACAGTGACTGTTTCGCCCAGCCGACTCTGCAGCGCGCCATCTCGGTGCATACGTACTTTTCGTGGCGCTGCGGCCAAACTCCAGTCCACCACCAGCAGCAGGAACAGCACGGCGACACAGATCAGCAAGCCGATCCACGGAGACAGGCCAAAAACGCCCCACAACGGCATCAGCACCACACCGGCGGCGAAAAGGACGACCGCTCTTCCGGTCAGCATGGCGAGGTCAACGCGGAGCGGGGACGCTCGCCAGCACGGTGTCCAGCACCCCGTCGGCGGTGACGCCCTCCAGCTCCGCCTCCGGCCGGACCGCGACCCGGTGCCGCAGGGTCGGCCGGGCCAGGGCCTTCACGTCGTCGGGCGTCACGTACCCACGGCCGGACAGCCACGCCCACGCCTTCGCGGTCCCCAGCAGCGCGGTCGCGCCACGCGGCGAGGCACCTAGCGAGAGCGACGGCGACGACCGGGTCTGCCGGCAGATGTCCACCACATATCCGAGCACCGGGTCGGCGATCTGCACCTTGCGGACGGCCTCCCGGGCAGCGGCCAAGTCGTCGGCGCCAGCCACCTGTTGTACGCCGGCGGCCGGCAGGTCCCGCGGGTCGAAGCCGGCGTTGTGCGCCTGCACGACCCGGATTTCGTCGTCCCGGCTGGGCAGCGGCACGGTCAGCTTGAGCAGGAAACGGTCCAGCTGCGCCTCGGGCAGCGGGTAGGTGCCCTCGTATTCGATCGGGTTCTGGGTCGCGCACACCACAAACGGGTCCGGCAGCTGGCGGGACTCGCCGTCGACGGACACGGTCCGCTCCTCCATGGCCTCCAGCAGCGAGGCCTGGGTCTTGGGAGGCGTCCGGTTGATCTCGTCGGCGAGCAGCAGGTTGGTGAACACCGGCCCGGCCCGGAACGAGAACTCGGCCGTACGAGCGTCGTAAATCAGCGAGCCGGTGACATCGCCGGGCATCAGGTCAGGGGTGAACTGGACCCGCTTGTGGTCCAACCGCAACGTGTGGGACAGCGTGCGTACGAGCAGCGTCTTCGCCACGCCGGGCACGCCCTCAAGGAGCACGTGGCCACGGCACAGCAACGCGATCACCAGGCCGGTGACGGTGGCATCCTGGCCGATCACCACCTTGGCGACCTCGCTGCGCAGCCGGGTCAGCGCGTCCCGCGCGTCATCGCCGCGCGGGTCCGGTGCGATCTCGGCCGGCCGGTCGGAGGACTGCTGATACGCCGGCGGCGGAGTCTCGTCGTGCGCCGCCACCAGCGGCTCTTCAAGCGTGGGTTCGGCGGCCGGCGGGTCCGCTGGCATCGGCTCCTGCCCGGAGTCAGATCCGACCACGGGCTCCGGCTGGTCCGTCGGCGGCTGCTGCCACTCGGACCCCGACGTGGGTGGCTCGGCCGGCGGCTGCTGCCACGTCGACTGCGGGTTGGGCGGTGGCGGGTAGGGCGGCTGCGCCGGAGGGCGAGGTGGGAAATACTCAAAGCTCTGCGTCACTGCTGCGGTCCCTCCGGGTTATTGCCCTGATCGGCGCCGGCTCGGCCGATCGTGAGTTGGGTCAGGTAGTCGTCCACCAGCCGGTCCAGCTCGGTGGCCAGCGCCAGCAGGCCCTGGTCGTCGGTCGGCGGCGGGCTGTAAAGCAGTCGATGGATCTCTTGGGTCGTACGCCCGCTGCGCTGCGCCAACGCGATGATGAGCGCGCGCGGATCGGGGTCCGCGCCGAGCCCGAGCGCCGGCGTGATCCGGGCCAGCGCCCCACCCCGCAACGACTCAGCGGCGAGCTTGCGAGCGCCTGCCCGGCGATAGAGCCGCGCGCGTCCCTCAACGGTCTCGGCGGACCGTACGACCACCGGCAGCGGCTCCGGGACCGGGACGCCCAGCCGGCGGGCCTGCCACAGCGCGACCAGCACTCCGGCGAGGATCAGGTAAAGGGAAGCGGCATCCACCCAGGGCGGGAACAGCGCTTGGGAACCGTCGCCGCCCTCGCTGCTGGCGGACTCCGGCTGGTCCAGGTAGAGCCACTCGACCCGGCTGTGGGTAGACAGCAGGTTGATGCCCAGCGCGGCGTGCCCGTACCCGGTCAGGTGCTCGTTGGTCAGCAGGTTGGCGTCGCCGAGCAGCGCGAACTCGGGACCGGTGGAGTCGCTGACCAGCAGCAGCCCGCCCTGATAGCAGCTGGTCACGTGGGCGGCGTGGATCGTCTTCGGGAGATAGCCGGCGCCGTCGAAGTCGATGCTGCCGGCCGCTTTCGCTTCCGGCGCGTCGCAGTTGGGAGCAACCGGCGAGGTCGCCGGGAAGTCGCCGAAGTCCAGGTCGGGGAAGAGCACGTGCAGCGCTCCTCGATCAGGCGCCAGCAGGACCACGCGGGTCGACGGCGGCAGCGCTTTCAACGACTGGATCGTTCGTACGGACAGCGGCGCGGTGTCCGGGATCAGCAGCGTGACATCGCCGCCCAGCCCCGCCTTCAGCGCGTCGGCGCTGGTGGACGGGGTATCGACCGGAGTGCCGTACTGCTCGGTCAGCACCCGCAGCGCGTTGCCGCCGTCCGGCCGGTACGAGTGCGGGTTGAGGGTGCCGGTGTCGCTGCTGTCGAGGTCGACGATGAACACCACGCTGGCACCCGCGATGACCAGCACGAGGATGAGCAGCGGCAGCCACAGCCAGCGCCAGGCGCGGCTGGCGACCGCGCTCGCTTTGGGGTCTTTGTACGCACCTGGGGGCGGCGGAGGCGCGAGGGTGGGCGGCGCGACGACGGTCATCGTGGCTGGGCCTCATCGCCGTTGTCGGTTTCGCTGCCCGGCAGTGCCCAACCGGCGCCGACGAGCTCATCGGTGCTGACGGACGGCTTCGCGGCGGCCACCGTCGCGAACACCTCGCGCATGGTCGCGTCGTCGGCGGCGGAAGCCGTCCGACTGCCGTACCAGATGTCGCTGAACAGCTGTGCGCCCTCGCGCAGTCGGTCGGTGGCGTCCGGCAGCGAACGGCGGACCGCGGCGACGATCTCGGTCACCGTTCGGCCCGGCCGCGGATCGAGCAGGTCACGTTGCTCCAACGACCGTACGATCGCGCGGAGCCGCTCCCGGACCGCCTCCGCATAGCGGCCGTCCGCCGCGTACCGGTCGGCGAGGTTGGTGTGGCTGTCGGCCGTACCGGTGCCGAGCTTGAGTTCCGGCTCACCGCCGCGGATCGTCTTGGCGGGCAGCCCGTAGCGCCAGATCAGCACCGCGACCAGCAAAAACACCGCGACCACCACGATCAGGAGAAGCCAGTTGTTGGCTGCTGAGCCCTGCGTACCTGGGCTGAGGTGTCGGCTGAGCCAGTCCATGAAGTCGTTCAGCCAGCGGTCCAGCAGGGACCGCTCATGCTGCTTATATGCCTCTTTGGACAGCTCTTTCGCGGCGGCTTTGCGCGCTTCGTCACCGCCGACGGGCGTGTGTTTGTACGGCAGCAGGAGCAGCGTGGGCAGGGTGATCACCGGGCCACCCCGCGCCGGCGCCGCCGGTTGGCCAGCAGGACCTCGATGTCCAGCCCCTCTCCCCGCATCCGGCGATCGGCGTAGAGCACGCCGGAGTTGAAAGCCACGAACGGCGCGATCAGGGCGCCGGTCACGAGCGCGACCAGCTCGGCGCCGAAGAGCAGCCCGAGCAGGACCGGGGTGGTCTCCCCGAGGAAACCCAGCAGCAGGAGCGCGCCACCGCCGTAGATGGCGCCGGTCACTAGGGTCAACACGCTCTGGATCACGCTGGCCAGGAAACGGATGAGGATCACCCGCCCGCTGTCCCGGCCGGACAGCGCCGCCGACCGGCGGATCGCCCGGAACGGGTTGAGCCGTTCCAACACCGTCGTCGGGGCCGCCATCGACGTCAGCGGCTGCACCGCCATCCATCCGATGGACAGCAGGAGGAACGAGGAGATCAGCGAGGCGATGCTCTCGATCGCGCCGATCACCAAGCTGACGCCGATCAGGGCCGGCCACCGCCCGCGCATCTTGCGTCGGACCCGGCGCAGCGACGGCTCGACGCCGGTCACCGCATCGTCGGCGACGATCGACAGCATCCCGGAGAGCGCGGCGGTGCCGGTGTATGTCAGTGCCGTCACCGCGAACGTGGCGCCGGCGATCGACAGCAGCAACGCGAGGGTGCCGGCGACTCCGTTCGTGTCGACGGTGGCCGCCACCACGGCGACCAGCGCCGCCATCGGCAACGCGACGAGCTGCACGGCGACGGTGGTGAGCGCGCCGAGCGTCAGGCTGATCCGCGGCCAGCGCCGGACCATGTCCCACGAGTAGTCAATGACCTCACCGACCGCGAGCGGTCGCATCGGGATGCTGGGCACGCCTCTGACGTCCGCCTCGGCCACCCCAGGCGAGGCCTGTGCGGGGTTCGCCGCGGTCACGGCCGCCGCGGCGTCTGCGGTCGCGACCATGCCGCCATCGTGTCACGCCTCGTCAGCCCGCACCCGTACGACCGCCCACCACCGAGCCCGATGGGGCAGCCCTCACGGCGTGCGATTCGCGCGATTGCGGTACGTGCGGGTGTTGTGCCGGTTGCCGCAGCCTTTTGGGCTGCACCAACGGCCATTGTGCGGTTTGGAGTTGTCATAGAAGACGGTGTGGCAGTCCGGCGCCGCGCACATTTTCACCCGCCGCCAGGTGCCGTCGACGGTAGCCATCGTCGCGGTGGCCAGCAGGGCGGCGAGCGCATGGCGGACCGTTCCGGCGATCGCCGCTGGGACCAGGTTGATCAAGCCGTCCGGTTGGATGTCGGCGTACAGCGGAAGTTTGCGGGTGAGGTCGGCTGTCGGGGCCTCGTCTTGAGCGCTGTCGCGGTGCGCCTGTGCGGCATTTCGCAACGCCGTCCGCAGCCGGAGGGCGAGCGCGCATTCGGCCGGGGTCGATTTCGTGCCGTCAGCGACCAGTCCGAGTGAGCTCAGCCACTGATCGAGGGCAGCCGGACTGGTCAGGTCGTCGCACGGCTGGTACGTGCCGAACGTCCGCCGGTCGAGCGTGTTGAGGAACGCGCCGAGCGTGCGGAGCTCCGGCGGAGCACCGCCCTGGAGCGTCCACGCTTCGTACAGTTTCATGTTCGCTCCAGTAAAGCACGCCTTGACGAAACATGGGTAATCCCGTTTACTCCTGTCGTACGCATGGACATGGAGGTCATCGTGGCGACGTTCACCCTGCAAGTGCCCGACGAGGTACTCGCTGACTTGCAAGCAAGGCTCGACAGGACTCGGTGGCCAGGTCCGTTTCCGGAACCGGGCTGGCGGTATGGGATGGATTTCGACTACCTGCGCGAGGTTTTGGCGTACTGGCGGGACAAGTTTGACTGGCGCGCTCAGGAAACCCGACTCAACCAGCTGGCGCACCACAAAATCGACGGCATTCACTTCGTCCACCAGCGTGGTGCTGGGCCGGACCCGTTTCCGCTGGTCCTGACGCACGGCTGGCCCAGCTCCTTCACCGAGTTCGAGAAGCTCATTCCGCTGCTCACCCACCCGGCGGATCCGCGCGACGCCTTCGACGTAGTGGTGCCTTCGGTGCCCGGCCACGGGCTGTCCGACCCGCCAGCGGCGGCTGGTGAGATGACCGCCGCCAGCATCGCCAACCGGTTCGCGAGACTGATGACCGACGAGCTCGGCTACCGGCGTTTTGGAGCGGTCGGCGGCGACATCGGCAGCCTGATCACCGCCCGGCTGGGCGCCGAGCATCCTGACCAAGTCGTTGGCATTCACGTTGACCCCGTCAGTGTTTCTCATTATCGACCACAAAATCCGACGGATCTCAGCCCCGACGAGCAGCGTTTCCTGAAAGGCAATCCACAGTGGACGGGCGAGGAGACTGGCTACATCCAGTTCCAGGCCACCAAACCGGCCACCCTGGCGCTCGGACTGCTCGACTCCCCAGCCGGTTTGGCCGGCTACGTACTGGAAAAATTCCACAGCTGGAGCGGCGGCCATCGGTACGACCTGGACGAATTGCTGACCAACCTCACGCTTTATTGGACCACCGGTACGATCGGCTCTTCTTTTATGTTCTATTACGAACTACGCCACGATTCGGTGTCGAAACCATTTCCCGGAGTCAAGGTCCCCACCGCGGTCGCGGTCTGGCCCGGCGGCTACCCAGAGATCATGCTTCCGGTGCCACCACCGGAATACGTGCGGCGAAGTTTCCACCTCCAGCGCTACACCACCATGCCCAGCGGCGCCCACTTCTACGCCCGCGACGAACCCCAACTACTAGCCGCCGACCTCCAGTCCTTCTTCCGCCCCTTACGATCCCACTAACCCCGCCCCGCCCGTTCTTTAGACCATAGTCGGCCAACTTCGTACGGAACCCGACTCAGCACTCCTCACCCCCGCGCGGAACCGTCACCATTTCCATCAGGTTGGTCAACTTCAACGAAACCCAACCCCACGTCCCCACCCCGTACGGAACCGCCACCATTCCCACCAAGTTGGTCAACTTCAACGAAACCCAACCCCACGTCCCCACCCCGCGCGGAACCGCCACCATTCCCACCAAGTTGATCAACTTCAACGAAACCCAACCCCGTCCCA